>NZ_LSUQ01000048.1 GCF_001642725.1 Ferroacidibacillus organovorans
CGGCAGCGATTGGGCAGCGTTATTAACTGGATTGCTGGTCTGCGCGGAGAGATAAAAGTCGCGACTCGCGCGCGACCAGTAGGCCTGGTCGTTCGTCGCGCCGTTTTGCAGCGTGACGTGAGGGATCGTTTGACCTTCAAGCGAGGGAAACGCATTGCTCGTTGAAACGACAGGATTTCCGTCGAGTGTCGGCGGTGAGAAAGGCTGTGAAGCCACAGTTGTCGCACTGCTAGACGAACCGAGAGATGCGCCTACCCCGATGGTTCCGGACGTCGTCGCACGTGTGGTTCCACTCGTCGCGATGGAGACAGCAGGCGGAGAACTTGTGGCAGGCGTTGTGTGAGGGTTTGACGACACGGACCATGTTTGCCCATCCCAGGTATTGTTTAGGGAAAGTTCATTGCGAAAGAGTTTCATGACGTAATAGATCGGGATGTACGTCGTCAAGGTGCGGGTTGACGGATCGCGATAGATAATTTTTGGAACGTTATTAAGGAAAGATGTACCGTTAAGATCAATTTGCATGTTCCCGGGCCTGATCGGATAAAAGGGCGAGATGGCCTGAGACTGAGACGTTCCTGTCATCAAATTCCAAACTTGGCCACTCCACGTGCTCGTCATTCGCTGTTTTTTCGCCAATTGCATGACATACCAGATCGGCATATAGGTTGTTCCACCTGAAACAAAGCTGTAAGGGTGACTGATTGTAACGCCGTTTAAACGAATCACCATGGATTTCATCGCAAAACTTTGGGCATCCGTTTGAAGCGTTGAACTGAGTGTCGTCATGACAAGGAGTGTCGCGGCTCCCACAAAGCGTACGAGTTTTCGTGTTTTCATCAGGCACCTGACCTCCTAAAACAAACGTTTTAACTTGCTATGACTCTATCGTAAATCGCTAGACGACAAAAAGCGAGAGGTGAATGTTGTCACCTCTCGCACAATACGTGTCGATTCTCTAAAACATGGGTATGCTCTTTTAATGAATGCCAAAATACGCATGCCGCAATGTGTCGTCTTGCGTAAGGTCTTCCACGTTGCCTTGAAAGGACAGTCTGCCGTTTTCCATCACAGAAACGCGATCAGCCAGTTCAAGGAATTTTGTGTTTTGTTCAGCGATGATCATCGTGACCGATTCTTCTTTCAGGCCGCGCAACAATTCGATCATCTGCGTTACATACAGCGGAGACAATCCCGCCGACGGTTCGTCGAGAAGCAGAATCGCAGGCTTGCTCATCAAGGCCTTTGCGATACCGAGCATCTTACGCTGTCCGCCACTCAAACTGCCTGCGAGTGTGCGTTTTCGCGCTGCGAGATCGGGAAAGCGATCATACATTGCATTTAACTGTGTCTTGCGCGCGGCATTCGGTTGGAAGTAACCCCCAAGTGCCAGATTTTCTGCGATGCTGAGCGACGGCACGACGCCAAGCTCTGACATGTATGAAATTCCCATGCGTATGCGACGATCTGCGCTCCACGTCTCGACGCGCTTTTCAAGACACGTGATCTCGCCGCTCAGTGGGCGTATCAACCCGACGAGCGTCTTTAGAAATGTAGTCTTTCCGGCGCCGTTTGACCCGAGCAAGACTAAGGTTTCTGCGCTCTTTGCCACAAAGTCAATGTCCCACAGAATCTGCAATGGGCCATAGCCACTGGAGAGACCGCACGTGCTCAGCGCCTGGCTCACGGCGTTCCACCTCCTAAATAAACGCGCACAACTTCTTCGTTCCTAACTGCATCGTCAAGCGTACCTTCAAAAATTTCTTTGCCCGCATTCATCACGATGACGCGCTCCGTGAGTTGTCGCACAAAGCTCATCAGGTGTTCGACGACGATCATGGAGATCCCCTGTTTTGCCAATCGCTGAAGTCGCTCTATCGTGATATCAAGCTCATGTGGATTCATCCCGGCACCTAACTCATCAACTAAAAGAAGTGTAGGGCCTGTCGCGAGCGCACGGCCGAGATCAAGCAATTTTTGCTGTGTGCTGTTCAGCATGCCTGATTCTTTATCAAGGGAATCTTCAAGTCCGATGAAGCTTGCAATCTCCTCAAGTCCCATGGCCTCGCGGCGGACGAACGTCGCTGCAATTTGCAAGTTTTCGCGCACCGTTAATCCTTTGAACGGCCGGGGAATCTGGAAGGTGCGGTTCATTCCCATATGGGAGAGCTTGGATGCAGGTGTGCGCTGAATGTTTTTTCCCATGAAGTGAAGTGATCCGCGATCTGCGCGATACGATCCAGAGATGACATTCATACACGTTGTTTTTCCAGATCCATTCGGTCCCACCAGACCGAGAATTTCTCCTTTTTTTACGTGAAAACTCATCCCTTGCAGTGCGGTGAAGCTGCCAAACGTTTTTGTCACATCGACGACGCTCAAAACATAGTCAGGGGACATCATAACCCTTCTTTCGAAACAGCGACATGATACCGTTTGGCAAAAAGAGGACAAGCATGACGATGAGCACGCCATAGATCAACTGGAAGTACTGCGGCGCAGAGATTCCGATCCAGTTATAAAGACCGTACAACACAAACATGCCGATGATCGGTCCGAGCAGGCTCGCGCCACCGCCAAACAGGGTAAAGACAATCGCAAAGATGCTCACATTCAAGTCAAATACGGTATTCGGGTAGAACACGGAAATATGCCAAGCGAAAGTGCCTCCGACGAGTCCTGCGATCAGTGCGCTCAGGAGCCACGCCATAATGCGCATGCGCACGACAGGAATTCCAGCCATTGCCGCGCTGACTGCATCCTCGCGCGTCGCGCGAAGCGCGAGGCCCGTTCGTGAATAGCGCAAGTAAGCGGTCGTAAATAGGGTTAATGCGAGGATGACGAGCATCACGGCGTAGCTTGCGGTTGGGTTGTAAAACGCTTCGAGATTCATGCCGTACGGACCGTTTGTCACCGCTTGGAGCGCGGGGTTTGAGACGGTGTAATAAATCATCTGCGACGCGGCCAAGCTGCCGATTGAGAAATAGGCGCCTGACAGGCGCAAAAGTGGAGAGAGGAGCAAACCGACAATCAAGGCAGTGGCGCCGCCGCCTAGAATTGCGACGATTGGTTGAGTGTGAAAGTCGGTCATATAAAGGGACGCGGCGTACGCGCCAGTGCCAAAGAATCCGACATAGCCAAACGGCAGATATCCGGTGAAACCATAGAGAATATTGATCCCTTGCGCGAGCGCGAGATAAACCATCCCTTGAAACCACATGTTTTCATTGCTGTAAATGTGTGTGCCAACGGCAAAGAGTAGGAGGGTGACGAGGAGAACAGATCCTGCTTTGAGTTTGTTACGCATTGCGCATCCTCCTGCCAAGAAGCCCACTCGGTTTTAGAAGAAGGATGATAAAGAGCAGGAGATAAGGTACAAGGCTCGACCAGGAAGGTTGATAGCTCTCCATATACATAAGGGACAGGCCATAGATCATGCCGCCGACGATCGTTCCAATCGGGTTGCCGAGTGAGCCGATGATAATAATGGCAAACGATGTCGTCGTCAAATCGGTGCCCATGGTGGGATCGATGCTCCCGATCATAAAGGGGCTGAATACGCCGGCGATTGCAGCGAGAGCGAGTCCGATACCCATCGCATACGCTGAGACGCGATGGACAGAGATGCCGGCGCTTGCTGCCTCTTCGCGGTGGCTCATGACAGCGCGCGTTGCCACGCCAAGCTTTGTGACATAGAGATAGATGGAGACCAAGATGATTGCAAGCAGACTGACGGACGCCACGACAACCCATGATTCTTCAAACCCTTGGCCAAAGAGATAGACAGTGCCTGAACCGAGCGCGGTGTAATCGATCGACCGTTGATTGTTGCCGAACGCGATGACCGCGAGCGCTTGAATGATCTGAGATAATCCAAAGAACAGGATGAGCGAGAGCATCTCAGGATCATGCGCGCGAAGAAGGCGAGGGACGACAAGATAGTAGAGCGCGCCGCCGAGTATGATGAAGAGAAAAAAGACGACCAACATTGTGACAAGTGGATTCATATTCCACAAGGTATACGCAAAAAATGCGGCAAAGGCGCCAAGCATGATGAAATCACCGTGTGCGAGATTGACCATGCGCATGACGCCAAAAATGAGATTGAGACCAATCGCCATCAAGCTGAAATACAGTCCAAAGAGGAGTCCGGAGAGAATCGTGTAGGCAACCAAGGGTGTTCTCCCTCTTTCTTTCTAAAACGTGTTCGCCAGTAGGAAGCGGGGTAAAAAAGCAGGCCCCTGCGCCATCGCGCAAAAAAAGCCTGAGTGCGCAAGGGGCTGCTTGTAGGTTTGTTGTCAGTGTTGCAGGAACTTGACGGCAAGCCCGTTTCCGCGCTTGATAAGTTGCCCGACAGGCAGGCGCTCGCCAATCTGCGCACCTGTGCTGTCAATCTTGAATTGTCCGTCGATTGTGTTCAACGTTCCGGAAAAGGAATTGACTGCGTGGCGCATCCCCAGTTGGGTCAGTGTGGGTGATGTTTCAAGCGTCTTCTGGATGATCAGCCCAGCGTTGTACCCGGCGACAGTCAAGAAATCGACAGGGTGGTGTTCGACACTTGGAAACTGCTTTTCAAATGCGCTAAGCGGCATGCCAAAATTGACGCGGTTGTACTGGAGCAGGGGTGGCGTTGGATAGGTCAAGGTATTGGCCAGGCCGCTGACACCGACGTTTTGTTGCATCAACTGCAGTTGTTGACCTGGGAAGATGGTGAACACTTTTGGGAAATGCACCCCGTTTGCATTCAAGCTTTGAAGGAAAGCAATATCGTTGTTCGGATAGCCGAACTCGACGACCGCTTGCGGGTTGCTCGCCGCAATCGCGTGATCAATAATTGCGTAGTTTGTCGTCGACGTCGGCACACCGCCTGTGTAGACCGGTGTGATGTGCGCTGCCTTCAAGCGACTGACTAACGTGT
Organism: Ferroacidibacillus organovorans; assembly: GCF_001642725.1. Lineage (GTDB taxonomy): Bacteria > Bacillota > Bacilli > Alicyclobacillales > SLC66 > Ferroacidibacillus > Ferroacidibacillus organovorans. Next base: position 4,919 of record NZ_LSUQ01000048.1, read on the forward strand.
TGTACTGGGACTGATCGAAATCGTTCGTGTCGTACAGCACCGCGACGCGCTTGGTTTTTTGTTTCACAAGATAGTCTGCGAGCGAATTTGGCCAGATCGCGGACGTCGGCAGTGAGGTGAGCACGAGATACGGGTTTGATTTTGTGAAAAAGCTTGCGCCTGTTCCAGTTACATCAAACAGGAGTTGGTGATGTTCTTGCGCGATTGGAACAGCAACAGACGTAAGCACCGATCCAAAATCAGACACGAGGACGTTTACCTTATCCATCGTGATCAACTGGTTGTACAGGGTGGCGGCTGTTGTCGCGGAACTCTGATCGTTGTAAGCCTTGATGACGATCTTCACTTTTTTGTGAAGCGCTTTCACATAAACGCCGCCTTGGCGATCGACGGTTGCCGCCCAGAACTTTAAGCCATCGTACGATGAGATCGATGATGTGGCGAAACTGCCTGATGAGGCATAGAGCGTGCCGATCACGAGCTGATTCGGCGTTTTGACGGCGGCCGCCGGAAGAGCACTCATTCCAACCATTGAAAGAGAGGCGCTGAGTGTCAGTGCAGTGGCAATGCGACGACTGCGTGTTGAAAAGCGAATGGTCATCACGTTCCTTTCTAACTGTCGGTAGGGTATGAAGGGCGGTTCTTTTCCGAGAATCCAAAACGACGTTCTGTTTTTTGCTGGATTCAGTTTAATCATAGCGATTTGGCATGTTTTGGTCAATAGATTTATTGAATTCCGAATAGGTGACACACCTTTTTTATTTGTGGTCCTGTGCTATCTTAAGAGACAGGGAGCAGCGCTCCACGAATGAGTGAAAAGACAGGTGGTTCTTTCATGTCATCAGGAGGATCAGAGCACGAGTATAAAGACACCTTGATTGCGACGCTTGGTATTCGCGTTACAGAGTTGACGCCCGATCGCGTTGTTGCGACGATGCCCGTCGCAGCGCCAACGCGTCAGCCGTTTGGAATTCTGCACGGCGGGGCCTCTGTTGCGCTCGCGGAGACGGTGGCAAGTCTAGGGACGGCGAATCTGATTGACACAGAGCAGAAAGTTGCGGTAGGCCTTGAAATCAACGCGAATCACATCCGCAGCAAAGCGGATGGAGTCGTAACTGCGATTGGAACGCCGCTGCACAAAGGGCGCACAACGATGGTTTGGGACATTCGCATTGTCGATGAGCAGGAGAAACTTATCTGTGTGTCGCGTTGCACCGTTGCAGTGATTGATCGGCGCGCCTGATCACATGTCGCGAAATAATTGAAGAATGGGGGAAGGTGTGTGAACGTTCTTGACTTGTTTCGCCTCGATGGAAAGGTTGCGGTTGTGACGGGCGGCGGCCGCGGGCTCGGTCAACAGATCGCGCAGGCGTTTGTGGAGGCGGGGGCAAGCGTCGTGCTCGCTTCGCGGCGCATCGAGCAGTGTGAGAAAGTACGGGATGAACTTGCTGCGCTTGGGGGAGATGTGCGCGCGTACCAGCTTGACGTCACATCTCAAGAGTCGGTGCAAGATCTGGTAGAGCGCACCGTTGATGCGTTTGGTCACATCGATATCCTTGTCAATAACAGTGGCGCGTCGTGGGGAGCGCCTGCGCTTGAGATGCCGTATGACGCGTGGCAAAAAGTGATTCAAACGAATTTGACGGGGACGTTTTTAATGTCTCAGGCAGTCGCGCGGCACATGGTGCAGCAAGGCGGTGGAAAAATCATCAATATCGCTTCAGTGGCCGGTTTGCGCGGCTCCGACGCGGATGCGCTTGACGCGGTCGGATACAACGCGAGCAAGGGTGGAATCGTGACACTGACGATGGATCTCGCCGTAAAGTGGGCTGCTCACGGCATCTATGTCAACGCGATCGCGCCGGGATTTTTCCCGACCAAGATGACAAAAGACGTGCTGGCGAACGGGTATGATCGCATCATCGCGCAAACGCCACTGCGCCGAGTCGGCAGTGATCGCGATCTACAGGGCGCCGCGCTTTATTTTGCGTCTTCTGCTTCCGATTTTACAACGGGGCAGATTCTTGCGGTGGACGGCGGTTCACTCGCGCATTGAGTAGTTGACGGATATAGTCAAATTTTTTAGACTGTAGGTAGTTTTGGAAATTTGATTTCAAATATGAAACTGCAGCAATTTGGATGGTGAATTTGCGACTTGGGCTGCATAAGGTACGCTCGGTTCGCGTTGCGCGTGGCCGCTTTTGCATGGGATGCAAGAGGGAGTGTGGGACTGTGAATTTTTCGTTTCATGATGATCTACTCGAGATGAAAAAAATGGTTCAGTCTTTTATCGCGAACGAAGTCGAGCCGTATGCCATGAAGATTGAAGAAGAAGATCGAGTGCCTGACGCAATCCTTGACGCGTCGAGGCGAATCGGTCTCTTTGGGTTAAGCATCCCAGAGCGTTATGGTGGACTTGGTCTCGATATGGTAGGAAAAAGTGCAATCTTTGAGGAACTCGGCAAAACAAGTAACGGTTATACGACAATTCTTGGCGCACACAACGGAATTGGTTCGGTGGGCATTGTAGAGCTTGGTAATGAGGAACAAAAGGAACGTTATTTACCACGCATGGCGCGCGGTGAGTGGATCGGCGCATTCGCTCTGACGGAGCCTGAGGCCGGGTCAAATGCGGCGAATTTGAAAACGGTTGCAAAGCGCGTGGGCGATCGCTTTGTCGTCAATGGCCAAAAGATTTATTGCACGAATGCGCCACTGGCGACTGTTTTTACTGTCATGGCAGTGACCGATCCGGAAGCGGGTTCGCGCGGTATCACTTCATTTCTGGTAGAGCGCGAAACTCCGGGGTTTCACGTTGGAGCGATCGAAAAAAAGATGGGGCTCCACGGTTCGCACACGGCACAACTGTATTTTGAGGACATGGAAGTGCCTATTGAAAACGTGCTTGGAATAGAAGGGATGGGGTATGTTAACGCACTCAAAATTCTCGCGAATGGGCGTGTCGGACTTGCCGCGCGCTGTCTCGGATCTTCGGAGTATCTTCTTGATCGTTCGCTAAAGCATGCGGCAGAGCGCTCCCAATTTGGAAAGCCGCTCGCATCTCAGCAGATCATTCAGCACTATGTTGCGGAGATGGCTCTGGAGATCGAAACGCTGCGGGCTTTTCTCTATCGCGTCGCGTGGATGATTGATCAAGGCGAACAGGCGGTCAAAGAGGCGGCAATGGTAAAATTATACGCGTCTGAGGTGTATCATCGCGTCGCGGATTACGCGGTGCAAATTCACGGAGGAATCGGCTTTATCGCGGATTATCCGATTGAGCGATTTTATCGTGATGCGCGTATTACACGTATTTACGAGGGTACTTCCGAGATTCAGAAGAATATCATTGCAGACCGTTTGTTTCGAGAACGCGGTGTGACGATCTAAACCTCAACACGCGCGCGTACGTCTAAAACAGTTGAGGTAAAGGAGGACGACGTCGTGATGGATTACCCTTTGTTGATTCGCTCCATGCTCGAACGTGGCCGGTTGGTCGCGGCGGATCAAGAGATCGTATCGCGCGATTTTCGCGGCGTGATGCGCTACACAGTGCGCGAGATGTATGAGCGTGTGTGCCAGCTGGCGCACGCACTTGACCGACTAGGCATAGAGCCAAACGAGCACATTGGATCGTTTGCGTGGAACAACCACCGACATCTTGAACTCTATTTTGCGGTTCCTTGCAGTCAGCGCGTGCTGCACACGATTAACATCAGACTTTTTGCAGAGCAGTTGGTCTATATCATCAATCACGCAGAAGACAGAATCATTTTTATTGACGAAGATTTGCTTCCCCTTATGGAGAGTATCGCCGACAAACTTCCGCTCGTAGAACGGTTCATTATCATGACGGATGCGCAGGAAATGCCTGCGACTACGCTGAAAAATGCGACGCTTTATGAAGAACTCATTCGCGGTGAGATGACAGAGTATGCGTTTCCAGACTTTGATGAGTGGACAACCGCTTTGCTCGGTTACACATCAGCCACAACTGGAATGCCCAAAGGAGTCGAGTATTCCCATCGCGGACTCTTTCTTCACTGCATGATGGCGCTCGTAGGCGAACTCGGCGTGCGCGAGAGCGATGTCTCGATGCCGATCGTGCCAATGTTTCACGTCAATGCGTGGGGTAGGCCGTTTGCCGATACATGGATTGGCGCGAAACAAGTTTATCCCGGTAGCAGGCCGACTGCGAAAGATTTTTGTGAACTGATCGATCACGAGCGCGTTACCTATAGCGCGGGCGTTCCAACTGTGTGGATGGGCATTCTCCAACATCTCAAGTCGAATCCTGGCGCGTATGATGTGAGCAGTGTTCGCTGCCTGCTCTCGGGCGGCTCTGCTTTGCCGCAGTCGCTCGTCGAGGCTTATGAGAAAGAACTCGGTATTCCGATGTATCAGGGATATGGCCAGACAGAAACTTCTCCTATCACGTTTATCAGCTATCCGAAGAAAAAACACCAAAATCTGCAAGGTGCCGAGCGCTATCGCATTCGCGCAAAAACAGGTCACATCGTGCCGGGACTTGAAATGCGTTTGGTCGATCCGGATGGAAATCCTGTACCTTACGACGGAAAATCGATGGGTGAACTCTTGCTACGCGGTCCGTGGGTGCTTCGCTCGTATTACAAAGATCCGGAAAAATCGCGCGAGGCGTTCTTGAATGGTTGGTTTCGCACAGGGGATATCGCGACGATGGATAGCGAAGGGTACCTGCAGGTTGTGGATCGCACGCGCGATTTGATTAAAAGCGGCGGAGAGTGGATTTCTTCTGTGGATCTGGAGAATGTCGTCATGGGGCATCCCGAGGTTTTAGAGGCGGCGGTGATTGCCGTTCCTCACGAGCGTTGGCAGGAGCGACCCATTGTGTGCGTAGTTTTGCGGCCTGAGGCGGTTGACCGTGTTTCAAAAGAAGACATTCTCCAGTATTTTGAGGGACGCGTGGCAAAGTGGTGGATTCCAGATGAAGTGATTTTTGTCTCAGAGATTCCAAAAACGAGTGTGGGTAAATTCTCGAAAAAGACACTGCGTGAGCAGTATCAGTCCGGGTCGCTCTAGATTGGTTTCCAGGAGCTGATGATTGAAGATTTGCGAGGGGGGCGGACCATGCGCGTCATTTTTGAACGGAATGTTACGATCCCGATGCGCGATGGCGTGAGGCTTAGCGCAAACTTGTATCGGCCAGAAGTGGGTGGGCCGTATCCGGTTTTGCTTACACGTCATCCCTACGGAAAAGATACGGCGCTCAGTACGGCGCTTTTGGATCCAACGGTCATGGCAGAGGCTGGCTATATCGTCGTCATTCAGGATGTGCGCGGACGTTTTGCGTCAGAGGGCGATTTTGAAAGCTATGCGCAGGAATTTGAAGATGGCTATGACACGGTGGAGTGGGCAGCCAGCCTTCCCGGATCCGACGGACAAGTCGGGATGTTTGGCACATCGTATTTCGGGTATACGCAGTGGCAGGCCGCCGCGATGAGACCACCATCGCTCAAAGCGATTCTGCCCGTGATGACGTATAACGACGCTTGGTATGGTTCGGCGGTGCGCGGCGGCGCGCTTGAGTGGGGGAAACTCGCGAGTTGGTACACAAGTGCGATTGCGCTACCCGAATTGATGCGCAAGAAACGCACAGATCCGAATCTTCCAATGATGGTTGCGAAACTTGTCTCATTCTATGATCAGTTGCCTTCAAAAGGTCTGTTTGAGCTCCCTCTCAGCCGCTTCTCAATTTTTAGAGAGCTCGATCTACTCGGAGATCTCTTTTATGAAGTGTTTGAACACCCGAACTATGACGCGACATGGGAGGCGACGTCCATTCGTCCCCACTATGACGCGATCGAGATTCCGAGTTTTCACGTCGGAGGTTGGTACGATGTGTTTGCGCAGCCGACGATTGACAATTATCTTGAAATGAAAGGTCGCGGCCGTCACACCCGATTGCTCATGGGACCGTGGTCACACACCAATTATTCTGGCTTTGTCGGCGATGTAGACTTCGGAATGGCGGCATCCGCAATGGTGAGAGACTTAAAGGAAGATTTGACGGTCTTTCATCGCAAATGGTTTGATCTCACCCTTAAAAAGAGTAACGCGTTTGGACTCGCAGATGAACCGCCTGTCACCCTGTTTGTCATGGGTGTCAATCGCTGGATTTCGGCTGAAGCGTGGCCGCTGCCTGATACGCATCTTACTCCCTTCTATTTGCGTGAAGGGAGGGCGGCTGACGCGGAGCAGAAGTCTGCCCGCGGGTGGCTCTCTCTTGATTCTCCGAATCGAGAAGTGTCAGACGCGTATGATTACGATCCGGCCGATCCTGTCTTGTCGCGCGGGGGCAATCTCCTCACTCACCCTGTATACGGTGTGGGACCACATGATCAGCGCGAGATAGAAAAACGCCCGGATGTACTGCTCTATACGAGTGACGTCCTTGAAGAGGATCTCACGGTAATCGGCCCGATTATCGCAAAACTCTATGTGAGCAGTGACGCGGTTGACACCGATTTTGTCGTGCGTGTGTGTGATGTCCACCCGGATGGGACGTCGATCAACATTGTGGATGGCATTAGGCGTATGCGCTATCGCGCGTCAAGTGTCGCGCCGTCGCTCATGACGCCAGGTGAAATCTATGAGGTTGACGTCGATCTCTGGTCAACTGCTATGGTGTTTCAAAAGGGGCATCGCATTCGTGTCCATGTGACGAGCAGCAGTTTTCCGCACTGGGATCGCAATTTGAACACAGGTGCAAACAACGGAACGACGGCGGAGATGAAGGTCGCGCGCAACACGGTTTACCACACCGAAGCGTACCCGTCGCATGTCATGTTGCCGATCGTCACGCTCGCGTAATCAAAAGATGGGAGGGTGAGAGCGTGAATTTTTCTTTCACGGATAAGGTGAAGCGCATGCAGGCAGAACTGACTTCGTTCATGAATGAGGTTGTCTATCCTAATGAATCTGTGTATGAGGCTCAATTAAAAGCGGCGAGTATACGGTTTAGCATTCCTCCTATTATGGAAGAAATGAAGAACCAAGCGAAGGCGGCGGGGTTGTGGAATCTCTTTTTACCAGATGAGGAATTTGGTGCGGGACTCTCCAACCTCGAATATGCGCCGCTTTGTGAGATCATGGGCAAGTCGATGATTGCGCCAGAAGTGTTTAATTGTTCGGCGCCAGATACAGGGAACATGGAAGTTCTTTTGCGCTACGGGACAAAAGACCAACAAGACACATGGCTGCGCCCGCTTCTCGCAGGAGATATTCGTTCGTGTTTTGGTATGACGGAGCCGCATGTCGCATCTTCTGACGCGACGAATGTGGAGTCATCGATTGAGCGTGACGGAGATGGCTATCGCATTAACGGTCGCAAGTGGTGGTCGTCAGGCGCGGGTGATCCGCGCTGCAAGATTGCAATTTTCATGGGCAAGACGGATCGTGACGCACCGCGCCACTTGCAGCAGTCCATGATTCTCGTTCCGATGGCTACGCCGGGTGTGACGATTGAGCGCACACTCTCGGTTTTTGGCTATGATCACGCGCCACACGGACACGCGGAAGTGTCCTATGAAAACGTGTATGTACCGGCGGAGAACATGCTACTCGGTGAGGGGCGTGGCTTTGAGATCGCACAGGGGCGCCTTGGACCAGGGCGCATCCACCACTGCATGCGATCGATCGGTGTCGCGGAACGCGCGTTAAGCTTAATGGTCAAGCGCTCAAAAGAGCGGGTTGCGTTTGGTAAAACGCTCGCTGAGCAGGGGGTTGTTCGAACGTGGATTGCTGACTCGCGCATGGAGATTGAACAGGCACGCCTGCTGACACTCAAGGCGGCGTACATGATGGATGAGTATGGGAACAAAACGGCCCGCAAAGAAATCGCGATGATCAAGGTGGTCGCCCCCAATGTGGCGCAGCGCGTTCTTGATCGCGCGATTCAGTTGTTTGGGGCGGCCGGCGTGAGTGAGGATTATCCGCTCGCGGCACATTTTGCCAACATTCGAACTTTACGACTGGCGGACGGTCCGGACGAGGTTCATCGCGATTCGATCGCGCGCCTCGAACTCGCAGATAGACGGTAACATGGCGTTCTCGCACCACACCGTCTGCGGGAAAAATAATCGACTGCGCCGTTATTTCGAGATCGAGGATAGGCGAGCGGTGAGGTGATCTTGGCTGAGAGAATGGGATGTGGATCAGAACCAAGATCGCATTTCGACTAAATATGTCAGAAGATATGGAAAATTTAAAGTTATGGGATAGGAGGTGATGCTTGCAGAATATCCGAGTGTTAGCGTATAACGCCACAAATGAGCGCGTCGAATTTAAAGAAAAATGGGGGGGTCAACTCGTGAAGAAAACGTTGAAAAGATCGGTGACTGCATTGACAGGTCTAGCGATGGCCGTGTGGAGCGTGGGGGGATCTGCTGCATTTGCGACGACGACAACAAAGCCACACGCCGCTCATCACTCGATGAAACGTGCTTCATACAGTCAAGGCGCAAGTCAAACACAAATTGTCCTCGGCACATCAGGACCGCTGACAGGGCCGATTGCCGCATACGGCGCCATTGCAGAAGGGGAGAATGCCTATTTTAATTATGTCAACGCAACAGGTGGAATCCATCATCGGAAAATTAAACTCATCATGCTCGATGATCAGTATCAGCCTGACAAGGCTGTGGCCAATGCGCGCGCACTCGTGTCAGACGGCATCTTTGCGGCTGTGGGGACGCTTGGCACCGCCACGAATCAGGCTTCCGACCCGTTTCTACTGCGCGCAAACATTCCAGTGACTTCTGTGGCGACAGGATCGAGTGCGCTCACGGTCCCGGTTGTTCCACTGCGATTTGGGCTTGAGCCGACATACACCCTTGAAGGACATGTGATGACGCGCTGGGCGATTATGCACAATCACATCAAAACCATTGGCGTCTTTTATCAGAATGATGATTTTGGGAAAGAAGGTCTTAACGCGATCATTCAAGAAGCGGCGCGTTATCACGTAAAGGTTGTCGCGAAAGTGGCGTACAATGCGACCGACACGGATTTTTCTACGTATGCACTCAACATGAAACGCGCGCATCCCCAAGCCGTATTTGAGATTGGCGTGCCAGAACCGACTGCCATGTTTGAGATTGGCATGATGCAACTCGGGTTTCACCCCCAACAGTATGTGACCTACGTTTCGGGGGATCCGATTATGTTTAAACTGGCCGGAAAAGCATTCAACGGTGCGTATACAGACGGCTGGTTGCCCTTACTCAATTCACAAAAAACAGCCACCTTCCGCGCGTGGTTCAAAAAAACGTACCCGAACACCCCACCCACGCTGCTCGCGCTCAGCGGATGGGTTGATGCGCAGGTTGTCGCGCACGGACTCGCCATGTGCGGAAACACACTCACCACGACGAACTTTATTAAACAGATGAACAGCATCAAGAACTGGATGGGCGCAGATACCTCATCGCCTGTCACGTATACGCCAGCGAACCACTTTGGTATTGACGCGATGTATATGCTGCAAGCCAACGGTAAGACACAGCAACTCGTGCCAAAGTCAGGGCTCATTTTTTATCATCAAGTTGGCAGCTCACTCAACTGACATTTTATGTAACATATGTAACTGGAAGATGAGGGAGGAGGGCGTGAATTGCTTTGGCAAACCATTTTGAGTGGGCTCGCCGTGGGGAGTTTGTATGCGCTTTCAGCGATAGGCCTTGTGCTCATTTTTAAGACATCAAACATCGTGAATTTCGCGCAGGGTCAAATGGCCATGCTCTCAACGTTTGTCGCGTTTCAAATGCTTACACGATGGGGGTTCCCTTATTGGCTGGCGGCCCTCGCCTCCCTCGTCTTTGCGCTCGTTTTTGGGTTTTTTGTCTACATTGTTTTTCTCTCAAGGTTAAAGCGTGCTGAGGTATTGAGTCAGATCATTTTGACGCTTGGACTCTATCTTGTCTTCCGCGGCGTTGCGGGAGTCCTGTGGGGAAATGTACCGTTTACGATGCCGGCGGCAGTTTCCACGAATACGGTACACATCGGTTCAGCCGTTGTAACGTGGTATCAACTCTTCATCATGATCGTAACCCTGCTCTTGATGTTAGTGTTTTACGCCATGTTCCGCTATACGAAAACGGGACTCGCCATGCGAGCTGTGTCGCAGAATCAGCAGGCGGCTCGCCTCATGGGGGTTTCCCTCACGCGTATTTACGGCGCGACGTGGGCGGTTAGTACCGCGCTTGGCGCCATCGCGGGTCTGCTGATCGCGCCGATACTCTTTTTATCTCCGTCATTCATGGATTCCGTTGCGGTGAAGGCTTTTGCCGCCGCAGTGCTTGGCGGATTCTCATCCTTGCCGGGAGCCGTACTCGGCGGGCTCGTTTTAGGGGTGATGGAGAGCGTGTTTGGATTCTATATTTCTACAGACCTCAAATCAACCTTTGTGTTTTTGTTGATCATCGGAATCCTCTATGTTCGACCACAAGGATTGTTTGGAACGCGTGAGGTGAAAAAGGTATGACAAGCGAACGCAATTTACGCATGGCTCGGCTACTTGTCGTGGCACTCGCTGCGCTTGCCGCGCCGTTTGTCGTCATGCCGCTCGGATCACAAATGTCATACATTCTAGACATGAGCGTGATCTTTTGCATTGTTGCAGTCGCACTCAATCTTTTGACTGGTTTCAGTGGCCAGGTTTCGCTCGGTCACGCCGCATTCCTCATGGTGGGGGAGTATGTGTCATCCCTTTTGACGCTGAATCTCAACTGGTCGTTTTGGATTGCGTTACCTTTGAGCGCGGTGGTGACTGGAATCCTTGGTTTTCTCATCGGACTACCGGCGGTGCGACTCTCGGGTAATTTTCTCGCCGTTGCGACAATGGGGTTTAGTTTTGCTGTTCCAGAACTCGCATTAAAATGGTCCGGCCTTACGAATGGATCGAGTGGGCTCATGCCTTTGCGACCTGCACTTGGATCCTATGTCCTGGGAAGTGACCAAGCGTATTACTTCCTCATTCTCGCTTGTCTTGTCGTTCAGATCATCGTCATAAAAAATCTGCTGAAAAGTCGAACGGGTCGCGCGTTTCAAGCGATTCGCGACAGTGAAATCGCTGCGCAATCCTCCGGCGTACGCGTGGGGTACAACAAAGCGCTCGTATTTTCCATCAGTGCAGGGTTTACTGGTATCGCAGGATCACTCTACGCACACTACATCAATTTCGTATCGCCAAACGATTTTACTGTTCAAGATTCGTTTCTCTTTCTGGCGATGATTGTGGTCGGCGGACTCGCTTCGATTCCCGGCTCCATTCTTGGCGCGATCGTGATCAACACCATCAATCAGCTCTCTAGCAGTTTTGGGCAATACTCTATCATTTTGGTAGGCGCGGTCATGGTTTTGGCTGTCTTGCTATTTCCTAAGGGGCTGGTTTCACTTCGCGTACCGCCTCACGCGCGAAAACCTCGCCACTCTTCGAGGGGGAGTGCCAGAGTGACGAGGGAGGTAGAATCCCCAGATGTTCCTTGAATTTGATGAAGTGACACTACGCTTCTCAGGTCTTGTCGCATTAAAAGGCGTCTCGCTCACCGTGAATGAGGGAGGGATTTTCGCAATCATTGGACCGAATGGCGCCGGAAAGAGCACGATGTTGAATTGTCTTTCAAGAATCTACACACCGCAACAAGGCGCCATCCGCTTCTTGGGGGAGAATCTGTTACGCGTGGCTCCCGATCGAATCAAAGCATGCGGCATTGGAAGAAGCTTTCAGAACATGGAGCTCTTCTCGAAGATGACCGTTGAAGATAACCTGCTCGTTGGGTATCACTGTGCGCTCCCATCCAATCCTTTTTCCGAAGCGGTCGGTTGGTACAAGGCACGGTCGCGTGAGCGAGAAGCGCGTGAGCGTGTGCAACGTGTTCTCGAATCGTTGGGTATTGCATCCTATTCTAGGCAAACTGCCGGGAACCTACCGTATGGCATCCAAAAGAAGGTGGATGTAGGCCGCGCATTAATGGGTGATCCGCGTCTCCTTTTGCTTGATGAACCGGCCGCAGGATTGAACGAGTTGGAGACAGAGGAATTGGGGCACTGGATCAGCGACATCAAACGAGCGATGAAGACGACTGTTGTCATGATCGAACACGACATGAACCTTGTCATGAGCATCTCTGATCGAATTGCGGTTCTTGATTTCGGAGAATTGATTGCAGTCGGGACTCCAGTCGAAATTCGTCAGGATGAGCGGGTTATTCGCGCGTATCTTGGGCAGGAGGCGTAAACATGCTTGAACTTGATCGCGTCATCAGCGGCTATGGATCGAGCCGCGCACTTCACGAAGTGTCACTCACCGTTCCCCGCGGCTCCTTAGTGACCGTTCTCGGGGCAAACGGCGCTGGCAAATCGACACTTTTACGCGTGGCCTCGGGACTCCTCCCGATTTGGGGAGGCGACATAAAGATGGATGGACGATGGATGACGAGAAAATCGACGCGTGAGATTGTGCGCGCCGGCGTTGTACACTGTCCTGAGGGGAGGCAGATCTTTTCGCAACTCACGGTCTATGAAAACTTGCAAATGGGTGGATACCTTCGGGACGATCGAAAAGCTGCGAAGCGATCGATGGATCAAGTTTTCTCCTATTTTCCGAGATTGAAAGAGCGTGTCAAACAGCGCGCCGGGACGCTTTCTGGCGGGGAACAGCAAATGCTCGCCATCGGGCGTTCGCTCATGGCCAGTCCCAGGCTCTTGATGCTTGATGAACCGTCCCTTGGCATTGCGCCAAAACTGGTTCAAGAGATACTTGGCATTCTGGGTTTTATTCAAGAAGAAGGAACCGCGGTTCTCCTTGTCGAACAGAATGCTCGACTCGCGTTGCAACACGCAGATTACGCGTATGTACTTGATTTGGGGCGCGTCGTCATGGAGGGTGCGGGATCAACACTTGCGAAGGATTCGCGAATCGAGGAACGTTATTTCGGTGCACGCGATACCGCAATGTAAAAAGGGGGCGTGCCGATGGCAGGCGTTTCGTTCACAACGCTTGAAGAGGCGGCCCGCAATGTCAAAACCGGGATGCGGGTCATGGTCGGTGGATTCGGTCTGGCAGGGGTGCCCGATCAACTCGTGTATACGGTCCGTAAAAAGACGGAAACGCGTGACCTGACGGTGATCAGCAACAATATTTCCGTGGGGACGCAAGCGGATGCGCTTTTTCAGGAAGGGCGGATCAAAAAAGCGATCGGCTCTTACTTTACGACGAATCCAAGCGTTGTGCAGGCGTATCGTGAAGGCCGGGTTGAGATTGAGTTGCTTCCACAGGGCACGTTTGCAGAAGCCATTCGCTTGGGCGGTGCTGGAATCGCTGCGTTTTATACGCCGACTGCGGCGGGAACGGAATTAGCGATTGGAAAAGAGGTTCGTATGTTTGATGGTCGCGAGCATGTTTTAGAACGTGCGCTGCGCGCGGACGTTGCGTTGATCCACGCTTATAAAGCAGATCGGGCGGGGAATCTCGTCTATCGAAAATCTTCGCGCAATTTCAATCCGCTGATGGCGATGGCGGCAGACTACGTGATTGTGGAGGTTGAACATCTCGTTGATGTCGGGGAGCTGGCCCCGGATGAAATTGTGACACCGTTTATTTTTATCGATGAAGTGGTTGTAGCTGCAAGGAGGTGAGGTTGTGGGAGTGGCCGCTGATGTGACGGACGCGCTGCGTCAAAGCGAGAGCGTCAGGCGTAGAATTGCCTGGCGTTGCGCGCAAGAATTGACGGCAGGTGTCGTGAACTTAGGGATTGGCATCCCCGCGTATGTTGCGGATTATCTACCGCCGACGGGGGTAACGCTGCACTCTGAAAACGGGGTGCTCGGCGTCGGACCGGCGCCAGACGCGGCGCAGATTGACCCAGATCTCGTGAATGCCACAAAATTGCCCATCACCGTGTTGCCGCACGCCTCTTTTTTTGACAGCGCGCTCTCCTTTGCGATCATGCGCGGAGGGCATCTCGACGCGACCGTCGTGGGGGCGCTTCAAGTGGCGGAGAATGGCGATTTGGCGAGTTGGGCCATTCCCGGCGGGGATGTGCTCGGCGTTGGTGGAGCTATGGAT
>NZ_LSUQ01000049.1 GCF_001642725.1 Ferroacidibacillus organovorans
GCACGGCCGGCGCTTTACACAGTGTCGCGCAAGAGCGCAATCGTACGCTTGCGGCGGTCGGGAGTTTTGAGGCGGGACGCGATCTGCCGCTTGTGCGCGTCGTTGAGGATGCGCAGGATCATCCGTACAATGAGACGCGGTTTGCGCTTCTGACGCGCCGCGCGACGGAGTTTCAAGAAGATGGATTTGCTTCGGTCGGGGAGGCGAGCGCCGCTTTGCCGCGCTTTTCTTATGCGGGGATCAGCCGCACTCCCGTGTACAAGAAGACATCGATTTTGCTCGAGCTAGGGGATGACCATCCTGGCGCACTTTTTGAAGTCTTGCGTGTATTGGCGCGGGATGGGATCAACCTTTCAAAACTCGAATCACGGCCGTCGCGACGGGGTCTTGGAAGTTATCATTTCTTTCTTGATTTGTTGTTGCAGGATGAACCAAGTGTTGTAGATCAAGCGCTCGCGGAGATCGCGACACTCACTGGCTTTGTTCTTCACCACGTCGGGAGCTATCCGTGTTTTCGCGAGGATGCCGATGAAACGGCTTCTCAGAAATAGCACATTGAAGTGGCGTGATTTGACAGATTTCGTCGAAAACGATAAGATGACTCGTAGTACCCAAATAAAAGTATAGAGAACTGTTGCGCCTTTTGGCTGTGTCAACTCCCCCCACACACTGCCAAGAGGCAAGACAGTTCTCTTTATGTTGTCCTCACGAGGTAAATGCGATCCGGGTCGACTCCTGCGAAATGCTGTCCCACGATGATACGCGCCTATTTTCCTGTCATTCTGCCCATCTGCGCATATAGTGCAAATGACTACGGACCTAGGAGGCCAATTGCATGAGAACGTACACCGTTCAAAGCGGTGATTCAATGTGGAAAATTGCAAACCGATTCGGAATCAGTCTCGACGCGTTGATTGCCGCAAACCCTCAAGTGATCAACCCAGATCAGATTCAAGTTGGCCAGATTCTTACCCTGCCTGTGACAGACGGCGCAGCGGGAACAAGTTATCCTGTCTCGGAAACGCCAGTCGGGCATGGCGGGTATCCCCTCGGCGGTACGCCTGTGGTCCATGTTTCGCCAAATATCCCTGTTTCACCTGTTGGCGGCTCGACCTATGTTGTAAAACCTGGCGATACGATGTGGAAAATTGCAAACGCCGTCGGGGTCCCGCTCAACAGTCTGATTGCAGCGAATCCGCACGTGTCCAACCCGAACATGATCATGCCTGGGCAAACGCTGATCATCCCTGGAGGGGTCAGTGGTACGGTCAATCCGATGACCTCCAAACAGTCACTGCTTAGCATGAAAGAAAAGATGACGATGCCAAAGGTGCAGGCGACGCAGCCGATCGTGCCGCCTGCACCAAAACCGGCGTTTCAACTGCCGCCGATCCATATCGACACCAATGTCCAGGTTCAAAAAATGCAGGTCAATCCGACACCACCGGCGCCCGCGCCGATGCCCACGCCAAAAATGAAGCCTGCGCCCCCGAGTGTGGCCAAATTCTATGTGCACGAAGAAATTGTGCAACAGGAGATCGAACGAGAGCCTATTGGGGAGCAAGTGATTTGCTGGGATCCTACCAATCCGCCGCCGCAAGGCCCAGTGTTTGAGGGGCCTGTCATGCCAATTCATCCGATGAATACGCCGTTCGTGACACCACCCACGATGTATGGCCCGGTATCAAAAACATTCAAGATGCGCGAGAGCAGTTCCATGTTTATGAATGACTCGTCTTGGTTCAGAGATTCGTCGCGCATGTAGCAGGATCACGTGCGGCGCGTCTGACCGCTTTAGGGTCACGCGATGTCGACGTCTCGAGAGGGGTGAGCAGGTGAGAGCAAGGCTTTCGGATGAGGCGCTTCATTGTCTTGAGGATGCGTACGATCTGCGCATCCGCGCCGTCGTCCCGATGCGTTCTGTCACAGGTATTCTGACCAATCGCGGTCGTCTCATTGTAAAGCGCTATACACCAGAGCGATATGTGCCGCTTGCGCGGCTAGAAGCACTCGCCAGTGTGCGCAAACAATTGGCGAGCGCGGGTCTTGTGCCGCCCTATCTTGAGACGGTGTCCGGGGAGTCTTTCGTTTGGCTCTCCGGACACCCGACCACCGTGGAACCGTGGCTGCGCGGTCGCCAGTCTGATTTTTCGATACGGGAACATCGACGGAGCGCGGCAGCGGCTGTGGCTCGCCTGCACAGTGTGCGAATTAGGATCCCTGGCATGCTTCGCCTCACGCCGTCTCTTATGCAAAAGCTCTCTCATCGCTTGAAACAGGCGTCACACCAGGTGGAATTGCGCGGCTTGCCGGGAATGACCGATGAGGCGTGGACTGCGCTTCGCAGACAGGCGGAGCAGCAATTGCGCGCACTCGTAGAGTCTGGTCTCGCCCGCCAACTTGAACGGGATCGGGAGGAGGACATTCTTTGTCACCGCGACCTTGCGCCGCACAATCTCCTCATGGAGGAAGGCGGCATTGCTGTGCTGATCGACTTTGATCTGGCGGGCCTTGACTCTCCTCTCTACGATTTGCATCAGATGATTGGACATATGAGTTACAGCGGTGTTTCGTTAAAACACATCTATGACGATGTACTTGATGCATACACCATGATCAGGCCACTTGCAAACGCACAAGTGGAGGCGCTGTGGCAACTCAGGGAATTTCCGATGCTCACACTGCGCGAACTCGGCGATGGACCAAAACGCCCGTCAAATGATCAGTGGGCACGTCTGTCGCGACGTATCGCATACGCTTTGAAGACGGAGCAGTGCGCGCTTCGCGGTGAACGCACACAAACCGCCGATGGAGCAAAAAAGATGCTATACTGCTACCATAAACGTTGAATGGACGCCGTTTTTCGATTTTTGCATCGCCAGAGAGGAAGTTGCAAACGTGCTTCGAGTGGGGATGGCGCAAGTGACACCGCGCCTCGGAGATCTTGAACAGAATCTAAAAAAGCACCTTGAAATGATCCACGCTGCGCGCAAGCAGGGCGCCTCCGTGGTCGTCTTTCCTGAGCTTGGGCTGACTGGCTATGCGTTGCGGGATTTGACGCTCAGTGTCGCGATGCGAGTGGACGATCCGCGTGTTATGCGACTCATTGAAGAGAGTGTCAACATCGACCTCGTGTTTAGCTTTATTGAAGAGAGTGATGATCACCGCTTTTACATTACATCCATTTACGCGTCAAAAGGACAAGCACTGCATCGGCATCGCAAGCTTTATCCACCCACCTATGGACTGTTTGAAGAACAGCGTCACGTGGCGCGCGGCGAGGATTTATCATCTTTTCAGACGTCCTCTGGCGCGACTGGACTTCTCATTTGTGAAGATGCGTGGCATCCCTCGACGCTCTACACGCTCTCGCTGACGGGGACAGGCGTCATCTACGTGATTGCGGCGGGTCCCGGGCGTGCGCTAAACGGCGCTTCCGACTCGTCATCCCAGCAGTTCTGGCAGAGGATGATTCGGACGCACGCGCAGCTTTTTACGACGTTTATCGTTTTTGTGAACCGCACTGGATTTGAGGATGGTCTGCACTTTTTCGGACATTCGTTTGTGGCAGGGCCGGATGGAGAAATTCTCTTTGAGGTGAAGGATGCCAAAGAAGGGTTGCATTTTGCTGATTTGGACGAGACGCAACTGCGCAGTGTGCGCTATCGCTCGCCGTTTTTGCGTGATGAGGATCCGGAGCGCGCGCTGCAACGGATGAAACAAGCGCTGCGGGCGGGGAGGGCGAACGGATGAACACCAACCTTCACGCTCACATGGAGCAGACACTTGTGCGCTTGCGCGAGAGTGTGCGCGCGACGGCGCCGATTCTCGTCGATTTTTTGCGCGACGAGGTTGAAAAAACGGGGTTTCACGACGTCGTCTTCGGGCTGTCTGGAGGCATCGACTCAGCGCTCGTCGCGTATCTTGCGGTGGAGGCGTTCGGCGCAGAGCGCGTTCACCCTGTGATCATGCCGTATCGACTGAGCAGTGCGGCGAGTTTGCGCGATGCGCAAGCGATCACTTCTGATCTCGGGCTAAAGGCAGATCTGGTGGAGATCACACCTCAGATTGACGCCTATTTTTCGCGTGACCCGTCTGCGAGTTTGCTTCGTCGCGGAAATAAGATGGCGCGTGAGCGGATGTCGATTCTTTTTGACCACGCGGCCGTTTATCGCGCGCTAGTACTTGGGACCAGCAATAAAACTGAACTTCTGCTTGGCTATGGAACGCAGTTTGGGGATCTCGGTTCTGCAGTAAACGCGCTTGGCGATCTCTATAAATCGCAGGTGCGGGCGCTCGCAGAACAGCTCGGTGTGCCTGCCGCGATTCTACACAAAGCGCCGTCGGCCGATTTGTGGGAGGAGCAAACGGACGAGAAGGAGCTCGGGTTTACGTATGATGAAGCGGATGTGCTTTTGCACCATTGGGTTGATCGGTGGCTGACGCGCGCGGAAATTGAGGCGCTCGGGTTTGCCCCGGAGTTGGTTGAAGGGGTGATGCGACGCGTTCGCCTGAATCACTATAAGCGCGTGCCTCCTGTCATCGCAAAACTCTCCAGCCGCACGATTGGCATCGATTTTCTCTATCCGCGTGACTGGGGAATGTAAGGAGGCTTTTTATGGCGGGTCACTCGAAATGGAAGAATATCGCGCATCGCAAAGGAAAACAGGACGCTTCGCGCGGGCAACTTTTTACAAAGCTGTGCCGAGATATCTATGCAGCGGCAAAGCGCGGTGGGGCCAATCCGGATGTAAACTACACGCTGAAAGTGGCGCTTGAGAAGGCGAAAGAAAACAGCGTGCCGAGTGATACGATTGCGCGCACGCTCGCCAAGGCAACAGGCACGCTTGATGGAATGCACCTCGAATCCTTTTTGTATGAAGGGTATGGGCCGGGAGGCTTTGCGGTGCTGCTTGAGATCTCGTCGAGCAATCGCAATCGCACAGCCGCGGAGATTCGCCATCTCTTTTCAAAGCATGGCGGAAGTCTCGGTGAATCGGGCTGTGTCGCCTGGATGTTTCTGCGGCGCGGTGCGGTGCGTGTCACGCTTGATGCACGATTGGATGAGACGGATCTGACGCTGTTCGCGCTTGAAGTGGGCGCTGACGATGTGCAGGAAGAAGAGGATGAATGCGTCTTTTACACGGAGCCAGAAGCGCTGTCTGAGGTTGAAAAAAGCGTGGTCGCACGGGGATTTCAACCGTCTGCAGTCGAAATCATTTACGTGCCAACCGTTGCCGCAAATGTTTCAGAAGAGGATCAGGAGCGGGCGGCGACGCTACTCACACTGCTCGAAGAACACGATGATGTGGATAACCTCTACACGAATGTTGATTTTTCTGCTTCGTAACATCAGTGAGTGAATGTAAAACGGGGTGGGAGGTGAAGCATGCGCATTCTAGGGATCGATCCGGGGTTTGGGCGTACAGGGTATGGCATCATCGATGTGCTCGGCCACTCGTACCGCATGGTGGATACGGGCTGCATTGAGACTTCGCCGAAAACGCCGATCGGGGAGCGTCTCGTCGCGATCTATGACGCGATCACAACGCTCATCCATCAGCACGCTCCGGATGAATTCGCCGTTGAGCAGCTTTTTTTTGCGCGCAATGTGACGACGGCGCTGACTGCCGCTGAGGCGCGCGGCGTGGTGCTTTTAGCTGCTCAAAAAGCGGGACTACCTGTCGGCGAATACACGCCACTCCAAGTGAAACAGGCGGTTTCAGGGTATGGGCGCGCCGACAAAAAGCAGGTGCAGGAGATGGTCAAGATTCTTCTGTCACTGCGCGAAGTGGTAAAGCCAGATGACGCGGCGGACGCGCTGGCCGTTGCCATTACGCACGCACACTTTGCCGTGTATAACGAGAATATGGCGCGCGTTCAGGCTTCTGCGTTGCAGTCTTCCGCGCTTTTGAAGCAGGCGCCGGCGACAAGGAGGAAACCGACATGATCGCACACCTTTTTGGCACCATTTCTGAGCGGGAGACGGATGCGGTCGTCCTCGACGTGGCGGGCGTTGGCTATCGCGTATATATGCCTAAGCGCGTACTTGACACGCTTGCTGTGGATGCGATGCAAAAACTCTATACGGTTCATCATGTGCGGGAAGATGCGATGACTCTTTATGGTTTTATGGAGCGAACGGATCGGGAACTTTTCTTGCGTTTGCAGACGGTGACCGGAATTGGACCGCGGCTGGCGCTGCAAATGATGAGCCACATGGCGACGGGTGACATTGTCCACGCGATGATTCACGAGCAGACAAAGGCGCTCACGGCGGTACCCGGCGTCGGGGCAAAAGTGGCGGGGCGCATTGTGCTCGAACTGAAGGATAAGGTGAACGATCTGCAGGATGGAGCAGAGCGCGCACAAATGCGCAATGATCGAGTCACCACAGACCCGAGCCAGGCGGGCGTTTACGCAGAATTGAGCGCGGCGCTCGCGGCGCTCGGCTACGCTGAACGCGAGATCGAGCGCGTGCTTTTGCAGCACATCCACGCGTGGGAGGCTCTGCCGCTTCAAGATGCGCTAAAAGCGGCGCTCAGGGTGCTCAGTGAGCGAGGTGTGCGATGAATGATCGAATCGTGACAGGTGAAATGCTTCAGGAAGACGCGCGGGAAGAGACGCTTCGACCGCGGTTTTTGCGCGAATACATTGGACAGGATGCGGTCAAAGAGAATCTGCGCATCTACATTGACGCAGCGCGAAAACGAAAAGAGTCGCTTGATCACGTACTCTTCTATGGTCCACCTGGTCTAGGAAAAACATCCCTTGCGCATATCATCGCCAATGAACTAGGAGTCAACATCCGTGTGACTTCAGGTCCTGCCATCGAGCGTGCGGGCGATTTGGCGGCGCTTGTGACAAGCCTTCAAGAAGGCGATGTTTTGTTTATCGATGAGATCCATCGTCTGCCGCGCACCGTTGAAGAGGTGCTCTATCCAGCGATGGAGGACTTTGCGGTGGATGTCATGCTCGGCAAGGGACCGAGCGCGCGGGCGCTGCGCCTCGATCTGCCGTCTTTTACGATGATCGGCGCGACGACGCGCGCTGGACTCTTGTCGGCACCCCTGCGCGATCGCTTTGGGGTGGTACTCAATCTCCGCTATTTTCCGGTTGAAGACCTGTCGCGCATTGTACTTCGCGCGGCGGCGATTCTTGGCGTCGCGATCGATTCGCAAGGGGCTCATGAAATCGCGCGCCGATCACGCGGTACGCCGCGTATCGCGAATCGCCTTTTGCGTCGGGTGCGCGACTTTGCGCAGGTGATCGGAGATGGGCGGATCGATCAAGAACTGGCAGTTGAGGCGCTGACACGGATGAAGGTTGACGCGTTTGGGCTCGACGAGTTGGATCATCGCATCTTGCTGTGCCTGATCGACCGCTTTCGTGGAGGGCCAGCTGGACTTGAAACGCTTGCCGCCTCGATTGGGGAAGATGCGGGGACGCTAGAAGATGTCTATGAACCGTATTTGCTGCAGTCTGGCCTCCTTTCCCGCACGGCGCGCGGACGCGAAGCGACGGCTGCCGCCTATGCACATCTAGGTCGCGTAAAGCCGGTAGACGAAACGTGAGGCACCCCAAGGCTCGACGAAAAACAGGCTACGGACAGAAAAGGCGATCGTTTCACGAACCATGCAAAAGGGGGTTCGATACGTGATCCGGATACCGTTTCGGAGAAATCCGACCGGTGATGCGACAAAGCTCCTGGGTCTGCTGGAAGATGCAAAAGCGGGTGATCGGCTTGCGCGCGACGCTCTCTTGCGGCAGTTTCAACCGTTTGTCCTACGCATCGCAAAGGACGCGTGTGGACGAAAGATTCGCGAGACGGATGAAGAATTTCAGATGGCTTTGCTCGCATTAAATGAAGCAATTGACGCCTATCGATCGGATCGGGGTAGTTTTGTCGCGTTTTCCGAAACGGTTATAAAACGACGTCTCATCGACTACTTTCGCGTAAGATCCAAACAGCGCGAAATTCCGTTTGCCGCATTCGACGAGGTTGACGAAGAGGGCGATGTATACAATGCGATTGAGAATGACACAGCACTCATGCAGCACGCCGTTGACGTTGAAACGCGCGATCGCGCAGAGGAAATCGCGCGCTATGCAATAGAACTACAGCGGTTTGGCATTGATATGAACGAACTGATTGATATTTGTCCGAAACACGATGATGCTCGACGAAACGCGGTGCACGCCGCGCATATGGTTGCCAAAACGGAAGCGCTACGCACGCTGTTTCTGGCGTCTGGCACACTTCCCTTAAAACAGTTAGAACCACTTGTTGAAGTCAGTCGAAAAACGCTTGAGCGACAGCGGCGGTACATCATTGCAGTCGTTGTTCTCATGCTTGGGGATTATGAGATGTTGCAGAGTTTTGTGGGGGAGGAACTGAGATGAGGGCGATAATAATGTCCTTCCCGGACGATGCGACAGCCGTGATCATGACTCCTCATGCAGGGTTTGAGAAAATCGCGCGCACCGAAACGATGCAGCTTGGTGAAAGGATAGACATCCCGGCGACGCTGCTTGACGGTTCACTTACACAACTGCGCGCGCGTCGTCGACTGCGAACGAGGACAGGCGCATTCGGCGCAGTAGCGGGGCTTTTTCTCGTCGCGTTTCTGTCGCTTTCGCAACTGATGCCGGCGTTTGCAAAACCTACGGCGTACCTGTCGATCGACATTAATCCGAGCATTCAATTCTCTGTCTCCAATCAGAACATCGTGCTCGGTGTAGCCGCGCTCGATTCAGACGGCGGGCGCGCGTTGGAAGGGCTCCATCTCGTGCATCTGCCGATCAAAACCGCGGTAAAGCGCTATCTTCAAAAGATTGCAACGCTCGGTTATCTGCACGCGCTAAGCTCAGTCATCGTAACATCAACGCCTGGCAATCATGTGGCGAGCACGCAACTGCAGAGTCTTTTAGCTCTGACGGATGCGTCGATTCGCTCAACCGTCGGTAAGAGGCAGGTGTTCGTCGCGTCATTTATCGCGTCACCGTCGCTCTGGCGTTTGGCGCAGCGCCTGCATGTCTCGCCTGGGCGACTCGCATTCTATGTCGAAGCGCGCCGGCGCGGCCTTCACGTCTCGTGGCGCGAAATCGAATCAGGTGCGCTCTCGCCTGCAGTCGGAGGGCGAGAGGTGGCCAATCGCATCGTGCAGACCGTGAGCAGCGACAAGACACTGTCCCATGTTCTAACGTTGGTGACCGCTCATCTGACGCAGAATGCGACGAAGAACACGTTTAAAAATGCGGTCATCGCGTCAGCGCCGCCACTGCCGCCGCTGCCACCGATTCAGGTTTCGAGTACGACCCGTTCAGCACCTGGATCGCGGGAAAATCCCGCAGGGCATGCAAAGGATAAAACGGGGGATGGAAAAACGCGTCCCGCTGTCGATCAAGCAAAAACACTTCCGTCACCTGGCGCAGGATCGTTGCAAACAAAGGTTCCTGCGATTTTGCCGGCGCTGCCGCCCATGACCGATGGACATCACCCCGGAGAGTCTGAGAAGCATCCGCGCGGAGGTGGCAGTGAAAAGATTCCGGGGAATTCGGATGGGAATTCGCTATCGCAAGGTGACGCAAAATCACATAGTGGATCTGATTCGCACGGCGATGGAAAATCGCACAAAACAGGTGACGGTACCGCGCAAAGCGAGCAAGGTACGCTGCCAAGCGTCGTCGTAGGGAGCATCACGCCGCCCTCGATCCGCCAGCCTAGCGCAAATGCGCAGGGAGGAGATGGACACCCGAAAAGCGGCGATGGCAAGCAACCTGGGAGTGACAACCTCGCAGGAAATGGATCTGATCACTCGCAGGGGGCGCCGATAACAGTCGCTGGACAAGGGGGGCTGTCACTGCCGGCGCTGCCACCGATCGCCCAATCATCGGATTCATCTACACAGGGGTCACGATCTTTGACATCCTCTGCGGGGTCTTCAGGCGATGCCGCTGTAAATGGAGATCAGCAGCACCAACCCTCGCAGGACAGCGGAAAAAACCACCATCACCATAAAAAGAATGGAGACGGTTGATCGTCGATCAATCGTCTTTTTGCTTCCCCATCAACCTATGGTATAGTGCATGTGCAAGAGGCGGTGTGAACGTGAAGACGGAAGACTTTGATTATCAACTCCCCGCGCACTTGATTGCGCAAACTCCGCTTATGAAACGGTCGGATTCTCGCCTGCTCGTTCTTGATCGAAAAGAGCAGGCGTTGGCGCACGCCCGTTTTTATGAGTTGGGTAATTACCTTCGCGCGGGAGATTTGCTCATTTTTAATGACTCGCGCGTGATTCCGGCGCGTTTGTTTGGTGAAAAGGAAGGGACAGGCGGGGTTGTGGAGATTTTATTGCTGCGACCGCTTGACAACCCTGTGCACTTTGAAGTTTTGGCAAAGCCGGGGCGACGCATCAAGACGGGTCAACGCATACGGTTTGGCGATGGAGCGCTTACGGGAACGATCATTGGTGAGGGTGAGGATGGGATCCGGCACATCGCTTTTGACACGGAACCAAGGATGTGGGATACCCTTCTTGAAACGCTCGGCGAAATGCCACTGCCACCCTATATTCATGAACATCTCGAAGATCGCACGCGCTATCAAACCGTTTACGCACGCGAAAAAGGATCCGCCGCAGCGCCCACGGCAGGACTTCACTTCACAGAAGAGTTGCTCGCATCACTCGCGGCGCAGGGCGTCGAGCGAGCGTTCGTCACGCTACACGTCGGCCTTGGCACATTTCGTCCCGTTCAAGTTGAGGACGTGGAGAATCACACGATGCATGCAGAGTGGTTTCGCGTTCCCGCAGAGACAAAACGTGCGATCGAGAAGGCGAAGGCGGAGGGGCGACGCGTGATTTGCGTAGGAACGACGTCGGTGCGCACGATTGAATCGGCGTGGCGGGATTACGGAACGGTGGCAGAGGATGGATCAATCCAAGGATTTACTGATATTTTCATTCATCCGAACGAACCGCTGCGCGTCACAGAGGGGCTGATCACGAATTTTCATCTGCCGCAATCGACGCTCATGATGTTGGTTGCCGCGCTGATCGGTCGCGAGCGGCTGCTTGAGGCGTATCGCGTCGCGGTGGCGATGGAGTACCGCTTTTTTAGTTTTGGTGACGCCATGTTGATTTTGTGATTATGAGCATCCTCTAAAGGGAAGGAAGAAATGTCCTTTGTCAGCGCTTCAGTTCCAACTGCTCAAAGAAAGCAAGGATTCCATGGCGCGCCGCGGACGCCTGACTACGCCGCACGCGGTCATTGAGACACCTGTTTTCATGCCTGTGGGAACGCAGGCGACGGTGAAGACGCTCAGTCCAGAAGAAGTCATGCAAACGGGCGCGTCGATTATTCTGTCCAACACGTATCATCTTCATTTGCGCCCTGGTGAGGAGATTGTGCGTGAGGCAGGGGGTCTGCACCGTTTTATGAACTGGCCGCGCGCACTTTTGACAGATAGCGGCGGGTTTCAGGTCTTCAGTCTCTCCTCGACGCGTAAAATCACGGAACAGGGTGTCCACTTCCGCTCGCACATCTCTGGCGCACCGCTTTTTATCGGCCCGGAAGAATCGATCGCGATTCAAAACGCGCTCGGTGCGGATATTATCATGGCGTTTGACGAGTGCCCCCCCTATCCGGCAACGCGTGAGTATGTATCTGATTCGCTCGCGCGCACAACGCGTTGGGCGAAACGCTGTCAAACAGCGCATGAACGAACGGATGATCAGGCTCTCTTTGGCATCGTGCAGGGAGGAATGTTCCGAGATTTACGCGCGCGCGCGGCAGAAGAGATCACTGCGCTCGATTTTCCTGGCTATGCGCTGGGAGGACTCAGCGTGGGTGAAGAAAAACCGCTGATGTACGAGATGGTGGAGTTTACGACACCCTTTTTGCCAAAAGATCGCCCCCGCTATTTAATGGGTGTAGGCTCTCCGGACGATCTCTTTGAAGGTGTTCTGCGCGGCATTGACATGTTTGACTGTGTCTTGCCAACGCGAATCGCCCGCAACGGCACCGTGTTTACATCGCGCGGAAAACTTGTACTTAAAAATGCGTCGAATGCGCGGGACTATTCACCGCTCGATGAGGCGTGCGACTGCTACGTGTGCAAAAACTATTCGCGGGCGTACATAAGACATCTTCTCAAAGCGGAAGAGACCTTCGGGATTCGCCTCACGTCGTATCACAATGTGCATTTTTTAGTCACGCTCATGGCACAGATTCGCGCAGCGATTGAGGAAGGTCGCTTGCTCGCACTGCGCAAGACATTCTTTGAAAATTACGGGTATCAGGTGGAGGGATAGTCAGATGTCAGTGAAACAATTAGAGGCGCTTATTCCTTATCTGTTTTTGTTAGGAATTCTCTATGTTTTTATTCTCCGGCCGCAACAAAAGCGCCAAAAAGAGAGAAACAATCTCATGTCGAGCCTTGCTGTGGGAAGCCAGGTGGTGACGATTGGTGGACTTCACGGTACGGTGACTGCAGTCGAGGGACAGACGGTGACGATTGCCGTTGATGGAAATACGAAGCTGACGTTTGAAAAGAGCGCGATCAGCCGCGTCGTTCCGCAAGCTTGACAGCCCTGCGTCAACAGGCAAGTGCACAGGGATCAAAATGACATACAAAAGGCCTGTCTTCATAAAGACAGGCCTTTTGTATGTCAAGAATCGTCAGAAAGAGAATCACGCGGTACGCTTCAGATTGACACCGATGACACCGCCGAAAGCGCCGATCAGTCCGAGCAAAAGGATGCGCAGGATTGTCTCTAACTGAAAGGTGGCACTAAAGTCGACTAAGCTCCCGACCAGCGCGAGTACGGCGCTAAAAATCATTGCGGTGATAAATCCGTAGTACCAGCCCCGCATCCCTGCACTGCGCGCGGCGCCGAGCGCGCCCGCCAAGGAAGAG
Organism: Ferroacidibacillus organovorans; assembly: GCF_001642725.1. Lineage (GTDB taxonomy): Bacteria > Bacillota > Bacilli > Alicyclobacillales > SLC66 > Ferroacidibacillus > Ferroacidibacillus organovorans. Next base: position 12,923 of record NZ_LSUQ01000049.1, read on the forward strand.
AGGGCATTGATGGTGTATGCGGTGTAGGGGAGAGACGATTCGGATACGTTCGCCCACGTATAAACGCCCGCCATGATGAGCGTCAGAATTAAAAATGCGATAAACGCGACGATGACACCGTGTACGAGTGGTGAACCGTTTACTTCACTGCGGAAATGCGGCCAAAGCTTTGCTTTCACCATTCCACCTCCAGGCGGGATCAGGCCATTCCCTGTGACTTCGAGGGTTTGTCCCATCTATATGCCTGAGTGTCGCGGTGTATGACTTCGCACGCCTGAAAGTTCGTCACGCATTGGCGGTTGTGCGACGAGGTGGCAAATCGGCTGACCGAGCGCGCGGAATTTTTGTTCGTATTCGGTCTGCACGTAGCGACCTTCGCAAAGTTCAAACTCATCCTTTGCGACAGAGAGGTCGCGGGTTTCTTCAAGGAGCGTCCAACCACTTGCTACGAGCGTCTGCACGCTGTAGTCAAAGAGTGAAAGGTTATCCGTTTTAAATTCGAGGTGACCATCCTGTTTTAGAAATGAGCGGTATCGTTCCAGAAACCGCGGGTGCGTCAATCGCTTTCGGTCATTGCGTCTGCGCGGCCAAGGATCAGAGAAATTGAGATACAGACGGTCAAATTTAATCTGTGCGAGAAATTCAGGCAGACGTTCTGCGTGGATGCACACCAATTTTGCATTAGGGCATGCAAACTCGCGCAAGAGCGTCGCCGCACGCGCCACGATCGGGATATAGAGATCGACGCCAAGGAAGAGTTGATCACTGTTTCGCTGCGCCATGGTCGCGAGAAACGTCCCGCGCCCTGAACCGATTTCCAAGTTTTTAACCGCATGGGTTGCCTGACCTAACGCAGGCCACTGATATAGCGCCGGGTGATTTGCATCGAGCAGATAGGCGGACGCTTCTTGAAGCAATCCTGGAACTTTTTCTTTACCGCGAATGCGCACTGCCATTTCTCCTTACTCTATCAATGAGGTCGAATCTTCATGTGTTCTGCGCGATCCATCATTCGTGTTAACTAATTTCCTCGCTTTGATTTGGTACAGAATGAAGCTCTGGTTTTGGGTATGGAAATAATTCGGAGATTCGGACGGCTCGACCATGATCATTCTTATAGACAACATGTTCACGCGTAAACTCTCGTGGACTTTTTAATCCACACGCGGCTGCAAGTGCAAAGACACCCTCTCGCACCTGCAAAATATAATTCATGACTCTCCACTGTTTTTCACTTGGTACGAGAGCGGCTTGATACTTAGGGTCTGTTGTGGTGACGCCTGTAGGACATTTGCCTGTATGGCACTGCATGGCCATGATGCATCCATTGGCCATCATAAAGCCACGCGCAGAGTTAACGCAATCAGCTCCTAAAGCTAATGCGATGGCAACTTTGTCAGGGCTGATTAATTTTCCTGACGCAAAAATTTTTATCCGATCTCGAATGCCAAAACTTCGCGCTGCATCATCGACCATGATGAGGGCTGAGAACAAGGGGAGTCCTACGCTGTCCGCCATGGATTTAAAGGTCGCCCCCGAGCCACCTTCACTCCCATCTACCGTTAAGAAATCAGGATAGATATCCAGTTGAAGCATGGTTTGAAAAAAATGCTCCAGTTGTAATGCGTCACCTACGACGAGTTTAATGCCGACTGGTTTTCCTCCTATTTCTTGCAATTGACGGATGAAGAGCAACGCATCTTTTTCGTCTTTGAGAAATGGGAAGCGATTGGGGGAATTGATCGTTTTCCCTACGGGAACCTTTCGGATCATGGCAATCTTTTCTGTCACTTTTGCTCCTTCTAAATGACCTCCACGAATTTTAGCGCCCTGATGAAATTTCAATTCAAATGCTTTTATATGCTCTTCTTCAGCCTTTTTCTGGAACTCATCAAATGAAAAATTTCCGTTGTTATCCCGAAATCCGAATAGACCGGGACCAATTTGCGCGACCACATCAACATGACTCATAAGATGCTCAGGTGCGACACCGCCCTCACCTGTATTGATCCACGAACCGCCCGCCATAAAAGCTCCGGTACCTGTTGACAGAATGTAGTTTTCTCCAACTGAACCATAAGAAGTTGCCGAAGCGCCAAACATTCCTCTTAGCACCCATGGATGTTTTAGATGTTCTCCAATCACAATGGAATCTTGAACCTGAAGAAGCCATTTTTTAACCTGTTCATGATTTACTTTCTCATGTCGTGTGAAGAGACCCTCACGGACAATTTGGTATCTGTGTCCTTCCACACTCTCGGTGTTATCAACACGCAGCTCATTTGTTAAGGTCGGAAAAAGGTGATTTGATAAATAAAATCCCGAGAGATCATAATCTCGTTTTCCGCCAAAACTAATTAAATCTGTACGATATTTACTGGAGAATACAACAGATAGAAATTCATTTCTAGAAAATGGTTTACTGTCACTGTCTCCGTCAAACCAATACTGTCGGAACTCTGGACCGAGTTTTTCAAGGATATAGCGCAACCATCCTAAATACGGATGCGCCCGAACGACAGAGTGCTGGGGTTTTTTTGATAAGATAAAAAGGTAGATAAGTCCGCTGAGTGGTATGCCTAAGAAAATGACAATAAGGAGTACGAGTAAAATCAATGTGAGGATACCCAAGATGATCACGACCTCTTTCGAAAATTTAAATGGCTCCTGCGAATAATGGAAACGATTCGCAGGAGCCACTATCCCTATAAAGGCGGTTTCAGTATGCTTGATTACCTATTCTTGTCACATAAATCATAAAACAGCACACGAAGAATTACAAGCAGGTTTCGGTGATAGGAGTACGTAGCCTGTGCCCATTTTGGGGAAGTTTATTTTTACGTTACGTGGGCACTCTTTATTTAGACCTGATACGTGTTTGTAAGGTTCATTTGGCTTGTAATAGACCGTGATTTGTACTGGCGGGAGTGATGCGTGTGATTGTTTTGCATCTTTTGATTCGCACACTGTTTACGTATTTTATGGTGCTCCTCTCATTGCGTTTGATGGGGAAACGTGAAATCGGGAAATTATCCATCTTTGATCTTGTGGTTTCTATCATTATCGCCGAGGTCTCCGCCATGGCATTGCAGGATTTGCGGGTGCCGATTTGGCACGGTGCACTCATCATTTTCTTTCTTGTGGCATTTCAGATTGGCATGTCCTTTCTATCGATGCGGAATCGAAAAATTCATGATCTGATTGAAGGACGTCCAACTGTTCTTGTGGCAAACGGTGAGATTAATGACAGGGAAATGCGGCGCACGCGCTACAACATGAATGATCTTCTGATGCAACTGCGTGAGAAAAACATCGCGAATGTTGCAGATGTGGAGTTCGCCATTCTTGAGACGTCAGGCAAGTTATCCGTGTTTGAAAAGGCAGAGAAGATGCCTGCCACAGCGCAAGATTTGAGACTGCGCGTGGCAAAAACAGAGATGCCCATCTCCTTGATTGTCGATGGTCATCTCGATCATAGCAAGCTAGCGCAGATTGGTAAGTCAAAGCAGTGGCTTATCAAAGAGCTCAAGGCACACGGCATACAGAAACAAGAGAACGTTTTTTATGCCGCGTGGGATGGCGCAAAGCTTCATGTGGATTGTATGGATGATCCGCAAAAACCACGCGATGAAACGCTCCTGTAGTGGTGAGGCGCATTTATCGCGAAAACGGAATCAGGCGCGCTACGCGCGAGAGCGGGCGCCCGACGCCGGGCAGGCGCGCGAGTGTGTTTGCGGTGATCGTTCGCGTAAGGAGCAAGAGGATAAGGTAGATGAAAAAACCTGTGAATAGCAAAGCGCTCAGGGCAATGGAGCGTGACATCACGGTTTGGTAGATGGGCCAGAGCATGTGCATGCTGACGCCCATGAGAACGGTGCACAGCAGGGTCTTTGCTGTATCGCGCGGGTCGACGTAAAACCCGATGGCGCGGTGTACGGAAATCATGTGCAGGATGGTCGTGAGGGAGACGGCGATGGTGAGTGACCAGGCGACGGCGTTTATGTTGACGGACGGATTTGAGGCAAACATATAAATGATCAGGAGTTTGAAGCCAGAACCGATCAGTGAGTTGCGCATGGCGGTGGAAGCGCGATTGATGCCTTGCAAGATTCCGGAGAGCGGTCCTTGCAGATAGAGGAGAAAGCCACTTGGCGCCATGATGGCCAGGATGTGGCCAACTTGGGGTTGTGCATAGATGACGGTGCATAGGGGTGTTGCATACTGAAGCAGCATGAGCGATGTTGGGAAACCGATGAGTGCGGTGACGCGAAAGGACTGGGTCAGGCGGCGCGCGACGGTGCCACGCCGGCCGGATGCCACTGCTTCGGAGATGGATGGGACGAGTTGCACGGCGAGTGAATAGGTGAAAACGGTGGGAAAGACGAGAAGCGGAATGGCCATGCCGCTGTACGCGCCGTAAAGCTTGGTGGAAGCGGTGGCGGTGAGACCTGCCGTCAGCAACGCGCGCATGACGAGAATGGGTTCGAGCGCAAACGCAATTGAGCCGATTAAGCGACTGAAGGTCACGGGCAAAGCGATCTGCAGCAGGGCGCGCATCGTTTGCGCTGGCCGTTCGCCAGACGTATTGGCTAGTGGTTTGGCGGTCGGTGTTGGTAAGTCTAATTTTTTGACGGACGCGTAGCGACGGTATGCGTAATACATGTAGAGACATCCCGCGAGTTCGCCGAGAATCATTCCGGCGGAAACGCCTGCGGCAGCGTATTCGATTCCTTTTTTGAGCGAGAGTGCGGCGATGATCCAGACACCGATGATGCGGATCAACGTCTCAATGATTGATGCGACGGATGGGACACTCATCTGTTGCAAGCCTTGGAAATAGCCGCGCAATACGGAGGAGATCGCGATGATGCCGATGACCGGTGTCAGTGTGATCAAAGGATAGTACGCGCGTTTGTCTGTATACATATGGAGGCTGATTGTCTTCCCGTAGCGCAGCATCACCCAGGTGAACATGACAGCCATGATCGATGTGATGAAAAAGGAGTAGCGCATGACGCGCCTGATGCGCGTGCGATCTCCTGTGACGAGCGATTCGGCGACGAGTTTTGAGATGGCGATGCCCATGCCTGCGGTGACGATGGTGAGTACAAGAGTGAGGATGGGGAACACCATCTGAAAGAGACCGATCCCCTCAGGTCCAATCAGTCTTGTAAGCGCGATGCGATAGACAAACCCGAGCAGTCGCGTGATGAGGCTCGCGGCGATGAGGATGGATGTTCCGGCGATAAAGGATTGGCGCTTCACAAGCAACCTCCTTGAAGCGAGATCGATGGGTGGAGAATGGGCTGAGACAAAGAGAAGCACGGATCGCCGTGGAGTGGCTGTCCATTGAGCGTATGCGCCTAAGCTTAGGGTTAGTCCAGGGGTTGCTTTTGCGAGGTCTATGATTGACGAGCAGGTGGAGGTTTGTGGTTCCTCTTTTATGCAAAAACACACTTCCCATATCAAAAATCGTTCGCTATAATGTGCACTCATTCAACGGATCATGGGCATACCAGACAACAGCACTGCATTCGGGTATCATTCCCTTATCGTGGTCGTATCAAGGATTGCACAGTGGGCATAGTGTCAATCGTTTTTATCTTGAAGTGCCATCTTAGCCATCATTTTGTGACTAAGATGGCATGTTGCATGTCATGGTGAATAAAGAGGTTGCGTCACAGCGTGTCTAGTGAGAAAATATACCTGAAGAGGACGAGCGGTGTTACAGGAGGTTGGCGAGTGGCCAACGAGGATCAAAAGCGTGGCGTGTTAAAAATTTTTGGGCGTGAAATGGATCAGGCTCAGCATTTGCATGAGGAAATACCGGAATACGAAGCGTCGCTAGAGCATGTGGATCAGGTTGATCGCTTGGATGGGTTGAAGCAGGACGATCCACGGATGAACGTACATAAATCTGCGCGTGAAGAGGAATTGACGAAGGGGAAACGCCTGATTTTTACGCGTGTGTCAAACCAGCGTGAGGTAGAAGCGGTAGAAGCGGTAGAAGCGGTAGAAGCGGTAGAAGCGGTAGAAGCGGTAGAAGCGGTAGAAGCGGTAGAAGCGGTAG
>NZ_LSUQ01000050.1 GCF_001642725.1 Ferroacidibacillus organovorans
GTTGGCGGCGATTAAGACGCGTCGCCGCGCTCGCTGTTTCAGCGAACGGAAACTGTCGCTCCATTTGTGCAGCAATGATCTCTTCCATCTTCGCGTGCGCCTGTTCAAACGCCGGAAATGGATCTTGCGCTTGTTGCCATGTCGTATACAGATGAAGAACTTCGTGCAAAAACTGCCCTTTCAAAAGCGCGTCGACATCCACCGTCTTGCGCGGTTGCAACTTCAAGCCGTCACTGCCAAAATGCGCAAACGCGCAAGCAGCGTGACGTTCGAGCCGCGACACGCTCACGTAGAGCGACGTGCCATAAAGCCTGTTCGCAAGATCGCGCGCGAGCTGCTCGCTCTTTGCGGTGCGCGGATGGGTGAGATCGAGCATGAGACCGGCATAGCCCATCTGCTGAAGCTCCGCCTCGAATGTTTCCCCAAACGTGCGCTGGCTTGAATTTTGCATCCACAAAAGCGCCTGGCGCGCCATCGCCGCGGGAGAGCGAAAGCGGGTAGTTTCTGCAAGCCATTCAGCATTTTCAAGCACCCCGAGATCCCGTTCGATCAAATCAGCGCACAAAGCCTGTTTGAGCTCGCGAAGATACTCGCCTGGCGACCGCTTGCGTCCACGCTCATCACTCTGCGCGTACGAAAAAGCGACGCTGTCTGTTGCGCGCGTGTCGAGCGCATAAAAGCGATCTCGCTCAAACGATTGTCGCTTGAGCGCGGATGGGCCGATAAAGATACCAAAGGTGCGCAACCACTCGCGCTCGAGATCGCTCAACACGTCATCTTCGCGATGGATCGGCGGAAAGTTTGCATCGTCGCAGCCAAGCACACACACGTGTTTCGCCTCATTGCCGCGCAGACGACTCGGGTCTGTGATGATAAGCGTATCTGCTTGCGGCGGCACGTTGCCTGCGTGCACCGTCGCGAGCGCCGCCCGAATGAGGGTTTCCCACTCGGACAGAGGTTTCACGCTGTCGCCAAACGCGTACGTAAGGTCTTCAAAAAGTTGCGCAATTTCTGTCGCCGCTTGTTCGTGGAACTGCGCGTCAAGCCGCTTCCCCGCCGCGCGATCATGCTCCACGCGCTTTGCGAGGAGATCGAATACGCGCATTTCAACCAAAAACTGATCCATTCGTTCAACCAAGGTTTGTGCATCTACGCCTCCGCGCGAGACGCTCGACACGAAAGAATCAAGACTGCGCTTAAAGTCGTAAAGCGATCGCGGCGCGCGCGCCGAAACGCGCTCTTTCGCAAGCCACTCGCGAACGGTGACGCCCGTTTCAATCCAGTCATTCTCAAACGCGTCAACTGCGGCGCGCGTAAATGGCAACAAATCTGTTTTTAAAAGCCCTACCAATGCGCGGCTGGCCAAAGAATCCTCTTGAAGGGACAAAAGTGAGAGGATCGCGCGCGCGAGTGGGTGATGCAGCAAGGGGCGGCGCCGATCTAGGAAAAAGGGAATCTTCGCCTCTTCTAAGTGTGTCGACAAAAGCGACGCATAGTCGCGCGGATTGGTCGTAATCAACATCAAGTCTGACCACGCCAGATCTTCTGATTCACGCAAAAAGAGCAGGCGTGATATCACATCTTCCACCTCGGCGCGTCGATGGGGCGCGTGAGTCACCATGAGGGATGTGCTTGCGCGATCGCTTTTCGCAGATGGGAGCAACCGCTCATACTCTCCGAAGGCGACAGCTTCGAGATTTTTTAAAACAGGTGATTTTAAAAAGCGCGGTGGGTTTATCACGGGCAGATCCAAATCTGTGACGCGCGCGCCTCTCTCGGAGAAACGGGACAGCAAGCGAAACAACTGTCCGCCCGTTTCTGCAGCTTGTGCCAGTGAAGCGTGCGTGCGCGACTCGATGCGCGGCGTCAAATAGGATGCGGGTCCGGAATACGTCATGGTCAGTTGGGTTGAGTTTTCAAACAATTGTTCGAGAATTGCAAACTCCTGTGGCGTATAACCGAGGAATCCGTCTAAAAAAACTGCTCCGACAAGCAACCGCCGACGCTTGATCCCTTCTGCCAACAGTGGCAGAAGGTCGTGACGGTCGGTCATCTTGTCAGCGATCAAATGACGATACGCGTCAAGAATTTGCAGTGCATCCGTCAACTTGCCACGCAGTTCAGCCTGCTCTGCATGGCCAATGCGTCTCACGCAGTCTTCATCGACGAGGCTTGTCTGGCACTCTTCGATCAATTTGCCGATGCGCGCGAGAAACTGCGGCGTCGGGTTAGATCGGCGCAGGCGCGTCAGCGACGGATACGCAACCTCATAGGCGGCTGCGATCAGGGCGTGGCGCCCCGGTCCGCGCACAAGCGGTACATTTGCCTTGCCGAGCAGCTGTTTTGCCCGATAGGCAAGCCTTGTGAACGTCTCAACGGAAACGCGTGTCACCGCACCGCCCTCACTCATCTGCAGAAGGCGCTTTTCCGCAGTAAACGCATACTGATCGGGGACGATCAGAATAAGCGGCTCCCCCAGCGGATCGCTTTTGCAAAGAGCAGCAATGCGAGACAACAGTTCACGCGTCTTGCCAACGCCTGCGCGACCCGCCACCACCTCAATCAAACGCATTCGCCGCCTTTTTTCTTCTGGCGTTTGGCACGCCGTCTTCCCATGTGAGGTGAATCGGGAGTGAAAACGTTTCCGAGAGGTTCTCCTCGGTCAGAGCTATATATTTTCCACCTGCCGCGACCATACGTCCCTCTTTTAAGAGCAAAACGTTCGTGAGCGATGGAAAAAGTTCGTTCGGATAGTGGGTCACATAGAGAACCTGCGGCGCGCCTGCGGCGGTCGCGATACCTTCGATCATTTCAAGGAGTGATTCGCGCGATGGAAAGTCAAGCCCCGTGCACGGTTCATCAAGCACCAGAAGCTCCGGTCTCGCGTGAAGCGCGCGCGCAATCATCACCTTTTGTCGCTCACCTTGCGAGAGCGTGCGATAAAGGTGTCCGGCAAGATGTGTCATCGCGAGCCCTTCGAGCAGCGTGCTGGCGCGCTCACAATCTTCTGCAGAGAGCGGTAAATAGCTACCCGCCGCAGCCGTCCTTCCCGTTGCCACGATTGTTTCTGCCGTGTCACTGGCAAGAAACCGCTCGGTCATCGCCATAGAGACGAAACCGATTTGTTTTCGCAGTTCGCGAACATCATAGCTTCCGAGCGTATGCCCAAGCACCCGCACCGTTCCTCTCGTCGGCCAAAGATAGCCGAGAATCATCTGGAGCAGCGTCGTTTTTCCTGATCCATTCGCGCCGAGAATCGCCCAGTGTTCGTGTTTCTCAAACGTTAAGGAAGGGAGGTTCAAGATGACGCGGCCATCTCGTTTTACAAGAATATCATGCAGTTCAATCGATGGATTCGCCACCGCAGAAACCTCCTAGGGCAGTCTTCGTATACCCTAATTGTAACGCGTTCCCGGCGCCTCTGCACGCAAACTTCGTAGATTGGATGCGCTTGATAGCAGGAAGGGATCGAGAATGGTACACTTGCAATGGATAATGCGCTGGAAAAATTTACGGGGAGTTGCTCCTTCATGTATGTCTACCTCTTTGCGCCAACCCTCCTTTTACTCGCGGTGATTCTCGGCTGGGGTCCAAAGCAAATCCCGCTGCGCGCGTTAGGATGGTTTCTCGGCGTTGATCTCCTCCTTTCCATCATCGATTATTTTGCGGGAATCTTCCCCCCCATCAATGTGCCAACACTGCTCTATTTTCTTTTAGTGGCACTGCTCGTGCGCGGCGTGCGCATCCTGATTGAACGGTCCGCCGGCAAACTGATGAAAAATCGCACACTATTGATTGTCGGCGGCGGCATCCTGGCCTTGGTCATTTTGACCGTGTTCAGCTTCGGTGGTCTGCTAACGATAGGCATTTTGATCTTCTCACTCATGCAGAATCGAAAACCGCGCGGACCGCGCCCCATCTCTCAAGCGGGCGGCTTTGGTGCAACCTATGACCAGGCGCGCAAATCACTACAGAAGCTTGGACCACTCTCGCTCCTTGTGACGGGAACTGCCGTGGCGCTTCTCTTGTCAGGCGTCATTGCGTCTGCCTCAACCACGCTCGCCGCAGGACTGACGTATGGTGAGCAAGTGAGTCTTGTCAAAGCCAAAACAACTGCGACGCTGCCGCCGATTCAGGTAGGCGATGTCCCAATTGTTGAAAAGGATAGCGCGAGTCTTGTCATGGCAAACGCAATCGGAACGCTCGGCCCGCAGTATCACGTTTCGCTGCGCGGTCTCTCGCTCGTGCGGTATCAGGGGCAGCTCTATTGGACCTCGCCACTGGACTATAACAACGGTCTCATTTGGTTGACGCGCCACAGCACGCCGGGCTTCGTCCTCATGCAGGCAAACAATCCATCTGCCAAACCGCTTCTGTCACTCAATGAACAGATTAACATTACACCCGCTGCCGGATTCTCGTGGAATTTGGGGCGCCTGCTCTATCAACATTTCCCAACGCTTATCATTGGAACGTCTGATTGGGAGATTGACCCATCTGGTAAGGGCTACTGGGTCACTTCCCTCTATGCGCCCGCTCCTGGCCTTGGCAGTCTCGTGACGCGCGTTCTCGTTGGATCCGCTTTGGTTGACCCGACGAGCGGACATATCACGTATTACGCTTTGGGTACACAGCCTGCATGGGTGAGTCAGGTTGTCGGGCCAAACTTTGCCCAGAGTGAAGCCGCGCGTTTTGGTTGGGATCGCGCAGGACTGATCGCGTCAACGTTTACGCACCAACTCGCGACAAAACCTGTACACGCCACACCGTATAACGTGCTTCTTGGAAACGGTGGACTCGGCTGGGAGATTCCCATGACGTCCCCAAATCCAGGTGACAATTCGCTATCTGGAATCATTCTGGTTAACGCAGAGACGAATGCAGTAACCTTCACTCCGTTTACAGGCCTTCAAAATGATCTCGCCATCTCACAGCGCATCGACGGCTCAACCCTCAACAGCACCCTCAGTTCTGGGCGTGCGCTGCTCTATAATGTCGCAGGCTCACTCGCCTACGTCGCACCCGTGGTCAATCAATCCGGGATTGTTCAACAGGTTGCCATCGTCGATCCCAAAAATGTCGCGCAACCGGTGATCGCATCCAATCTGATCGATGCACTTTCCGCGTGGCAAGCCTATCTCGCAGGGAATGGCCAAACCAATCCGCAATTGGCTTCAACGACGGTCAAAACGTCTGGCGTGGTAACGCGTGTTGCAACGCTCCTTCAGTCGAGCGGCGCAAACGCATCGACTGTCAAAGAGTACTGGTTGTTTCTCGTAAACGGTCAGGCTTATCGCGCGTCACAATCACTCGATCCGACGGTTGTTCCGTTTGTGCAACCAGGCGATCACGTCATTCTTGAGACAACGCGTGGCGCGACGAGCCCAGCCACACTCCTCTCGATTCGCGATCTCACATTGAGCGGTGCGCATCACTGAGGATTGGGCATCCATAAATCAACGCAAAAAAGCGACCCTGACAAAGGGTCGCTTTTAAACATTCCATCCTAGGCTTTTTTCAGCAAGTTGCGAAGAACCATTTGCAGAATTCCGCCATTGCGGTAGTAATCGATCTCAATGGGGCTATCCAAGCGAACGGTCGCATCCACCACCTGAACACCGCCGTCTGGCGCGGTTACCCGCAACGTCACACGTTGTTGTGGCTTCACGTGATCATCGAGTCCTTGAATCTCGATGTACTCTTTTCCTGTAAGTCCAAGCGATTTCCACGACATTCCCTCGTCAAATTGAATAGGGAGGACGCCCATACCAACGAGGTTGCTGCGATGAATCCGTTCAAAGCTTTCCGCGATGACCGCCTTTACGCCAAGGAGATAGGTTCCTTTGGCCGCCCAGTCGCGCGAGCTTCCCGTGCCGTACTCTTTTCCCGCGAAAATAACGGTCGTTTGCTTTTCACCCTGATAATTCATCGCCGCGTCATAGATGGAGAGCGTTTCCCCCGTAGGAAGGTACTCCGTAAATCCGCCTTCTGTCCCTGGGATCATTTCATTGCGAATCCGCACATTCGCAAACGTTCCGCGCATCATAACTTCATGGTTGCCGCGACGCGAGCCATACGAGTTAAAGTTTTTGATCTCCACCCCTTTTTCTTGCAGGAACTGACCCGCTGGGCTTTTCGGGTTGATCGCTCCAGCCGGTGAGATGTGATCCGTTGTGACACTGTCGCCGAGCAGCGCGAGAATCCGTGCTCTTTCAATCGGCTTTATCTCAAGTTTTGCGTTTTCCAGATCCTCAAAGAAAGGCGGTTCCTGAATATAGGTGGAGTCTTTTTCAAAACTGTAGCGTTCGCCCGTCGGACTCGGCAATGCATTAAAGCGCGGATTGTTTTGCAACACATTTTCGTATTTCGCTTTAAAGATCGCTGGCGTGACAAGGCTTGCAATCGCGTCTTCCACTTCGCGCGAAGACGGCCAAACGTCCTTGAGGTATACAGGGTTCCCGTTCTGATCGAAACCGAGTGGGTCTTTTGTCAAATCGATGTCAAGCCGCCCCGTGAGGGCATACGCCACGACAAGTGGAGGCGACGCGAGATAGTTTGCCTTGACGAGCGGATGGATGCGCCCTTCAAAGTTGCGATTTCCTGAGAGCACCGCACCAACCGTCAACTCATGGTCGCGGATCGCCGCTTCAATCTCCGGGTTGAGCGGGCCACTGTTGCCGATGCACGTCGTACATCCATAGCCGACGACCTGAAAACCGAGCGTCTCAAGGTATGGCATATAACCGCCATCCTCTAAATACTGCGTAACGACGCGCGAGCCGGGGCCAAGGCTTGTCTTCACATGCGGTTGTCGACGCAGGCCTTTTTTCACCGCGTTTTTAGCGAGGATTCCAGCCGCGATCATGACCGACGGGTTCGATGTGTTCGTGCAACTCGTAATCGCCGCAATCACCAGCGAGCCTGCCCGAAGGGTTGCCGTTTGCCCGTCTGCCATCTGCACCGCCACAGACTCACTCGCCTTTTCCGGCGTGACACCAAAGCCGCCTTCCTTGACCGGCTTGTGCAGAATCTCTTCAAACTGTTGTTTGATCGCTGTCAGTTCTACGCGATCCTGTGGACGCTTTGGTCCCGCGAGCGAAGGGACGACCGTTGCGAGATCGAGTTCGACCACATCTGAAAAGATAGGATCTTCCATGTCATCTGTTCGGAAAAGACCTTGCGCTCGGGTATACGCTTCAACCGTTTCGATCAATTCTTCACTGCGACCGGTCGCGCGCAAGTACGAAAGCGTCTCCGCGTCAACAGGGAAAAAGCCCATCGTCGCACCATATTCTGGCGCCATGTTGGCGATCGTTGCGCGATCGGCGAGTGTCATCGAACTGAGACCAGGGCCAAAATATTCGACAAACTTTCCAACGACGCCCTTTTTGCGAAGGAGATTCGTTACCGTGAGCGCGAGATCGGTCGCCGTCGAACCCTCAGGAAGCTTCCCTGTCAACTTAAAGCCAACCACGTGCGGCGTCACAAAATAGAGCGGTTGACCGAGCATCCCGGCTTCCGCCTCAATTCCACCTACTCCCCACCCTAAAACGCCGAGCCCGTTGATCATCGTTGTGTGCGAGTCAGTCCCAACCAAGGAATCCGGATATGCAATCCATTCTCCATTCTCTTCACGAACTTGTACGACCGATGCGAGGTATTCGAGATTGACCTGATGAACAATACCGGTGGAAGGGGGAACCGCGCGGAAATTTTGAAATGCTTTTGTTGCCCAGTGGAGAAATTTATAGCGCTCTTCATTTCTTTGAAACTCAAGCTCTTCATTCGTTTCCAGCGCCTGCGCGTCTCCGAACCGATCCACCTGAACGGAGTGGTCAATAACGAGGTCGACCGGAACGAGTGGGTTGATCTTTTTGGGGTCTCCTCCGAGCCGATGCATCGCCTGACGCAATGCCGCGAGATCGACCACGACTGGAACACCAGTAAAATCCTGTAGTAGGATGCGTGCCGGCATAAAAGGCACTTCTTTTGTTTCATCAGGGTTTTTCGCATTCCAATTGGCCAATTGTCGAATGTGATCCTCTGTGATGATGTAGCCGTCGTACTTGCGAAGAACGCTCTCTAATAAAACTTTCATAGAAAAGGGCAAACGTTTTATATCTGCAACACCTTGCTCGACGAGCGCTTCCAAACGATAGTAGGTCAGTGAGCGGTCACCGACTTGAAGTTCTTGCTTTGCGTGAAACGGGTCATTATGAGTTGTCACCATTGAACCCTCACTTTATTGTTAATCAGAACGCGCAAAAGGTGCACGATCCAATCCTCTACATAAATTGGCATCGCGATCAACATGCTAACGTGTAGAGGTGACGCTGCGTATACGATCCTCTAGATTATACCACATGAATCGGGAGGGGATTGTCCGTGTTAAGCGAGCATGCAACTTCCAAGACAACGCTTCATGACGTGTATACACAAGATGTTCACGAGGACATCGAAGAGGGGATCCATCGCATGATGGATGAGGGTGGAGGCGTCGTTGATCAGAACTTTCCGGCCGGCGCGCCGATTCTACGCAATGACCTCGTAGCATCAAGTGAGGATGCATAGTCGCTTAGATCGTCCCTTAGCGAGGGCATTCATGTGGATGCCCTCGCTCTATTTTGCAAAAACGTACCACTCTAGATGTTATCTGGTTTTTTGAAAAAGGATTGAAATTTTTGTGCCAAAAATGGGTCGCCTTCAATTTTTAATTTCCCTGTCATAAACAAGGTCATCGGATTCGCCTTTCCCATGGCAACCTTGACAAAATCGTCAGAACTCATCCGCACAATTGCTTGAACACGGCCGTCATCTCTGCCTTCACATACGTCGAGCGCACCGTCTTGAACGCTTAGTGTCCACGAAGAAGCGTCGTGTCCAGACAACTCATATACAATTTTCGCGTTTACCCCTTTTGCGGCACTCGGGTCAAACTGTGTTTTCATTCCCGCAAAAATCGTGCGTGCGTCGATGGTTTCCATAAAAGCGCCCCTCTATGACAACGTTTTAGCTTCTCGCTGCAGCCAAGTCCTCCAGGCGCTTCTCGCACCCCACGTGAAACCATTACCGAGATCTTTCGTATACCTAATCATGGAGGTGGCGAAATGTCACTCGTCGTACGCGGTATTGTTTTTGTCTTTCTCATCTGGATCGGCATCGTTCTCGTTGGCGCCGTGTTATCCATTCTCTTCAAAATCGCATTCATTCTTTTTCTCGCAGCGCTTGCCTATACATTATGGCATTCCACGCTCGAACATGCGCGGATGCGGCGTGAGGAGCGCCGCAAGAAATGGAATATCATGCGCAGGTAATTCGCTACGGTCGCGGTCGCGGTAATACCAATGAATAGGTTTCTTCGACGGCACAAATTTCTCGCTCAAATGCAGACCGATCCGTCGCGACGGTGCGAATCCACTCTGGACTAGAAAAACGTTTCAAAATCGGCCCTGGGGCAATGCCCTGACGTAACAAAACGGCCCGCACATCGCGTTGCCACTCCGCGAGCGCTTCGATGATCTCTGGCAATTCCTGTTTCAACCAGTCGCGAATCCCCGCCGAAAGCGCTGGACTAGCGCCTGAGGTCGACACCTCAATGCGGATCATTCCTGCACGCATTGAGGCGGGAAAAACGATGTCTCCACGCAGCGGATCGTCTGCGCGCGCGCACAAAATGCCGAGCGCTTTTGCTTGCGTCGCGATTTGCTCATTCACTGTGTGATCCGATGTGGCAATGACCACAAGATCAATTTCGCTGAACAAATCTCCCTTTACAAAGCGGCGCATCTTCCATACGATGTGACCCGTCTGCCATAAACGGTAAAGATCTGATGTCAGATTGGGACTGACGAGTTCAGGGACAGCCCCTGAATCCACCAGTTTCTTGACGCGTCTCTCCGCCACACGCCCGCCTCCGATGACGAGAACGCGTTTTTTCGCCACATGATAAAAGAATCCCAACCATGAATCCATTGGATTGTCGGTCTCCATCTGACGATCCCCCGATTAACCGATGAGATGTTGCACCTTGTGAACGACTGCATCGACAATCTTGCGCGAACCTTGGTGTGCAGAACGCATCAAATTTCTCCACGCTTCTGTAAGGAAGGATGCTTTTGGATCATTTTGTGCCGCATAAACTGGCACCTTTGACACGACCGTGCGATTGACGATCACAAGTGCATCACCCACCTGCTGCCCTTTGGCAATGGGCGCTTTTTGCGTCAACGTCGAGAGTTGCATCGATACCTTATCATGATGCATGGCAAGCGCTGTAATCGGTTGATGGGTAACGACAGGAAGCGTTTGATTGGCGCCACCTGACACAGTGACCATCTGTGCGAGAGGCGTATTTTCCGCATTCAGCGAGAGGCGATGAAAGTTCTGAAAGCCAAAGTCGAGCAGCGCAGCCGTATCTTGGAAAACGTTTGGAAAAGATGAGTCGCCGAGCACAATGCTGATCAAATGATGCCCGTTGCGGACTGCCGTGCCGACAAAGCAATACCCTGCCTGAGACGTCGAACCGGTCTTTAACCCGTTGAGCCCTTGATATTGACCAAGCAATTGGTCGTAAGTGTGGCCATAATTTCCTGGAGAAATATCCATCCCTGGCATCGATGCATACGTTAATACGACAGGATATTTTGTTATCAAATAGCGGGTGAGAATACCGATATCGTGCGCAGTCGTAACCTGCTTTGAATTCTGTAAACCCGACGCGTTTGTATAATGCGTGTGTGTCATGTGAAGCTTTGCCGCTTCGCGGTTCATCATTTGAGCAAACGCAGACTCACTTCCTCCGATCGCGTCAGCCACCGCCACCGCCGCGTCATCCGCTGAAACAACGTACATCAGCTCCAGCATCCTTTGTAGTGAAACACGCTGGGATGGATCGAGATACGCGACAGAAAGTCCCGGCGTCTGCGCCACTTTGTAGGCCGCTTGACTGACAGGAATAATTGAGTGAAGCGTGAGTTGACCTTTTTTCACTTGCTCAAGCGCGATGAGCGATGTCATCAATTTTACGATACTCGCTGGATAGCGCATCGTTGCTGCCTGTTTCGCATAGAGAATCTGACCTGTCGTCGCGTCAATCAGTTCTGCGGAGGGCGCCGCGAGAGGCACTTGTGAAACGCGATAGTTGTCTGTGTTGGTGATGAGCGTTGACGATCCTTGAGTGGAGTTTTGGGGTTTACCCGTTTCTGCAAGCGCAACGATACTTCCTGCTGCCACGATGACGACACTGAGTGCAATCGCAATCGTTTGACGCACCTTACCCAATCCAATAACCTCCCACATTCCATAGCAAAACCATAACCTGTTTTCATCAAGACAAACTTAGCTGAAGCTTTTGATCCATCCACTCCGTGATATCTCTCGTGACCTGGTCACAATTGAGTTCATGGAGAAGTTCGTGACGCGCGTCTTTGTACAGCCGCACATCTACGCACTTGAGTCCGTAGCGTTTATAGTTCCGCGCTAATTGCGTGACACCTTTTCCCATCTCGCCCACCGGATCCCTGTCCCCAGAGATCATGAGGATCGGTAAGTCTTTCGGAATTCTCACAAGGTTTTCGGGGGTGTGTGTCGCAAAGAGCCATGAAAGCATGGCGAGAAATGACCCCGCGCAAAGTGTCTTTCCACATTGTGGATCGGCCACATAGCGATCGACTTCATCTCGATCACGCGACAACCAGTCATACCCCGTTCGATTGGGCCGGAATGCACGATTGTAACTTCCAAACGATAACCTTTCCAAGATGCCGCTCTGGTAGTGCGCACCATGCCGCTTTATCTCACGTTTGGCAATCATCTTGCCAAGCTGAAGGAGCGCGCGCGGAGGTCCCGTCGTTCCCGATAAAATGACCGCTTGAAAAAGGGACGGATCGCGGTATAGTGCACCTTTGGCCAACATCGACCCCATGGAGTGCGCAAATAAGAATAGCGGAAGTTCCGGATTTGAACGCTTTATTTCCAACGCAATAGACCGAAGGTCCTCATAGGCTGTTTCAAAGCCGTCGTTTCCCATATCGCCTAATTCATCAACACTGCGCGCCGTGCGGCCGTGACCGCGAAGATCATACGCAACACCCGCGTATAAAGAATCCGTCAACGCATTGGCAAATCGATGGTAACGTTCTGAAGATTCACCCATGCCATGCACGATCAGCACAGAAGCTTTTGGCCGCTCCTCATGCGGTTCGAACTGAAAGCCGCGCAGCATAACATCCCCACGCATCCATTCAAACTCGCGACGGATCATGAGGCATCACCCCTTCTCGCCCAATCGATTGACAAGGTATCCTCAATCTAACATGAAGATCTGCGAACAACAAGAATCCACAGCACATCCTTGGCGAGAAAATACCATGCAGCTTGAATGTTTTTCTATTTTAGCGTATCTTAAATATGATTGCATATCGCAATCACATGTGCTTTCAATCATGTCTCAGTAGCTCAGTTGGATAGAGCAACAGCCTTCTAAGCTGTGGGTCGGGGGTTCGAGTCCCTCCTGAGACGCCAAAAATCCTCGTGTCGGCGACACGGGGATTTTTCCTTTCTAGCACATCCCCTTGCAACGCTGCACAGAGAAAAGCACCCCCAAAAATGTGTGTAATGCCTCTACAAATCGTCCATACCTGCATCGTCAGCCTGTCATACCTTACTTCGAGACGGTTTATCTTTGACTAAAAAACATCTGGAGTCCCCCGTCTTCAAGGAGAGAAATGAATTGAAAGGATTGCTGCTTTCTGGTGGAACAGGCACACGACTACGCCCTCTGACCTATTCAGGCCCTAAACAACTTTTACCTGTTGCCAATAAACCGATTCTGTTCTATGCCATCGAAAATTTGCGGCAGGCCGGCATCACGGATCTGGGAGTCATCGTGGGCGAAAATGCGCGCCATGTGAAAGAGCGCTTAAAGGATGGACATGAATTAGGCGTCCAAATCTCCTACATCACACAAAAACAGCCCCTCGGTTTAGCTCACGCTGTAAAAACTGCGTCCTCTTTTTTACAAAATCAGTCCTTTGTCATGATCCTTGGCGATACCCTACTCGATCAAGGAATTTGCAGCTTTGTCGATCACTATCAAGCAGTCAACCCGGTTGCGGCCGTTCTTGTGAGTCGCGTCAAAGAACCTGAACACTACGGCGTGGTGCGCGTCGAGAACCAGCGTGTCGTGCAACTTATTGAAAAACCAAAATCATTCATCAGCGATTTGGCGCTCACTGGCATCTATGCATTTTCTCCCCGCATACACGAAGCGATTGAATCGATTACTCCTTCCGCCCGCGGTGAATTAGAAATTACCGATGCATTGCAATGGCTTGTCACACAAAATGAAGAGGTTATTTTTCAAATCCACCCCGGATGGTGGAAGGATACAGGGAGACCGGCCGACTTGCTTGAAGCCAATCGACTCTTGCTTCACGACCAAAAACCGTGTCTTGAAGGGTACGCAGATCCCTTCACACGCGTTACTGGGAATGTGCGGATCGAACGCGGCGCGCGAATCACTCATAGCACATTGATCGGTCCACTTGTCATTGGCCGCAACGCGCACATTGAAGATGCGGTCATAGGCCCTTATACAACCATCGGCCACGAAGCGAACATAAAGCGAGCAGAACTGGCAGATAGCATTTTACTTGATCGCTGTCAGATTGATGGCCCGATTCGCCTCTCGCGCTCTCTCATCGGCCGTGAAACGGTCATCCATAAAACCAAGTATGAGGCGGGGTGGATTCACTTGATTCTCGGGGATACATCTCGCTGCGATCTGTGACATTGAGCTTTCGTAGAGAGGAGCATGACGCACGTGAACTCCCTTGTGGATATTGTGATTGTAAATTACAACACAAAAAATCTACTTCTTACGTGTCTTGAAAGCATTCATAAACACACCAAAGAGTCTCACCACATCTACATCATTGACAACGGAAGCACAGATGGCTCTGTCGAACGCTTGGCGCGAATGGGTCGAGATCATTTGGATGTCATTTCCAACCCCCGAAATACCGGGTATGCGGTCGCATGCAATCAAGGCATTCGCGCAGGTCAAAGTCCTTTTATCCTCTTGCTTAACAGTGACGTGATTGTCACGCGCAACTGGTTGACCCCGTTGTTGGATTGTATGGTGACAGATTCTCGGATCGCTGTGGTCGGACCAAAAATGGTGAATCAAAAAGGATTGATCACGGGAGCCGGCATTGTAGGAACGTTTCAGAATCACGCCCCCAGAGGATTTATGGAAGCCGATGGTCCGGGAAAATATGAGACGGTGGAAGATTGTTTCAGTGTTTGTGGAGCAGCCTATCTCATTCGCCGATCTCTCCTGGATACGCTCGGTCTGTTTGATGAGAACTACTTTTTTTATTTCGAGGAAACGGATTACTCACTCAACGCTCGCTACAAAGGCTACCGCGTCGTCTATTGTCCGAATTCAAAAATTATTCATCTGACGGGACAAAGCAATAAAAACCACGAACAGCTTCGCACTTACTTTGAAACGAGCGAACACTATTTCCGAACCAAGTGGTCTCATCTCACTTCATCAGAAATTTAGAGAAAGGCGTGACATTCATGACAATGATCCGCAAAGAAATCAATAACAAACTGACCGCCATGATGCAAGTTCGCAATGAAGGGAATCGTTATTTACGGATGGTGTTGGATGACGTATCACAGTATGTAGACGCGATTGTCATTCTTGATGATGGATCAACAGATGACACCGTCGCGATCTGTAAATCGTATCCAAAGGTGGTTTCTATCGGGCATTCTCATATCTCGCTCTACGGAATCAATGAGTCTGTTTTAAAAAAACGGCTATTTCAACGAACGATTGCCACATCCCCTGACTGGATTCTGGCGATCGATGCGGATGAGGTGTTGGAAAACAGAGCCAAGGAACACATACAAAGTATGATCAATCAGACACACACGGACTGGTACGGATTCCGTTTTTATCACTTCTGGAAGTCCATGACACACTATCGTACGGATAAATTGTGGGCACCCTTCCACTATGGCCCGCGATTGTTTCGCTATATGGCGGGCGCCACGTACCGTTGGAATGATCAAGCACTCCACGGCGGGAGTCTGCCCTGCAATCTAGTGACCGATTTTCCTGGCGCGCCCTCCGATTTGCGCATCAAACACTACGGTTACGCAGGTTCTCAGGAAGAACTGCAGCGAAAATACAATTTCTATGTTCAGCGCGACCCCCACTCTGAATTCTGTCCGCGCAGCCACTATGATTCCATCCTGGATGAAAACCCTATCCTTGAACCGTGGGAGGAATCATGATGTCAGCATTTCTGCACGTGATTGTAGTGAGTTTTAACACTTGCTCAAAAACACTTCAATGTTTGCGTTTCATTTTGCGCTATACAGACCTCCCTTTCCACCTATGGGTTGTGGATAACGCCTCAACCGACGGCTCAATCGACATGCTAAATGAACTATCGGCGCAAAATAGAGAGCGCCTCACGCTGACACGTTTATCTGAAAATGTAGGGTACACGCGCGCGATTGCTTCCATTTACCCAAACATTCCAGCGCACGGATACGTGTGCTTTATCAATTCGGATGTCTATGTGGGCCCTGGCTTTGCAAAAAGGCTTCACAAGCACCTTGAACGCCATCCTGACATCGCGGCGGTCGCGCCACTTGGCAGTGGCATTGGCGGATGGCAAGACATTCTGAAGTATCATTCCCCCCCTTCACCCGCAGATGAATTTGATGAAGCGAAACTCGTTCAGATCAATCACGCCTTGCAGAATATACGCCCCAAAGCGATCACCGCAAAATGCATTCAAGGTACGGTCTGGATGGCGAAGCGAGCGGCGCTTGAGGAAATCGGCGAATTGGACACAGCGTGTGTATGCGGAGCGGATGACGCCGACTGGAGCTTGCGGGCAAGATTAAAAAATTGGCGCCTTCTCATCGCTTTGGACACGTATGTATGGCATGACAATCACAGCTCTTTCTCTGTGCTCGACGATCACGGCAAAACGTGGATCACTCAGAGTTGGGACCATTTTAATCGAAAGTGGTCAGGTTGTTTTGACCATCTCTCCTGGAGTGATCTCATGGAGTCGATCGATCCAACCGTGTACCCTGCGTATCAATACGAAGAATTTATGGTCTGATTCTCCACTCCTGCACATTTTTGTATGAAATAGGTTGGCGTCGCCACACTCCTTCCTCTTAGCACGTATACATGCAGTGCATGCCAAAACGAATTGAGGAGATGAGGAGTTTGAGTACACTTAACCGCCCCCTTCGCGTGGGTGTCATTCGCGCACAGCGAATCGTTGCCCAAAACCTGCAAATTCGATCAGTGGGACCGTCACCATCGCCTTTTCCAGTGCGAACCATCTTGAGAGAACTGCGTGTCAAAGTGAGACATCTCGAACACGAGGTTCGCGAACTTGAACATGAGAATCGAGAAATCGAGCGCCAGCTCCACGAATTGAGAGAGCGGGTAAAACGTCTCGAAGCGCAAATCAGCAGCGGTCAGCCTCCAAACCCTGCTTTACAGGCGCTATTCGCGAGCAAGCAAGGTCAAGTGGTGACTGTCAGCACAGCGTCCGGCACGCTCACCGGCACCGTAACGCTCGTGGGCACAAACGCAGTGGAACTGACGGAGAGTAGTGGTGACATTTTAGTCATTCCATACAGCAAAATCACAGGTGTTCAATAAAGGAGGGGTCCTCGTGACATTCCAGAGCATGCTTTCCAGTTTCATCGGCAGAATCGTTGAGGTGTTTGTTCCCGGTTCACTGTTTGAAGGTACTTTGACCTCCGTGAGAACGAGCGCAATTCAGGTAACAGAACCACCCATCGTGTACAGTCAACCCGTGGTTGTCACCATTCCGACAGATAACATTGAGTATGTACGCGTACTGCTGTAAAGCGCTGACGAGCGATCCGGAGAAAGGGGCAGAGAAACCCTGTCTCCGGAGCTTTTAGGTTTCTCCGTCCTTAAATGATTGCCACCATGCGCGATAATCCTTAGCGTGCACCTGGCTTACACTCTTGCGGTGGATTACTCGATGATAGAGCGGTTTTTCAAGAATTTGAATGAACCCTTTTTGAACATATTGATCCGACATGTAAACGTCCTCAAACAAGCGCCCGGCAAATCGGTCTGTGATCATCCATCCACCGATCCTCTGCAGATCACTTGTGCGATAGAAGCGCGGAATTGGAACGCGCGCAAATTCGGGTGAAATGAGAACTGGATTTTGGCCATGAATGCCGCGATACTGGAGTTGTCCTTTTGTCACAGATTGCCAGACATGATAGTGCGCCGAAAGAAGTTTCATCGGTTGCAGATCTGATGATGCTTTATAGAGTGTTGCAAGAGCGTCGGGCACCAGCCAATCATCCGCGTCAAGTTCCAAAAAAAAGTGTCCTTTGACGTGATCCAAAGCGCAGTTAAGCGCATGGGATTTTCCTTTGTTCTCCATGAACTTGATCAAGCAAATTCGTTCGTCATTGTAGCTGCGAACCATCTGCTCCGTTTGATCTGTCGAGCCATCATCGATCACGAGCAACTCCCACGCGTGAAACGTTTGCAATAAAACAGAGCGAATCGCCCAACCAATTCGAGCAGCTTCATTAAACGCGCAAATCACCACGGAGACATGCGGCGGAAACTGCCTCTGTGTACACTCAGGGATACTTTGTGTATTCCAAAGGATATAGCGAAGTGTTTGGGCGGTCGGTTGAAAGACGTTGCGCGCGATAAAAGGTTTTAGAGAAATTTGTGCAACACGGAGAGTTGGCAGGTGATCTGCCGCCAGCTCTAAAGCGATTTGATAAGGTAAATACCGCAGATCAGGGGGCACAGCCCGAAGCGAAGCGAACCAGGCACGCAGCGCAGTCGTTCTCCAGATACAAGGGATTCCCATTTTTTGTATAAAATAGTCCATCCAAGCGACGCCCGTCGCTTTTTGTTGTCCGTAAATAAGAACCGCACACTCTGCCGATTCATTGGGAAGTGCTACAGATGCGATCGAAGGTTTGAAATGGAGCTCTGTAGACCAAAAGATCCATGGATCCTTGACTACCTTTAAAAGGTTGCTCAACCTTTCAACAAGTGAACATAGATCGCGCTGGTCATCAAGATCAAGAACCACGTCAACCACTTTCGATCGCACTCCATCCCTGTGATGGTGTCATGCTATGCACAAAATCCTTGGTTCGTGCAATTGGCAACCGATTGAGAGGCTACCATCTTGTATGTGAATATCGAAAATCATTCGATATAATCCGTAATGAATCGAAGAATTATGATAGAATCACATTGAAATTCATAGTTTGGTGGAAGGGGACTATGCTTTGAATAACGAACGCATTGACATGATTCGCGCGCTCAGTGAAGCGCATGGCGCGTCCGGCTTTGAAACGCCGGTTCGCAAACTGTATCAGACGTACCTCGAACCGGTTTCTGACGAAATCGTTCGCGACCATTTTGGAAGCGTTGTCGGAAAAAAAGTCGGCAAGGCAGACGGCCCCTCGATTCTGCTCGCAGGCCACCTCGATGAGATTGGGCTTCTGACCAAGGCAATCACCGATGAGGGATTTATTAAATTCCAGACAATTGGCGGCTGGTGGTCTCAGGTCATGCTCGCGCAGCGCGTAACAATTCAAACGCGCAAAGGTGAAATCACCGGAATCATTGGCTCGAAACCTCCTCATCTTCTGAGCGCGAAAGAGCGCGATGAGGTTGTCAAAATAAAGGACATGTTTATTGACATTGGCGTCTCAAGTAAAGCGGAAGCAGAAGAACTCGGCGTGCGCCCGGGTGATCCGATCACGCCGATCAGCGCGTTTGTTCAACTCGGCAATCCAAACGTGTACATGGGAAAAGCGCTTGACAACCGTCTCGGGTGCGCAACCGCCGTCGAAGTGTTGCGCGCGCTCAAGGGACAGGAC
>NZ_LSUQ01000051.1 GCF_001642725.1 Ferroacidibacillus organovorans
GCTATAGCAAGTGCTGAGGTCTTACGTAACGGGTAGGTACGCAGCGTAGTGTGACACGGCGGTGCTCGATTCGAGAGAATCGGGTGACGCCGTGCTTTTTAATGTCCGCGCGTACTCGGAGCGCGCGGGTGCGTCAGCGGGTGTCTTCTATCCTGGGAAACGCGCACATGGTATGATCCTACTAGAAAGTTTGTCAGGTGGGGAGTATAGGAAATCCATGGAATATCTTTCATTCAGCCGCTTATCCTTGCTTGAGACGTGCGGACTGCGCTTTTACTTTGAGTATGTCGAGAAGCGAAGCCCGGTCGATCCGGTACCGCTGCACCACGCGAAGTTTGGCACACTATTGCACAGTCTCTATGAACAACACGCGAATTCTGCAGGTCATGATTCTTATGAAGTGTTGAAAAAACGATATGATGTAGACTTCCCCAAACTCGTATCGCTTTTTCCTGATCGCGACGCGGCGGTCCAGTTTTACAAGAAAGGGCTCGCGGCGATTCAGCGCTTTAGCCGCTATCTTGTCAAGGATGTGGTGGCATCGGAAAAGGAGTTTCTGATTGAGACATCGACTGGGGTGCCCCCTCTCAAAGGGTTTATCGATCGTCTCATCTATTCTGAAGATCACGGGTATCTCGTCGCCGATTTGAAGACGGGAAAGGCATTCTCTGGCGGTGACCGAAAAAAACGCCGACAACTGGTCGTCTACTCCATCGCGTGTGAATCCGAGTACGGGACGCCTGCTGACAGCGGATACTTTGACTTTGTCGTACAGGGGAATCGCGCATGGGTTGACATTGCTGAGGAAGATCGCGCGGAGGTTCGCGCGTGGGTGAGAGAAAAGTGGCATGAGATTGAGATGGAGCGCTTTGACGCGAAGTATTCGCGTGCGTTTTGTTCCGCATACTGCCCGTTTCGAAGTGAGTGTGACACATTTTTACAGCATCATCGCGCGGGATAATCCCTGGAGGGGTGGATGGATGGACAATCGTGTGATATCGCTGCTTGGATGTCGGTTACCTATCGTGCAAGGCGGTCTTGCGTATGTTGGTAATGGTGTGCTCGCGGGTGCGATCTCGCGCGCGGGCGGCTTTGGGCAAGTGGGCAGCGCCGGACGAACACCAGAGCAGATGCTCGATGAGATCGAGAAGGCAGCAAAGGAAGCGGCAGGCGCGCCGTTTGGCGTCAATCTTCCGCTGAGTGAGCACAGCGACCGCGAAGCGTACGTTGAGGTGATTCTTTCAAATGCGCAGCGCCTTCGCGCAGTCAGTCTATCGGCGGGCAATCCGCGGCCCTATATTGACCGCTTGAAGCGGGCGGGGCTCACTGTGATTGCACTTGTGTCGACACCACTGCAGGCGCAAAAGGCGGAGGCGGCGGGCGCCGATCTGCTTGTCGCAGAAGGCTATGAGGCAGGCGGTCACAACGGACCGGGAGAGTGGACGACGATGGCGCTGATTCCGGCTGTCGCGCGCGCAGTACAGGTTCCTATTCTCGCGGCAGGCGGCATCGCCACTGGCGATGGGATTGTCGCCGCATTCGCTCTTGGCGCGAGTGGGGTGCAGATGGGGACGCGCTTTGTCGCAACGAAAGAGTGCGAAGCGCACGAGAACTACAAAGCGGAACTGATGAGAAGATCGGCTGATGATACGCGGATCATCGAGCGAAGCCGCGGGCGCGTGACGCGGGTGTTGCAATCGGAGCATGTGGATGACATTCTGGAGTTGGAAAAGCGGAACCCTTCTGAAAGCGAAGTCTACGCGCTGGTGCGCGGCGAAAAAAACCGCGTGGCGGCGATCGGCGGCACGCTTGAAGAAGGGTATGTCAATTGTGGGCAAGGCGTGTCACTCATTCACGATGCGCCGAGTGTAGATGAATTGTTTCAGCGATTGACTGGCGAGATGCGGGAAGCGACGAGGAGAATCCGCAGTTTGGACACGCTGCTTCATTGAAGAATTCTTGATCACCTACGTAGAGGCGTGATGGTATGCGTTTCATGACTCCCTTTGCAGCCGACGAACGTTCCAAGCGCGTTCCACTTTCCGCTGTTCCTTGGAAGCGAATTGGGGGATATTTTAAGCCGTATCGGCTCTTGCTTGCGCTCGTCGTTCTCGTCACTGCGTGTGGCGCGGTGGTTGGCGCATTGCAACCGGTGATGATTCGATTGATCGTCGATCGCGCCCTGCCGCAACATCGCACCGATTTGCTCGACCAGTATGTTCTGATGATGCTCGCGCTTGTCGTTGGCGGAGGGTTGCTTGGCGTGTTGCAGACGTACATCACCAGCTTGATTGGCCAGTCTGTCATGAATGATCTGCGCGTATCACTTTATCGACACCTGCACCGCTTGTCCATGTCATTTTACAGCAAGACGAAGACGGGTGAGCTTCTCTCGCGCATGACGAATGACGTGCAGCAACTCCAGAGTGTCGTGACGGACACGTACGGATCAACGATCAACAACCTGTTGACTGTCACGGCGACGATCATTACGATGTATGCGTTGAATGCGGAACTGGCGACCTTTTCGATCATTTTTCTTCCGCTGTTCATCCTACCGACACGCCAGGTGGGCAAAGCAACCTTTCGCGTGCGCAAAGCGACGCAGGAGCGAATCGGCGATTTATCTGCTCATCTCAGCGAAACGCTCTCGCAGAGTGGTGCGCTGCTTATCAAAGTGTTTGGTCGCCAAGCAGAACAAACCGAAACTTTCTCGGGTATGAGTCAATCCGTCAAACATCTTCAAATGCGCCAAGCGCTCATCGGACGATGGTTTTTTATGAGCATCTCGATCATCACATCGGCAGGCCCTGCGCTCATCTACTTTGTGGGCGGTCACACGCTGTTTGGTCGTCCCCCCTCGATCGGAACACTCGTCGCGTTTACAGTTTTTCTGACGCGCCTCTTTGGACCCATCGCATCGCTCGCCAATCTCGGGGTGAATGTGTATGGCAGTGTCGCCCTGTTTGGCAGATTGTTTGAGTACTTTGACGAGCAGCCAGAGATCGCAGACAAACCGAACGCAGTCCAACTCGAACAACCGATCGGACACGTCGAGTTCACAGATGTATCCTTTTCCTACGATCAGAATCGCCCCATCCTCTCGCATCTCTCGCTCGTGGCAGAACCAGGTGAAATGATCGCGCTGGTCGGACCGAGTGGCGCCGGGAAAACGACCGTGAGCAGTCTCGTCGCACGCCTCTATGATCCGCAGACAGGCGCGGTGCGCATCGATGGCGTTGACCTGCGTGATCTCACGCTTTTGAGTCTCGCCAAAACGATCGGTGTGGTCACGCAGGAGACGTATCTGTTTCACGCGACCCTTGCGGAGAATCTACGTTTTGCAAAACCTGACGCGACGGATGAGGAACTCGTGCGCGCGGCGCAGGCGGCAGCCATTCACGAGATGATTGCGGACTTGCCTGATGGATACGATACGCTGGTCGGGGAGCGCGGACATAAACTCTCAGGCGGGGAAAAGCAGCGTATCGCGATTGCCCGAATGATCTTGAAGGATCCGCGCATCGTATTGCTGGATGAGGCGACCTCTGCGCTCGATTCTGCGTCGGAGCGCGCGGTGCAGGATGCACTCGCCGTTCTTCTCAAAGGCCGTACATCGATTGTGATTGCGCATCGGTTGAGCACGATCGTTGATGCAGATCGCATCTATGTCATCGCGCGTGGGACTGTGGTGGAAGAGGGAACGCACGAAGCGTTGTTGCGAAAAGAAGGGCTCTACGCGAATCTCTATCGCGAGCAATTCGAACGCGCGGTGCTTGATGCGTCTGATCGGGACCTCCCCGCTTCTGTGACGATTGCCTAATTCGGAAAATCAGCAAGAATAGATCAGGTGAGGATAGAAAAGGAGTGACAGACTTTGGATAGCCAGGATTTGCGCGGGAAAAGACGTTTGCCTGAAGGGCAATATTTAACGACGAAATGGCCTGTGCTTCACGCCGGGACGGTACCTCGCTTTGACGCAAAGACGTGGGATTTACACCTTTTTGGCGAGATTGAACAGGAATGCCGCTTTCGGTTTGAAGAGGTGATGGAGCTTCCGCGCGTGACCTATCGGTGTGACATTCACTGTGTTACCACGTGGTCGCGTTATGACAACGTATGGGAAGGCGTTTCACTTGCGGCGATTCTTGAACGTGTCAAGCCGAATCAGCGCGCCCGTTTTGTCACAGCCCACTGTGAACAAGGTTTTACAACGAATCTTCCGCTTGAGGAATTGATGAAACCAGGTGTGATGCTTGCGCTAAAGCACGACGGTGCGCCACTCACGCCAGAGCACGGATATCCGTTGCGCTTGATGGTTCCGCACCTGTATTTTTGGAAAAGTGCAAAGTGGGTGCGCGGGTTAGAATTTACGGAGAATGATCGGGCTGGTTTTTGGGAAGAGCGCGGCTACCACATGTTGGGGGATCCGTGGGTGACTGACGAACAAAACCCGGACGGTCAGCGGTTTCGCGACGATCCATTATGGTTTGGGAGTGACGATCCGGCCGCTTACGAACAGTGGAGGAAAGAGATCGAGCAAAAACGCCGCGAGGTTTTATCGCTCTAAGGTGAATAGGTGTAAATAGGGTGCAAAAGTCGCACCCTATTTCACTTTTAGATGCCCACCTTCAAACGATTCATCGAGCAGTGTTTGGCACTGGGTGCACGTGTACTGATAGGATACGGAGACGGTTTGAGCAGGAACCTTCATGCCTTTTGTGATCATCACGCTCGCGTCAAGCGCGACGATCTTTTCTTCTTTAAAGTTTGTACTTCCACAATGGTTACACTGTACCGCGTGGTCTTTTGCGCCAGCCATAAAAGCTCCTCCTCACATAGAAAACAAGTCGTCTGAAGTGACGGATCGAAACAGATACGTGGAGTTGCGAGACAAGTATAGCATAGGGGAGCGGGGGTAATCTCTCGCTTCTGTGTCGCAAGATCGATAAAATAAGCGTTGTGGCGCTTTTCAAAAACAGTGTTTGGGCAGATTGCGTGGTTTAATGATGTTGATGATTCATGAAGCGGGAATCACTTATTTGGTTGACGCAGGGCGGGTAGGATATCTCAAAGACGGGATTCCTGAAGGGGGCCCGCTCGATGACATGTCAGCAGAGTTGGCGTATGCGCTACTAGGAACCCGCGCGCCGCACACCCCGTGGTGGCTTGAGATCGGGCCTGCCGCATTTTCACTTATCGCGGAAAACCCGTGTACGGTGGCTGTCGCCGGCGCCCCGCGCGCCGTTTATCTCAATCGCGAATGTGTCAGTCAGGTTGAGTCTGTGGAGGTGCATCTCCATCAAGACATGGTGGGTGTCGCTTTAGTACTCTCGCTTGAAGCGGGTGACACGCTCACACTCTCTGCG
Source organism: Ferroacidibacillus organovorans (assembly GCF_001642725.1). GTDB lineage: Bacteria > Bacillota > Bacilli > Alicyclobacillales > SLC66 > Ferroacidibacillus > Ferroacidibacillus organovorans. The sequence goes on from NZ_LSUQ01000051.1 coordinate 5,370, forward strand.
GCTGTTCGTGGTGTGGTTACGTATATCACGTGCGACGCTGAGCTTCGCGAAGCGATCGTTCTCGGCAGTCGAGGCTACTGCCCTTTTGGGGACTTCCCGGGGCTTGCTGGACGACGGGTTCGCGCGGGAGATCATATTAACTTAGAAGTTTCGTCGCCCACAGGAATTCGCACACGTGTTCGAACGCGACTAAACGCTTCCGCGGCATCTGTTTGGTTAGCGTATCCGCGCCAGCAAACCTTGCGTTTTTCTCCAGTCGGCGAATTTGTAACGCTGCGAGACGAGCTGTCATTGGACGCGTTTGGCCCCTTTCATGTTCAGCAAGCGGATCGCCGCGCGCTTCGCCTGCTCGCGCCAGAAACAATGCGCGCACACGCGGTTGCGCGAAAGACGTCCTCTCCAACGGTTCGTGGACTCGTGCAGTGGCCTGCGTCTGGTTCACCGATTCTGCTCGGTCCTGATCGACAGACGGTTGGTGGTTACGCGCGTTTTGGTGTGATCAGACGAGCTGATCAATACAAAGTTGGGCGACTATGGCCAGGGTGTGGTGTCACATTTGAATACGGTGACGTAGAAGGGGAGATTGCTGCGTTTGAGAGGGCGCGGCGCGCGTGGATGAGGCGTGTGAAAAATCACATTATTGAGTGAACCTGGGGGTGACACATGGAGCGAAACGCAAAGCCGTGGATGTTTGTTTCGATAGCAATATTAATCGCAGAATTGGGTCGCATCGCGGGAAGCAGTCTTCATTTGCGAACGACAGAGCATGTTTTTGACGGAGTGGCCATCGCGCTATGTCTTGTTGCATTTGTTCGTTTTCTCTTTCATAAATACAAGAAGAATCATTGACAGTTTGTGATACACTAGGATTGACTGACCGTTCAGTCAAGAAGGGGAGAGATTCGTGAATACGTTTGTCACACTTCTAAAGCAGGATGGCGTCGCGACGGTGGAAGTCAACAACCCACCGATGAACGTTATGAGTCGCGCGGTTGGCGAGGGATTAAAAGAAGCGTTTGAGGCGCTTGCGGCAGACCAAAGCGTGCAGGCTGTCGTCCTTACGGGTTCTGGCGAAAGGGCATTCATGGCTGGCGCAAATATTAAAGAGTTTCCAGATGCGCTTGGCCATCCGGGTCAGGCGTATGCGTATGCACTTCAATTGCATGAGGTGATGGCGGAGATTGAAGCGTGCGGGAAACCGGTGGTCGCGGCATTATTCGGGTTTGTGTTAGGCGGCGGGCTAGAGCTCGCGCTCGCGTGCGATTTTCGCGTGTGCGATGAGAAAACGATGCTCGGGCTGCCAGAGATTAAACTTGGGATCTTTCCAGGCGGCGGCGGAACACAGCGACTCCCGCGTTTGATTGGGACCGCGCGCGCGATGGAACTCATGATGAGCGGTGAGCCGATTTCTGCTCAGCGCGCTTATGAACTCGGGATTGTCAATCGCATCGCGACAGGTTCTTCTCGGGACGAGGCGCTTTCGTGGGCTGGGCAATTGGCCAAGCACAGTCTCCCTGCCCTCGCGGCGATCAAAGCGGCCGTTCGAGAAGGGATCGAACTTCCCTTAGCGGCCGGATTAAAGCGGGAAGCAGAACGTTTTGATCAGATTTTTCAAACGCAAGACAGCCGAGAAGGGATCGAAGCGTTTCTCGAAAAGCGAAGCCCCCGCGTGAGACATCAATAACTCATCTTTGTGTTGTGATCTTTTTTTACTTACGGGTGAGATGGAAGACTGGAGAGGGGATTTTTATAAGATGGAACACCTCGATCAGCACCTAAAGGATAGCGTAGCACGCGCTGCAGACGCGATCGCCTACACCTTTCAGGATCGTCGCATAGACTACCGAACGTTTGACCGGGAGGTGCAGGATGTCGCTGTTTCTCTTTTGCGGCTCGGTTTTAAAAAAGGTGAAGGCATGGCGCTCATCTTGCCAAACTCGGACGCCTTTTTAACGCTCTATCACGCAGCGCTGCGCATTGGCATGTACTGTGTCCCCATGAATCCACTCTATACGCCGTCTGAACTGTTGTATATGATCCGTGACAGTTCTGTCGGATGCATCGCGGCACCCGCGCAAATGGCGCCACTCGCTCCTGCTATTCTGTCGGAAGCGCCCGACGTAAAACTCATTATGGTGGGTGACGGCGCACATGCAGAGGCGGACAGAATCCATCGTTATCTTTCACTGCTTCGCCATCAAGTTGAAGATGATCGTTCTTTCACGCAAGAGATCGAAGGAATCGCGCGCGATCCGGATGACCTTGCGGTCATTCTCTATACGAGTGGAACGACGGGTAAGCCTAAAGGGGCGATGCTCACTCACGCCAACCTTGCGTCCAATGCGATGATGATCGGTGATTATCTAAAGTATACGGCGAATGACCGCATTCTCACTGTTCTACCGATGTTCCACGTCTTTTGTCTGACGGTGTGCGTGAATGCGGCGATTTACCGCGGCGCCGAAATGATTATCCTCCCCCACTTTAGTCCCACAGAACTGATCGAACTCATCCCTGCGCGGCACGCCACAATTTTTGCAGGCGTTCCCACGATGTATAACTTCTTGCTGCAGGCGAGTCAGTCACGTGAAGTCGACTTTTCCACACTGCGCTACTGCATCTCTGGAGGCGCAGCAATGCCGGTGGCACTGCTCTCAGCGTTTGAAGCGCGCATGGGGGTCACTGTGCTGGAGGGGTACGGGTTATCTGAGGCATCCCCTGTAAGCGCATTCGCTCCCATCGATGGTCGACCGCGAAAGGTTGGCTCGATCGGCGTGACGTTGCCCGGAATTGAGCAAAAAGTCGTGGATGAGTTTGACCGTGAGGTGGACGTAGACGAAGTCGGCGAATTGGTGATGCGCGGCCCCAATGTGATGAAAGGGTATTGGCACTTGCCAGATGCGACGGCGCAGGCACTGCGCGGTGGGTGGCTGCACACAGGAGATATGGCAAGAGTTGATGAAGACGGCTATTTTTATCTGGTCGACCGAAAAAAAGACATGATCATTGTCGGTGGGTTTAACGTGTATCCGCGCGAGATCGAAGAGGTGCTCTATCGCTGTGAAGGCGTGAGGGAAGCGGCGGTGATCGGTGTTCCTGACGATGCGTATGGGGAGGTTCCTATTGCATTTGTCGTACCTGGCAGTGATACTTTGAGTCAGGAAGATGTAAAAGTATTTTGTGCGGCGCATCTCGCCAAGTACAAACAACCGGCGCGCGTGGTGTTTATTAAAGAACTTCCAAAGAACACGGTGGGAAAAATTATGCGCCGTGATCTGCGACAGTTTGCCTAGCGTCACGACCCCAACTGATCACAAACGACAGGGTGCCGTCTTCACGGCACCCTGTTGAATGACTATCCTTTATAGCGAGTCACAGACTCATCATAGATGCGTTTGGCCTCTTTTGATCCTTGCCAGCCTTCAATTTTCGTCACTTTGTTTTCGAGGTCTTTGTATACTTGGAAGAAGTGAGCGATTTCTTTTAGCTTGTGCGCAGGGATGTCATCCAGTGTATGGACATCTTTAAAACGCGGATCTTTTGTTGGTACGCCAAGCAGTTTTTCGTCCTGGCCTTTGTCATCCGACATGAGCAAGACGCCAATTACCCGCGACTCGATGACGCAACCGGGAAATGTCGGCAAGGTCGTGAGGACGAGGATATCGAGAGGATCGCCGTCTTCTGCGAGCGTATTTTCGAGATATCCGTACTCGGTCGGGTAGTGAAAAGGGGAGTAGAGCACGCGATCGAGTCGATACACGCCTGCTTCTTTGTCGAACTCGTATTTATTTTGACTCCCTGCGGGAATCTCAATGTGTGCATCAAGAATGAATGCGTCTGACAACAAAAGCCCTCCTGACATGGTTTACATATTGGTGAACACGGTATTCATTATACGTAATCTACAAGGGGAGGGCAAAGCGATAAAACTGTGCTGATTATGACGATTGACGCGATGCTGTGATATAATACTGGCATCCTAGGGATCATAGATCTTGCTCGCGCAGGGTTCTGTGAAACCGGTGCACTCGTTTGGAGGTGAATTCCCCCCTCGCATGTCCGATTTTGACAGGGCATCCGAGGTGTGAGGAGACGGTGGGTCATTCCACAAATTTATTTGATCTGGTTTTATCTGTGTTTTTAATCGGAGTAAACGGTTTTTTTGTCTCCGTTGAGTTTGCCATTGTTCGCTCTCGCAAAACGCGAATTGAACAATACGTGCAGCAAGGCAATCGACTCGCGCGTCACGCCATGGATATCATTCAACAGATCGATGGATACTTATCAGCTACGCAGTTAGGCATTACACTCGCGTCGCTCGCGCTCGGTTGGGCATCGCAGCGCGCCCTATCGCCGATCGTAGGAGATTTTTTGCTTCAGATCAAGGTGTTTTCGCTCTCGCGGAGTGGAACGGTTTTTGTCGTCTCAGGTATTATCGCATTCGCGCTGATTACCTTCCTCCAGATTGTGTTTGGTGAACTCGCGCCAAAAAATCTCGCAATTTCTCGTCCGGAGACGTGGCTCATGCTTGCGGCAATGCCGCTCAAAGCTTTTTACCGCGTCATGTTCCCTGCGATCTGGCTGTTAAATCGAACAGCTTCAGGCGTCGTGCGAATGGCACGGGTGCGCGCGATCTCGAATGCAGAATTGGCACACTCTGAAGAAGAATTGCGGATGCTCGTAACGCAGAGCCACGAGAGTGGTGTCATCGATGAGACAGAGCGCGAACTGTTTAACAATGTGTTTTCATTCGCTGATCGCGTCGCTCGTGAAATCATGGTACCGCGAACGGATATGGTCAGCCTCTTTACGGATCAATCGCTACATGAGTGCCTCGAAGTGGTGAAAAATGATCGACACACCCGTTTTCCACTCTGTGAAGATGATAAAGATCACGTAGTTGGTATCATTCATAGTAAGGATCTTTTCAAATTTGCACTGGCTCACGGAATGGACTCACCTGAACCTGTTCGCCGTTTGGCGAGAAAAGGCGTCATGGTGCCAGAAGCAATGGGAATCGACGAAGTGCTCAAGGTGCTTCAGCGTGAGCGCTCGGGACTCGCAATCGTCATTGATGAATACGGCGGAACGGCGGGAATGGTTTCACTCGAAGACATTATTGAAGAATTGGTCGGTGAAATTCAGGACGAATTTGATGAAGAACGGCCGCCAATTGAAGAATTGGAGGGCTATTTTTCAATCGACGCGCGCATGCTCATTGAAGAAGTCAATGAACTGTTTGGCTTTGAACTGTCGGACGAAGAAGTGGATACGGTGGGCGGGTTTGTCTATTCTCAATTGACGGCACCGCTTCGTGTGGGGCTTGAGGTTTATCATGAAGGCGCGCGGTTTGTGGTTTCCGAAATTGATAATCTTCGCGTGACGCGCGTACACGTCTATCCACCTGACATGGCTGAACGCCCGAGTGCAGACGAGACATGACAGCGGCTATGGAGTGGTATGAGTGAAGAATGACAAGGTTGCGATTCGCTTTCAACCGCAGCGCACCGAGATTGCGATCGAACGGGGAAGCACCATCTTGGACGCTGCGCTGCTTGGCAAGGTTACCCTTTCTCACAAATGCGGTGGTCACGGTTCCTGTGGAACGTGCAAAGTGATTGTTGACAGCAAGACAACACTTGAGCCGCCGAATCTTCTCGAACACCGTCATCTCGCAGAGGCACAGTTGGGAATGGGGTATCGCCTCGCCTGCCAGTGCCAATTGACGGGACCGGCGACGGTTCAGGTTCCAGAAGATCCCCTGCGTCGCGTAGTGCGTGAGTTACTCGCTGCTATGCGCGAAACAGATAAGGCGAATATGACAGATTAAAAACCCCCACGGCCTTTACTTAGGTCGTGGGGGTTTTTAGGTGCAATCCTAGGCTTCATGTACGAGTTCGGACGCGCTGTCTTTCAACTGATCTTTGTACTGAAGCTCGTATAAGGTTTGATAGAGGCCGCCTGTTTGCAGCAAGTGTTGGTGTGTTCCGCGCTCTCGGATTTTTCCTTTGTGTAGGACGATGATTTGGTCGGCATGCTGAATGGTGGACAATCGATGAGCGACGACGAGCGTTGTGCGATGGGCCATCAAGTGTGTCAGCGCGTCTTGAATCACCATCTCTGTTTCTGTGTCGATATTCGCTGTGGCTTCATCGAGCACAAGGATGCGCGGATCAAACGCCAGCGCGCGCGCGAATGCGATCAATTGACGTTGACCGTAGGAAAGGGTGGCACCGCGTTCCATCACAGGTTCGTGGATGCCCAAAGGCAGCGCTTCTATGAAAGGGCCAGCATTCACTTGCTTGAGCACTTGTTCAATCGTTTGATCGCTTAAATCCTCACGGTTGAGGCGAATATTTGACGCGATATCCCCTGTAAACAAGAAGACGTCCTGAAGAACCATGGCGACGTGACTGCGCAGTGTGGCGAGACTCAGTGTGCGAATGTCAATTCCGTCAATACGAATGGTTCCTTTTTGAATCTCATAAAGGCGCGAAAGAAGATTGAGGATCGAGCTTTTTCCAGCGCCAGTCGCCCCCACAAACGCTACCGTTTGCCCTGGTGTAACGTGGAAGCTGACGTCGCGCAACACCCACTCCTCGCCTTGGTAGGCAAACCAAACGTGCTCAAACTCGATTTCTCCGCGCATGAAAGGGAGAGAGACTGGGGATGTCGTTTCCGTGATTCGCTCGTCCGTATCAAGAAGGAGAAAGATGCGTTCCGATGAGGCCATGGCAGATTGTAAAATGTTGTATTTCTCGGTCATGTCATTGATCGGTTGAAAAAATTGGCCGACGTAGGTGATGATCGCGTAGAGTGTGCCAAAATTGACGGCGTGTGATATGGCGGATCCGCCGCCAAACCAGATGAGAAGTGCGAGCGTGAGGTCTTCAATCAGGTCCATCGTCGGGCGAAACACGGCATTCGCCTTGAGCTCACGCCAACTCGCATTCAAGTGGTCTTGGTTTATAGCGAGAAACTTTTGGAACATCGGTACTTCGCGATGAAAAATTTGAATGATGCGCATGCCAGAAAGATTTTCGGCGAGCATCGCATTGATGCGTGCAAGGCGAACGCGCACTTGGCGATAGGACTCACGTGCGACGCGTCGATAAATGACGGATGCAATCGCGATCAAAGGGATGGCGACGAAGGCGATCAATGCAAGTTTGACGTTGAGATGCAGCATGACGAGAATGATACCGATGAGTAGAAAGAGATCATTGAAGATATTGACCATCAGATTCGCGTACATGTCATTGAGCGTTTGTGTGTCATTCATGACGCGCGTCACGAGACGACCGACCGGATTGCGATCAAAAAAAGCGATGGACAATCCCTGAACGTGCGTGAAAATATCAGTGCGAATGCGAAAAATGATGCGCTGCACGGTCCACTGCAAGATGTACGTCTGGATGTAGTTAAGCACGCCACCCACCAGAATGAGCGCGAGATAAATTCCACCTAGCCAGAGCATGCCGGTCTGATCGTAGCGGTATACGCTCGCGAGGGTTGCATTGGCAATCCATCTCGTCGAAAAGGTCGTTTGCCCGATGCGCACAGCATTGTGATTCATGGTAGGATTTCCGACAAGCGGTGTCAGTCGACCGGAAGTATAAAAATCTTTGGCAGGTGCCGCGATCAGTGCTGTTCGGTTTCCGACGGGAAGAAGCTCGTAGAGTGTGGCGGAGATCGGCGTTTTCGCAGGGAGATCTTGGACGCGCGCGTATGAAGAACCGTGAACAGTGAGTACAACGTTTGGCTGTGTTGAAGGGACGCGCATCATGGGTTGTGAGAAAGCGGTCATATGATTGTCGATCGCAATTTTCATCAGATAAGGTCTGGCCAGATTGGCCACAGTCATGACGAGCAGGAGCAGGACACACAGCGCGACCCAGTAGCGGTGAGGTCGCGCATATCCAATCAGTCGCTTCATTAACTGGGCATCATACGCTTTACCGAGCGAATCTTCTTCGTGTAGGTTTGACATAGTACCTCCTTACGCATCGCCGCTGGCGATTTGATCTTCGAGTTGTTGCTTGCGGTGGAGTTCGGCATAGATTCCGTTTTGGCTCAGCAATTCTTCGTGTGTGCCTTGCTCAACGATCGCTCCTTCATCGAGGACGAGGATGAGATCGGCGTCTTTGATGGTGGAAATACGGTGTGCAATCAGGATCGAGGTTCGCTCACTCAAAACCCGGTTAAGTCCACGCAGAATGCGATCTTCTGTACGCGTATCGACGGCGGAAAGACTATCGTCGAGAATGAGGATGCGTGGATTTTTGAGCAGGGCCCGTGCGATGGAAACGCGCTGCTTTTGGCCGCCTGAAAGAGTGACGCCGCGCTCCCCGAGCATCGTTTCGTAGCTGAGGGGAAATTCGACAATGTTATCGTGGACATCTGCGATGCGCGCAGCATCTTCAATCTCCGCTTGCTTTGCCTCATCAACGCCAAAAGCGATGTTTTCAGCAATCGTCTGTGAGAAGAGAAAGTTATCTTGCGGCACGTAGCCGATCGCCTGGCGAATGTCACGCAAACGCAATTGGCGAATGTCTGTGCCATCAAGGAAAATGGTTCCTGGCGGGGGATCGAAGAGGCGCAACAGGAGATTGACAAGGGTCGTTTTTCCGCTTCCCGTTCGTCCCACCATCGCAATACGTCCGCCTGCCGGGATGTGAATGGAAATATTCTTGAGTGACGGTGTGGCGGCACCGCGATGGGTGTAGGTGAGGTTGCGAATCTCAATCTCGCCGGAGAGTTCGCGCTTTTCAACCGCCATCTCGTGATCGGTGATTTCTGGTCGCTGGTCAAAGATGCGGTTGATCCGCTCCATCGATGCGCTGCCGCGCTGGAGCATGTTGATCACCCAACCGATGGCCATAATCGGCCACGTGAGCAACCCAAGGTAGCTCGTGAAAGAGATGTATTGCCCTAAGGTGATGCGATGATCAATCGTCAAGACGCCCCCGTAGACGAGAGCGATGAGAAAGCTGATCGAAGAGATGATCTGAATCAGTGGATTATAGATGCTCTGAATACGCGCTAACGCCATTTGTCTGTCAAAATAGCTGCGATTTCCGTCAACAAATTTTTGCACTTCCGCGTGTTCCTGAACAAACGTTTTGACGACACGCGCACCGGCTAAACTCTCTTGAACGCGATCGGTGAGCGCAGAAAATGCGTCCTGCACAAGGATGAACCGGCGATGGATGACACGCCCGAAAAAGAGCACGGTGAGCGCAAGAATCGGTAGCGGGAGTAAGGAAAAAAATACGAGGCTGCCTTGAACGGTGTTGAGCATCACGATGACGGTGGTAACGATGAGGAAAAAGGGGTCTACGATCATGACGAGCCCTGATCCGAGCGCCATGCGGACGGCGTACACATCGTTTGTCGCGTGCGCCATCAAGTCGCCCGTTTTATGTTGATTGAAATAATTGGTTGAGAGTGTCTCTAAGTGCGAAAACAGGCGGTTGCGAAGTTCGAACTCAAGCCGTCGCGACGTTCCGAAAATATGCATGCGCCAGCGATAGCGGGAAAAACCAACGAGAAAGCCGAGCGCGCAGAAAATGCCCGCGTATACGCCGAGGCGAGAAACGTTGAGCGTCCCATTGGCGTAATCTTGTGCGAAGGACCCGAGAATTTTTGGAATGATCAACTGCAGACAGTCGACGAAAATAATCCATAAAAGGCCTAATGCGTATTGGCCACGATTGGCCCATAAAAAATCGCGAACGGTGCGAAACTGGCCCATCGAATTCCTCCTTCTACTCAATGAACCGGTTGAGAGTCATGGACTCTCGATGTCTTGCAAGAAAGATTACGGTGTCGCGCTTGCCGACTGCATGACAGAGGAAACATAGTGCTGCGTCTCCGGGTAGGGGGGAATTCCGCCGAATGCATCCACGGTGCTCGGTCCTGCATTATAGGCGGCTAATGCGAGGGAGATGTCTCCGTGGTAGCGATGTATCAACTGACTCAAATACGACATGCCAGCCTGCAGGTTTTGAACGGGATCGTAAGGGTTTGTAACGCCTAGCGATTGTGCGGTTTGTGGCATCAATTGCATCAGGCCCATCGCGCCTGCCTGCGATGTTGCATTTGCTGAAAAGTTCGACTCTTGCTTGACGACGGCTGAAACGAGATTTGGACTCAATCCATACTGGGGTGCGAGTGAGGCGATTAGTGCTTCGTAGTGTGTCATCGCTGCTGTGGGACTGCCACCAGAGAACGGTGACGCAAGGGATGTGCCGGAGACCGGCGATGCACCGGTTGTCCCAGAGAGAGGGAATGATGATGCGCCCATGGATGGGAGTGTGGCGTTGGATTGTGCAACACCACTAGAGAATCCGGATACACCCTCTATGGCGGCTGCCAGGCTTGAGAGATTGGCGGTCGAGCCGGATTTTGCAGCGCTTGTTAGCAGGAGGCTGAGCAGTTGGCTTGACGACCCACCGAGCAGACTTCCGCTGAACGTGCCACTCACACCGCCGAGCAGGGAGGTAAGGGACGATGTGCCACTCACACCGCCGAGCAGAGATGAAAGCGACGAGCCGCTTGTCACGCTGGTTCCTGACAAACTGCCAGATTGAGAGAGCGCGGTCAAGCCGGAGAGTTCCGTATTTGCAATCGTCTGCAAAAGCGCAGATTGAAACGGTGTCAATCCGCTTGTCGGAAGTGTTTGGCGAGCGGTGTTGCCGCGTGTTTTTGTGCTCACTTCGCTTGGCGTAGCTGCGTTTGCCACGGAAGACGGGCGCATTGGATCAAGGTTCATCAGAAAAATCATACCTTTCTTTAGGCGCGGAGATTGACGTTGGTTGCAATGATTTTACCAAAAGATCGCAGAGCGGGTCTACGAGATCAGAGAGTGGACGGTCTTCATTTTCGAGCAATCTCATCAAAAGGACTTCGTGGATCGCTCCGAGCCAAGCATATGCCGTCAACGTACAGTCGATCGGTTCAATCGATCCGTCTTCCACTGCATGGGTTAGGTGCAAAGCAATAAATCGCGCGATCGCGCGATGTGCCGCGTAGACTTGTCGATCAAATGTTTTCCCGAGTCCGGATGCTTCTACAAACAATAGACGGGTCGCTTTTTCGTGGCGAGTCAGTGTAGACAGAACGACCGTAAGCGCCGCGCGAATTTTTTCCACTGCGCCGTGTCGAGTGTCAATGGCCTGGTTTGCGCCAGCGAGAAGGCGATCGATCAACGTGTCAAGCAGCACTTCGAAAATGGCCTTCTTGGATGGAAAATGAAAATAAAATGCGCCTTTTGACGTGGATGATTCACGCGTGATATCGTCCACGAGCGTGTCGTTATATCCTTTTTCAGAAAAGACATCCATGGCGGCTTGAAGAATTTTATTCCTCGTCTCTTGGCGGCCGCGCTCTTTTTTTTCGCTACCTTCCGTTTTCCCATTCGTCGCTGGTTCATCTAATTCCACGGAATGTAGTACACCTCCACCTCATCGCCCTGCGCAATCGGAGAAGTGAACTCGGCTTCTTCTCCGTTAATTTTCATGATCAGCCGTTCACGGCCGTGCACGCCTGCCCGAAGCGTTTCGGATAGGAGGAGTACCATTGTGCTCATCGTGGGCCCTGTTTCGAGACGGCCTTCCGTAGTGATGACGTCGCCTTGTTCAAGCGTGTCCTTCAGCTCACACGGTGCGCCGTTTCTTAGGATTCGCTCGATCATCGGAATTTCTCGCTTTATCCCGTTTACAAGCACTGTCATGCATTCCCCCGCGCGATATAAAGCGGCTTTTAGCGCGTCAATGACGGTAGGTGGTGCGGTTGCGGCGCCTTTTAGCGAGAAGGAGAGTCCCTCCACAATCGGCTCATCCCAGGAAAAAAAAGGTTCAATGAGCATGGTTTGCCACTGTAATTCAAGGGGTTTTTCATCGACGACAACAGCGATTCGCTCGACGACGTTGCGACCGATAATCGACTCGATCCACTCGCCAATCGTTGGCCATTGGGTCACGATGACGTCGCGGTCGCTGAGTTTACTGTGTAGTGTGGCAACACGATCATTCTTTAAGATTCGCGGCGACACGCGTTGGACGGTTCCATTCACCGTTATCGAGAGTGGTTTTACTGTCAACACGGACGCAATCGTTCCGATTGCGTCCTTTCCGTCTTCGCCGACGGCGACGCTAATCGTGTCACCTGCGTCAAGTGTGTCATCAAGCAGACACGGGAGTCCATTTTTTTGCACGACACCCTGCGTTCCAGTCGTCCCAGGAATGGAGCGAATCTCTTGATTCACTTCAACGACAAGCGCATTCCCTGTGCGCGCCCGCAAGCGTCGCAGATCGAGACCACACTCGGAAAGTGCGTCACCTACGGTCATGAGCCGCATGGCAAAGAGGCGGTGGCTGCGGCCGTCAAAGCGCACGGTGACGGGTGTAATCTCCGAGTTTTCAGCGGTGAGCGCGATACCGATGGGCGTGACGGATTCCGGCCCAAATAACGTTTCCACACAGCCTTTGGCCTGATGAATTGAGACGCGGTCGCGCACGCGGATGCGATCGAGTGGAAGTCCGAGTTTGTCGGATAGCTCTTTTTCGAGAAAAGGTGTTTTTGCGCCGCCGCCGATCAACATGAGTGCGTCAGGCGCTTTCTCGTTGAGGCGAACGAGTTCATCGGCGATTTTTTGCGCAAGATCAGATACGGCAGGGCGCAGCGTCGCCAACAACTTTTTACAGGAGAGGTGACGCAC
>NZ_LSUQ01000052.1 GCF_001642725.1 Ferroacidibacillus organovorans
CTACGCTGGAAGACGTAAACGCGGCGGTCGCGGACGCCGCACACGCGTTTAAAACGTGGAGCCGCGTGCCTGCTCCTAAGCGTGCGCGCATCATGTTTTCCTTTCAGCAACTACTCGTCAAGCACTGGGATGAACTCGCCCAACTTGTCACGATGGAGAATGGAAAGAGTTTTAAAGAGGCGCATGGCGAAGTGTTACGTGGTATCGAATGTGTTGAGTTTGCAGCGGGTGCACCTACGCTTATGATGGGAAATCAATTGTCGAGTATCGCGACAGATATTGAATCAGGGATGTATCGCTATCCGATCGGAGTCGTCGGTGGCATCACACCGTTTAATTTTCCGATGATGGTGCCGTTTTGGATGTTCCCACTCGCGATCGCCTGCGGGAACACATTTGTGTTAAAGCCGTCGGAGCGTACGCCGCTTACCGCCAATCGCGTCGCTGAGTTGCTCTCCCAAGCGGGGCTCCCGGATGGTGTATTCAACATCGTGCACGGTGCGCGTGACGTCGTCAATGGAATGCTTTCCCATCCGGATATCACTGCCATCTCTTTTGTGGGGTCGCAGCCTGTCGCGGAATACGTTTACAAGACGGCGGCAGCGAATGGAAAGCGCGTTCAGGCGCTCGCTGGGGCGAAAAATCACACGATTGTTTTGCCGGATGCGGATCTTGATCTTGCGGTAAAAGAGATTGTTGGGGCCGCCTACGGGTCGGCGGGAGAGCGCTGTATGGCGTGCGCCGTCGTGGTTGCGGTGGGCGATGTTGCGGATGAGCTCGTTCAGCGGTTAAAAAATGCGGGCGATGAATTGATCATCGGGAATGGACTCGAAGAAAACGTTTTCCTCGGTCCGGTCATTCGACAGTCGCAAAAAGAGCGCGCCACTTCTTACATTGAACACGGTGAGCGGGAGGGTGCGATCGTCGTGCGCGATGGACGAAACGACCCAGTGTCTGAAGATGGGTATTTTCTTGGCGCGACGCTTCTTGATCACGTGAAGCCTGGGATGAAAGTTTGGACGGATGAAATTTTTGCACCGGTGTTATCGGTTGTTCGCGTTGAAACGTTTGATGAAGCGATTCAGATCGCGAACCAGTCCGATTTTGCTAATGGGGCATGCCTTTTTACGGACAGCGCGAGTGCGATTCGGAAATTTCGCGAAGAGATTGACGCGGGAATGCTTGGTATCAATCTCGGCGTACCTGCCCCCATGGCATTCTTCCCGTTTTCCGGCTGGAAGAAATCCTTTTATGGAGATCTTCACGCCAATGGCAAAGATGGCGTGGAGTTTTATACGCGCAGGAAAATGGTAACGGCGCGCCATTCATGACATCTTAAAAAGGGGATTTAAAATGGGACATCGCTTTGATCCGGCACACGTAGATCGCTTGTTGAGCGCTGAACGTATGAAGCTTTTACCTCCTGATGAAACGCTGCAACTTCTCGATGTGCGAGAAACGGATGACGTGGCAGATATCGGGTGTGGTCCTGGCTATTTTTCTCTTCCGTTGGCAGCAAAAACGAAGGGCTCAGTGTATTGCGTTGATCTCTCTTCCGTGATGCTTTCCTATGTGCAAAAGCGCGCTGCAGAGGCGAATTGCCAAAACGTTACTACGGTCGAGAGTCCAGCAGAAAGTATTGCGCTTCCTGATCACTCTGTTGATCGAATTTTATGTTCGTTTGTCCTTCACGAGGTGGATGACCTGTCACAATCGCTGAAAGAATTCATTCGAATTTTAAAACCGAGTGGCAAGATGTTGCTCATTGAGTGGGAAAAAAAGGAGAGCGAGTTTGGACCACCGATTCATCACCGTCTCTCCTCCGCATCGCTAGGCGCTGCTCTCACAGAGCTTAACGTTTCTCACCAGTTGCACCATTTGAATCCTGTTCACTATGGATTTCTTGTCGATTCGTCTGTCGTCGCTTAATTGAAGTTGGTTTTTTCTTATGCGGGTGGACGAACGCCGCCGCTCTGGAGCGTCTTGACGAACCCGGTGATTACTGAAAGAATTCCACCTATTTGTAACAAGCCTAAAATGATGCTTACAGGCTCGGATAATGCGCGCGGTTGGATCAGGATGAGCGAAAAGCTGATCAGAAAACCAGCCGCGTACATGATCGAGCCTCGTTTTGCATTGTCTTTTTGCACCATATCGTCTAAACGTGGAGCTGATTTTCGATCTGGCGCGTGGGAGTAACGGTACTCATAGCGTAAAAAGGGGATGATCTTGTGCATATACGCGAGTTGCAGAGGAAACAGTCCGCCAAGGATCATGAGATATGCGATAAGGGTCACAGAGATGTGAATCCAGCCGCTAAAAACCGCGAGTGCAAGCAGTGCGGAAAGGATGAGAAAGCTGGATGAGAGCAGCGCGGCGATAAGCGGAAATGCAATTCGTCGTCTTTTTCTCGCCTGCAAAATTCGCACACTGTCACGTACAAAGAGTGTGAGAGAGACAGCGTTTAGGGAAGCGCCGATCCACTGTAAGGCGCGTGAAAAAAGCGGGGAGATATGCAGGAGTGGAAGCAATCCTGCAACGAGGAGAAGGGTTAGGCTGATGAAATACAGACGCATAACGAAGTGAGGTATAACCCGGTACCCGTGACTAAGGGAAAACATAGGGATAAATTTGTAACTGATCACCATCACGAGGCTGATCCAGAATCCAAAAAAGCCAAGGGTTGCGTGTGTGACCAACCATGGGTTTGACCCTGCTACGCGATGAGTCGCAAGGAGTAGCCCGACGAACATGACGATGGGGAGCGAAATAAGCGGGAAAGCCATAAGTTTGTGAACGGCGGTTTGATTGCGCGCTCGGCGTAAATGTGCGAAAAGATATGTACCGTACACGATGGTTATCAGAAGTAAAAGGGATCCGCCCCACGCCACGATGTTCCACTGACTCTGAATAAAACCGAGAACCATGAGAAGCACGGAGATTGTGTGTGTGGGGAGATGCCAATAGAGAACGCGGCGACTGAGCGGGGGCGCTTGAAATGCAATCGGGATGAATTGCCATAATACACCACAGGCTGCGGTTAGCAGTGTGCCAAGAATGATGGCGTGAATGGCGGCCAGGAGAAGTGGATCACCCAGATTCCCAAGAAGTGCTTGGGGAAGCGCGATGCTAACCAGAAGCAGTGCTGGAATGCTCCAACTGAGTGAAGTGATCAGATAATACACAGTTGCCGATATGCTCTTTTTTTGAGTGACTGCCTGATTGACAGACATGATATCCCTCCGACTTCTGTGTCGCAAGGGAGTTTTAAACGCCATTCGATACAAGGATTCATGCGGCGCGTTGCGACAGGATGAGCATACCACAGACAGAAAAAAAGAGTGTGATCAACGGGTTTTCTTTTTCAACAAGTTGGTGTTATACTAGGAAAGCTGTGACGGCATGGAGGGGTACCAAAGTGGCCAACTGGGGCGGACTGTAAATCCGTTGCGCAAGCTTCGTAGGTTCGAATCCTATCCCCTCCACTCGAAAATCACAGGGTTTGTACATGCTTGGGTCGCCTTATTGAGGCGACCTTTTTTGTTGCGGCTCGAAACGCACACCTTATGAGGGGATAAAGGAGCATCATGCTGCCGCTGATCAAACTTGCAATCGATACTTCGGTGAGCTGTACATCTTGATAAAGGAGACCGGCAGCAAGACCGATCAGCGATGAAAAAAGGGTTGCAATGGCGGTGATGCGCGGTTTATAAAGGAAAGGTATGCCAGAAAACACGATCAGAATTCCAAAAAGAAAGTTTCCACCGCCGTCTCCTTCAAGCTGTGGAATTTGTGCCGTTGTACCTGCCTCTGCAATGCGAATGCCTTGAACCGCACAAGTAGCCCCGATGGATACATAGAGTATTGTGACAAAAATTCGCAGAACGATGTTTCGCGAGATGGGCACCTTTTTCATGACCCAATGTCATCCCCTTGTATCGCTTTCCTGATGGTGATTGGCCGCCTGCCCCTTGTTTTGACTGCTTGTCACATTGTATTTAATGAATGCCATTTTTAGTCGTACATCTGGATAAATAAAAACCCCACATCCTCGTAGATTGTGAGGGTGTGGGGTTTAGAACGAAATGAACTAGCGGGTAGTGATCGCGATGAGAATGGAGGCGAGACAGAATGCTAAGGCGACAAGGTACATAACACTGACCGTTTGAATTTGGGTCAACCCTGACGCCATAAGGCGATAGTGGCCGTGCGTTCGATCTGCTTTATGTACAGGTCGACGCTCGCGAACACGTCGCAAGACAACGTATAGGGCGTCGAAAATTGGAACTCCTAGAGCAAGAATCGGTACGAAGATGGATACGACGGTAGCTGACTTGAATGCTCCCATCACTGCGATGGCGGCGAGCACATAGCCGAGAAAG
Organism: Ferroacidibacillus organovorans; assembly: GCF_001642725.1. Classification (GTDB taxonomy): domain Bacteria; phylum Bacillota; class Bacilli; order Alicyclobacillales; family SLC66; genus Ferroacidibacillus; species Ferroacidibacillus organovorans. Next base: position 4,383 of record NZ_LSUQ01000052.1, read on the forward strand.
GTCGATCCAGCGTCCCCCATGATAATGCGTGCCGGATAGAAATTGTATCGCAAGAAAGCGAGTGTGACGCCAATCAGTGAGGCGGCGAGAATGGCGGATGTGCTATCACCTTTTATCGTTGAGATGATCATCAGGGTTGTTGCACTGATTGCGGCAATCCCACCAGCCAAGCCGTCCATGCCGTCGAGGAAATTAAACACATTCACGATTCCGACGACCCACACAATCGTGAGAAAATCCCTTAGCCACGGTGAGAAAGTGATAAAGTAGGCACCGTGAACAGGGTCTTCAATGCCACGAATCACTACGCCCGAGGCAACTAAAAAAGAGGCGGCAATGATCTGCGCCGCAAATTTTGGCCAAGCCGGAAATTCTTTTCTTCTCGTCTTTGCATAATCGTCAACCATGCCGACGATAAACATAAGAAGAGCACCGCCTGCCATTCCGATAAATGGTTTGTCGGTGCGCCACGTCGCGTGTAGAAAGTCGTGCCTGACGAGAATCGTTGATAACATAAATGCGAAAAGCATCGCAGCCCCTCCCAGCATGGGAAGAGGACCTTTATGTGCTTTGCGCTCTGTCGGGAGATCAACAAATCCAGTTTTTATGGCAACGCGACGCATTGCCGGAACGAATGCGAATGCGAATAAGAAGGATAAGAGTGCAGACACCACGTCAAGAAACAAAGGAGAACCTCCCACGGGTCTTCACGAATGGACTTTCCCTGATTATAGAAAGCCAGTCCTTCATTCGTCAATACGAATCGCGTTTATTTACGCGTTTCATTCATATTACATGAAAAAATAAGCCTGATCAACGTCGAGATCGCTCTCCTTTCGCAAGGACAGATCCATGCATATCCTTATATTCCTTTGATCATTGACACAGAACTGACTTTCAATGGTGTTCACAAAATGGCTATAGAGGATGTTCAAAAGTGCGGTCTGGTTTTAATGAAGCGGTGAAGCGTGTGCGCTCGATGTGGGTAAGAATGAATCGGGGATTTGACATTTTACGCCCCCCCGTGTATACTTCAAAAGCGTTGTAACTAGGATGTAGGGGCGTAGTTCAGCTGGTAGAACGGCGGTCTCCAAAACCGCATGTCGTGGGTTCGAATCCTGCCGCCCCTGCCAGTGATTCAACGACGTGGTGGGCGTGGCGAAGTGGTTAACGCACCGGATTGTGGCTCCGGCATACGTGGGTTCGATCCCCATCGCTCACCCCATGTTGGGGAGTCGCCAAGTGGTAAGGCAACGGACTTTGACTCCGTCATTCGTAGGTTCGATCCCTACCTCCCCAGCCAAACATAAGAGCCATTAGCTCAGTTGGCAGAGCACCTGACTTTTAATCAGGGTGTCGATGGTTCGAGTCCATCATGGCTCACCAAAGAAAACCGCGCGGTTGCGCGGTTTTTTGCTATGGGTAGAGATACGGAGGTGGCAGGGATTGTGGTTTGGTGCAACTTTGGTGCAACTGAGGGGTATGGATGGTGAAGGAAGTTATGGTCAGGCGGTTCTAAGCGTCTGAGATCTTATGATATGCGGAGTCGGCGGTCTGGATCGTCAATGGGATTAATACGCTGGTAATTCATATGTGTTCCCATCGCGAGATGCCTTCGCGCATATATTATTCCCCCAAGGGAAAGACAATAAGGCTCGTGGTGTGGTCCTCATGCACAATAATACATATAGTATATTGATTGGTCGTGCCTTAAGCAGCAATGCGGCACGCATAAGGGAGCCGCTGACCACTGGATGGGTAGAACAAACGGCAAACGCGAGCATCAGCACTCACCGCAGTGCGTTCGATGTGGTACAATAACAGTGGAGGTGTAAACATGGGTGATGTACGAAAGGTTGTTACGCCTGATCTTGAAAAATCGTTTTCTAAGCAAACTCAAGGCATGAAAAGTGTGATTGAACGTGCAATGCAGCAGGGCACAATCAAACAGTTGACGAACCGTGCTGGGAAAAGCGTAGAAGTATCGAAAATCAAAGGATCGCGATAAGTTGTGTGATGCATCTGCTTAGGAATCGCTTGTGTCCTGCAGCGTTTTCGCAATCTCAAGTTGTGCCTTCGTGAAGAGTTCGTATACAAGACCTGTTCGCGCGTCTATATATGTGCGTACAGGAAGATAAAGCCACTCATTCAGGCCCGCCATTTCATCCGTATTTTCAAGCGTAATTCCTTGCGACAGGTCCTCCGGTTTAAAGGCGGATCTTAAGACACCGGTCACATTACCCTGAGTGCCATCTAACAATGATGTGATTCTTATGCAAAGTTCTTCCTCTGAACCTAGGAATACTTCCCACGACTCCGCATCGTCGAAGCTTGGTAGCCCATTGCCCATCCGTTGCTCATTCCGTTTTTTGGCCACCCAACGTATCAATTTCGGCTTCACAATCCGCTCAACGCCAAAGGCTAATAGAAATGATATACAGAGATAAGCGAAAACCCCGGACAATTGGCTTATCTGACCGGACCATTCTGCAAAGGATAGCGCTTTCTGCTCAATAACTGACCATAAGAGCCATCCAATCAAGATGCCTGGCAGGTTGTTGAGAATTGCATATATTGTGGATTCTAGTTCGGACGATTCTCTTTTTCGATCCTTGTAATTTGGGTCAAGTGCTGCATTGAGTCTAGAAGCAACCAAACCAGGTACTAAAAAGACGGTAATGCTAATGACACTATCCACGCAAGAGCCTCCCACACGAACCTTAATGAGTATTTACGCCATATTCATACCCGCCTATGCTTTCGGTAATTGAGTCATGCTTTATCACAGAAATGCTACATCAGCAACTGGATAAGTCAAAGTATAACAGAATCAGGCTCATACAACGTGTGTGCCAGCCCATTTTCGATGGGTTGTATTATTACGTCTATATCACTATCCCCCGGCTGTTTCTGGTATTATTTTATATGATCTTACGAATTTGATATGGAGAACTTCCTCACTTTTAATAGAGCAGAAACAAAGCAAACAAGGAGACTCAAAATCATGAACCAGCAATCCCTCTCCGCCTTCATCTGGTCCGTCGCCGATTTACTGCGCGGTGATTACAAGCAATCTGATTATGGCAAGGTCATCTTGCCTTTTACTGTGCTACGCCGTATGGACTGTGTGTTGGAGGCCACTAAGTCGGCTGTGTTAACGGAGTACACAAAGAAACAAGCAGAGGGGGTCAATCCGGACCCCTACCTTGTCCGCGAATCTGGTCAGAAATTCTACAATACCTCGCCGCTGGACATGAAGAAACTGATGGGCGATCCGGATCACATTCGCGAGAACCTGTACAGCTACATACAAACATTTTCACCGGCCGTGCGTGACATTTTCGAGAACTTCGAGTTTCACACGCAGATTGAGCGTCTCCATAAGTCGGGGCTGCTTTATCAGGTGACGGAGAAGTTTGCGCAGATCGATTTGCACCCGGAAAACGTGGACAACCACCAAATGGGTTTGGTGTTCGAGGAACTCATCCGTAAATTTGCGGAAATCTCCAATGAAACGGCTGGAGAGCACTTCACTCCACGCGAAGTCATCCGCATGATGGTACATCTGCTGTTTATCGAGGACGACGAGGTGCTTTCCAAGCCTGGCGTGGTGCGAACCATTTACGATCCCGCTGCAGGCACCGGCGGCATGCTCTCGGTTGCTGGCGAGTACCTAGTCGAACATAATCCGCAGGCCCGATTGACCGTCTTCGGTCAGGAACTCAACTCAGAATCGTACGCCATCTGCAAAGCGGACATGCTCATTAAGGGGCAAGACGTCACCAACATCGCGTATGGAAACACGTTGTCTGACGACGGGCATCCGAATAAGCACTTCGACTACATGCTCTCGAATCCGCCGTTTGGCGTGGAGTGGAAAAAGGTTGAGAAAGAGGTGCGCAAGGAGCATGAGCAGCAGGGCTACAACGGCCGATTCGGCCCCGGACTGCCGCGCGTATCTGATGGTTCGATGCTCTTTCTGCTGCACCTGATTGCCAAGATGCGCCCAGCAAACGAGGGCGGTAGCCGGTTCGGGATTGTGCTGAACGGATCGCCATTATTCACCGGAAGTGCGGGCAGTGGCGAGAGCGAGATCCGCCGCTACGTGCTGGAAAATGACCTACTGGAAGCCATTGTTGGCCTGCCGACCGACATGTTCTACAACACGGGCATCTCTACCTATGTGTGGATTGTGTCCAACCGCAAGCCCGAACAGCGGCGGGGCAAGGTGCAACTGATTGACGCCAGCGAATTCTGGCAGAAGATGCGAAAATCCCTCGGCAGCAAGCGCAAGGAACTCGCAGAGGACCATATCGCTGAGATCACGCAGCTTTTTGGAGACTTTGCGGAAGCCCACAAAGACGGCAAACCCATCAGCCGCATCTTTCGCAACAGCGACTTTGGCTACCGCACCATCACGATCGAACGCCCGCTGCGCGACGAGCAAGACAACATTGTGCTGGGGCAAAAGGGTAAGTTCAAAGGCAAGCAACAGCCAGATTCCAGCCTGCGTGACACAGAGAACGTGCCGCTAAATGAGGATGTTGAAGATTACTTCAAACGCGAGGTATTGCCCCATGTGCCGGATGCTTGGATCGATCACGATAAGACCAAGGTGGGCTACGAGATTCCCTTCAATCGGCACTTCTATGTTTTTCAGCCACCGAGATCGCTGGAGGAAATTGACGCCGATTTGATGGCTGTGACTGAGCGGATCCAGTCGATGCTGGAGGGATTGAAGGCATGAGCTTTACGCGATATGAAAAGTACAAGGGCAGCGGTGTGGAGTGGTTGGGTGAGGTGCCGGAGCATTGGGAAGTAAAGCGGATCGGTTATTTTTTTGAAGAGCGCAGGGAGAAGGTTAGCGACAAAGACTACCCACCGTTATCTGTCACGAAAAATGGAGTAGTTCCGCAACTTGAATCTGCGGCGAAGACTGACGATGGTGATAACCGGAAGAGAGTTTGTAAAGGCGATTTTGTCATCAATAGTCGTTCTGACCGCAAAGGTTCGTCTGGGGCCGCCTCCTTAGATGGTTCAGTGTCACTTATAAACATAGTACTTAAAACTAGGGGTGCGGTTCGAATAGACTATGTTCACCACCTTTTTAGGAGTTTTTCGTTTCAGGAAGAGTTCTATCGTTTTGGGAAAGGAATTGTAGCAGATCTGTGGAGTACGAATTATTCTGAGATGTGCAACATCACAATGGCTATCCCCCCTGTTTCGGAGCAACATGCAATTGCCGAATTTCTTGACAACGAAACAATGAAGATAGACATGTTGTTGGAGGAGCAGGAAAAGTTGATCAACTTGATCAGGGAAAAGCGCCAGGCGGTTATCTCCCACACCGTGACTAACGGGCTCGATCCCACCGCGCCAATGAAGGATTCAGGCATCGAATGGCTGGGTGAGGTGCCGGAGCACTGGGGTGTGGTTCCACTGAAAACGGTAATCTCTACTATAGAGTCGGGCACCAGCGTAAACGCGATCGATACACCTGCTTTACAAGGGGAACTTGGAGTTCTTAAGCTCAGTTGTGTATACAATGGGAGGTTCGACCCATCTGAAAACAAGACAGTTTTGCCTGAAGAGGTGGAGAGGGTCTCATGTTCTCTACGTGCTGGCTGTTTAGTTGTTAGTCGGGGGAACACTCCCGACTTAGTTGGATCTGCTGGCCTCGTAAAGGAGGACCATGAGGGGATCTTCTTGTCGGATTTACTTTGGCAAGTCCATTGTACAAATGTAGAGGCAGCATTTGCGCACTACTGGACATTAACACGAGCATATCGGTGGCAGATTCATCTAGCTTGCACCGGTACTAGTTCAAGTATGCAAAAAATCACTAAGGGGAAGTTCCGGCAGTTTGTTTTTCTGCAGCCGCCACTGTTAGAGCAAGAGGATGTGGTAAAATTCCTCGACACAGAAACTGACAAGCTTGACCGATTAGTGAACCAAGCAGAACGAGCTATCGAGCTACTAAAAGAGCGTCGTAGCGCCCTCATTTCCGCAGCCGTCACCGGAAAAATCGATGTGCGCGGCCTTGCTGCAGAAGGGGTGACGGCATGAGCCTACATAAGGAAATCGAATTCGAAAACGACATCTGCAATCATCTGGCATCACATGGGTGGCTTTACGACCAAGGCGACGCACAATCTTACGACCGCCACCACGCCTTGTTCTCCGAAGACGTCCTGACGTGGGTACAGCAAACTCAGCCCCAAGCCTGGGAGGCCCTCGCCAAGACTCATGGCTCAGCGGCAGAAGTCACGTTACTCCATCGCCTGCGCAAGCAACTGGATGCCCGTGGCACGCTCGAAGTGCTGCGGCATGGCATGGAGATGCTGGGCTTGCGTCAACCGCTGCAACTCGCGCAATTCAAACCCGCGCTGGCGATGAACTCGGGGTTGCAGTCGAAATACGCTGCCAACCGTCTGCGCGTCGTGCGACAAGTGCGCTATTCGCAGCACAATGAAAACGCCATCGACCTCGTGCTGTTCCTCAACGGCATCCCCGTCGCCACAGTGGAACTGAAGAGTGACTTCACACAGCGGGTGGAGGACGCGGTCGATCAATATCGGTTCGATCGCGATCCGCATCCGAAAGGCAAACCTACCGAACCGTTGTTGGACTTTCCACGCGGAGCACTGGTGCATTTCGCGGTGAGCAACTCTGAAGTGCAAATGACGACGAAGCTGCAGGGTGCGGCCACCAGTTTCCTGCCATTTAACCGAGGCGACGATGGAGCGGCGGGCAACCCGGTCAACGAACGCGGTCATCGCACTTCCTACTTGTGGGAGCAAGTATGGGAACGGGAGAGCTGGCTGGAGATTATCGGTCGCTATCTGGTCACAAAGCGCGACAGTAAAAAGCAGATTTCATCCATCATCTTTCCGCGGTATCACCAACTGGACGCTACGCGCAAACTGGTCGCGGAGGTACTCAAAGAGGGATCGGGGCAAAAGTATTTGATTCAGCACTCCGCAGGGTCAGGCAAGACCAATTCCATCGCTTGGACGGCACACTTTCTCGCCGATTTGCACGACGCAGCGTACAACAAAGTATTCGACTCGGTCCTCGTGGTGAGTGACCGCAATGTGCTGGATGACCAACTGCAAGAGGCAATCTTTGACTTTGAGCGTACCGCTGGAGTCGTGGCGTCTATCAAGGGTGAGTCGCAAAGCAAGAGTGGCGAATTGGCCAAGGCGTTGTCCGGGAGTAAGAAGATTGTGGTCTGCACGATTCAGACCTTCCCGTTTGCACTGAAGGCCGTGCAAGAGCTTGCGGCTACGCAGGGGAAACGTTTCGCGGTCATTGCGGATGAGGCACACAGTTCACAGACAGGCGAGGCGTCAGCCAAGCTCAAGCAGGTACTTTCCGTTGAAGAATTAAAGGAACTGGCAGACGGTGGAGAAGTCAGCACAGAAGATCTGCTGGCGGCACAGATGGCAGGTCGAGCGAGCGTATCCGGGCTCACGTTCGTGGCATTCACTGCGACACCCAAGTCGAAGACGCTGGAACTGTTTGGCCGACGTCCCAACCCAGAGCAGCCTGCTGGGGACGACAATATTCCCATGCCTTTTCATGTCTATGGTATGCGCCAAGCCATCGAAGAAGGTTTTATCCTCGATGTGTTGCGGAACTATACTCCGTACAGTCTCGCATTCAAGTTAGCGAGTGAGGGCAGGGAGTGGGACGAAAAGGAAGTCGAACGCAGCGAGGCGATGAAGGGCATCATGCGGTGGGTGCGGCTGCATCCCTATAACATCTCGCAAAAAGTACAGGTGGTGGTGGAACATTTCCGCGAGAACGTCGCCCCACTCCTGAACGGACATGCCAAGGCGATGGTGGTCGTCGCTAGCCGTGTTGAGGCTGTACGCTGGCAAATGGCCATCGACAAGTACATCAAAGACCAAGGCTACAAAATGGGCACGCTGGTCGCATTTTCTGGGGAAGTAAATGATAAGGAGTCGAATCCGGATCCGCTAACCGAACACAGCAAGGCCCTCAATCCGAACCTTCGCGGTCGCGACATGCGCGAGGCGTTTAACACGGAAGAATATCAGATTCTGCTGGTGGCGAATAAGTTCCAAACTGGTTTCGATCAACCGCTGCTCTGTGGCATGTACGTCGACAAGCGTCTGGCCGGCATCCAGGCCGTGCAGACGCTGTCGCGGTTAAACCGCTCCTATCGTGGCGAATTTGGAACGAAGGATACCACGTACATACTCGACTTCGTGAATGATCCGGAGGATGTTCTTGCGGCCTTTAAGGCCTACTACGATACGGCGGAACTCGCGGGCGTGACGGATCCGAATTTAGTCTATGACCTTCGGACCAAGATGGATGCCACAGGGTACTATGACGACAACGAGATCGAACGGGTGGTAACTGTGGAAATGAATCCGCGTGCGTCACAGTCGGAGCTGTCTGCCGCACTGGAGCCGGTAGCTGATAGGCTGCTCAAACGCTACAAGGCGGCGCAGGAGGCGCGAGTGGTGGCGAAGGCGAAGCAAGACGGGCACGCCGAACAGGCAGCGGAGGACGAGATGAACGCGCTAATTCTGTTCAAACGCAACCTTGGCGCATTTCTGCGTATTTACGCGTTCCTGTCGCAAATTTTCGACTATGGTAACACCGCGATTGAGAAACGAGCCATTTTCTACAAGCGCCTGCTGCCGCTGCTGGAATTCGGCCGCGAACGCGAGGGCGTGGATTTGTCCAAGGTGGTGCTGACTCATCACAAGTTGAAGAATCAGGGCAAGCGGGATCTGCCGCTTGGTGATGGAGAAGCGGAGAAGCTCAAGCCATTGACCGCCCCCGGCAGCGGCGAGGTGCAGGAGAAGGAAAAGGCGCTGCTGGTGGAGATTATCGCCAAGGTGAACGATCTCTTCGAGGGCGAGTTGACTGATGACGACAAGCTGGTCTACGTGAACCACGTGCTGAAGAGCAAGTTACTGGAATCGGACATTCTGGTGCAGCAGGCCACAAACAACACCAAAGAGCAGTTTGCCAATTCACCCGATTTGGCGAGTGAGTTGATGAACGCCATCATGGATGCCTTCTCGGCTCATACGACGATGAGCAAGCAGGCGCTGGATTCTGAGAAGGTGCGCTATGCACTGAAGGACATATTGCTCGGGCCAGCGCAGTTGTATGAGGCGTTGCGGTTGCAGGGGGATGCGCGCTAGGATAGGGAAGAGTGGGATGTGTGGGCGCACGGCATAATGTAATCTAGCTGCCTTCCTTCCAGTGGCGTTCACGAACTGCAGTTGCAAAATAAATACACAATGTAAACATCGTTCTTAGGGTCAACTGTTTTTATGGGAGGGATACGACCTTGAGCTCTGGAACCTCGCTGAACAGGGCGATTAGTCAGTTTGGGGCAGTTCAAGCAAACTTAGTAAAGTTGGAACGGGTATGGAGCGAGTTGCAAGGGATGATACCGTCGTCGGGTGTTTGGTTTGAAACAAACGAACAGTATGAGGACAAATTGCGTGCGTACGAACAGATTGTAAATGCTTTGCCCGAAATATCTGGCTTCAAACCAAAAACGATGCCATGGGATTTAAACGTGATTGCTCAAGCACGTCTTGATGCATTGGAAATTGGGGAATTCGAGGCGCAAGAATACGTTGAGAGGACGATTGATGCTCCGCGACGAGAAATCCGTGAATATAGGTTCAGACTTCAAAATCTAAGGAAACAGTTAGTACGAAACGCTGTTTCAGACCTGATCGAGAAAGCGGATGACTTACTAGTAAGTCTTGGAGAGCGTTATCGCATTGATGAGTTGGATGATTCAAGCAATGGACGACAGTCAGTGGCGAATGACGTGGAATGGGCTAGACTGAAGGACTTAATCGATGAATTAAATGCATTGCTGGGAGATTCAGTGCGAAGACCGAGTCGATGGGCTGACTTGTTACGCCATCTAAGTTTTGCACAGTTATGGGATTTACACGACTTCGTGAAGGTGGATTGGCCAACCGTGAAGTCATCCGTATGGTCAGCCTTGGCCGATGACGACGACCCAATTCCATCAGAGGTTTCTGATTTGAGTGAATTGGTATCTCAAAAACCTGCTGGTCCCATTGCGACAAGGTTGTTGTGGGAGAACTTGACCGACGATGAATTCGAAAGATTGATCTTCATTCTCATCAGTTCTGAAGGAGGATACGAGAATCCAGAATGGCTTATGAAAACCCGCGCAGCAGATAAGGGGCGGGACTTGTCTGTAACCCGTGTGATCAAAGATGGTCTAAGCGGAGTGACGCGGCAGCGCGTTATCATCCAGTGCAAGCATTACTTGAAAACCAGTGTTGCGCTCGAAGATATCAGTACGTTGCAGGAGCAGATAAAGCTGTGGCAGCCTCCACGCATAGATGTTTTGATTATCGCGACATCAGGTCGGTTTACCGCTGACGCGGTCGCTTGGATTGAACAGCACAATCAGTCGCATTCGGCTTTGAGAATCGAAATGTGGCCGGAAAGCCATCTTGAAAATCTGTTGGCCAGTAGACCTGCGATTGTCGGGGAGTTCCGGTTGAGATAAGTTTCTTGTTCCTTGACCATAGCGCGACCGTTCGAAAGGTGCTTGACCCTTGGTTCCCTTATAAAACACCCCCCTGCTTGGATCTGTCAAACAGCATCGACTCCATCTTGTCTGTGGCACTCTGCTGCATGTGGGGCAGGACATGGCTGTATCGATCCAGCGTCATGGTGACGGAGGCGTGCCCAAGCCGCTCGGCCACGACCTTTGGATTTTCCCCAGCCAGTAGCAACAACGTGGCACAAGTATGGCGGAGATCGTAGAATCGGATATCGGATGACAGGTCCGCAGCCATCAAGATGGGTTTGAAATGGCGACGCAGCACGTTGTTCTTGCGTAGTGGCTCACCTGCGGCGGTGGCAAAGACAAATCCGTGATCGACGTACTTCCCTTTACTTCGTAGCCGTTCCTGTAATTGGTTCTGGCGGTGATCGCGCAGTAAGTTGGCGGTTGTGGCGGTGAGGGGGATCTGTCGCCGACTTCGTTTGGTCTTTGGCTCCTTCAGACGCCAGCCTGTGCTGAGTCGTTCCAAGGAATGACGGACGAAAATGGCTCGGTGTTCCAAGTCGATATCTTGCCAACGTAGCCCCAGCGCCTCACCTGGACGCAATCCTGTTTCCACCATCAAGGCGAACAGAACATGCAGCCTATCTGATACGGATGCCTCTAAGAACCGCACTGCCTCGTCTGGAGTGAGCGAACGCATTTCTTTCACCTCGGCGCGAGGGCGTTTCATGTGTTCCATAGGGTTGCGTGCAAGCAGCCCGAGTGCATGTGCTTGTTTCATGGCCTGTTTGAGGATCGTGAACACGTATTGGGCGGTACGAATCGTCTTTTGGCCTTCTTGGTTTTCGGAGTTTGCCACCTCGTTTATCAGCTTCTGAAATTGCATGGGCATGCCTTGGAGCCGATTCAGGGTGATGGTGCCCATGCGCGGGATGACGTATTTCTCCATCGCGTAGCGATAATCCGCGCAAGTCCTTGGTGCGACACGTGGCTGGACATACTCATCCAGCCACGTGTCGAGAAATTTCGATAGCGGTAGTTTACTCGGTTCGACGAACGTGTTTTGATCGCGCTCTGTTTCCATCTTGCGGGCATATCGTTCCGCATCTTTGCGGGTTCCGCGCACCAGGTGGTTGTGGAAAATCTGCTTCCCCTGTTCATCGCGGCGGACGTACATTCGTACCAACCATCGGTCTTGCCCATTCTTGTCTTTTCCGTGTGGAATGACGTTGGCCATGCGATTCCCCTCTTTGACTTATAAATTCACTGGATTCATCGCTCTGGCAGGTGGGGAAGTCAAGCGATCATTGGAAGGCGGGTGCAAGAGCGGGCGATGTGAGGACGACGTCAGGTGCTCATCTTGTATTCTTGCGCCATCCACCGTCCCAAGCCTGTCCCCCCATCTCTATCCACGCTTCCAGCGCTTGTTCATCGAACCGGATGAGGCGTCCCACCCGGACGCTGGGCAGCACCTTCTGCCGGGTCAATCGATAGACAGCATCTTCGGTGACTCCGAGACGTTCGGCGACATCTGTCGCGGTTAATAGACGTTTCATTGCACTTCACTCCTCTTCTGATTCAGAGATTTCACTTTCGCTGCGGAAATGACGATGAACGGGGCTGTTTACCCAGCACAGTCGCCCCGTCGTCGCCTGAACTCCGGATGCGGGGTAGTTCGGCGAGGTAGACAAGTGAAGCGCCCGTGTCGGCCCACACGCGCCCCAGCACGCCGGAATCTTGAAGCAGGGGCAGGGTGACACCCTCATGTCTGGGATAGGTAGCCTGCTCCAGATGTTCGTGGAGCAAATCGCGATCCAACTTTCGAACCTTACCCACGCTTCTGTCTGGGAAACGGCTGCTGTCGAATCTGTTTGCCAAGAGGAACACTGCGATCCCCATATCTACTTTCCAACCGGGGAAAGTCCTGAATGGACACCACGGTGTCTTCAGCGCCAGTCCATACGGAACCGAACACCCCTTGTATGTCCAGTGCATTTTCTGTCGTCGCCCATAGGACGGGCGTCGGTCCTTTTGAAAATAAGTTGGATTTGAGGTGATTCCAGATTTCCAAGATACGCGCCGAACGTCGATGGTCGCGGGTGACAAACAGCACATTGGCCAGGGAAAGGTTGTTCCAGAAAGGCTTAAGAACATCGATATACTGCCAGAGCTTGTGGTGAATGACCCAGAGATGCTCGCTTCCGGTGTCGTACTCGAGATGAAATACCACTTCACTGCCATTTTCAAATTGATAGGTGCCAATCCCGTCGGGTCGCAGAGGTGTTGTCTTTTGTTCCTTTGCAGTGGTCACAGGATATCGGTCGCCACTATCGCGCATGCCAATCCAGTTGACGAGTCCCTCCGTCGTGGGACGCGCCATGCTCCCTTGGATGAGATCGGTGAAGAAGCGGTTGCTTCGGTACAGATGGGCTGTCTGACCAGAGAGAACGCCTGTCTGTTTCAGAAGTCGGGGCCGGTACTCCTTCGTCAGCCCGAACGCCACCTCCACGCCGATTTTGGATAACATCCAGCCTTTGACATTGCGTTCGACAAAACCGAGGGGGAGCGACTGTACCCAGTCTTTGTCTTTGAGGGAGTGAAACGCTTTGTAAATGGTCTTGTGTTCATAGTGCAGCAGGATAGCGAGTTGAGCTACGGTGAGCAAGCTGTAACGATAGAGCGCGAGGACGATCTCGCTTTCAATGCGACGAGGCACCAACATGGGGGCTCCTCCTGTCTCAGGGGCGGCGAATGGGATATATGTCCCTTGTTCGAAGCGTCAACATTTCCGCACGCGGTGCGGCTTCCGGCGCGTAGGTGCACAAGAATATGCCTCCGAAAGGCACTCCCCAAGTGACTGCGTAACCTTCTCCGAAGATTCACCCCCTTTCAGGCCTGCCGAGATGGTGACCTAGCCACCTCAGAAATAGAAAATCGCGGTCTTTCAACCGAGATAGCCAGTGTCAGAAAGTCCCCGGCAGCTCTATTAGTCAGCGACTGACGTACCTCCTCTCTGAGTCATGTTCTGATGCTTCTATCGTAGATATGGAAAATTGTGTTTGTCAATCGAATAGTTGACCATGCTGCTAACTGAAAAGTTGACCACCCGGCATAATAAAAAACT
>NZ_LSUQ01000053.1 GCF_001642725.1 Ferroacidibacillus organovorans
TCGACTGGGTTGAGTTGAATGAAGCGTTCGCCGCCCAAGCGCTCGCATGCATCCGCGAGCTTTCGCTACCCGTGGAGCGAGTGAATCCATACGGAGGCGCCATTGCGCTCGGTCACCCTTTAGGATGCTCTGGCGCGCGCATCGTTGGAACCCTCGCACGTCAATTGCAGCGGGCTGGCGCGCGATACGGCGTAGCAACCCTGTGTGTGGGACTCGGGCAAGGGGTTGCGACACTGCTCGAACACGTTGAATAAATGGGTGCGAAACGATTCACAGTTCTGGCTACCTAAAAGATATTCTTGCGAATCTCGAAATGAACCCTTGATCTTCTCCTACTCATGAACTATGTTTAGAACATAGTTCTATTTTTTAGATTATAGAAGTAAGCGCTTCCAGAAAGGAGACAGATTTGCGAGACAAGTTTTAGCTTCCTTTCGAATACGAATTCAGAAGTAGCGCCGAATTGGCGATGCGCATGAAAGGCAAGCTTTTGAAAGGCAAACATGACGGGAGAAAGAGGGGAAAACTTTGTTTCAACAAATCCTGATGCCTGTGGGACAATCGCTTTTCGGATCTTTCCTTGTCGGCTTTATTCCCATCCTAGTCGTACTTATTATGCTTGGCGTCTTGCGCCGACCCGCGTGGATCAGCGCGCTGACAGGTCTTATCACAGGGATCATTATCGCCTTGTTCGTTTGGAAAATTCCTGCAAACCGCGCTATCTCTGCGATGTTTGAGGGGGGCGTATTTGCGCTCTGGCCGATCATGTGGATCGTGTTCGCCGCGATGTGGCTATACAACATCAGTCAACGGACAGGGTCATTTGAGCTGTTCCGCCGCTTTATGTATCGTCACGCTACGAAAGACAAGCGAATTCAGGTTCTGATCATCGCGTTTGCATTCGGAGCGCTTATGGAGGGGATCGCCGGGTTTGGGACACCTGTCGCCATCGGCGCGGCTCTGCTTATGGGCCTCGGATTCCCTGCGCTTGAAGCGGTGGTCTACACGCTTATCTTTGATACCGCTCCTGTTGCGTTTGGCGCGCTCGGGGTGCCAATCACGGCGCTTGCCGGCGTGACAAACCTGCCTGTGGGAGACCTTTCCTCGATGGTTGGGCGTCAATTGCCGTTCTTCGCTTTTATTCTTCCGTTCTACGTATTGCTTGTCTTGGGTGGACCGAAAGCGCTTAAGGGCGCATGGCCTGCCGCGCTCGTTGGCGGCTTATCTTACTCCTTGACGCAGTTTGCCGTCTCAAACTACCTTGGACCGCAGTTGCCAGACGTCTTGGCGGCGCTGGTGTCGCTCGTCTGCCTGATTGGCTTCACAAAAATTTGGACGCCAAAAGATACAGAACAGTATCAAACCTACGCGAATGCAGTGGCTGCAGAAACGGCAGCGACAGGCAGTGGTACAATGCCAGAGCTGACTGGCGGGCAATCCTTCAAGGCGTGGCTACCCTGGCTAATGATCACCGCGATCGTCATCATCTGGACATTCCTCAAGGTGGCGGCGATTGGGACGATGAGTGTAAAGTGGCCGGGACTTAACAAGCTTGTCTATCTGACGCTCTATCACAAATCGTATGATGCTGTCTGGGTATTCCAACCACTCGGTTCCGGCACGCCGATTCTCGTCGCGGTGGTTCTGACAGCCCTCTTCCTACGCGTCGATATGAAAACCTTCTGGTTGGCGGCCTCTGATACATGGAAACAACTGCGGTTTGCCATCCTCACGGTCATGGAGATTGTGGCGCTTGCCTATTTGTACAACTACTCTGGAATGGCCTATACACTCGGTCTCGCAGTGGCGACTGTCGGCGCATTCTTTCCGTTTCTCTCCGCGTTTCTCGGCTGGATCGCCTGCTTTCTCACAGGGTCTGACACGTCATCAAACGTGCTGTTTGGGAACCTGCAAGTGGTTGCCGCAAAGCAGCTTCACTTGAATCCTGTGTTAATGGCGGCCACGAACTCGAGCGGTGCGGTCATGAGCAAAATGATTTCGCCGCAGAACGTGACGACAGGCGTTTCAACAGGTCCTCTTAAAAACCAAGAGGGGCTCGTCATTCGACGTACGTTCATGCACAGCGTCATTCTGACACTGATTCTTGGCGTGCTGGTCTTCTTGCAGGCGCACGTACTTTCCTTTATGGTTCCGTAGTATTTTCGCGCTGGAATCTGAGTGCATCACCAGGGACTGCGCAAAGCGGTCTCTGGTGATTTCTTTTCGCGCGCGAGCCCCAAGTGTGCTAGAGTAAATGTGGTGTAAGATGGACAAAAGAATGGGAACGTTTGGTGAAGGCGGGTTTTCAAAAATGGAAGATTATACGGTCAAATCCGTCGATAAAGCGTGTCATCTGCTCGAAGTGGTCAGTCGCTATCCGCAAGGGATCGCGATTACAGAACTCGCGACACAAGTGGACATGTACAAAAGCACAGTGCATCGCCTTTTGACGACGCTGTTGCGGCGTGGCTACATTGAACAGGATGAGCGAACGGGGAAGTACAAATTGGGATATGCGTTGCTCGATCTCGGGATGAAATTGCTCTCATCGATCGACTTGCGTGCAGAAGCGGCGGTTCCGTTGCGCGAACTCGCTGATTTCTCGAACGAGATTGTCCACTTGGCCCTTCTAGAACGCGGAGAGATCGTGTACATCGACAAGGTGGAGAGTGACGATACGACGCGTATGCACTCGCGCATCGGAAAACGCGTCCCTGTTCACTCGACGAGCTTGGGGAAGGTGATCCTCGCGTATCTTCCCGTGTCAGAGGCGCGTGAGATTTTGAATCAGAATGAGCGCATTCAGATGACTGATCATACGATCGTGCAAGAGGACGAACTTTTGGCTGAGATCGAGCGCGTCAAAGAGCGAGGTTACGCGTTTGATTTGGAGGAAAACGAGATCGGCGTTTGTTGCATTGCGGCGCCTATTTTTGATCACGCGAACAACGTGGTGGCGGCATGTAGCGTGTCGGGACCGAGCAGTCGAATGACGACGGAGCGACTGCACGCAATGATTCCGGTCGTCATTGCGAGTGCAAAACGGATCTCAAACCGTTTGGGACACGGTGTTCTGACAGAAGAGATGCGCACGCGCGTATAAAAAGGGCTGCCAAGCCAGCAGGCTGGCAGCCGTTCGTCAACTAAGCCAATTGCGCATAGGCAGGCGTCGTCAAGAAATCGACAAAATTGTCATCGAGCGTGATCGCCGTAAAGAGGGCGGTTGCCTCTTGAAATCTTCCGTTTTTGTACGCGTCAGCGCCGATGCTGTCGCGTATTTTTTCATTCTCTTCGTGAACAATCGTTTCAAAAAGCGCAGGCGTAAGCTTACGTCCGTCGTCGAGTACCCCTTTTTCGTGATGAATCCACTGCCACAACTGAGTGCGCGAGATCTCAGCAGTCGCCGCGTCTTCCATCAGATTGAAAATGGGTACGGCACCCGATCCGCGCAGCCACGCTTCGAGATACTGGATGCCTACGCTCACATTCGTGCGCACGCCTGCTTCCGTGATCGATCCGTTTGGAACCTCCAAAAGTTGCTCCGCAGTGACGTGTACATCTTCCCGCTTGCGATCAACCTGGTTAGGGGTTTTCATGAGTTTATTAAAAACGTCCATGGCGACGGGAACCAAGGCAGGGTGCGCCACCCACGTTCCGTCGTGACCGTCTCTCGCCTCACGCTCTTTGTCTGCCCGCACCTTTGAGAGCGCGTCCTCATTTGCGACAGGATCATTCTTAATTGGAATCTGTGCGGCCATTCCACCGATGGCAAACGCGTTGCGTCGATGGCACGTCTGGATGGTGAGCAGGGAGTATGCGCGCATAAACGGTACGGTCATCGTCACTTGAGCGCGGTCGGGAAGAATGACGTTGGGTTGATTGCGCAGTTTTTTGATGTAGCTGAAAATATAGTCCCAGCGACCGCAGTTGATTCCCGCCGCATGCTCCCGCAGCTCATAAAGAATTTCATTCATTTCAAAGGTGGCGAGAATCGTCTCGACGAGTACGGTGGCCTTGATCGTTCCTTGCGGAATTCCAAGCGCCTGCTCTGCGCGAACAAAGATGCTGTTCCAGAGGCGCGCTTCTTGGTGACTCTCCATTTTTGGCAAATAGAAATAGGGTCCAGAGCCATTTTCGAGCAAGGTTTTCACATTGTGATAAAAGTACAGGCCAAAATCAAGCAGAGCGCCCGGAATCGCCTTTTCGTCTAACGTAATATGTTTTTCATCGAGATGCCAACCGCGCGGTCTGACAATCAACACAGCCGTTTGCTCTTTCAGTCGATACGCTTTTCCTTCGGGACTTGTATAGTCGATCGTGCGGCGAATCGCGTCGCGAAGATTGATCTGTCCTTCAATCGTGTTTTCCCAGGTGGGTGAATTTGCATCCTCAAAATCGGCCATAAATGTTTTTGCGCCAGAGTTGAGTGCATTGATCACCATTTTGCGATCGCTTGAAGGCCCAGTGATTTCGACGCGACGATCTTGTAGATCGCTCGGGATGGGTGCCACCGTCCATTCCCGTTCACGAATGGCGATCGTTTCTGGCAAAAAGTCGGGTAATTTTCCTTGGTCGATCTCACGTTGACGCTCATTCCTGCGTATCAACAAAGTGTCTCGCTCATCGCGAAAGGTGCGCACCAGATCGCTTACAAATGCGAGCGCGTCCGGTGTCAGGATGGTTGCATACGAATCGTGGTATGCACCCGTGATGCTCATGCCGGTTGGTGTTTGAAATGGCATGGAATACGCCTCATTTCGTTTAAGATAATGAAACTTTCAACCTAAGCATATCATATCATACCGTTATGCATTGCGGAACATTCATCTGCAATACAGAACGACATTGAAATGAATGTTCACAAAAAAGAAGAAATAAATCGCTGAGAACACCTTCACAAATCATCTGTTATGCAATACACTGTACTATAACAACAGAAATACACCGAACTGTGTAGTACAGGTGTAGAGTGAGAGATGAGAGGAGTCTTCAGATGGGAGATCAAGCGAAACTTCAATCCCGCTCTGATGAAGAGCAAGCGCGTCAAATGGCAGCGTCGTTTCAGGAAGCGTTTCGCTGGCAAGGCATTGAGCGCCCTTATCGCGCCGAAGATGTGCTGCGTCTGCGCGGGTCTGTAACGATTGAACACACGCTTGCAAAGATGGGCAGTAAGCGCTTGTTTGAACTTTTGCACAGCGACCCTTACGTCCCGGCGCTCGGTGCACTCACGGGAAATCAGGCTGTTCAACAGGTTCGCGCAGGGCTGAAAGCGATTTATTTAAGTGGCTGGCAGGTTGCGGCAGACGCGAACCTTTCCGGACACATGTACCCTGATCAGAGTCTCTATCCTTCAAACAGTGTTCCCCATGTTGTAAAACGGATCAATCAGGCGCTTTCGCGCGCCGATCAGATCGATCACGCAGAAGGCAAGCGTGACACCTACTGGTTTGCTCCGATTGTCGCCGACGCAGAGGCGGGATTTGGCGGTCCGCTCAATGTGTTTGAGCTTATGAAATCCATGATTGAAGCGGGCGCCGCAGGCGTTCACTTTGAGGATCAGCTCGCCTCTGAGAAAAAATGTGGCCACATGGGGGGCAAGGTGCTCATTCCAACGGCGCACGCGGTTCGCAATCTGGTTGCGGCGAGACTCGCGGCTGATGTGATGGATGTGGATACGCTGATCATCGCTCGAACGGATGCAAACGGCGCTTTTCTCCTCACAAGTGATGTGGATATGCGCGATCGACCGTTTCTCACAGGTGAGCGGACGGCAGAAGGATTTTTTCAAATCCGTGGGGGGATTGAATCGGCGATTGCGCGCGGGCTCGCATATGCGCCTTACGCAGATCTCATCTGGTGTGAAACATCCGAACCAAACCTCGATGAGGCGCGTCAGTTTGCGGATGCAATTCATGAAAAGCATCCGGGCAAGTTACTCGCGTACAATTGTTCGCCATCCTTCAATTGGAAAAAGAAGCTGCCGGAAGACACGATTGAAACGTTTCAGCAGCAACTCGCAGAAATGGGCTACAAGTTTCAATTCGTGACGCTTGCTGGGTTTCACGCCCTGAATCACAGCATGTTTGAATTGGCGCGCGGCTATCGCGAACGGGGCATGGCCGCCTACTCTGAGTTGCAACAGGCTGAATTTGCGAGCGAGGCGAGCGGATACACGGCGACTCGCCATCAGCGTGAAGTGGGGACAGGTTATTTTGACGAGGTTGCCCAAGTGATCGCGGGTGGCAATGCGTCAACGACTGCGATGACCGGTTCAACGGAAGAAGAGCAATTTGTGTAAAACGGATGTGAGAATGTGCCTCACACTGCGATCGTATTCGCTCTGATAGGCTTCAAACCGAGGAGGAGGAGAGAGTATGGAATCGATTCAGCAACGCATTGAGGCGGAAGATGTTTGTGGGGTTTGCGGGGAACAACTCTCGGATGCCCACGAAATGATGACATTGACGTGTGAAATGTGCGCTCGCCACTCTGAAGAATAGTGCGCGCAAAGGGTCTGAGTGACGGCGAAAATGGTTGCGGGTGGGCGTCCGAAAGGATTCCCGCCCTTTTGCATGGGATTCTTTTCACGATCCTGATCCTATGGGATGAATTTTGTTGACAGCCTCCTTCCGACCTTGGGAAGGGCGGTTGCATATTGCGCTGTCATGCGATAGTCTACGCGAGTAGGATGGTATTCCTTCCTGAATCTTCAATGATAGGATGATGGTCTCAGTGGGTATTCGCGTAACAGTTTGGAATGAATTTCGCCACGAGAAGTCAGATGAAGCCGTACGCGCTGTGTATCCGGATGGGATTCACGAGGCGATCGCGGCTCCACTTCGCGATGCATCGTTTGAGGTTCGCACGGCAACGCTTGATGAGCCTGAACACGGGCTTAGCCAGGATGTTCTTGACGCAACGGATGTATTAGTCTGGTGGGGACATATGGCGCACGGTGACGTAGAGGATGAGGTCGTCAAGCGCGTTGTGCAGCGTGTCTGGGACGGCATGGGACTTATCGTGCTTCACTCAGGTCATTTTTCTAAGGTGTTTAAGACGCTCATGGGAACGTCGTGTGACCTCAAATGGCGAGAAGCTGGAGAGAAGGAGCGTCTTTGGGTCGTCAATCCTTCGCATCCGATTGCGCATGGCCTTGATTCGTATTTTGAACTCCCGCATGAAGAAATGTATGGTGAGCATTTTGATATTCCAGATCCAGATGAGCTTGTTTTTGTGAGTTGGTTCCAAGGCGGCGAGGTATTTCGCAGCGGATGCACATTTCATCGCGGAAACGGAAAAATCTTTTATTTCCGACCAGGGCATGAAACCCATCCAACGTATTTTGACAAAAATGTTCGCAAAGTCATTGAGAACGCGGCGCGCTATGTGGCTCCGATTCACGGCGCGAAGCCTGTTTATGGAAACGCCAAACCGCTTGAAGTCCTTTAATTCTATGTGTAGTTGAATGGAAACCCGAGTATCCACACGGCGTGGTTACTCGGGTTTTTTAACGTGTGCCAAGCATGATGACATTGACATCATTCTACGGTGTATCCTATCATTTGGTTACCATATTCTATCATTTGATAAGCGAACTTCGTCATTTGATCGTTTTTTATTTTTGGAAACAATAGATACTATATATGTATCTAACGTTTTGTAGTATACTATTCTTAGGTGATCGTAATGAGTAGAGATGTTGATTCAAACCACAATATCACGTTCGACTGTACATACCATGTTGTCTTTTGTCCGAAATATCGCCGTAAAGTGCTTGTTGAACCTATTGACGCAAGGTTAAAGGTGTTGCTTTCGGAAAAGGCAACGGACATTCAGGCGAAAATCGTTGAGATGGAAATCATGCCTGATCATGTTAGCCTTCTCATCAAGTGCGATCCGCAATACGGCATTCACAAAGTCGTTAAACAACTCAAAGGATATACGTCCAAAGTTCTTCGCGATGAATTCAAATCGCTAAAGAGTCGATTGCCAACGCTTTGGACAAATTCCTATTTTGTCACTACGGTGGGCACGGTTCAACTGGACGTAATCAAGAAGTATATCGAAGAGCAGAAATCGAGGTGAAATCATGAGAAAGGCTTACAAATACAGACTCTATCCCACGAAAGAACAAGAAGAGAAAATACAGTTCACTTTAGAGCGTTGTCGCCTACTCTACAATCGCATGCTTGAAGAACGGCGATTTGCCTATGAAACGGAGAAGGCCACACTGAATTACTACGATCAGGCCAATACACTGAATGAGCGCAAGAAGTACATTCCGTCGTTAAAACAGGTTCACTCGCAGGTGTTGCAAGATGTGATTAAACGACTGGACAAAGCGTTTCAAGCTTTCTTTCGTCGCGTGAAGGCAGGAGAGACACCTGGCTATCCGCGTTTTAAATCAGCAGGACGATACGATTCTTTTACGTACCCACAGAGCGGCTATTCGGTCTGTGGTACTAAATTAACACTCTCGAAGATTGGCGAAGTGAAACTGAAACTTCATCGTCAGCCGCAAGGGGAAATCAAAACGTGTACTGTCTTGGTGAAAAACGGGAAGTATTACGCCAGTCTGTCGTGCGAGGTAGAGTCGAATACCGCGCCAGAGTCCAAAGGAACCGTAGGGATTGATCTTGGTGTCAAATATCTTGCCATTACCTCGAATGGGGAATTTTACGAACATCCGAAGTTCCTGCGTGAATCCGAACGGAAGTTGCACAGAAAGCAACGATCCGTATCACGCAAGAAGAAAGGGTCTTCTCGTCGTGGCGAGGCCATCAGAGAACTGGCGAGATTGCATGAGCATATCGCAAATCAACGCAGGGACTACGCGCACAAAGTGTCTCGAAAACTGGTCAATGGCTACGGACTCATTGCCTTTGAAAAACTGAACGTACAAGGCATGGTGAAAAATCATCATCTTGCAAAAAGCATCGTTGATGCGTCTTGGAATCAACTCATACAGTACACCACGTACAAAGCGGAAGAAGCTGGTCGTCGTGTCGTGTTGGTTGATCCAAAGAATACGAGTCAACTCTGCTCGAACTGTGGCGAAATTGTCCATAAGAAGCAGTCTGAGCGTGTACACAGCTGCAATCATTGCGGCTATGTACAGGATCGGGATATAAACGCCGCGCAAAACATTTTGAAACGTGCGTTAGCCTAGCGTATCAACTTGGCTCGGACCGAGCCTTCAGGACATAACGTAGGCGGTTGCGTCATGCGTGTTCTGAGAAGCCCCTGCCTAAAGGCTGTGGGAGTGGTCACCGGAGTCAGGGTTTTCGCTATGCGTTGGATGATGTGGGACAAGGATTCAATGATGTGTCGATGTTAAGTCAGCTTGAACCGGATATTATCAAGCTCGATCGCGCGTTTGTGCGCGAGATTGACAAGGACGCAGACAAGCGGAGAGTCGCCAAAACCATCTCCAGATTGGCACAGTCCATTGGCTCTGTGCGTTTGGCCGAGGGAGTCGAGACGAAAGCGGAAGCGGATGTTTTATTGGAACTCGGCTTTGGGTGGCAACAAGGGTTTTACTATGGGCGACCGTCGTTTCAGCCTGTGCCTGGGGAGGCAAAGCGCGCCGAGTAGGCGCGCTTTACACTGGATGTCCTACCGAATCAGGTTTGTCCAACCCAGTCTGCCGACGCCACGTCGTGATAGCGACTGCGAATCGCTGCAAACATTTCCTCGGGAAGCGGGCCGCGTTCGAGCAGGCGCGCGTTTTCTTGCCAGCGTCCAGGCTGCGTCGTGCCGACGATCGCCGTGTGTACGCCAGGGATGCTGAGTGTGAAACGCAGCGCGACACCCACTGCGTCGGTGAGATTACCTTCTAGGAAATCGTAGCGGAGAGACTGAAATCGCTCCCAATAGGCGTGATGATACGCCTCGGTTGGCTTCTCCTTGGTTTTCCACGCTGCATTCGCAATGGGTCGCTTGGCGATCACGCCCATGTTGCGTGCGGCGGCGTGCGGAATGGTGAGTTCAATCGGCTCCTGATCCGCGATATTGACAGACGTCTGCAGCGCGTCAAACGCGCCACACTCAATGGCGTAGCGCGCGGCGGACCGATCCCCGCTGTATCCGATGTACCGCGTTTTCCCCGCCTCTTTAGCCCGGCGTAAAACATCAATCACATCGCCTTGGCGAAGCACTTCCTCACTGCAACTGTGAAGTTGTATAAGGTCGACGTGATCGGTTTTTAAGCGCGTCAGGCTGCGCTCAATCGATTTTTGCAGCATGGCGGGCGTCCAGTCAGGCTCTGCGAATCCGGCCGCGTGGCCGCACTTTGTAAAGAGGTAGAAATCACTGCGGCGATCGCTTACTGCCTCGCCGATCAGTTCTTCGCTCTCGCGGTAGCATTCCGCCGTGTCGATCACATTCAGACCAGCGTCGAGCGCTGACGCGAGCAAATTTTTTACATCCCGCACGTTGACACCCTGATAACCAATCTCAGATCCGCCAAAACCGAGCACACTGACATGCATGTCTGTGTTGCCAAAACGCCGTTTTTCCACGAAAATCCTCCTTTATTGGTAATTCTTCTACGAAAATGATTGTAACCTATAAAAAAAGGATTGAACAAGTTTAGATTTTTCTGTACCATCGGAGTACTTCGCAAGTTTCATTTTACCTTAAGGAGGGTTCCGCTTGGCACAGTTGAATCGGCAGGCGCTCGGCGTTTGGCCAGTCGTGTTTCAGTCTATCACCTATATGGCGCCAGGCGCGGCGGTCGCGTATAGCATTTACCTGTCTGCACAATACGCGGGGGGAGCGCTTACGCTGTCCGTTGTTCTCGCGCTGATCGGCGCGCTGTTTTCAGCCGTGTCGATTGGCGAGCTCGCGCGAAAGATTCCATCAGCCGGAAGTTTTTATACGTATACCAGCAAGACGCTCGGGGGCGGCGTCGGTTTCATCGTAGGCTTTATGTTCAATTTTGCCCAGTCACTCGGAGCTCCGTTTCTGCTTCTCATCATGGGTCAGGTGATCCAGGATACGGTTTCTAGCTATCTTCATGTCACCATCCCTTGGTACGTGTGGTTTTTGCTCGGGGCACTGTTTGTCTTTACGCTCTCCTATCGTGGTGTGAAACTGTCTGCCAAAACGGGGATTTGGCTTGGGCTGTTTGAACTGCTTGTCTTTTGCTTGCTCGCGTTCACGCTCATCGCAAAAGCGGGCAGCCACAATACGCTGTCCGTTTTTAACCCTAAACTCGCACTGGTCAAGGGTGCAGGCGGTTTTGGCGGCGTCTTTCAAGGCATGATCTACTGCATTCAGGCGTTCATCGGCTTTGAAGGCGCGGCGGCGCTGGCCGAAGAAACGAAGAATCCGCGCAATGTGACGCGCGCCATCTTTTGGTCGACCGTCGGCATCGGGCTGTTCTACGTGTTCACGACATACGCTGGGACCGTCGGCTGGGGCATCAACAACATGAGCTCGTTTGCGAGCAATTCGGATCCATGGCATGTTTTGGCCGTCGGTGGCTGGGGCGTCGGTTGGATTCTCGTCTTTCTCGCCATCGTAAACTCATTTATCGCAAACTCAAATGCGGCGACGACCGTCTCGACGCGGATGATGTTCTCGATGGGACGTGTTGGTGCGCTTCCGCGCGCGCTGTCCTATATCCATCCGACCTTTGAGACGCCATCTCGCGCGGCGCTCGCGCAGTTGGTCTGGACGCTCGTGCTGGGTCTTGTTTGCGGCTTTGTGCTTGGCCCGATGAATGGGTACATCATGCTTGCCACCGTGACGACGATCATCATGATCGCTATCTATCTGCTCGCCAATCTCGCGTCCCTGCTTCTCTATAGTCGGCAGCATCGCGCAGAATTTTCGATCGGCAAGCACGTGATCGTGCCGCTTCTTGGCATCGTTTTTTTCATTCCGCCACTCGCCACGTCGGTTTACCCGGTTCCGGCGTTTCCGGCAAACTTTGCGGTGCCGATCATCATCATCTGGTTCGTGCTCGGCTTGGTGTTCTATTTTAATCTGAGATCGCGCAATCCAGAGGCGCTTTTGCGGGCGAAAGATGTGTTTGTTTCGGAAGAAGTCTCGATGTAACATGAGTGGATCGGGACGTTTAGGAGCGGGAGTGAAGGTGTATGCGCATCGACTTTAACGCGGATCTCGGCGAGGGGTTTGGGCCGTACACGATCGGCGATGACGAAGCTGTCCTTGACGTCGTCACATCGGCGAATCTCGCGTGCGGGTTTCACGCGGGGGATCCGAACGTGATGATGGAGCGCATCGAGATGGCGCAAAACCGGGGAGTGCGCATCGGCGCGCACCCCGGTTACGCGGATCGCATCGGGTTTGGCAGGCGTGACATTCCACACGCGGATGAGGAGTGGATCCGAGTGATTCTCTATCAGTGGGGCGCGCTCGCGGCGCTCGCAACGCAAGTCGGCGCGCGTGTTACGCATCTTAAAATGCACGGCGCACTGTACCACAAGTCGGCGTACAGTTCTGCATGCGATCGACTGGTTGAGGCGATTTGCAAAATGGATGATCGCGTTGTACTGTTTGCGCCGTGTGGCAGCCCGCTCGCGAAAGCCGGTAGATTGGCAGGTCTCTCGGTTTGCGAAGAGATGTTTGCGGATCGCAGCTATGAACCGGATGGAACATTGACGCCGCGCAACGTAGAAGGCGCTATCTTTCACGATCCGGAGATGATTGCGCGCCGGATCGTCGACGCGCTTACGCAGGGCACCATCGCGGCACGTGACGGCACATCCGTCCCACTGCGCGCGGACACGGTGTGCATCCACGGCGATCACGCGGGGGCGGTTGAAACAGCACGCACGCTGAAGCTTCGCCTTCAGGTGAACGGCGTGGTCGTTGCCCCTTACGGAATCGGGTGAAAATGATGCACAAGGTTCACCAATCTACAATCACGGATGCGGTGTTGAATCGATTGATCGATCGGTTCGTTTCTGATCGCGATTTGTATTTTTTTGAAGATGATTCGATCATACAAAGCTTGCTGGCAATGGGAATACCTATCTACACGCCTTCTGAATTGGCACGAAGTTTCCCGACATTTTCGTTAGAGTATGGCGCAATCTATGGTTTGTGGAGTATGAATCTCACAGAGCACGTGATGGCGGCATTCCTCCAGACGGAGCAATTGCAATCTTTTGATCCTGACATTCAGCAAAGAATTTTGGAGTATCAAGTGAGATGCAAAAGAGGCCAGCTCTATCTTGAATCTTGGTTTGAAGATCATTTACCTTTGACAAGTTATACAGTGACTGTGGAAGGGCAACGATTTTATCTGCTTCAATCAAGAGACTGGCGATCTTTTTCTGCGGATGTTC
Source organism: Ferroacidibacillus organovorans (assembly GCF_001642725.1). GTDB lineage: Bacteria > Bacillota > Bacilli > Alicyclobacillales > SLC66 > Ferroacidibacillus > Ferroacidibacillus organovorans. The sequence goes on from NZ_LSUQ01000053.1 coordinate 13,320, forward strand.
GAAAAAGATGGATATTAAAGTGGTTGCGAGAATGGCATAAACGTGATGAGGGCAGCGCCGATGTAGCGATCGATGGCGCCGATGTAAGAGTACCACTTGAACTTCTTAACGAGTTCGCAGGGACATTTGCTGATCGAAGTGGCCCAAATTGCTTTGCCGCAGCCGCTGCGATGGCCGTGTGCAGAAGCAGTGTTCAGAACCTTGCACAAGCTCGTGATTTGATATTTTCATGGCTTCATCAAGAACCCTTCTTTCGATTGCTTAAGGCGCATTTGGAAACGGGGGCCATGAGGCTCTCTTTCGAATGAAAAGACAATGATTCTTGGGAGTGGAAATATGCCGAGAAACGCCGGACGAGTGCCGGGTCAGAGGATGCCTAATTTTTCGTTGCCAGACCTTGCGGGCGTGGTGCATCGACACACGGAGTATCTCGGAAAACCGCTGCTGCTCTATTTCCTGCGTGGCACGTGGTGACCGAATTGTCGTCGCCAACTCGGGGAGTTGGACAAGCAGCGCGCGGCGATTGTGGCCGCTGGCGCCGAGATTCTCTGCATCGTCGGGCAAAACCGTGCGGCGGTTGCCGCGTATTTTGCGAAGCTCGGTTACACCTTTCCCGTTCTGATCGATGAGACGCGCGAGGTGATTCAAGCGTTTGACGTGTTTCACGCGCTCTCCTTTGACGCGTACCGTATCGCGCGGCCCAGTCTCTTTCTCATCGATCGAAACGGGCAAATCGCCTATCGCTATGTGGGGCGCAATCAGGCGGACAATCCACCAAGCGATGTGCAGATGCGTGAATTGGCGGATGTGCTCGCGCGCGTGGCACAACAGGATGAATCTTCACGATGAGTGGAAGTGAACGTTTGTGACGCATGTTTTGGTAACGGGTGGAACAGGATTGATCGGCCGGCCCCTGGTGGATGCTTTGCTCGCGCGCGGCGATCGTGTGACCCTTCTGACGCGCGATGTTGACCGCGCGGTAGCGCTGTTTCACGGGCGTGTAGAAGCGATCCATTGGGAAGAGCTTGATCAAACACGCGCGGCGTACGCGGCGGTCGTGAATCTGGCGGGCGAGTCCCTGAGCGCGGGGCGCTGGACGAGTGAGCGCAAAGCGCGAATCATGGGAAGCCGCGTACAGACAACGCGTGCGCTGATTCGTGCGATTGCACAGTTTGAACAAAAACCGCGCGTTCTTGTAAACGCCTCCGCCATCGGTTATTACGACACTTCGGAGACTGCGACGTTTACTGAGCGCGATGTGTGTTTACCAGACAATTTTCTGGCGCAAGTTGTCCGTGCGTGGGAAGACGAGGCAAGCCGCGCGCGTGAGGCTTTCGTACGCGTGGTGTTTGCTCGCTTTGGCGTCGTTTTGAGTCTTGAGGGAGGCGCGCTTCCGTCACTCTTGAAACCCTACCAACTCGGCATTGGCGGCACCGTCGGATCAGGCCGACAGTGGCTTTCGTGGATCCACATTGGGGATGTGGTGGGAATGTTGCTCTTGGCGATCGACCAAACAGGTCTCTCGGGGCCGCTGAATGTGACTGCGCCCGCGCCCGTTCGCATGCGCGAAATGGGTAAGACGATCGCTTTGGCGCTGCAAAAGCCGCACTGGCTCCCCGCTCCGTCGTTTGCCTTGCGCGCGCTGCTCGGCGAGATGGCCACCCTTGTGCTTGATGGTCAGCGTGTACTTCCAACCGTCGCGCAGACGCACGGCTATGCATTCTTATATACGAACCTGCAAAATGCACTCGGAGATTTCGTGCGCACAAAGGACACAAGGAAAGCGCCATAGATGTAAAATGAGCATCCTCTTAAAGCTAGATTTCAGCAACCTCCACTATCATGATTGCATCCTAAGACTCAATCCGTGTGATGAGTCGCGTGAACGTGAAAGGCGGATGCAATCAACGTGAAACTCCCCATCGCTGTACTCTCTCCCAAATGGATCAAAACGGGCGCGCTGCTCGGTGTATCGGGAGCCATCGTGACCGTGTACGCGGCGGGCGGGTTCCCTAAATCCTCAAAAGTGATGGCGCAGCAAGTGGCGACGCCAAAGTCGATTTATGTCCAGACGGCGACCGCCAAACTGGGAACGATTGCGCAAACGCTGGCACTTACAGGCAGTGTGGTGAGTCCACAATCCATCTCGCTTTCCCCGCGCGGCGCCGGTAATGTACAGTCCATCTCGGTTCATGTTGGGCAGACGGTGCGTGCGAATCAAGTGCTTGCGCAACTTGCGAACGGAACGGCTCAGGCGCAATTGCTCGTTGCACAAGGAGGACTCGCGAGTGCGCTCGGGAAGATGGCTCAGGCGCGCCAATCGATCAATCCATATACGCTCGCATTGGCCAGTGCCAATGTCCAGGTGGCGGGCGACAAGTTGCAAACGCTGATGGCAGGAGCTGCACCCGCAAAAATTACGCAGGCGCGTGCAGCAGTCTCTGCGAACGCGCAATCGGTTACACAGTTAAACCAGCAGTACGCATGGATGAAATCAAGCAAAGGATCGCAGGCGCTCGCGCTCGCGGATGCAGAGCATGCGCTGTCTGCCTTGAAATCAGGGCAGAGTCCGCTCGCTCTGGCGGTGACCAATGCTGAGCAGGCGCTACAAGGTTTAACGAATGGGAGTGCACCGCAAAACGTTGCGGTCACTGTGCAGCAGGCAAATGCAACGGCGAGCACCGCTGCACTGCAAACGGCAGAAGGCAATTTGCAGCGCACGCAGTCGAACACGAGCCCGCAAGGGGTCGCGGTGGCGAGTGATCAGACGACGCTACAAACAGATCAGCAAAACCTTGTCAATCTACAGGGGCAACTGCAGCAGGCGGAAGCCGGGAATGGACTTTCTGCGACGGTGCAACAGTCGGTGGTGAGCGCGCAGAATACCTTGGATGCGATCAAGAGTGCGAGCAGCCCGGACGGAATCAAAGTGACACAAGATCAACAAGCGCTCGCGGCGAGTGAAGCGACACTGACTTCTCTACAGGCGCAAACTCCAGTGACGACAACCCTTCAGACGCAGATTGCGAGTGCAGAGACGGCTGTCACAAACGCCCAAGATGCACTTTCATCCGATCAGGCGGCGTGGAATGCTGCCATCGCAGCGGCGCAGAATCAACTCAATCAAGCGAGTGCGGCGGCACAGACGGCCAATCAAAACGCGGTGACAGCACTTCAAAATCAAATCAGCGCGGCGCAAGAGGCGGTCGTTTCCGCACAGGGCAAGCTGGCGGCCGATCAAGCGAATTGGACGAATGCGATCAGCGTCGCGGCCGATCAAGTCAATGCAGCAAGCGCAGCCATCTCTCAGCAAAATCTCGCCAATCAAGGAAAACTGTCGATCCTGCAGGCGGATCAGAGTCAAGCGATGCAGATCGCGGCGCGGGCGCTCGCGACGGCAAAAGCGCAGTATGCCCAGGCGCTGCGTACGGATGAACAGGCCGTGCAAATGGCGAGCGCCAATGAACAGACAGCCTTGCAGCGCATGCAGGCAACACTGCAAAAGGCGCAGGCCACGCTTCTTTCGAGTCGCGACAATCTCGCAGCGCTTCAGGCGCCGCCTCAGCCGAGTGTTCTCGCGGCGGCAAAAACGGCGATCGCCGCCGCGAAATTAAAAGTAGAAGAATTGCTTCACCCGAAAAATCAAGGAACACTTCAGGCGCTTCAGGGTGCCGTGACTGCCGCGCAGGGACGTCTGCAAATCGCGCAGCAAGCTTTAAGCAACACGGTCATTGCGGCACCCTTTCCAGGTGTCATCACCGCGATTACCGCACAGCCAGGCAATGCAGTGACTGCGGCAAAGCCGATCATCGCAATGATTGGCACAACGCTTGAACTGCAGGCGCAACTCAGCCAGCAGGACATCAATCAAGTGCACCCGGGCGAGCGCGTCCTTTTCACGCTGCCGTTTGCACCGAGTCAAAATGAGCAGGGCGTTGTCGCGTCGATCTCACCGGTTGTCAATCCACAGACACTCTCCCTCACGGTGACCATTGCGCCTGCGCGGCCGATTGTCGGTATGGCTTCAGGCGAGACGGCATCCATTCAGGTCGTGACAAAATCAGATCCGCATGCGGTGCTAGTGCCAACCGCCGCCATCAATTCACAAACCGGCGCGCCGCAAGTGTATCTGGTGAAAAACGGACGAGCACTCTTGCGCCCGGTAACGCTTGGCGCGACACAGGGCGCGTGGACGGAAGTGCTCGCGGGGGTTACAGCGGGCGATCAGGTGGTAACGCTCGGACAGACGTTCCTTGCGCCGGGCGACCACGTCACAGTTTCCAATGTGATTGCGCGGGCAAGCGGCGCGGTGACGGCAAAGCCGTCTACATCTACTTCCGCGAATCCCTCACACGCCGCCGCCCCCCACAAAGGCAAGCACCACAAAGGCAAGCACCACAAAGGCAAGCACCACAAAGGCAAGCACCACAAAGGCAAGCACCACAAAGGCAAGCACCACAAAGGCAAGCACCACAAAGG
>NZ_LSUQ01000054.1 GCF_001642725.1 Ferroacidibacillus organovorans
GTAGATACAGCATGCAACCTCTAAATGACATTATCGATACGTTTATAGATTATCGGGGAAAGACGCCTAACAAAGTGCCTTCGGGAGTCCCACTCATAACCGCAAAGGTAGTCAAAGGGGGGCGTATTGAGACCCCTTTAGAATTCATCAGCATGGATGATTATGAAACTTGGATGAGGAGAGGGATTCCTCGTTATGGGGACGTTGTTCTAACAACAGAAGCACCACTCGGAGAAGTTGCTCAAATTCAGACGAGAGAGAGGATTGCACTTGCACAGCGCATTATCACTTTACGTGGACAGAGTGAAGTATTAGACAACACGTTTTTGCGCTACGCATTACAATATGGTCCTGTCCAGGCAGAGTTACACGGCCGTGCTAGCGGCACAACCGTACAGGGAATTAAGAGTTCAGAACTGAAGAAAGTAAATATTCCTGTTCCAGACCTAACGATTCAGGAACGCATTGCTGACATTCTCTGCTCTCTCGATGACAAAATCGAACTTAACCGTCGCATGAATGAAACGCTGGAACAAATGGCGATGGCGCTGTACAAACACTCGTTTGCTGATGATACTGATGGTGGCAGTGTTCAGTTGGAGCATCTTGTTGAAATCAATCCGAGAATGTCAGTTAAGAAAGGGGATATTATTCCGTTTGTCGATATGAAGGCACTGTCAACGATGTCCTGTAGCATCATGGATGAGGACATAGCGATGAAGGAATACTCATCTGGTATGAAATTTCTCAACGCAGATACACTTTTTGCACGGATAACCCCATGTTTAGAGAACGGGAAAACCGCATTCGTGGATTTTCTGCAAGACGATCAAACTGGGTTCGGATCAACGGAGTTTTTAGTTCTTCGAGCGAATGAAAGAACATGTCCAGAATACGTTTATTGCACTGCGCGTTGGAGCACGTTTCGTGAGCACGCAGTTCGAAGTATGGTTGGTACATCCGGGAGGCAAAGAGTCCAGACGGATGCATTGTTGCAATTTGAGTTACCGGAACCCGATGCAGATAGGATGAAGGAGTTCCACTCAATCACGTCAGAATGGTTTGCTTTAATACGCAGTAACACATTTGAAAATTCTCATCTTAATCGTCTTCGGGAATACTTGCTTCCTCGTCTTCTATCGGGCGAGATTGAGTTGGTAGAAGTCCAAGAACAAGTTGAAGAGGTGGTGTAGATGGCCGGAAAACTGTATGAATCTGATTTTGAGGAAACCACGATTGAGCGGTTGAAGCGCCTAGGTTATGGGCATTTGCCTGCACATGAACTTTACAGTCGCGCAGATCTTGTGGAAGTTGTTCTCCGACAACGATTGGAGGACTTTCTTTGGCGTAGGTACCCTAAGTTGCCTACGCAGGCTTTGGCATCTCAATTCATGAATCCTGATGGGCTGACGTGGCAGCAGAGGAATCAGCGGTTTCATGACATGCTGGTCAAGGGGATCGACTTTGCTTATGAGGTCAATAGGGAGACGAAGTATGCCCACGTGACCCCGATTGATTGGGATGAGCCGGAGAGCAATGACTTCGTCGTTGTGAATCAAGTGGGTATTGAAGGTCGCATGGCTCGCCGCCCTGACATGATTGTGTACGTCAATGGCCTGCCGTTGATCGTTTTCGAGTTGAAGAGTCCATACAAAGAGGACGCAACTGTTGACGACGCATACACGCAGATTAACAACTACACCTATGACATCTCTCAACTTTTCAACTTCAATGCGTTTTCAGTGGTATCAGATGGAATCACAACTCTCCATGGCATGCCAGGTGCGCCTATGGATTTTTTCGCAGCATGGAAATCCATCGATGGACGAAATGTGGACAACAACATCGCGAACTCCATGAAGACGTTGATTGAAGGATTGTTCCCGAAAGATAGGCTGCTGAAGTACATACGAGACTTTATCGCATTCATGGATGATGGGAAGAAGGTCATTAAAATTGGGGCGAAGTACCACCAGTTCTTTGGTGTTCGCTTTGCTGTGGAACAAACAATTCGAGCAACAAGACCAGACGGTGATCGAAAGATCGGCGTCATTTGGCACACTCAGGGATCAGGTAAGTCAATCTCGATGCTGTTCTTCACGGGAATCTTGTCACGTCACCCAGAGATGGGTAACCCAAGCATTGTGATTCAGGTTGACCGCGCGGATTTGGATGAGCAGTTGTACAAGACTTTTGTCTCAGGTAAATCGCTCGTTGGTCATGTTCATCAAGCGTGTTCAGCCGACGACTTGCGTGATTTGTTGAGGAACGAGGCTGGACAAATTGTGTTTTCCACTATCGAAAAATTTCGTCTCAAGGATTCCGAGGCAGAGCATCCAGTTTTGTCGGGAAGGCAGAATATTGTTGTAATCAGTGACGAGGCCCACCGCACTCAATACCAAGATGATGGATTTGCGGGACATTTGCGAACGGCACTTCCGAATGCCTCTTTTATTGGGTTTACGGGAACACCGATCTCTTTTGCAGATAGAGATTCAGTCGAGACGTTTGGCCACATTATTCACACCTACGATATGGTTCAATCTGTCGAGGACAAATCCACAGTTCCCATCTATTACGAATCGCGCTTAATTCCGATTGACCTTTCGAATGCCGACATCGACGATGACTACAAGGCAATCATCGCAAACGCGGAGTCGGGAGACGAGGTTGACCAGTACCGTGCCAAGTGGGCCGCCCTTGAAAAGGTTGTGGGCACGGAACGCCGTTTAGAGACACTCGCCAAGGACATATTGCACCATTTCGGTGAAAAGGCGTCTCGTCAAGATAAGGCCATGATCGTGTGTATGAGTCGCGAAATCTGTGTGGCTCTTTACGACCAAATGCGGAAGTTGACTGGTTGCCCTGAAATTGAGATTATTTTTAGCGGGGACGTATCGAAAGACCCACAAGAATGGCGTGAAATTCAGTTGGAAAGCAAGTATGCACATATCAAGACGAGGGACGAACAGGAAGAGGTCAAGGCAAGGCTGAAAGACCCTGACGATCCGTTGAAAATGGTCATTGTACGTGATATGTGGCTAACAGGATTTGATGCGCCACCGGTTTCAGTTATGTACGTGGATAAGCCCATGAAGGGTCACAACCTGATGCAGGCAATTGCACGTGTCAACCGAGTATTCCCTGGCAAAAATGGCGGTTTGGTGGTTGACTACATCGGGATTGCAACCGCGCTAAAAGAGGCAACACGGCGTTACACCGACGGTGGCGGGCGAGGGAAACCGACGTTTAATATTGAGCAAGCCGTTGAGATGTTTCAGGGCACTTTATCTGAGATGCGGAGTTATTTCCCCAGTGACCTTGTCACAATTGGATGGCGCGGGTGGTCGAAGGTTGAACGTGATGACTGGTTGGCTGAACGAGTGAATGAACTGTTGGGGTATAAGCAAGAGGGTTTCTTGCAAGCACAACTCAAACTCAAAAAGGCTCATCAACTGGTGCGCCATCTGAATGAGATTATTGAACGTGCAAATGAAGTTCTCCTGTATGAGATTCTAGCGACTCAAGTTAAGAAAATCATAGGCGGGGACCGTGATAAGAAGAGAACCAAGACGGAAGTGGAATCCGACGTGAACCGTCTAGTGAATGAAAGCGTCGAAGCCTACGAGGTTCTTGATCTATTCAAAGTGGCTGGCTTGGACCGGCCCGATTTGAGTATCCTTGACGAGTCGTTCCTTGCCGACCTTCAGGAGAAAAAGCACGTTGACCTCCGACTGAAATTGCTACAAAAACTGTTGGAAGACAAGATTGCCGTCATTTTCCGTCAGAACAAAGAGATGACGAAAACGTTGAAAGAGTTACTGGAGAAAACGCTGGCTGAATACCATGCCAAGGTGATTCAAGCGGCAGATGTCCTACAAGCCATGATAGAAGTCAAAAGGAAGGCCGACCAGGAAGAAAAGTCTCGAAGCGATCTCGGGCTATCGGATGAAGAAGTGGCATTCTATAACGTCGTAACACAAATGGGTAACAGCGCATTTTCGAATGAATTTGTCGCGGACCTGATTCACAAGGTTGTTAAAGCGATGAAGCAGAAATTTCAACCGGATTGGACGTCAACGCATCGAGCAGATGTGCTTGCATCGGTGAATTTGGCTGTGAAGCACGTCTTGATGAAGGAAAAAATCAAGGGTGAGCAGTTACGGTTTTTGACGAACGCGATTGTGGAGCAGGCGAAAGAACAGTACAAGGGCTGGCCGTTGGAAGCCTGAATTGGGGTTCAACTTGATGTTTGGGCTAAGAATAAAGCCGTTCTACGGGCAGGTACATGACATGACCCATTGGAAGTAGCCATTGACATCATGGCTTTAGGATTTGGCTGCAATAGATGACATATTTGAATTTCTGTAAAGTTGGTGCACGATGACACTGTTGAGTAGGCAATATCATGCAACCCAATATCGGGTTTTCGGGAACGTTGTGATGCGTTGGATAATTGACCGGACTCTTCTTATCAACAAGAACAATCAAGGTTCAAGGGAGAAGAAACTTCAAGAGTCGGGGTTTGCGGTCGAGCGGGCCGAGCCCGCATGGATTGGATATGATGAAGGGTTTCTGTGGAATGCAATTCGTTATTGGTCACAGTACTTCATTCTAACGGAAGAGGGTACAACCTCCTGGGCATACAGTTGGAGGGACTACGTCTGTCGGTTTCCCAATGTTGTATTTGGAGACTGGGATGAGTGGGATGCCCTGATTACGGTGTTTATTCGAAACTTATATCTAAGCTTCTGGAATTCCCAGTTGTCACGTAATAATTCCAAGGATGTCAGGCGTAAGTTTTGGAACTCCCTTTGGGTGTTCTACGCTAAAACACAAGGTTTCGATGTGGAACCGACTCTGGAGAGAGTGCAGTCTGTTATCGATGAAATCGTTCAAAACGAACCGTTTGACCTATCCGTCTTAGGTCAAACTGACCTTGTCCTGGAAAAAATGTGTGCAGTCAGTGAGATTCAGTGGGAAGGAGTCAGTCATCCGGGGTGGGCCAACTTTATTCAATTTACGCACGCCCCAGTATGGGAAGAGCCGGAAATGTCATTGGACTGGGATATACCTCTAGTACTATATGAAATGGCAACAGGTATTGGCATGTCTGCTGAAATGATACTCTCCTTTCTTACGCAAAATATGGATGACATAGTAAAACACCTTACTGCAATAATTCATCAGGTACATTCGAGGCCGAGTGATTTATACGAATTTTGGTTTCCGTTGCTAAACCACGCATTGTTGTCTGACAGCGAAGTCGAAATGGACTCCAACACCAAATTGGTGGGTATTTCAGAAACGCTTGCACAGACGTTGACGAACGCAAGTGGTATCGGACCTCGGCCTCCTGTACGACGAGGAGATGCCTTTGTCGTTGTATCTTGTTACGGAAAGACGTCAACGAGAGCGCGTGAAGATGCACTCAGGGAACTTGGTCACATTCAGACAATGTTAAGGGTTGCCGATGCGGGCTTTCGATGGGAAGTCAGTTTTTATTATTTCATTACAATGGACCTAAGTAATCGCGGATTACCGAAAGATCATTTCTTTATGGCCGAGCGGCGGGATAATCGGCAGGTTTATCCTGAGTTGACCGACGAGTGGCTCACAAAGTATCGTGACTGGCTTGCTAAAATTGAGGACAAGCCTGGTGAAGTTGCAGAGTCTCTACTGGTTGCAATGAAGTGGCAGGGCTTGTCGCGGGTTCAAGATGGAGCAGAGAGTGAATTTTTGTGTTTATGGATTGTCTTAGAACGCCTTGGGAACGGGAGTTACCATTATAAGAAGACTATACCTCACGTAGCCGGAACTCTATGGAACTGGTCAATGTGGTCTTCACTGTCTAATTACGAACGTCTTCGGGGTAATTACCAGGACCGGCGACTCATGGAACGTATCATTGGTGAATTGGGGAACCTTCGTAGCCGAGAGGTGGCTCATCGGGGACAGTTTACCGGTAAGAAGGACGTACGATATGCCACGTACATACTCAAACATCTTGTGAATGACCTCATTCGATGGACGATTGCGTTATTGATGGAGCGAGATGACATACGTTCGTTTGATGATCTGACGCAATATATCGATCAGAGCATGCAGTTGGTGTAACCCTGGAACAGTGATACCGTTACTAAAGACAAACGCAAGGTTCATAGCAGCATTTGAAAGTGAGGGAAGTGTATGCCTTTACGAGGTGGAGCGACAGATAAGTATGGAAACCGATATGAGGCCTATTGGACAGTCTACTGTATTGCTGATTTGCTAGACGAGAAGATTCGGTCCATCCGTTTAGAACCCCCTGGTCCTGATGGGGAAGGTGTAGAATTCTGGACAAAGCACGTAGATGAATCCTTGGAATTCCACCAAGTGAAACGTCAAAATGACCATGGGTATTGGTCTCTAAAAGATTTAGCGCGAAAAGGAATCATCTCGACGATTGTAACTAAAACATTGAATTCGTCGAATAGGTTTCGGTTTGTTTCGACTTATGCTGCCTATGAACTTCAAGAACTATCGGAACGGGCCAGAAGCGCCAAGGACCGGGACGAATACGAAACCGAATTCCTAGGAGCAGTGATACAGCGAACTTCTTTCGATACTTTGTGTCAATTGTGTGGGCCGTTGCCTTCCCAACAAGTATTTACACTGTTACAACAGGTGTTCATTGATACTGAGGGAGAACCACTACTGATTCGCAACCTAGAAAACAAGTTGTCGGTGTTGGTGGAAGAAGACGTTGGACAGGCAATTGGATTTCTATTCCAATTTGTATTTGATAATGTTCACAAAGAACTTTTCGCTAACGATGTATGGCGGGCACTAGAGCACTCAGGGTTTCACAGACGCTCGCTGTCAGGTAACCCTCATGTCATTGTCAAAGTCGAAGAGGCAAATAAGCGTTATCTCAACTCACTTAGGGATGGCGCTATTCAGGGAATCGTATTGCCGCGGAATGAGGTCCAACAGATTGAGGATGCTCTTCTTACATCAAGATTTGTCATGGTTACCGGTGATGCAGGAGTAGGCAAGAGCACTGTCCTAAAACAATTGGTGCAGAGGTATGAAGAGCAACGGTGGCTGACCCTTGCGTTTCGTGTTGATCGTCTTGAATATACAAATTTGCCCGAGAAGGTTGGTTCTCAAATTGGGTTACCAGGTTCTCCGACTGCGATTTTGAACGCGATTGCCCAAAACCGCAAAGGTCTTCTTGTCATTGACCAATTAGACTATATGAGTGAGGTATCTGGGAGAAGAACAGAGTTCTTTGATTGTATAGACGAAATCATCCGTCAATCTCAATCGTTTACGGCAATGAGAGTTGTAATCGCTTGTCGGCAGTTTGACTTGGAAAACGACAGTCGATTTCGACGCCTAATAAAGGGTGAGACAAAAGATCAGTCTCAGGTGGTAAAGGTTCAGAGGCTGGATACGCACACTGTGCAACGGGTTTTAGAAGAGATGGGCGTAAACATCCACTCAATTTCTGAGAAACAGTTCAACTTACTGTCAATTCCACTCCACTTGAGTCTTTTTGCTGAAATCTTGTCCCATGACGGCGGTATTGTACGGTTCAATAGTGTACTTGACTTATACGATCGTTTTTGGGCTTTGAAACAGGAAAGAATCAGGCGGCGCATAGGTGACATCCGATGGGTTGAGGTAATCGATCGATTATGCGAATACATGAGCGCGAATCAGTCGCTTTATGCACCTGAATATATACTCGATGGAGTCGAACACGATGCCAATACCATGGTTTCCGAACATGTATTGGAATTTGAAGGCTCGAGGTATGGTTTTTTTCATGAAGGTTTTTTTGATTATGCTTTTGCTCGGCGATTTCTCTCTAAGACCCAGTCGTTGCTAGACTTTTTACTAGAAAGAGAACAGCACTTATTCATCAGAACACAGGTTCGGCAAATTTTACAGTACCAACGGAATCGTGATCCGTATCGGTATCAACAGAGCCTTGCAAACGTATTTCAATCATCGCGTGTTCGTTTTCACATCAAGCAAGTTTTGTTCCATGTACTCGCTCAAATTGACGAACCTACTCCTGAAGAATGGGACATATTGAATCGCATGTTGAACAGTTTGGAACATGATTACAAAACTCATGTGCTAAACGTTATTTACGGGTCACCTGGTTGGGTTAAACTTCTTATCGAGAGAGGCGTCATCCAAACTTGGCTGCAAAGTTCGGAATACGTGGATCAGGCCACCATGATTTTAATGAGCGTTTCTGTGAAAGAACCAGATTTGGTTGCTGAATGCCTGAGTCCTTATATTGGTTTGTCCCCCCAGTGGGATAACCGTCTACGCAGGTTCTTCAGTTTACTCGAAACAATCCTTGGTTCGAACATGCTTGAACTATTTATGAGTGTTGTCGACAGTAAGGTTTTCTCTGAAGGGGATGACCATCAATCAATATTTTGGAAGGTGGCAAGCACTCTTTCGGCAACACATCCTACCGAGGCTTGTCAGGCTCTTGCACGATTCCTCACTACGATAGATATGTCGACAAAGAAGGACAAACCTGGAATTCGTTTGTTTAAAGAACACGACCACCACTTGGCAGAATTATTAAAGAACTGTGCTTTTAATTCCTCAGAACAATTTGTAACCGCTGTTTTACCATTTATGTTCACTGTGATGTCACGATATTCATATGAAGTGTACGAGACCGATGAATTGATTCAAGACAGGGTGTGGTCGCATCGGAATTACGGAACATCTCACTTCGTAGAAGACGATTTCCTGCGAATGGTCAACGTTGCCATCGCTAGGTTGGCTGCGCAAGGAGGTGATGTGTTTCGTAGTGTCGAGTGTATGCTAAGTAATTCTGGCTTCGATACCGCAAATTACTTGTTGCTTAAGGCGTACACTTCTATTCCTCGTGAAGCGAGTGACCAAGCAATCACCTATCTGTTGAATAATCCTGCTCGCCTCCGATGTGGTTACAGTGATAGTTCATTTTGGGTGACGAGAGAACTACTTGAAGCAGTTACGCCTTATTGCTCACAGGTTTGTCTTCAAGCACTCGAAGAGATGCTTCTACAATATTACCCAGCCTGGGAACGGTCGGCTGAAGGAATGAGGTATCGCGGGTTCAGTCAAATGACCCTTTTGGAGGGTATCAGCGGTGATCATCGATCAACACCGGTGAAACACAAGATTATGGAATCGGAACGAAGGTTTGGCGTGCGTGGAACAGCAGATGCACCTCAGGGAATTCATGGGGGTATTGTGCAGTCCCCCATTTCTGAAAAGGCTGCTTCTAAGATGACCGATGCACAGTGGCTAAAAGCCATACAACGTTATGACAATAAGCAGCGAGATGACGTATACCGATTTTTGGTGGGTGGAGCACATCAACTGTCAGAGGTTTTGGAACAACAGGTACGAGTTGATCCGGAAAGGTTTGCAGTTCTCATATTAAAATTACCAGATGATACGCATCCATATTACTTTAGCGCCATTCTTCGCGGTTTTCAAGGAAGCAAGAAGGAACTGGCATTTTCCGCAGTAAGGCGTTGTCATAAATTACCTGGTAGACCCGTTGGATCGTCGATTGCTCGTCTGATCGGTGAATTTTCTACTGAGCAATTGGATGATGATATGTACCAAATTCTTTCTTGGTATGCTACAAGCGATCCCAATCCTGAACAGGAATTGTGGCGTACTCCAGCAGATGTGGAGGGAACCGTATATTACGGAGGGAACCCGCTCGAAGCTGGTATCAATTCCGTTCGCGGGAGTGCTGCATACACAATTGCCCAACTTATTCAATTTGACTTTGAGCGAATACCACTTTTTCTGGAGACAATTGAGAGGCTCGTTATTGACCCTTCTATTCAAGTGAGGGCGTGCGTGGCATTGATTCTCTTGTCGATTCTAAGGTATGATCGTGACCTAGCAGGAAGGCTGGCTGCAAGGCTTTTTGACACTGAAGATGTACTGCTCGGCACACATTACGCAACAGATTTTCTGAGGCATGCCTTAAGTACCCATGGCTATCAGTTGGGTTCCTTTCTAAAACGAATGCTTGATGCTCAAAGTAACGAATTGAATGAGACTGGGGCATCGTTGGTTGCGTTAATGAAGTTGGTAGGGACCGATATTCCATTCACAACTGATGATTACATGGTGCTAGGTACTGCTCACAGGAAGGGAATATGTAAGGTGTACGCCTTTAATTTGCATGCACCTCAATTCAGAGAACGGGCAGAATCAATAATCGTACAAATGTTTTACGATGAAGAAGAACAGATTCGAGAATTGGCTTCATCATGTTTCCATTACTTTGAATCAGAAGAACTCGGCACCTGTGAAGCGTTGATTGCTAGGTTCGTTGACAGCCCTGCGTTTTCGGATCATCACGGTCGTTTGACCTGGGCACTTGAACAAACAACCGCTAAGTTGCCCAATACCACCATTCTGGTGTGTCAGGCCCTCTTCAGTCAACGTGGGCGATTGGAACAAAGTCATTTTGATGATGTTGCCATGCGGTTGATAATGCGACAGTATCAGCAAGCGGACAATGAGGAAATGAAATCCAGGTGTTTGGATGTTATTGACGAAATCGCCACAGAGGGAAAGTATTTTGTGGAAAATCATCTTAACAAGTATGAGCGATGAACGCAGAGAATATGAGTTGACGGGAGTTTGATAATCTACCTCAAGAATATCACTATTTTGCTTCTTGACCCCGCCATGAAAGCCGACGAAAGGAAGGCCATTGAGCGCGAAATCTCTTATATCACAAACAAATACAGCAGTTCGTTTCGGGATACGCTTTGTCGGAAAGTGGAACAGAAAGTCCTCTTGTCGGGAGAGGAAGAGCAAGATACGGATGAATGGGAGTATTGGCTCAAACGATTGGGATTGATCGGATAACGTGTCTTTCACTCTGGTACAAAACACATGACTTCGTGTGGAACCGGGAATGCATACAAGGTTTCGCTGGCTGCCGAGTCATCCGATTAATGGACAAAAGAAACAGGGGGTCTACGTCTTGGTGTTACGCACAATCATTACAGACTTGTCCCTAAAACGGCCGATTTTTCACAATGAGGCCGACTTCCAACATGCCTTGGCCTAGGAGATTCGTGAACATCATCCCGACGCGAAGATTCGATTGGAAATGAAGGCGCATGGGCCGAACACGAAAGTCTACGTCGACATTTTGGCTTCCATCGAAGGGCGCAAATACGCCATCGAATTGAAGTATAAAACGCGTCCGATTGAATGTGTTATTGATGGTGAAGAGTTTTCTCTTAATAACCACGGTGCGCAGGATTTAGGCCGATATGATGTCCTCAAAGACCTTCAACGGTTGGAGCAGATGGTGGCAGATGGAGTTGTTGTTGAGGGCATTCTTGTCTTCCTCACGAACGATGCCTCCTACAATTCCGATCCTGGACAAGATAAACAAACCGCTGATCGGAACTTCCGGCTTCACGAAGGTAAAGGGGTGAGCGGCAAACTAACGTGGGGAGAACAAACCGGACAAGGCACCATGAAAGGGCGAGAAGAACCGCTGTCTATTCGCGGGCGGTATGATTTGCACTGGGCTAATTACAGTCGTGTAAGCAGCAAAAGTGGCGGAGAGTTTCAGTGCCTGATGCTTTCAACAAGTGGAGTTCAAACGGAGTCTACTGAAAAAGCATGGTCACCCCCTTCAGTTATCACCGCTACCGAAATCGTGACTGGTTTCACCAACACGACTGAGATAGCAGTAAAGGACGACGGCGCGACACCATGGTTTGATTCGTTTGCGAAGCAGGGAGAAATTCCGTTGTCCCAAATTGATCTGCGAGACAAACTTGCCAATCATCTGCGCGAAGTTGGATACTTGGTGTCCGTAAATCGTGACCTCGGTAATGAAAAAATTGACATATGGGCGGAACGGGACAACGAAACCATCGCGATTGAGGTGCGGAATAAAACGGCACTGATTCAAGCGGTTTATCAGGGACAATCCATCAGCCTCAAGAACCAGGCCGCCCAAGATGTTTCGCGGTATGACTATATCAGCGATATTGGCAAGTTAGAGAGCGTGGTAAGAAATCGACCTGATGTTACGGGGTATGCGCTGCTTCTGTCCAATGATTCCGGTTACTGGAATCCACCAAAGAAACTCAACGCTGTTGATGGCAAGTTTCGTATCCACGATGGGCGATTACTTAGTGGGGTCTGTTCTTGGGCAGATGAAGCCGCATCGGGAACCACGTCGGGGAGGGAAGTACCCATTCATTTGACTGGTACATATCCGTTGGAGTGGCGACCGTATTTAAGACTGGACAATGCAAAGAATCACGAGTTTCAAGCACTACTTGTGAAGGCGACCAATCTGCCGAAACCTTCTGCTCATTAAACGACAGAGTTGGTTGGTCTTGACTGATGGGAAACTGACTCAGAAAGGGCTCAAATACGGTGACATTGGCTCCATGGCGAGGGGGCAGTGGAGATGGCGGTAAGTTCAGCGTACTCGACCTATGGGTGCAAAGATGCCACAAACGTGACAATAGGGTGCAAACAGGACAGGCGAGGGCGTGGCTCGGATGCGGGTTCTGACCCATGATGGTAGAATTATATGTAGAATGTTCAGTTTGCTTCTACAGAGTGCATCTCGATTCTCTCGGGCAGACTGACTCATGAGAATGAATTCCAGGGAGGAATAGGGTCAATGTCTAACGACTCGTCGAGCCACAAATACACCAACAGCCTCATCCATGAAAAATCCCCATACCTCCTGCAACACGCCCACAACCCAGTCGACTGGTACCCATGGGCCCCAGAGGCATTCCAGAAAGCCGCCCGTGAATCGAAAGCCGTATTCCTCTCCATCGGCTATTCGTAGCCCTGCGGGGCTACGAATAGCTGTATACGCTGAAAGTGGAGTACTTTACCGACCTGTCACTGGTGTCACGTCATGGAAAGAGAATCGTTCGAGGACGAAGCGGTTGCGGAGATTTTGAATCGCGAGTTTGTGTGTATCAAGGTGGATCGGGAAGAACGACCGGATATTGATCAAGTGTACATGAGTGTTTGTCAAGCGATGACGGGGCAGGGAGGATGGCCGCTGACCATCGTGATGGACAGTGCGCAAAGGCCTTTTTTCGCGGGAACCTATTTTCCGAAGGTGTCGGCCTACGGGCGGCCGGGGCTTCTTGACTTGTTGCCGCGTCTTGCGACTGTGTTTCGAAGTGAGCCTGAGCGTGTAGAGCAAGTCTCTTCGCAAATTGTATCTGCGCTTAAGCGTGCGGAGCAAGAAACAAAGTCGAGGAGTATCAGCGCGCCAGATCGTGCGCTACTTGAGCGTGCTGTGTTGCAGTACGCGAAGACCTATGATGAGACGTATGGCGGTTTTTCGGATGCGCCAAAGTTTCCGTCGCCCCACAATGTGGTGTTTTTGTTGAACCACGCTGCGCTTACGGGTGATGAAGATGCTCGCAAGATGGCGCTTCACACACTTCGGGCCATGGCGTATGGCGGAATTTGGGATGTGGTCGGATACGGTTTCTCTCGTTACTCTACAGATCGCGCGTGGCTCGTTCCGCATTTTGAGAAAATGTTGTATGACAATGCGCTCCTTCTTCAAGCGTATACGCTCGCGTTTCTGATGACGCGCGATCCTTTTTATCAATCGATCGCAGAGAAAATCGTCACGTATGTGATGCGTGATCTTACCGCTCCTGAGGGTGTCTTCTATTGTGCAGAAGATGCTGACTCAGAAGGGGAGGAAGGCAAGTTTTATGTGTGGCGAGCGACTGAACTACGTGAATTGCTTGATCCGCAGCACACAGATGAATTTATGAAGGCGTTCGGTGCTTCCGAATCGGGAAATTTTGAGGGTGCAAACATTCTTCACACACCATACACCTTTTGGGGTGAACCAGCGAAGGACCGGGATAAGCGATTTTCATCAAGTTTATCCCGTTTGTTCGAGGTGCGCGAAAAACGGATACGTCCGCATCTCGACGATAAAATTCTGACATCTTGGAATGCGCTCATGATCGGCGCCTTGGCGTTTGCGGGGCGTGTTTTTAAGCGGGAGGACTACATCGCGTGGGCGCGTCGCGCAGATGATTGGATTGAAGCGAACATGGTGCGGGAGGATGGCCGTCTCTTGGCGAGATACCGCGATGGGGATGCACGCTATCTTTCGTATCAGGAAGACTATGCGTATCTCGGATGGGCGAAGTTGCAACTCTATGATGCGACATATGATCCAAGCGATCTCGCTCGCGCGGTCGCATGGACGGATGAGATGGTGCGCTTGTTTTGGGATGAACAACACGGTGGATTTTATTTTTATGGCAGTGATGGGGAATCGTTGCTTGCGCGTCCTAAAGAAATCTATGACGGTGCGCTTCCTTCTGGCAATTCTGTAGCTGCGTACGTGCTTGCGCGTCTGCGCGCTATGCTTGGGCAAACGCGACATCAAGAACTGTGCGATCGTCAAATCGCCGTGTTTTATCGTGAAGTTGAATCCCACCCCGTCGGCTATGCCCAATATCTTCAGGCGCTTCAGTGGCTGCTCTATCCGACGAGTGAGGTAGTCCTTGTGATTCCGGAGCAGGCGAAGAACGCCACTGCCTTTTTAGAGGCGCTCACAGACCACGTCCATCCTTTGCGCTCGACCATCGTTCTCAAGGAGCAAGACCGCACGCTGATTCATCAGCTTGCACCTTACACAATCGATCACGTGGCGCGAGACGGCAAGATAACCGCATATGTCTGTGAATCCTTTGCGTGTAAGTCGCCAGTAACCGACGTCGAGGGACTTCTCAAACAAATCACGACCTGAGCGCATTTTGAAGAAGCGTAGATTCATTTCACGTAAGCATCATTTAAAGAAGCGATGATCAAGTTTTGACTTACTAAAGAGTTTCTCAAAGCTATCCTCATCATCTTGCGGAGAAAAAAGAGAAGCGAAGTCTTCTTCTTCTGATGCCGTAGAAGGTGAGGTTGCTTTCATTTGTTTATAGGCTAGTACGTTTTTTACTCTGCGCGAATCAGACGTCGGCGCAACGATTTCACCTTTTGGCTTTACCTGTTCTTTTAAACGCAGGAGTGCGTCTCGCTGTGCACTTCCCAAACGCTGCCCGAGCGTTTCTGGCTCTACACTTGACGCGGTTTTTTGTGGCGCATTTCCGCGCTTTTTATTAGCCGTTTGCCCCGGTTCATCCGCATCCTCAGTGTACCTCGGTTCGCGCACAATCTTGCGCTTGCGGCTCGGCCCGTGGTGGACATCTTCACGTTCGCGGGCGATGTAGCCCATCTTGATCAGTTCATCGAGCAAGACGTCAGGCAGCGGCGTCACGATAAAAATCTCTTGAACAGCGGTTGTCGTCTTCGCCAAAAGCTTCAGACCTTGGTCTGTAAAGTATTGAAACGTAAGCGTCTCTTGATAACTTTTCGACGGTGCGATCGTGCCTGTCAAGATGGATTCCACTTCATCAAGCGTTGCGATCTGACGCAAAACCTTCCCAAAATCGCCGATGATCGTGTGCAATATTTTTACTTTGCCATCGCGCCTTCGATGATCTGCCATGGTTTTTCTCCCTTTCCTTAAAAAGGGATCTCGCGATCGAGAGATCCCTTGACGCGTGAGGTTTAAAGCTTTGCGAGCACGCTGCGAACGCCATCGGCCGATTTGTGGAGCGCGCTTCGCTCTGCCGTGGTGAGCTCAATCTCGACGATTTTTTCGACACCATCTTTGCCAAGCATCACAGGCACGCCGAGAAAGAGATCGGTGACGCCGTACTGCCCTGTGACATAGGCCGAGCAAGGAAGAATTCGCTTTTGATCTTTAAGGATCGACTCCACCATCTGAACGATCGATGCGCCAGGCGCGTAGTATGCGCTGCCCGTTTTGAGGAAGTTGACAATTTCGGCGCCGCCTTGTCGCGCGCGCATGACAAGTTTGTCAATCGTCGCTTGGTCAAGCAGCGTTTCAATCGGAATCCCGCTGACGTAGGAGTAGCGTGGAAGTGGAACCATGTCATCGCCGTGTCCACCCAGCACGAACGCCGTGACGTCTTTCACGCTAACGCCGAGTTCCATCGCGATGAATGTGCGAAAGCGTGCTGAGTCAAGTACGCCGCCAAGACCAACGATTCGCTCAGGGGCAAACCCACTTTCGCGAAACGCGACTTGCGCCATGACATCCGAAGGATTGGTGACGAGCACAAGCTTTGCGTTCGGTGAGCGCGGCGCAATTTCTTTCATGACAGAGCGAATCACTTTTACGTTTGTATCCATCAGGTCGTCACGGCTCATGCCAGGTTTTCTCGCAATTCCTGCGGTGATGACGATGACATCAGAGTCGGCAGTCGCATCGTATTCGTTTGTTCCTACGATGTTCGAGTCAAAACCAAGTACAGGAGAAGATTCCATCATATCGAGTGCCTTGCCTTGCGGAATTCCTTCAACAATGTCGGTGATGACAATGTCGCCGAGTTCCCGCATGGACGCGTATTGCGCTACAGTAGCTCCTACGTTTCCTGAACCAACGACGGTGATCTTTGCCCGTTTCATGGATACACACCCCTTATATGCATTCCCATTCACTTACTAGAGTAACGAACAAAGAGGTGCAAGTGCAACTGTTTCATAAAATTTTATCGTGTTGTTATGGAACGGAACGTTTTGTAAATCACTACCGGAAGTGTCCGCGATCTGTGGTATAATTTGCGCGTAGATTTGGATGGCAACTCCCTGAGAGGTGCAACTATGGATCGTGAATCAAAGGCGTCAAAAGAACGAAAAGCAGAGTTTAAGACGCCGTCTGGCCTGCCTCTGAATCAAGTTTACACAGAAGCAGATGTCGCGACTGGATTGGAAGACCGCCTGTCACTTCCTGGCGTGTATCCGTTTACACGTGGTGTACAATCGACGATGTACCGCAGTCGCCTGTGGACGATGCGGCAGTACGCCGGGTTTGGTTCGGCGAAGCAGACCAATGAACGCTTTCGCTACCTTCTCGATCAAGGTCAAACGGGTCTCTCTACCGCCTTCGATCTTCCGACGCAGATCGGGTACGACGCGGATCACCCGTTTTCCAGAGGTGAAGTAGGCAAAGTGGGGGTTTCCATTTCCTCGCTTCTTGATATGGAGACGCTGTTTGAAGGAATTCCGCTTGACCGCGTAAGCACGTCAATGACGATCAACGCACCCGCCTCTGTGCTGTTGGCGATGTATATCGCGGTCGGAAAAAAGCAAGGCGTCGATCCACAAAAACTGGCGGGAACGATTCAAAACGATATTCTTAAAGAGTACGTTGCCAGAGGAACGTATATTTATCCACCTGGCCCGTCTATGCGACTGATTACTGACATTTTTTCGTATTGTGCAGAACATGTTCCAAACTTTAACACGATCAGCATCAGCGGCTATCACATGCGCGAAGCGGGCTCGACCGCCGTTCAGGAGATTGCATTCACGCTTTCAAATGCGTGTGCGTATGTGGATGCGGCGCTTAAGGTTGGACTGCTCATCGATGATTTCGCGCCGCGCCTTTCCTTCTTTTTTAATGCGCACAACAACTTTCTTGAAGAGATTGCAAAGTTTCGCGCGGCGCGGCGCATGTGGGCGCGCATCATGCGCGAATCGTATGGCGCCAAAAATCCAAAGTCGTGGCAGATGCGCTTTCACACACAGACGGGCGGATCGACACTCACTGCGCAGCAACCAGACAACAACATCGTGCGCGTAACTG
>NZ_LSUQ01000055.1 GCF_001642725.1 Ferroacidibacillus organovorans
AGTGAAGTAGGAACCGTGAGTTGATTCTAGCCTCTGCGTTTCATTAACGTGGGGGCTATTTTACGCTTACTATTGGACGAGTGTAGAGCAGGAGATCAAGAATTAGCACAACGGCGGTTAGGTGTGGTCACGGAGTTTCCCGTTCTGAGAATTACAAATGAAGTGATCAAGCTTGCAGAAACGTACGTTCAACTTCTTGAGATTCCAGAACGGGCCAAGGTTGATGCTGTCCATTTGTCGGTTGCCGTGATATACGAAGTCGACTATTTATTAACGTGGAATTGCAAACACCTTGCTCATGGCGGAATCCGTACAAAGATACACCGATACAATCGGAGGCATGAGTTGCATGAGCCAATGATTGTAACGCCACTCGAACTAATGGGAGGTACGGATGATGAAATGGAATGGAATGACCCCATTGTTGAAGAAGTCAGAGCAACTCGAGAACGGTTGCTACAGGAAGCTGGGGGATTTGATGCCTATATTAAAAAGCTCAGAACCCTGGAACTTGAGCACCCGCAAAGGCTACTGTCAAAAGACGATTTAAAATCCAAAGAGTCAATCCCGAGCCGTGATAATTGAAAGCATTCAATACGGGACTGGGTAAATGTGTAAGTCTGTAAAGTAGCCCGGTGTCGGACCTGCTCATATCTACAGTATGAAGCTGTGTAAGCCACAATTCTGGTGCAACTTTTGATGCAACAACGAAACAGCGATCAAACCATGTGAATACGTTTTGATACATGACATTGAGTGCGGAATGCCCATCACAACACCGTTCATTTGCTTTCTTCACAACTCAATCCCACGCTCTGCACCTTTGCCATCGCAGCCTTTTAATCAGGGTGTCGATGGTTCGAGTCCATCATGGCTCACCAAGGAAAACCGCGCGATTGCGCGGTTTTTTGCTGTGCAGTGGGGCGGGGAAAAGGCAGGGATTGTGGTTTGGTGCAACTTTGGTGCAACTTTGGTGCAACTGGGGAGTCGGGTTTATGAAAAGTACAAGCGGTCAGTTTGCCTGCGGGTCACGCGATATACGTAACCTCCGCAACCGCATTGATCGATAAAGCGGATATGGATTTGGTTTCCAAAGTGGTTTTGCAGAGCTGGAACCAAATAATCATCTGGGTTTCCATGGTTTTGAGCCACCGCCAAATTCACGAAATAACCGGGAGTTGTTTTGTAAATTGCCTCCATGGAGTCTTTCAGGATGAGGTCACGGTCTAGCGCGTATTCTTCCGTCTCCAGATTGATGGACCAACTTCCCATACGATTTTCCTCCTCGTCACGAAGCGGTATGCCTCCATGATGCAATCGTTAAAACCACGATGCTGTGACGAAGAGCACACTGGGCATAAATCGAGGGTGGTAACCTGTTTGTGCGAGAAGTTGGGGCGTCTCACATGGGTGGCAAAGGTTCAGGTCATACGGATCTGATCCATAAGATCGAAATGATTGATGTCACTTGTCTAGCATTCGTTCGATGCAAGGGAGATTCGACCGCGCATTGCTCGGTAAGTTGCTGCGGCACGCAGACGTTTGATTGCAGGCAAAATACATGCTGCTCATGCGTTGTCTGGGTCTGCTTAAGACCGTCCTAACGACGCTTACGCCTGATGAACCCGATTGGGTTGGGGTGCTTTCAGACCATGCGCTGCCGATTCTCTTAGGCGGCCTAGAACCATCGGTTCAATCGTTGACTGGGAGGCAAATCGGTAAGTGATCTAGCGCACAGCGTGATCCGTCCAAGAATGAAAAAATACAATTGAGGCTTATAAGGATGGGGAGGTTTGATCATGGAGAAATATTCGCTGCAATTTCGAGAACAGTCGGTTCAGAGTGTACTGAAAAGAGGCGAGAGCAAGTTTGTTCAGCTTTCATTGGAGCCTGGGGAAGGGCTCACAAAGCATCGCGCGCCATTGGCACTCACCGTTATTGTACTGACGGGTCAAATTCGCTTTACCGTCGGTACGGAGAGTGAGGTGCTGAACGCCTCGGAGATGTTGGCGATCGAGCCGACGGTTGAGCATGCCGTGGAAGCGCTTGAAAGAAGTACGGTGTTGCTTGTTTTGACACCGAATGGCGTGCCAACGAAAAACTCGACGGCGGCTGGAGAGCAAGCGTTGGAACATGAAAATGCATACCAGCACCCGGAGCTCTTGAAACAAATTGCGCCTGAATTGCGGCCCTTGGTTCACGATCATATTCATGTCTGTAGCGTACTACATGCCGTGGAACAGTCTCTAGATCGAGAGATGATTCGGACAACCCTAAACACGATTGAACAGGAACTGAAGAATCACTTCAAGGCAGAGGAAAATGTACTGTTTCCGCGGATTGCAAATCATATCGGTGGAATGGACGTGGGGCCGATTGCAAGACTGCTCGAAGAGCACCGTGCTATTTCTCGTTTGCATAAAGAAGCGGAGGAACTCATGACGGTTGATGAACACGGGGATGAACACGCTCGTTCACTATTGACGAACAAGGTATTGGAACTGTCGACGATGCTGCTCAATCACCTTGGAAAAGAAGACAGTCACTTGTTTCCGATGGCGAGTCGGTTACTCACGTCAGACGAAAAGGCTGTCATCGCGAATGAATTGAGGGAGTATGACTCGATCGGGTCTGTACAGTAATCCAATTTTGAGCGAGGAAGATGTGTACCGTACATTGGTTTGCCTGACCAAAAACAACGCAGAGTTACGTATGCCCGTCTTGGCTGAGTGAGTAAAAATCCGGCGCGAGTGTCTGTTGCTGCAAAGCGCCGGATCATGTCATCCGCAGATCGTACCTTTTCGTCGGGGATGTTTGAGTAAGGTGCAGCTTATGTGAAAGATGCGCTGAGTGAATATAGGATTTATCTGTATATTGATAATAAGGCGAAATTAATAAGAAAGATATTCTTGACGAATTATAATATGTTCACTTATAATAATTGAGTATACGAAATAGGGTTAGGGGGAGAAAATAAAATGTGGAAATATGAACACATGATAGAAACTGAAGCAAGTGCTGAGGCAATATGGTCGCTCTATTCAGATGTATCGACGTGGACGAAATGGGATACAGGAATCGAAGATGTGGAACTGAGCGGCTCTTTTTGTGACGGATCATTTGGCAGCATAACACCGAGAGGACAGAGGGCGCTGATCTTCAAGCTTGTGGAAGTGCGTGAGAAAGAATGCTTCACGGATGAAACGGAGATTCCTGGAGCAGGCGTCACCATTCGCTTTACTCACAGGTTGCAAACTCTTGAGAATGGGAAAACACGAGTGATTCACCAGGTGATGATGATTGGACCTGCAGCAGATAAATTGGGACATCAAATTGGACCAGAGATTACATCGGAAATTCCAAAAACCATGCAAGCACTAGCAACAGTTGCATTACACATGTAGCGCAATGGAATTGAAAATTGATTTCTTAATGCAAGGGTGAGCAATTTTGGTGCGAAAATTTAGTTCCGAATTTGAGAAACCGGCTGATAGCCCTGGTTTTTTGCTTTGGCAGGTTTCAAATTTGTGGCAACGAAAACAACGAGATACATTAAAGACGCTTGACGTAACACACACCCAATTCGTACTTCTAACAACGCTGTTATGGCTCGAACAGTTGAATGAACCTATCACACAGGTTCAATTGGCACATCACACAAAGGTCGATGTGATGATGACATCTCAGGTGTTACGTACGTTAGAGAAAAAAGAACTTGTACATCGCAGTTCCCATCCTGCGGACACGCGCGCAAACCAAATTCACACAACAATGAAAGGAAAGGAAATCGTGGCAAAGGCGCTTCCGATGGTAGAACAGGTCGATCGAGAATTTTTTTCGCGAGGAATTGGAGATTGTGAACAATTTGTGCAGTTGTTTCAACAACTGTTAAACGAATCGCGTTAAGGCATATTTGTCGCATCCATCTTTATGCAAACACAACAAAACCGCGCGATCGCGCGGTTTTGTTGTGTTTACTTCAATCGAGGTAAAGAAGGATTTTAGGATTGGAACGCATGTCTAGTCTGATCAGACCATGAAGAATTAGTCCGTTTGGATGGATTCCGCCTAGCAGGCTTATGTCTTACTCGCGCGCGAACTGCGAGCTATGCTCGTGATGCAGTCGTAAACGATACGTACTCATCAGATGCGAGGCTCATCTTGAGGGGGGCGACGTTTACGACGTCGCGTGACACAGCATGAAAGAAAGGAGTGAACTAACGTGCATGACAAAGCGAAAAAGCGACGCATCCGCTACGGCATGCTTGGCGCTTCTGCAATGACCCTGCTCTTGTCAGGGTGTGGTCCTCAATATATGGTGCTTGATCCAGTCGGTCCAGTTGGACGAGAAGAGCTTCATTTAATTATACTCTCGGTCATCCTCACCGGAATTGTTATCATACCTGTTTTGGCACTCTTAGTTTTTATCGTTTGGCGTTATCGTGACAAACCAGGCAACCGTGCGCCGTATCAGCCAAAGTGGTCTGAGAGCCGCGTCCTTGAAGTGATTTGGTGGGGGATTCCGATCGTGATCGTCGGCATTCTCGGTTACTTCACCGAAAAGACGACGTTTGCCCTTGTTCGACCGCCGGAAAACAACATCGCACCAATCACCATTGAAGTGACTTCGCTCGATTGGAAGTGGCTTTTCCAATACCCTGACCAAAAAATCGCAACTGTGAATTACGCGGTCATTCCTACAGGTGTCCCGATCAATTTTGTGCTCACATCAGACGCCCCTATGAACTCATTTTGGGTGCCGCGACTTGGTGGGCAAGAGTACACCATGCCTGGAATGGCGATGCGTCTATGGCTTCAGGCGAATCAATCTGGGACGTATTATGGCCATGGCGCAAACTTCACAGGTCGCGGTTTCGCACATATGAACTTTAACGTCATCGCAAAACCTGCGACGCAATTTTATGGGTGGGTTCAGCGTGTGAAATCGACTTCACACCCGCTTACACGAGCGATTTACGCACAGCTTAAAATACCTAGCGTCATTGGAACAACCCAGTATTCTTCCATTCCGCCCAATTTATTTAACGGAACGGTATGGGCAGACGGTGGAAAATACATGCCGGGCATGCTGCCAGCGCAGGGTACGGGTTCCAACTCCATGAAGCACAATTCCACTCAATAAGAAGGGAGTGACAGGCACATGCCAGTTTGGCTAACACATTTTACGACGACCTATTTGATGTGGAATGAAGGCCCTATGATCTGGGGCTCAGATGTATTGATTCTTCTCACAATGCTTGGCATTGTTGTGACACTCACGCGATTGCGTCGGTGGAAATGGCTCTGGCGTGAATGGCTGACAACGGTTGATCACAAAAAAATCGGCATCATGTATCTTCTTGCAGCACTTATAATGATGTTTCGCGGCGGCGTCGACGCACTATTGTTGCGCACACAGCTCGCTGTCCCAGGAAATCACTTTTTAAGCGCCGAACACTATGATCAAATCTTTACGACACACGGTACGATCATGATTCTGTTTATGGCGATGCCCTTTATTTTCGCCTTATTCAATATTGTGGTACCGCTACAGATCGGCGCCCGCGATGTTGCGTTTCCCTATTTAAACGCGATTTCTTTTTGGTTATTCTTTTTTGGCGCCATGCTCTTTAATATTTCCTTCGTCTTTGGGGGATCACCGGACGCTGGGTGGGTCAGCTATCCACCACTCTCAGAGCTCGGGTTTGACTTTGGCCCCGGAGAAAACTACTACCTGCTAGCCTTACAGATTTCCGGTATCGGCAGCATCGCGACTGGGATCAACTTCTTGGTTACCATTTTTAAGATGCGTGCGCCCGGAATGAAACTTATGCGGATGCCACTCTTTTCATGGTCGGTTGTTGCGGCGAGTGTTGTCATCATTTTCGCCTTTCCGGCGCTGGCCATCGCCCTTGCGCTGCTTACGCTTGATCGGGTTGCAGGTACGCACTTCTTTACCATCTTACACGGTGGCGATCCGATGATGTTTGTAAATCTCTTCTGGGTATGGGGTCATCCGGAGGTGTATATCGTCATCTTACCCGCGTTTGGCGTTTACTCGGAGGTGGTCGCCACTTTCGCGCGAAAACGCGTCTTCGGTTACTCATCGATGGTGTTATCACTCATGCTCATTAGCGTCATCAGCTACTTTGTGTGGGCTCATCACTTCTTTACGATGGGCGCAGGGGCGGGCGTTAACACGTTCTTTGCCATCGCGTCGATGCTTGTCGCCATACCGACGGGTGTCAAAGTGTTCAACTGGTTGTTTACGATGTTTCGCGGGCGGATTCGCCTGACACTTCCCATGCTCTGGACAATTGCCTTTGTCCCGTGCTTTACCATCGGCGGGGCGACCGGTGTGATGCTGGCCGCAGCGCCTGCAGATTATCAATACCACAACAGCTACTTTCTGATCGCCCACTTTCATCAGGTCTTGATCGGAGGCGTCGTGTTTGGAATGCTCGCTGGTATGTACTACTGGTGGCCTAAAGTATTCGGCTTTATGCTCGATGTTCGGCTTGGAAAAATTGCGTTTTGGCTCTTTAACATCGGATTTTATGTCTGTTTCATGCCGCAATACGCGCTCGGTTTCATGGGGATGCAGCGCCGCATGTACACCTACCCGACCGACATGGGCTGGGGAACGCTCAATTTTATCTCAACCATCGGCGCCTACATCATGGGACTCGGGTTTCTGTTCATCGTCATTCAAGTACTTTACAGTATCAAACATGGGGAGCGCGACCTAACGGGCGATCCGTGGGATGCTCGGACACTTGAATGGTCGCTGCCATCTCCGGCTCCACACTACAATTTCGCCGTGATTCCAACGGTGACAGAGCGCGACATGTGGTGGGAACTCAAAGAGCGGAAAGAGACCGATCGTCTCAAACTGAAATCGGATATGATCACGCCGATTCACATGCCGAAAAATTCTGGTCGACCTTTCCTCATGGGAGTATCATTCTTCATCGCTGGATTCGGATTGGTCTTTGAATGGATTCCTATCGCGGTACTTGGGCTCATCGGCATTCTACTCAGTTTACTCTTTCGAGCATTTGAGTATGGCGATGAGCACACCATTCCGGCTGATGAAATTCGCGAGACGGAAGCCGCATTGGGGAGGTTGTAATCATGGCATTTATCGAATATGCTCTCCACGGACGTGTGGCGAACGAAGAAAAGCCGCTCGAGTATCAGGATCCAGAACAATCCATCAAAATTCTTGGTTTCTGGATTTTTCTAGCAACCGATATGTTGCTCTTTGGCTGTTTGTTTGCAACGTATCTCGTATTGCGCACACACACGGACGGAGGATTGACCGCAAAACAACTGTTTGATGTTCCCGGTTTTGCGACTGAAACGTTTTTGTTATTGACAAGCAGCTTTACAGGCGGGCTCGCGACACTCGCGATGCGCAATCGAAATAAGTCGGCCGTGCTGGCCTGGATCGCCGTAACGGTGTTGCTGGGACTCGGCTTTCTCGGCTTTGAAGTGAGTGAGTTTGCTGCAAATGTGGCGAGAGGGGCAACGATGCAGCGCAGCGCCTTTCTCTCCGCATTCTACACACTCGTCGGTACGCACGGACTTCACGTATCGATCGGCATCGGCTGGATGATTGTGACGTGGATTCAAATTGCCCGCAAAGGCATCACGCGGGTCACTGCGCGCAAGTTGTTTGTCGTCAATCTGTATTGGCATTTTCTCGATGTGGTGTGGGTCTTCATCTTCACAGTTGTCTATTTATCTGGGGTGGTGATGTAAGGTGAATGTGGAATCTGAAAAAGTGGATGGGGGAATCCATCCAAAACATTCGGCGAAGAAGTACATTGTCGGATATCTCTCTTCTCTTGTGCTGACCGCGCTCGCGTACACATTTGCGCTAAAACGCTCCTTTACACTAGGGCCGCTGCTCATCGTACTGATGGTGTTGGCTGGTCTGCAAATTGTGGTTCAATTGTATTTCTTTATGCACGCCACAGAGGGGGATGGACCTCCATTCCATCTAGGAGCACTCGTACTTGGGCTCTTCTTTACGTTCGCCGTTGCGCTGATGTCTGTCTGGATCATGGGATTTCCTGCATTCAGCGCACGAGTTTCGTAACGTATCGCCTCGCCGCTGTACGTAAAGAGGCAAGACGCGGATGCGTCTTGCCTCTTTACGTACAGCGGCGAGGCGTGTTGCAAAGGGTAAATCCCATAACGTTCAGCGTTCGTTAGTATGCTCCGCCAGCCCCGCCACCGTAAGTTGGTACAAAGAGGAAGAACAGTACGAAAATAATCAAAAACACAATCGCCCATTGGGTGTAGTTCCCAAACGTGCCCATGTGAATCCCTCGCTTTCCTTACCCATTCACTGAATTGAGAAACTTAGTACGCGCCGCCAACGCCTGCACCCGTTGTGCCATAGCCGCCACCGATACCTGGAACAAGCAAGAAGAACAGTACGAAAATAATCAGAAATACAACAGCCCAACGCGTATATCCTCCAAATGTACCCACTCACATTCCCTCCTCTCGTTTCACCTTCATAAGGTATGTGCATGAGCAGGTTGTGTACTGAGTCGATCGCCCGTTTTTAGAACTTGAGTCTAGATAATCATGGAACGTTGCTCTAACCGAATTCTTGATGTGGGGAAGATTCTATGTAAAAGTAAAGAGCCCGTGTTCACGGGCTCTTTTTGTGGTCGGAGTTACAGGATTCGAACCTGTGGCCTCCTGCTCCCAAGGCAGGCGCGCTACCAAGCTGCGCTAAACTCCGAAGTAAATCCATCGTGGTGCGGGTGAAGGGACTCGAACCCCCACGGTTGCCCGCCAGATCCTAAGTCTGGTGCGTCTGCCAATTCCGCCACACCCGCATGGTATGAAGATCTCGCCATCAGGTGGCTTAGGATTGAATCAAAACCACTGCTATCACAATATAAAGGATGCACAGGGAGATGTCAAGGAAGAATGACATAAAAAGAAGGAAATCTCCCATGATGAATGCAATTGTCGTAGTATAAAATGTAGAGGGGGTGCGCGATAAGATCGCGTGAAACCCTGATCATGCGCATCTATGATTCCTTTATGGGGGTGTGCGTGACGAATGAGAGTGGAGGGAGTCAAAATGCGTTTAAATACGGGAGATCACGTGAAACACCCCGATCATCATCTTGACGGCCAAGTGATCGACGTTCAGATCAACCCGGCGTGCTTATTACGTACACTCGTGATAACGTGGGAAAATGGCGAGATAGAGGAATGGAGCGAGTGGGAATTTGGCCCAATCGAAGACTGACGCGATTTCAACGCGCATTAGGGAATGGGTTCAATCGCGCGTTCGCGCAATGAGTCCCGCCTATTTTTCAGTGGTCATGGCGACAGGGATTCTCTCTGTCGGGTCAGAATTGAACGGTTGGAAAGCTTCTTCAAGTTTTTTTCTAGCGATCGCACTTATTTTCTACATCAGCTTATTGATTTTGTATGGGTGGAGGTGGACGCAATTCGCTTCACACATGCGGACGGATTGGGTTCATCCAGAGCGCAGCTTTGGATTTTTAACACTGGTAGCGGCGACGGATGTACTCGCGATTCGTCTCAATGGAACGCATGAGTTCTGGTTAATGAGTGTACTCACCGTGTTTGGACTCCTCTCGTGGATGGCGCTGCTGTACTTGCAGTTTGCGTATCTGATCTTTGAAAATGAACGCCCGCTTGCGGCGATTGTCAATGGGTCATGGCTGTTGGCACCTGTCGCAACGCAGTCGCTAGCAATCATTAGCGCGCTCGTCGCGGCGCACATCGGAGATGAGCGTGAGTGGCTCTTGGTCGCATCGTTTGCGTTTTGGGCGCTCGGAATCCTTTTTTATCTTTTATTTATCGTGTTTATTCTTTATCGGTTCTTTTTTAGTGGCGTACGCCGGGAAGATCTCGCCCCATCGTACTGGATTAACATGGGGGCGATGGCGATCGCAACGGTCGCGGGGACGCACCTTGCATCGCCAGAATTGGGATCCCCCTTCTTGCATCTCATACACTCTTTTGTCGTCGCTCTCACCGTCATGATGTGGGCGTGGGGGAGCTTTTGGATTCCTCTGCTTCTCATCATGGGAGGATGGAAGTATCGCTCGTGGCATTCGCTCTTTCGCTATGAGACTGGCTTGTGGAGTGTCATTTTTCCGCTAGGTATGTATGCTGTGTCGCTTTCTTTCATCAGCCACTTTCCAGGACTGAGCTTCTTGTCGCTTTTTGCACCGGTATTTCTTTTGATCGCAATTATGGCTTGGTGCATTACACTTTTGCTCTGGGTGATCGCCACGGCGCAAGCGCTGAAAGGTTTGTACCAAGAGTCAGCTTAATTTGTCAATCGGCCATTCGGACTAAATTTGAATCATCGTTTCGAATCTCTTAAAGGAGCGGAAGATGGAGCATAATGAGTGGAGAAGGGGGAAACGACGATGAACCACATTCTGTATGCGACAGACGGTTCGAGCGCGTCACGCGAGGCGATTCCAATGATTTCTGATTTTTTGAATCGCTGGACCGAAGCAAAACTGACCGTTCTCTATGTTTCGACAGCTTATCACGATCCGCTCTATGCGGGGAGCATTCCTGGAGTTCCAACCCTTGCAGAACCTGAGTATAACGACGAGATCGTCGCCGCGATAAAAAAGGAAATTGTCGAGGAAGCTTTTTTTAAGTATGGCGATCGCATTCGTTTTGAGCAACATGTAGGTTATCCAGCGACGGTCATCTGTGAAATCGCAAAAGAGCGCTCTGCAGATTTGATCGTCATGGGCAGTCACGGCAGAGGCACGCTTGATCGATTGCTGATTGGAAGCGTGAGCCACGGTGTCCTCAATCGATCTCACGTGCCAGTGCTGGTTGTGCGCTGATTGCGATACCTGATTCCGAATTAAGACAGCGGGGATGCTGAAACACATCCCCGCTGTCTTTTTTAGTACCCGAGTAGCGCTTGCGGTGTTATTTGCGCCAACGGGAAGAGTTGCGAACCTTTTGCCGTGTTCTTCCACGTCAATAGGAATTTTTGAGTCGTAGAATCCATTACGCTAGAATGGGAGGTGTTGAGCTGATGGACGCATTCACGTACGATTGTCGCTGGAATGGATTTGCGCGATGGCACAGAAGCGGAAGGGGAGTTTGATGAATTTTCATCACACGTTTGTACAAAGCAAAGTGAATCATAAACAAACCTTGATTCTCTTGCACGGGACAGGAGGCGACGAACATGATCTGCTCTCGCTTGGAACGTTCTTGGCGCCACACGCTTCGCTTTTGGGGATTCGTGGTAAGGTGAAGGAGGGGCAGGCAAATCGTTTTTTTCGTCGACTCTCTGAAGGAGTATTTGACGAAGCGGATTTGCTCTTTCGAACACGTGAACTCTCGTCCTTTCTTGATGAGGTAAAGGATCACTATGGACTGTGGGATAACGAGTGGATCGCAGTCGGTTATTCGAACGGCGCCAATATCGCGGCGAGTATGTTACTCCTTGAACCGGCGGTGTTAACGTCTGCACTCCTCTTTCGCGCGATGATGCCGCTCACGCCTCCCCGCTTACCTGATCTCAAGCGCCACTCTGTCTATCTGTCCTCTGGACGCGAGGACCCGATTGTACCTCATGCGTCGAGTGAAAGATTAGAAGAAACACTTCGGGCAGCTGGCGCCGATGTGACGCATGATTGGCAGAACGCTGGACACGGGGTGCTGCAATCCGAATTTACGAGTGCTAAAACATGGTTGGCATCGCATACTGGGAAACCTTGGGGGGATGAGCCATGAAGGCGCTCTATTGGGGATTCACTGCGATGTGGGATGAATTGAGCCGACTCGCGCAGAAATACCCGACGCTCATGCGGGTCGAGGTTATGGGGACGAGTCGAGAAGGGCGCGCGATTCCGGTTGTGACGCTGACTCAGTTTGCGCGCGCAACAGCGGAAGAAAAATCGGCCGTTCTCGTCGACGCGAACATACACGCAGGAGAAGTGACAGGGAATGCCGCTGCGATGTACTGGATCACACAGTGTCTTGAAATGTATGGAAATGACCAGGAAATTACAGCATTGTTAGACGATCACACGGTGTACGTTGTCCCGAGGCTTTCCGTGGATGGCGCTGAAGCTTACTTGACAACACCTGCATGGTTGCGATCAAGCCCCCACACGTATCCCTATTCCGCACCGCCAGAAGGATTTTATCCTGACGATGTAAACGGCGACGGCGTCATCCTGCATATGCGTATTCCTGCAGAAGACGGCGCGTTTGTTCCGGATGAGTTGGATCCGCGTGTGATGCGACAGCGCAGGCCTGGTGAAATTGGGGGAACCTACTATCACGTATTTCCAGAAGGGCGCATCCATCGCCAATCTCGCTCCGGGGATCTGCCACCGTTTGCCAGAGCGTACAACCGCGCGCGCAGCGGCATGGATTTTAATCGTAATTTCCCGATTCGCTGGGCGAATGAAGCAGGACAAGACGGTGCCGGCCCATTTCCACTCTCGGAACCTGAACTGAGATGTTTTGCACAATGGATCATCGCCCATCCAAACATTGCTGCCTATGCGGCGCTACACACGTCAGGCGGGGTCATCCTGCGACAGCCTTCAACTGGAGATGACACCGTTTTATCGTCATTTGATCGTCTTCTCTTCACGCGTGTCGCTGATATGGGCGCAGAGGCCAGCGGGTACTTTGCAGGTTCAAACTTTGAGAAGTTTGCGACAGGTCACGAAGCGGTGTTGATGCCGGGCGCCGCAGATGACTGGATGTATGATCATCTCGGGATTCTCGGATTTACCATCGAGCTTTGGGATTTGGCGCACCGCGCGGGTGCTCGCGGCTATGGCGAGTACGGAATGCGCCATATGATCCAACGAACGCCTGATGAACGCACGGACGATGAGCGGAAAATCTATGCCTGGGTGGATCGGGAAGCTATTGATCAAGGGGTTTTTCCCTGGACTGCGTTTCATCACCCCGATTTTGGCGATGTAGAAATCGGCGGACTTCATCCTAAATACGTCATTCAAAATCCACCTTTACATCTTTTGGAAGAGGAGTGCGCGCGCATTTCGCCGTTTTTAACGCGACTTGGATTGAGCACGCCGAAACTTCGCATTCCTTATCTCCGTGTTACAAAAGAGGCGGATCATGTGTATCGCGTCGTTGCAGAGGTTGCAAATGGCGGCTTTTTGCCGACAACGAGCACAGAGAAAGGAAAAACGCATACACTTGACAAACTCACAGCCACGTTGGAGGGGACTGTTGAATTCCTTTCCGGAAGCTCGCCTTACATCATGGACCATCTCGATGGGTATGGCGGCCGCGATGCGTGGGCAACGCCGATTCGTCAGCGCGGTGTTGTGGAGTGGGTGGTGCGCGGGGCGTCTGACGAGGAAGTTACGATCAGTTTTTTTGCGCCACGCGCGGGTCGTGTTTCCCGATCGTTCAGGTTGTCCTTTGAGGCGTGAGCGATTGATTGAATCGTGCATGTTTGATTTGCGCTGATTGGGCAGGCGTGAGATCATGGGATCGGCGATTAGAAAAAAGAAGCCCGCGCCTAAAACGCGCGGGTATACTGTTTAGGAACATCGGGTGTCGCGCGCAGCGCAGTTGCTGCGTGGAGTGGCCAGTAAGGGTCTTTGAGCAATCCGCGCGCGACGGCGACAAGATCAGCGTCTCCGTTTGCAATGACAGCTTCTGCAAGCGCGGGATCTTCGAGCCGGCCCACTGCGATCACAGGGGTGTGGAGCGCTTCTCGAATGGCGCGCGCGAACGGCACCTGGTAGCCAGGCGATGTTCCTGGTCGTCCACCTGAACCAATCGGACCTTCGCCGCCAGAACTCACGTGAAACAGATCGACACCCGCTGCTTCATAGGCTTTGGCCAGTTCAATCGTGTGGGACAAGCCGTACCCGCCTTCAACATACTCTACGGCAGAGAGTCTCATGATCAGTGGCATGGAGGGTGGAATCACCGCTTTTACTGCGCGAATGACCTCGACGCCAAAGCGCGCCAGATCTTGCCCGTACGCATCTTGTCGCTGGTTTGTGAGCGGAGATTGGAACTGATGGATCAGATAGCCGTGTGCTCCGTGAATTTCAAGTGTGTCAACACCCGCTTTGACTGCGCGAATCGCCGCGTCTGCAAATTTTCGCACCATCGTTTGAACCTCATCGACCGTCAGCGCGCGCGGCATTTTATAGCGCTCGCCAGGAAAGGGAATCGCAGAAGGAGCGACCGGTTGTGGCGCATCTTCTGCTTTGCGCCCTGCGTGCCCAAGCTGAATCCCGATCTTTGCGCCGTGCTCGTGAACCGCATCGATGATGCGCGTAAATGCAGGGATGTGATCGTCGGACCAAAGTCCGAGATCATAGTCGGTAATTCGACCGTCCGGCTCTACGTCGGTCATTTCCATGATGACAAGGCCGACGCCGCCGATTGCGCGCGTGACATAGTGAACAAAGTGCCAGTCGTTTGGAATTCCGTCTTTTGCAGTCACGGAGTATTGACACATCGGCGCCATGACAATTCGATTCTTAAGATGAAGTTGTCCCTTTTCAAAGGGTGTAAATAACTCTGCCATGAACAATTCCTCCCAAAGTCATTACGCTGTTTCTCATTTTGCGACAGCTTTTTTTAAAAGTTTACCTATTTTACGTCATTCATGCCAGTGATAGAGAGGAATTCACAACACAATGACAGCGTCTCCCAAAAAACGAATCAATACAAACTCAGTCATTTTCATGGTCATCGTGGCCGCATTGCTGCTCATTGCAACTATGTTTTATCCAGTTTCCACGTCGCTTGGACAGGGCATCAATGAGAATGTCATCTCGCGGTTTGCCGGAGTCTACAATATAAGCAGCCATCAATTTGTTCTTGCGTTTTACAACCAAAACACAGAGCAGGGCGAAGTGCCGATCGCCCCGCTGCCGCTCTCTTTGTTTCACGCATCAGCCATTCCCAATCAACGGGTTACGCAGGATGATCTGCCAGCGCTCTTGACCGATGCGATGCAAACAAACGCAACACTACTCGAGCAAGAACTTGGAACGAACTATAATGCGCCTGGATTTCTTGCACCATTTCCACACAGCCCTGTCGCCTATACGGTCTCATTTCTAAAAGACTTGGCAAAGCAAAAGATGAATCTTGCAGCTTTTGGCGGACCGAACATACCACCCGGCTCAGTCCCGTATGGTAAATTGCCAGGCGGAGTTTTACATATCGATACGAAGGCGGATGGGAATGTGATCGCCCAGTGTCAGCCTGGACAGACGCCGCCCGTTTTAAAAGCGCTCAACCCGTCAATCGTCTCCTTTGCGTAACGCCTTCGCGTTATGCATTGGATGACATCGCAATCGGAAACCAACCAGGTGTGTGCGTGATGGCATTCCACAATGGCGTGGGCACGACGAGCCGTTCTTGATCGCTAAGGGAGAGTTCCGTCGCGATGGCGTGCTCATCGCCCCGCTCCACTTTTTGCACCCAGTCCGGTTCGATGATGATCTCGCGCCCCAGAGCGATCAGAGCACATCCTGTTGAAGATTGCGCGTCAATCGCATCGTCTGGTGTCTTGATCGATCCGACGCCGATGACTGGCAGATCGTTTCCCGCGCGCTTTACGATGAGTGCGATGCGAGAGGTTGACTGATCTGATCCTGATTTTGGCGGTGTGCGGTAGTCGGTCGCGGAAACGTGGAGATAGTCCAACGCCTTGCTTTTCAGCGCGTCAATCAACACGTTTGTATCTTCCATTTTTAGTCCCTGTTCATGTGCCTCTTCAGGCGAAAAACGGTAACCGATCAAAAATTCGTTTTTTGCGTGCTCCTTGACAACACGCGTCACTTCATCAACGATCATGAGTGGAAACGTCAATCGATTTTCCCTTGAACCGCCGAATCGATCGTTACGCTTGTTTGTGTAGGGTGAGTAGAATTGCTGGATCAAATAGCCATTTGCTCCGTGGAGTTCGACACCGTCAAATCCGGCTTCAATGGCGCGGCGTGTCGCTTCGCCAAAATCGCGCACGATCTGCACGATTTCTGGCTCTGTCAAAGGGCGCGGCGTCGGTGCACCTTCTTTTTCTTCAGCGACATCACTCGCGCTGACGACGTCGCGATTGGGAACGAGGTCTGGCGCGCACGCGCGACCCCCGTGAAAAATTTGCAGAACCGCTTTAGCACCTTGCCTTTTTATGGCGCTCGCGAGGCGAGATAGCCCCTCAATGCGTTCGTCACGTTCGGCGCCAAACTCCCCAGGGAATCCTTTGCCGCTTGGCGAGACGAAAACGCAGGCTGTGATTACCATACTCACACCGCCAGTGCGACGCTCATAGTAGCGAATTTCATCGTCAGACACGGTTCCGTCAGGGTGAGATGAGAAGTGTGTCATCGGAGCCATGATGATGCGATTCTTCAACTCGGCACCTCTTCGTAGGCGAATCGGTTGAAAAAGCGGCTGGTAAGATGAATTCAAGAAAAACACTCCCTTTTTTGATATAACTAAACTTATTAAAGCGTCTCGACTCATTGTAGCTTTCTGTGTGACACGCGTCAAACCTAAGTGGGCTATGGAAAGAGGAGGAATTTTTATGTATACACCCGCTTCATTCGGCATGCATGATGCTGAAACGTTTGAACTCATGCGTTCATATCCGTTTGCTACATTATGCTCAGTTTCAAATACTGACATGCTTGTATCACATGTGCCGCTCGTGTTCAAAGAAGCGTCAATGACGCTTCACGGACATTTTGCGGCAGCCAATCCTCACGCGAAAATTCCCGAAGGATCCACAGTGCTGGCCATTTTTCATGGTCCGCACAGCTATATCTCTTCAGGCTGGTATGAAGAAGAGCGCGCTGTTCCAACGTGGAACTATCAAGTGGTGCACGCGAAAGGAACGATCCATTTTTACGAGGAGAACGAACTGCGCGACAGCGATCTAAAGCAACTCATTCTCCAACATGACCCCCATTTGCCTCTGGTGGATTCGCTCCACGAGGGATGGGTTCAAGCGATGGCACGAGGGATTCGCGGTTTTTACATTTCTGTGAAACAGCTCGAAGGAAAGTCTAAATTAAACCAGAATCGATCACTGGAAGATCAGCGTCGCGTCGCACAAAGATTGCAGCATTCAAACCGTGAGGAAGAACGCGAAGTCGCGTCTCGCATGGATAAAAACCTGAAGACTCGTCACCCCTCTGACGGCGCAGAGGGGTGACGGAGGATTATAGATCGCGCAAGTCGTTTAGAACACCGTGATCCAAGCGTTTGATCACTTCGGTTAAGAGCGCTACACCGTGGTCGAAGTCTTCTTGGTGGTAGACAGCTGCGTGGCTGTGAATATAGCGCGTGGTGCAGCCAAAGGCGACGGAGGGAACGCCGGAGCCGTACATGTGAAAACGTCCTGCATCCGTACCACCCCCCGCGATCGATTCGACTTGTAGTGGAATTTTTGCATCGGACGCGGTGTCCATGATGAAGTCGCGAAAGCGCGGGTTGGGGAGCATTGAACCGTCATAGATCAGTAAAATTGGGCCTTTGCCGAGTGCTGAAAGGGCATCGTAACCATCGATGCCCGGCGTGTCACCAGAAATGCCGACATCGAGCGCGATTGAAACATCCGGTTTGATGTGATGGACAAGCGTTTGTGCGC
>NZ_LSUQ01000056.1 GCF_001642725.1 Ferroacidibacillus organovorans
ACTCATTAGAACAACCTCTCCAAGTTCTTTGCTATCTTGTCTTGAAGTGAATTTGCCTCGCAAAACTGTTGCTTCAACTTCTCCGTCAACCCCGCCATTTTCTCGTCAAATGGCACATCGTCCTCATCGATCGCGCCCGTCCCTACATAAATCCCCGGTGTCAACTTGTAGTCGTTGGCCTTTACCTCATCCACTTTGGCCGCATTGCAAAATCCAGCAACGTCCGTGTATTCGTTATTACCATTCCTAAAGGCATGGTATACTGTGGCAATCTCGTCAATCTCTTCTTGGGAAAGCGTCTTTTGCCTGCGATTAACCAGGCTTCCCTTCTGTCGCGCATCAATGAAAAGAATCTCGTCTTTCCGTGCTCTATATCTTTTCCGTCCATCTCGGTTCTTGCTCAAGAAGAAGAGACAGCAAGGGATGCCTGTGGTGAAGAACAGTTTCTCGGGCATCTGAACGATGCAATCAACATAGCCTTCGTCAATTAGTCGCTGACGGACTTCTTTTTCTTCCGCCGTGTTGGTCGTCATCGCCCCATTGGCCATGACAAATCCGGCAGTACCGCCGTCCTTGACGTGTGCCAAGAAATGCTGCATCCACATGTAGTTTGCGTTCCTATCGGTCACAGGACCAATCAATCGCGAATCATTTCGCTGAATCTTGTCGGCTCCCCACAATTTCATGTTAAATGGTGGGTTCGCGATCACGTAGTCAAATTGCTGTCCTTCGAACAAATCGTTGAGCAGCGAATCTCCGAGACGAATATCGGCGTTTATTCCGTGGAGAAGGACATTCATCTTACCGAGACGAACGGTGTTCTCAATCACTTCCTGACCATAAAATGACAAGGCATGTTTGTTTGGGGTATATTGTTCTGATTGAAGGAACATGCCACCCGATCCGCAGGCTGGATCAAATACTGTTCCTGACATAGGCTCCAACATCGCTACCAACAATCGAACGATGCTTGCTGGCGTATAGAACTCCCCGCCGCGTTGCCCTTCAGACGATGCAAAATTCCCGATAAAATACTCGTAGACACGTCCCAACACATCAACGCTGTCATGATTTTGAGCCGAGAATTTGTCACGGGAAAAAATCTGTATCAGTTCTCCGAGATTCTCCGCCGGCAAATTCGACGACTGATAGATGCGCGGTAATATCCCTTGCAGATCATCGTTCTCATCCGCAATCAATTTCATGGCATTATCAACCATTTCTTTGGTGTTTGGTTGCTTCGCATTTTTAACGAGATGTGACCATCTCGCCTCTTCAGGGATAATGTACACACGTTGTGAGAGATACTGGTCTGGGTCATTCAAAATTTCTTCTCGAATTTCTGGATCATCCGAGTACCATTCGTGATTCGGATCGTTCACGATTTGTTCAACTTCCGCCCGTCTTTTTTCATAGCGCAAAGAAAGGTAACGCAAGAAGATAAGCGGCAACACGATATGTTTATAGTCACCTGGTGAGATACTCGCCCTCATCCGATTTGCTGCTTCAAAGAGGTCTTTTTGTAGGTCCATGTCTGCTTGTGCCTGTGCCAATTCTGTTCCCCCGTCCAGTATGTATACACTCTGTGTAGTGAATTCGGCTACACTTCCAAATTCTCCTTGGGATACTCATATAGTTCGGTATAGTGCCTGACGTTGCCAACCTAATAAGCAACGTGATGAATGCCCTGACCCTTTGGTCGCATAAACCGAGCAATCGGAGATTCGTGATTCGTTGGTTCCAGCAAATCAACATGCATATCCCCCACAAGTATTGTGAGGCGTAGCTGAGGTAAGAATCAAACTATGGCTGTGATTGGCCAACAAATTGGCAAGTAGGTTGCGTTCTGTGCTGGCGTTCGCCGCATTGTGGCACTCGTCCATCCAGACGACATCCCACTGGCACGCCTCCAGATAACGCCGATACTGTTCATCATTTTTTAGGGTATCAATAGAAATAATGACTTTATCGTAATAGTGAAACGGATTTTTGTTCCGAGGTATGTCGCGGCGAATTCGGGCGATTCCGACTGAATCCAATCGCATGAGGGGAATGGTGAACCTCGACCACAGTTCCTTCTGAATCTGCTCCAACGTGGAGCGCATAGCCACAACCAGAACCCGGCGTCCGCGTCCGCGGCGGATAAGCTCTGCCAATAAAATGCCTGCCTCAATCGTTTTTCCGAGTCCCACTCCATGGGCAATCAGAAGCCGTGGACGCACCAGTGACAACGCCCGTTGTGCAGGTATGTATTGATACTCGCTTTCCTCCATGGCTGCCTGTCCACGTGTGGTCACGCCAGGCTCTGTCAACGGCGTCCGCGCGAGTAAGGCGTGCAAAAACAAACGAGATCGACGATAACCTTGCGAATCATCGGGGACAAACGTCACATCTTCTGGTGACAGGACTTTCACGGAGTCGAGTGAATCAAGAAACGTTGCCTCGTAATCCCGAACCGTTTCAGACAATCCTGTGACACGCAGCGCAAACACATTATGCTCTACTGGACGCGCATCACGGACAAGCCACTCTTCCCCACGAATCTGAACTCGGGATCCAGGTGCATATGTCAAGTGGAAAAACCCCTTTGATTTTCCCCGTGTGAGGTGGAACATAATGAACTCACTTACGATGGGAGCGAACACTAATCTCTGGTAACCATTCTATCGGAATTTGACGAAATTCGCACTATAGTAACAAGCGATGCCGAAAGAAGAGCCACGGACATCGTCCCCCCACTTCATCAACCAAATCCGTCATCGTTCGTGAGCATAGAGAATGGCACACTTTTAGCACCCATGAAGCAAGCCTTCATCCAATTGCAGATACGTCAGTCGCTTATTACAGCAGTCTTACTTGTCCACGGCCCTGTATCAATTGGAGGGTCTTTTTCAATGCTGGAAACTGATCCCCAGGGCGACTCCGCAACGTCCTTTTTGAAACCAAAGGGCATTTCTGCTAAGTGCGTGTCGATTTGCTTGGCAGTCATTGTTTCGGATTTTGCCAAGTACCACCTTATCACTCCATTGAGCAAACTGATCGCTTGAAACACTACAGTACGTGATGCCCTACGTTTTTCATGAGTCCGACCTTGGTGTGCCACGTCGCTCCGTAATTGGTAAATCAGTTTTAGGAAATCACGGCAGTAAACACCTTCCTCCTCCATCAGCCTGGCCAACACCGTTTGAAAGCGGTAGCCCACTTCAGCATTCGAATTTATGACCAATGTTTCAAGCCCGATGACCGCATCATGTATGGCTTGGTCAAACTCGATTCCAGGGCTCAATGAGGATGTGTAGTAGTGCAAGGCTAACGCATATCTCTCGAGTGCAGCACGTACTTTTGGGTGGTCGGACAAATTTGACTCGTGTCGAAGCAGCCATGTTATGTCATCTGGAAATCTGTCGAGATAACACCTAGTTACCGGTAATCCAAGTCTATAATGAGACCTCCATTTAAGCATCGGATGTACGCGCTGATGTCTAGTTTCATTGTGTTCACGAATAATGTACATATCGTGGGACCGTGCCACCAATGGAGACAAGTGGGCAAGTAACAATTGCGAATCCGATGGATCCGGTCCATTTGGGAAGCCAAGTGGATCTTTGATTTTGCGGAACAGCAAAGCGTTTTCATTGTCAAGAGCGTGAACTGATGGAATGAAGTTGTGGGTTAGCCATGAGGTATTTTGGTCCGTCCCACCGTAAAACTCCTTAGTCTTTGGTCTAACCATCCATGTGTCGTCAATCGTAATTACCTGCTGACGGATATATCCTGGCAACTCAAAAGCCATATAATGGGCGAAAATATCCTCGCGTGGAATCATGACTTCGGATATAACGGATTCCACCTTTGAAAGATCGACATCAAAGTCAAATTTGTAGAGATAAGCTGATAGTAGGGCCCTGTCCCAGCCTTGAGTCAAAGCGTGAAGTTTTTCTGATTTCGTCTTATATTTCGACGAATCGAATATCAGCTCCAGGATCCTTTCATTACGCATCCTTCGGATAGCGTAGGCGACGGCTTGTTGGCGTTCATCCAGACTATCAAGGTCTGGCACGGTGTTAACTTTAGCTCGAGTAATGTAACCGACGTCCGTGAGAACGGAGACAAATTGGTCATCCATAATTCTTTTCAGTTCCCCACAAACAGCCTCGGTATTTATGCCCTCAAACAACAAAGCTATCACCTCATTCTCTGACGCAGATTTGAGACT
Source organism: Ferroacidibacillus organovorans (assembly GCF_001642725.1). GTDB lineage: Bacteria > Bacillota > Bacilli > Alicyclobacillales > SLC66 > Ferroacidibacillus > Ferroacidibacillus organovorans. The sequence continues at coordinate 4,217 of NZ_LSUQ01000056.1, forward strand.
CTCGTCCTCTTAGGATTATAACCATTGCCTGGCTTTACGTCAGTCATATTGGGCTTGGCGTTTGTGTGCATTCGGCGTGTCTCACGCCTTTTTACAAGTGACCTGAAATCAGGTAGGTAATCACGCAGAAGAGCCCGTTTTTGCGACAGGAGTGACTCAAGGGGCCAGTCAATCCGCTTATGGCGACGGCCACTTTTTCTTAATCTTCGAACACAGGGTCGCTTGAAGCCATTCTCAGTCGCTCCCCCTGCCTAGCCAAATGGGAGACGCGTTCCTGTTCTATACCCGCGTTCCGTGTCGGCGGATGACGCTTTCTCTCTCATTGGCACTGCCTTGGCACCCTATTCGAATTTCAGGAAGGTAAGATGATACCACACGATACTGTGCAGGGTGGCGACTCGGGTCGCTGCCCTCTTTGTTTTCTCCAGTATCGCGATCACGCCAAGGAGGGTTTGCTCATGAAGCTGCAAAAAAAGCGGGACCTGACGTTTTACCGGATTGTCCCGCCACACGACTTCAAATCTTACAGCCCGAATTATGCTCATGTGTTCGTGCAGTCCCTGGCGGCGCTCGGACTCCCGAGACGCCTGGAGTGGTTGCAAGGCCCGCTTCCGTTCCGGTTCGTCGTCACCAAGGCGGCGCACGAAGCCACGGTCACGCTCTATCTCGGAGTACCAAGCCATCGCACACTGGGGGTCCAAAGCGCGTTTCACTCTGCCTACTCGGACGTGCATCTCATCGAATCGCCGTCACCCGTCGCAGAGTTGGCTCTGGATGCCAACACGCTCGTGACGCACTTCAAGATGGGCGGACGAGGTGCTCGAAGATGGCTGCCGCTTGCCGGTGTAGATTCAGACGATGGCGATCCCGTGGACGCGCTGATCACCGCGATGGTGAAAGGGACAGCGCAGGATCAGTGCATCCTAGATGTCTGGATGACGCCCGTTCGGGATGCCCGGTTTCGGAGCATGATTCATGGGGCTGAACAAAGCATCCGCAAACCGGATCACGAAAATTCCTTCTCCCCGAGCGAGATTTTCAGGGCCATGACCACGAACGATTCCGACTGGAAAAGTAAGCCTGTCCAACAAAAGCCGCTATCTGAGGAATCGCAGCGTATGGTCCAAACCATCCACACGCGTCTAAATCCATCGTATCGACCCTTTCAGGTCTCTGTTCGATTGTACGTTCGCGGACACACCTCGAAGGAACGGCTGGGGGCGATGCTCATGGCGATGCAACAAACCAAGGGCAGTGGACGCATGGTGCCCGCGTTCGGGCGCAAGAAAACGCTGGTACAAGCCATTCAGACTGGCAGGCCCACGCGCCGGATGTGGTGGACATCCCCGGAACTCGCCGCCTTGGTGCACGTCCCACAAAGCCATCAGCCGTCATTCCCGTTCATCGCCCGATCGCCATCGTTGATTCTGCCGCCACCCGCCCGGACCAGCGGAATACGTGTCGGGTGGTCCGATTTCCCCGGACGGGAGGGAGAAGAAATCCGCATTCCCCTTCGTCAGATGGCGAAGCACGCATTTCTCGCCGGGACCACGGGGTCAGGCAAGACCACGACTCTTCTTCAAACCATGCTCGGGATCGTGGATCAGATGCAGAAGGAGCCGGACACGGCACCCGGTTTCACCTTTCTCGATCCGCATGGCGGTGCCATCCATAAGCTGTTGTCGCACATTCCACCCTCCCTCTACCCAAAGGTGCACATTGTCCCACTCGGCCCGACCAAGTACCCACGCGGACTGAATCCTTTTGCTCTGGATGATCTGGAGCAGGCCGAAGCGGTGACGGGCGAATTTGTCGCAATGATGCAGGAACTCTGGCCCGGATCGCGGCCACGTTCGGAGCATTACCTTCGCAACAACGTCCTGTCCCTGTTGCACGATCCGCCACAAACGGTGCTTAGCATCACCCGCCTATTTTTAGACGAGATGTTCCGTGATCAACTCGTTAAAAAACTCCCTTTTCACCTGCAGCAGTTCTGGACGGAGGAATTTTCACAGATCAAGAACATCGGGGAACATCTTGGCCCGATTTGGAACAAGCTTGGCGCTTTGACCACCTACCCTTCTCTGCGCCGGATTCTCGGGCAGACCCAAAGCGCAATCGACCTGCGCCGTGCGATGGACCAAGGAGACATGATCCTCATCGACGGCTCTCACTGTACCGAGGACGCCATCAAGATCATCGCGGGGCTGTACCTGATTAGCATGCACTTCACCTGTCAGAAGCGGCCCGAACACGCCGCCCGGCTCCACCTGTTCGTCGCCGACGAGTGCCATCTCTATGCAGTGAACATCCTGCAACGCATTTTGGCGGAAGACCGAAAATTTGGCTTATCGCTGATGCTCGCCACGCAGTATCTCGATCAACTGCCCGATCCCATTCTCGCAGGCATCTTGGGAAACGTGGGCACGCTCATCCTGCTCCAACTCGGTGGCCCGGATGCCGACCGCCTGACCCGTTGGCTCAAACCCGATGTATCCTCCCGGGACCTGCTCAACCTCCCGGAGACGCATGCATTGGTCCGCACCAAACTCGAAGGCGGCATCACGCAACTATTCACCATGCAAAATCCCGTCGTGTCACTTGGGCATGAAGATTGGATTGAACGCGCGTTTGCACATTCGGATCAGCACGATGGCCGTCGAGCAGAGGAGGTGGATCGGGAAATCGACGAGATGACGCGGCGATCCCTGCCGACCTCGCAACAGCAACCCACGCTTCCGGCAGGAAAATCGTCGCGGAAGCGATCAACCACTGACCAAGCGTAAACTCAAACACCGAACAAAACTTCGCACGGAACTCGACACGGAGCTCCCAACAAAACGCGAGCGGGCGGTTGAGCGGATGGTTCCCGTCACCACGCAGATTATTGAAGCGAACAGATCGGGACATATATCTACATTCCGTCCGCCCGAAAGGAGGAGACCCACTTGCTGACCCCTCGAAACAAGGAGCAGGAAGTCCTGCTCGCCTTGTACCGATACACCCTGCTGACGACTGACCAGTTCTGTACGCTGTTGCACTATCGGCCAGATACGATGTACCAGACTCTGAGCAAGATGAGAAAGCTGGATTGGACTCAACCGATGCGCCTTGCCTTTCTGCGCCACAATGTCAAAGGATGGACATTGACCAAGGAGGGGCTGCATCTCGCGTTCGGTCTCACGAAAGAAACCCGCTCTGCATTGCTGCGTCAACCAGGGACGCCACCCAGCCAAGCGGTTCATCTCTACGGAACCAACCGCTTTTTCATGGGACTGATTTCGGAGAGCCTCTCTTCTGCCGATGAAGGATTGGTGGAGTGGATTGGCATGCGAGACAGCGGCGACCGGTACGCAATCACGAACGCCAAAGGTCGACGAGCAACGCCCATTCGGCCAGATGGCATCGGAACCTATCGTTTCTCAGACGGTTCGGTCGTGACCTTTCATGTGGAATACGATACGGGCAGTGAGCATGCCTGGACCCTGTATCAAAAACTGTGGACCTATGCGTTGCATCTCCCGAAGTTTTGGGCAGATGTGGGGTCAGCCAATGTTCTTTTTATCACGCGGGAAGAGCACCGCGTCGGACGAATTTTGGAACTGTGGGACGGTTTACTTGAGACCCATCTCAAGGGACAGCCGATTCCGGCGGTTTGGGCCATTACAGAACGCCGAATGGACGCAGAGGGTGTTTTGGGTACGGTCTGGAGCGGACGTTCAGGGCGGACATCACGTTTTGAAAACTTCCCACAATCGGACGGGGATGCCTACCGCTTGATGACCCCCCTTGGAAAACAAACCCGACTCTCGCCCTTTACAAAGAGATCGTGATTCACAGGCTGCGGATGATTTGCGAGAGGAGGGATTTCCGTGGCGTCTCATACAGACTTGGGCGAGCTCAATTGTCATCAAACATCGGATGCGATATCCGGCAACTTGAAGACCTTCACGTTCCATTGCAGGAACATCGTCATCCGATTGACTTGTAACGACCCGTCGAAAAAGGCAGTGGAAAACTTCCAAGCCGCCTTACACGTCATCCTCCATCGGATGACGGCCGAAGGAGTACAAACGGATGGTACTCAGGATCGATAAAAACCGCCAACGCCAAAGTTTTACCCGTCACATCCCGCATCGTCTTCTGCATGAGGAGGAGTGGCCATCAAAATACCCGCGACGAAATCGGCAAACCGCCGTAATTCGCGACCGCAGGTCTCGATGCACTCCGCTTCCCAGCGATACAGTAATTCATGTTGGTCGGTCGGCAAGAACGCCTTGAGTCGGTCAGCCAAGTCTTGCTGGGTTGGCAAGACCTGTTCCCCATCCCGAGCGTATTCCTCGTAGAAGTCGTCGATCAGTTTTTCGGCCAATAGTTTCTTCACGATATGACACAAAGGCGATCCACTCCCGGAAACGTTTGTCCGACTGTAACTCTCGTTCCCGCCCGCCATCAAGTCAAATTTTGTTATCCGTAGGCGCTTACCTGAACTTTGCCGCAACACGTTCCCCACGTTCGCATCGAATGGAGGAAATCTGCCTACCATCGCCCGCGCCGCGAATCGCCGCACACGGGCCAACGTGTGCGCGATGTGGCAGGACGTATGCCATCAGGCAGTGCCCAGGTTTCACACCAAGACACCGTATCGCACATGCAGCGTGAAATGCCGTCCATCTCCTGCCGTTGACTTCGCTCGCCATGCAGAGCGAAGCTGGACATCCCAAACGGGAACGATAACCTGACAATCGGGGTGACACGCAATGGAACCAAAGAAAATCTACGAGGTAGCCATGTATCTACGCAAGAGCCGCGATGATACCGACGGTGAAGAAGATGTCCTGCTCAAACATGAAACCGCCCTGACCGATCTCGTTCGCAAGAACAACTGGCGCTACGTGATTTACCGGGAGATTGGCAGTTCCGACAGCATCGATTTTCGACCCGAGTTCAAGAGACTGTTGAAGGACATTGAAAATGATTTCTATGACGCCGTCGTGGTCATGGACTATGACAGGCTCAGTCGCGGTGACAAAGAGGATCGGGCGCGGGTAGAGAAGACTCTTCAGCAGTCGAACACCCTCGTTGTGACGCCCCAACGCGTCTACGACCTAAACGATGAGGACCAGGAACTGATCACGGACATCGAAGGCGTCTTTGCACGCTACGAGTACCGGATGATTAAGAAACGATTTCAGCGCGGCAAGAAAATCGGCGCTCGCCTCGGCCACTGGACGAACGGTCCCGCTCCCTTCCCTTACGTGTATAACTCAGAAGCCCACAGCTTGAATATCGACCACGAAAAACTGGATGTCTACAACTTCATGAAGCGTCGGATACTGGGCGGCTCGACATGTAGTGGTGTCTGCTGGGAACTTAACCGTCGCGGCATTCCATCGCCAAAGGGGAAAATGTGGTCGGAAAGTGTGTTGTATCGCCTGATCCTCAACGAAGTGCACCTCGGTCGAGTGGTCTATGGCAAGACAAGCGGCGGGCTACACAAGAAACGCAAAGCCGCGCCGTTCAAAGTGGTTCCCCGTGAAAACTGGATCGTCGTCGAGAATGCGCACCCTGCGGTTAAGACATTTGAAGAGCATGCAGAAATCGTGACCCTGCTTGAAAACCGCAGGATTCAGCCCAAACACGCACGTCGCGGCACATACCTCCTCTCCGGCCTGCTCTACTGCGGCAAGTGCGGCTACTCCCTTCAGTTCCAGCCGAAACCAAACGGCCGCACACTCGTGAAGAAATGCCAAAAGACCGATGCATTCGGGAATCCCTGCGGCAACCGCGGGATCGAACTCGAACACGTGGAAAAGGCGGTCATGGAGAGTTTACGCGAACACGAGGCGGAACTCCTGAAAACGCCGGTTGATACCCACGAATCGGACACTCCGACGGAGCATCTGCTGCACACGAAGGAGCGGGAACTCGAATCGTTGCGGGATGGAGTAAATCGGCTCAAGGACCTGTTCGTGATGGGCGACGTGACAAAGACGGAGTACAAAATGCGGCTGGAGCGCCTGAAGGACCTGATTGTGAGAAAGGAGAACGAGTATGAACAACTGAAGGAGAGCCTCGACGGATGTTCACCCCTCACCCACGCCGAACGGCTACAGTTGATTGACGAACTCAAAGCCTCCTGGAAGACCGCCGTCGACGCGCAGGAGCGAAACCGGCTTATGAAGCTGAACATTGAGCGGATCGAATATACTCGCGACGGGGATGAGGTCGACATTCGCGTGAAATTCCGATGATAAGCGCGTTTTGTGCTTACCGAAGCCCTTTCAAACTTTTATAGTCTCGATGGTGCGCAACTTAGCCGTTTGAATTTCCATTATGATATCTCCCACCGAAACTCCACGCTCAGAAGCATAACGGTCAGCACCCGTAGGCGGTAATCTAGTTCCGCCATTTCACGCATGCAATCAACAAACGTTTGAGATGGCAAAATTCGTGCTTTGTGATGATATTGCAGCGCTTGAAGGTGTTTGTCATCCGTAACCAGAAAATCTGATAATGCTTCGTTCGCCGTTGCCAGAATGAAATCGTCCTCCCGGGATTGCCGAAGCGAGCCACAAACGGCGGAATAGGATGGACGTGTGACGTTGCCCTCAGACTCATGAAAAAAAAGAGAACCTGTTCGCGATCCAGCCGCGTCAAGAAATACGGGTTCGCCAAAGTACGCATTTCAGTATGATTTGACGGCGACGACATTCACTCCGATGCGCTTCACGCGATGCCGACCAAACTTGCTTTGACGATTATATTCTCAAGACGAGCCGTCCCCACTTCCCTAACATTGAATATCCGTTAAAAATTTACGTCACTAAATTCGGAACCTTGGTGGAAACTCTCTCAGCGACCTTAGCATAGACGTCTATGTCTATAGCGTTTTTGATTTCAAAAGAAACTATCAAAGCGTAAGGAACGCTGCCAGAGAACCTGTCGTCAGCATCGCCACGGCAATTTACCTTGACTTGTAGCGTATCGTTTTCATCCCAAACAACTGTATTGTTATTCTCAAAAATTTCGTGCTGTACCGAACCGCGAACCGCTGCATTCCAATCTACATCCATACGAGAGTCGAGTAGATTCTTCTTGCCGTTTTCTATACTGTACCAAAGCTGGGCAGCGCGGTACTTCTGCCTTGTCGGAACAAATGGCGGGAAGTAAGTCAGGGTGGCTGTCAAGCGGCGACAGATTTTCGAACTGCTGAAGTTGAAAGGTAATGGCAAGTCATATATATGCGCCTCACCATTTTTCAAATCTCCATAGCCGACAAGAGTTACACGGTTCTTAGCGCATTCGATGGCGCGTTCTATATCCGGCTTACCGAACCCAAGAAATCTATGCAATTTGCTGGAGCGATCCTGCCTCTTCGTTAGGTTCAACACTTTTGCGTACTTATCGGACAATGCTCCCCATTCAGCACCATGAACTAACATAGCTTTAATAAGCAGTGCCACATGTTCATCGGGAACCGCCTCCTCAGCGCTACCGAAGACTTCAAGCAATGTGTCATAGCACCGAGATGCTTCGTGGGAAACCAACGCGGCGGAGTTGCTCGTCCCAAAGGTGTACATGACTTTATTCGCAGCATTGCCCGCTGCGAGCGGGGCGGCTGATACCGTGCCGGGTTCTCTCGTTGCGCTATCTGGCCACTCGATGATGGTTCCATCAGAACCGTGGCGAATAAACTCCCTTACCCAGCTTCTCCCACCAGGGAATAAAATGTCTGGCTTAATAGCGTTATTCATTCCCATACCAACAGAGTTTATTGCGCTTGGCAGTCCATCAGAGCAAGGCAGTATCTGTCGTGTGTTTTCGGTAAACGCAGAGGCATCTTCAAATGTTGCACCAACGGTAAGGGCATTTACGCTTTCTGCCGGCGAAAGTAACCTCAAGTTCCTTGATTCATTGTTGACATGACCGATAACTGCTTTATCGCGTGAGCCTATATCAGCGGCGACGAAGTCAGTGAATTTCATCCCCGTGTCCATATTGTCAGGATGATTCCCGGCACTGACGACAAACAGAACCTTGTACTTCCAACTCAACCAGTCAAGCAGTCTTGCAAAAGGACTCATCGACCTGTCGAATTGGCGGTTGCGTAAGCCAATTGATAGGTTAATAACCTTAACGGTTGGCGCAACTTTGCCCGCTTCTTCCTCAAACAGTCTCCGAACGGCGACATGAATTTTGTCGACCAGAAGGCTGTCATTAGGAATTTGTTCGAAGTAATCGCTACCCCACTGAATAGGTTTCATTAATGGGCGGACATATATTTTGCGTGTTGCGGCGTGTACTATCTTCGACAAATCTCCAAGAGCAGCCATAGAAGCCATTGATGTTCCATGTTTTCTTGCTTCAACGACGTAGTTCGTTGCATAACCATCAGGGTCGTCTACGGTAAGACGACCTTGAAGGTATGGATGGTTCTCTTGAGGCAACCCGTCAAATAGAGCAATGACAGGCTCGTCGATAATATCTTCACTCGAAGGGATTTGAAAATCCCCATCAAACGAATTGTCCTTTGGAATCACAACGGCCTGCCCAACCGGTCTGAAAAACATTATCTGTTCTGCCGTAACGATAGACACATTCCGATTGCCGTTAATGATGCTTTCTGCTACATCCCTTGGAACGTTGGCAAGCACCGAGTGATAGGCGATATCCGTTATAACCGAACTGCTAATTACAGTTCCGCCAAGTGTCGTGATTTCATTTCGCAATTGTTGCTCGTTCCTATCGCGTTTTTGCGGGTCGCTGCGAAAGAACAACTCAAACTCACACCTTACTCCACTAAGCGTTGTGTCTTGAAGTTCTTCTCGCCAAATTTCGAGAATTCCGGTCTCCTCCACACGTTCTTTATAGCCCCAGAAATCCATACTTTCAAGACTATCGAAAACATCTCGCAAACCGGTTTTGCCGACTGGGAAAGCCATGTTAGAGTCTTGGCCATACTTTCTCCAGAGCGACAGCATTTCTTCCATTGCGCGAGCATTGGAAAGAACGCAGTAGACCTTGCCTCCAATGGTGTTTTTCTTTTCGTTGCGCGTTCTTTCTTTTGTCTTGTTGTTTTCTTTCAAAACATAAAAGTCATCGGAGATATCAAATTGCTCCGGCATATCAAATATCCATTCAGCATCGCTGCCAAGATTTTTTACAGCCGTATAAAAGGTATCCGCACTGCCGACGACATCAAACACGAGTGTTTTTTCAGCCTCAATACCCATTGCAGACTGTTTGAGAGTGGCTATCGCGTTTTGAAGAGCGGTCATTTTGGGAGCAAGTCGCTCAGCTTGCCGCGAGTGCGAAGGGCGTTGAAAAATAGTTGCGCCGCCGCCACGATTGGATTTCTCTGCTTTGTTCGGTTGTCCGAATAAGATGAGGGGTCTCTCTGCCATTATTCGACGCCTTCTTCCTGTGCCGTTTCCTTTGCCTTGCTGTTGATATTGACAGTTGAAAGCAACGATAGTTGTTTTTGAGTTATATCTTTTGCATTTCCGTTAGGTTGCCGAAGAATGAACTGCCGGTAAACAGACAACCCAAATTCCTCGGCTTCGGAATAACTCCGATCTAAAAGTTTTTTTGCAAGAGTGGAATATGCGTAACCGAACGAGAAACCGTTATGAGCATTTCGGCGTTCGAACTGCTCAAACCACACTTCTAAATCCGACCTTGATGGCTTTGGCAGCTCCATCCGTATCTGAAATCTGCGCCAAGCCGCTTTGTCGAGAAGCAACTCGTGATTGGTCGCCGCGATTGCGATTACATAACTTGGAAGCGCGTCGATTTGAAGCAGCAGCGAACTAACGACACGTTTGATTTCACCTGTTTCGTGCGTATCACCGCGCTCTTTACCGAGGGTTTCAAACTCGTCAAAGAACAGTACGCATTGACGAGTCTTAACATAGTCGAATAACTTTCCAAGGCGAGATGCCGTCTCGCCCAGATATGCGCCTACGAGACTCTCATACTTGACAGTAAGGATGGGCAACATTAACGCTTCGGCTATCGCCTCGGCAAGCGACGTCTTCCCGTTACCCGGGGGACCAATCAGCAGGATTTTATTCCGAGGCTCAAGTCCGTGAGAGCGGAGAAGATCAGCCCTCATATGTTCCTCGAACAATTCTTGGCAGTTATCGATAATGTTCCTGGGCAGGAGTAAGTGCTCAAGTTTCTTCTCAGGTATCTTTTCGGAAACTATGCCGTCTCCGTTGCCGTTTCGGGCGGAAGGAGCTGTAGCTTCTTTCATAAATGTCTTTGAAGATATGCGGAGCATCTCTTCAATTCTTTTTGCCAAAACGCCATGCTGGTTCGCACGTTCTTCCGCGCAAATTGCTTCGGCGGCCTTACGAAAATTAACGCCATCATTATTAAGACCATACTTGATAATGTCACAGAGTAAATCTGCTCTTGCCATTTTCGCTCCCTCCTTTCAATAAACGAACGAAATTCACTTGGAAGTATTGTTCCTTAACTCTTCCGGGATTTCGATAAAATTATCTTGGCAAAAGTTAAAGAAGGTTTTCTGTGCAAGATTGCTTGGGATAACCTTGTCGTTTTCCCAGCGGTTAATTGTCGAGAAGTTGACATTTAGTGCCTCAGCTAATTGCTGTTGGCTCAAACTCAACTGTTTGCGAACATCTCTTATGAACTCCGACAGCATCATCTTTGCTCCTCCCTTGCGCCGATATTGCAAGTGCTATGTGGTAATATGGCACTTGCAATATCGCTTGTCAAGAGGAGCTCTACGCGAACACGAATTGGACTTCCCAACGGATCATCTGTTGCACACGAAGGAGCGAGAACTCGAATCGCTTCGTGACGGTGTGAATCGACTCAAAGACCTGTTCGAGATGGGCGACGTGACAAAGGCGGAGTACAAAGCGCGGCTGGAACGTCTGAAGGATCTGATTGTGAGAAAAGAGAACGAGTACGAGCAACTAAAAGAGAGTCTGGACGGATGCTCGCCCCTCATCCACGCCGAACGGATACAGTTGATTGACGAACTCAAAGGCTCTTGGACGACTACTATCGACGTGAAGGAGCGGAACCGGCTTATGAAGCTGATCATTGAGCAGATCGAATATACTCGCGACGGGGTTGAGGTCGAAATTCAGGTGAAATTTCGATAGCGATAGCCTCATAATTCCTTTGCAAATTCGAGAACTTCCCGATACAAACGCTCATTTAACCGAAACCCCTGATCGGAGAGACCATCAAGGTACATCTTCACTTCGGGAATCAGATGCTTGGCTTTTGCAGTGAGCAGAACGCCGAGCGTTCCGGTACAATCCAACTTGAATGTCTTAGCCAGCATTCTTGCCTGCCGGTCGTCTAAAATGACTGTTGAAATCCCTTGTTCAACCGCACCAATGATCACTTCCAACTCGCCACGATGCAAACGACCCGCAAGCTTCTCAACCAGAGACTGATCCTGCACTTGGAAATGGTGAACTTCTCCCTGATCTAACGCCATTTTGAGTTGTGTCGCCCCGACTGCAGCAGAGTCATACATAATTTCGTCAAGCACGGCCTTCGGTACTGTAACTTCATCAAACAGTTTCCCTAATACCTGAAATAGTCCGACGGATGATAGTGCAATGATGGGACTCGCGTTACATACGATTCTCGTCATTTCCCGGCTCCGAATCTCCCAAGAGTCTTTTGATGAATGTTGCGTCGTCTTTCAGGTCTTCGTCGCCGTAGTTAGCCCAAGAAATATTTCGTTGGCGCAAGACATCGATGAATTGGTTGAGGGATTGTCCGGCAATTTCCGCAGCCCGTGCCAGGGAAACAACATGGCCTGTGTAGAGACCGATAGCAATCGAAATAATGACCCGCTCATCAGCTGTTTGTCCGATGCCAAGCTGATCGAGTACGGGAATTAACTCGGATGGAAGTTCGACTTGAAACTTGGATGGGTTAAGCGACATCATGAATCACCTCACAATTATGAGCATCCAGCGTTATGACGCCATTTTAACCTGCACAACTCCTGCACTTCCAGTATACATCACAGTTGGCGATGATGATTCTAAGCCGTGTGGATCAAGCCTATAAGGAGATCGCCCGTACGTACCTTTGACAGGATAAATTCAACCTCTGTCGAGTTCATCTACTAACATATCCATCAAGATACGCCGAATCTGATCTATTACATTGCGCAGTCCGGTAGAGAACTGTCCTGATCCTCTTATCTCGCCTATTACGGATCGTGGTGCGTTAAGATGTCACGAATGAGATTAGGTCTCCATACTCGTCCCACTTCTAAATTCTCGTGAATTCTTCCAGCATAAATGCCTAGAAGTTTATCTTGAAACCCACTCATGCTGATCATGAAATTTCCGTTTGACGTCCTATATCCTCCAGAAAGCCTAAGAATGACGGGCGATCCGGACATTCCTCCTCGTGTCGTAGCGTCAATTAGAAATGCTGGCCGCCCATCATAGTTTAGGTCTGGATCGGACGCAATGTGTCCTGTCTTCCAGATGGGCCACAACCCTCCGGTGGACAGACCTAAGGGAAATCCAATTATCGATACTGGCATGGCAGGCGTTGGGACCATGTCCGTATCGGCAAGTTCAAGGGGCATACCGTAATAAACAATTGGATCTAACTTCTCTAAGGGGATCAGTACTACATCCACCGCTCTCCCTGAGGGATGTTCCCACCATTGAGGGCGTCCTGCGTCGTCGTATAAACGGTAGTTACACGAGACCCAATTCCCAAGTCCTATACTCGCGTGGAACCAAATATTCAGCGAATCTGGCACCGCCAATGACGGATGACGCGCTTGATTCGTATCGGGATGTCGTCCCGATACGACATGCCAGTTCGTCACGAGAAAGTGACGATCGCGATGCGTTGTTACGAATCCCGTAGCTGAACCCAAGTGCTGAGAATTTGCCATTGCATCAATCTTCAAGCAGCAACTGCTCAGCGAATCCACGAATATACTCCTTGGCTCAACAGTACTCATTCAGACCCCCCATATCCATTGTATACCAGCTGCATAGCTTGTGGCTTTCCTTTAGATGCCTCTGGTTCGACAGAACTCAGATTTCTTTGAAAGTTTTCATACAGGTAGTGGAATAAAGTTGATTTACGGAAACAAATGGATAATATACTTTCTCTCTTCTCAACTGGATTACTTTATGGACTCGGCACCAGTGACAGGTC
>NZ_LSUQ01000057.1 GCF_001642725.1 Ferroacidibacillus organovorans
TCACGATGGACACCCTTGGCCTAAGCTAATGGCTACTGCTACCCTCACCATTCCGGACTTTCACCGTATAGACAACGCCCATGCCGGGCGCACACAGAAGACGCGCCTTCAAGAGAAGGCGCGCCCTACGCACAGCGTGAATCTTGATTAGAGGCTCGCTTTTAGAATCGCAAGAACATCGCTCTCACTCAGCTTTTTGTAATTCCCGAGTGTTCCCATGCGCACAGCGTGTGCCGCCATTTTGCCGAGATGCTCATCTGGAATGTCGTAGTCTGCGAGTCGCTTTGGCGCGCCAATACTGTCAAAGAAGGAGCGGACAGCCGCAATCGCTTCAAGCGCCACCGCGTGCTCGTCTTTGCCGCTTTTTTCGATGCCAAAAACGCGCGTTCCGAGTTGCGCGAACCGCGCGGTCCCTTCGCTCAATACGTGCTTCATCCAGTTTGGAAAAAGGATGGCAAGCCCTCCGCCGTGCGGGATGTCATAATAGGCGCTGACCTCGTGCTCAATGCCGTGTGTCGCCCAATCGCCGAGCATCCCCATCGCAATCATACCGTTGAGCGCCATTGTGCCGCAGTACATGATCGTTTCGCGCGCCGTTTCATCCTGCGGATTCTCAAGCACGCGCGGCGCGTATTCAATGATCGTGGACATGACCGACTCACAAAGCCGCTCTTGAAGGGCGGTGTTTGGCGTATGGGAGAAATACTGTTCGAGCACGTGACTGAACATATCCACAATGCCATAGGTCGTCTGTTCGCGGGAAACGGTAAACGTGTTCGTTGGATCGCAAAACGAGAATTTCGGGAATGTGTGAACAGAGCCAGAACCAATCTTCTCATTCGTTTCCCAGTTTGTAATAACACCACCGCTGTTCATTTCAGACCCTGTCGCGGCAAGCGTCAGAATCGTGCCGAGTGGCAGGGCGCACTCCGGCCGCTTTCTCGTGCTATAGAAATCCCAGACGTCGCCATCATACAGCGCACCGCCGGCAATCGCTTTAGAAGCGTCGAGCACCGATCCGCCGCCAACGGCGAGGATCAATTGTATGTCGTGTTCGCGGCAAAGCGCAATCCCTTTTTTCACCGTCGTGAGACGCGGGTTCGGCTCAATTCCAGATAGCTCAAACACCGTAACGCCGCCATCTTTTAACAAGTTCATCACGCGGTCATAGAGACCAAACGATTTGATGCTACCACCGCCGTACACGAGAAGCACGCGCTCGCCATACGTGCGCACCTGGCTTAGCAAATTCTTTTCCAGTTGATCTTTCCCGTAAAACAGTTGTGTTGGATTGTAAAATGCGAATGCATTCATGACAGACACCTCCCGAAAGACTTACCTTTTTAACCTTACCATCTTTTTGTTTGTGCATCAAATGGCGAGCTAAAACGCACGCTACCCTCAGGATGTTGGCATCATTATGCATCCGTGCGCTATCAAAAGACACGGAGAATTGCTGTGTGAAGCGAGGTGAAGAATTTGGGAGAGCGCACCTTATTCGTTGGGGGCGATCAAGCGCCAAACGACGGCTTCTATGTCGAAGTGAGTGAGCAGCGTCACGGTTCCCCTGTAAACGACCCAAAAGGCATTCAATTGAAACAAGGAGACCACTTTCCATCGCTCAGCGATAAAGATCGCAAGTGGACACTCCGCCGCAAGTGAAGATGAGCGTCCTCGTAAAAAAACCGGGTCAGCGAATTGACCCGGTTTCTGCAAAGCGTCGCGCGAGTGTGTCAATCTCTCGCTTTAATTCCGAGACAAGTTCATGCTCAGGCACTTTGCGCACAACCTCACCGTAGCGAAACAGTAGACCTTCACCGCGCGCTCCGGCGATTCCAATGTCCGCCTCACGCGCTTCGCCTGGCCCGTTTACAGCGCAGCCGAGAACAGAGACTTTAATCGGTGCCTTGATGTTTTGTACATATTCTTCAATCTCATTCGCAATGGAGATCAGGTCAATATCAATCCGCCCACACGTGGGACAAGAGACGAGTGTGACCGCGTTTGAGATGATCCCAAATGTTTTTAGCAGTTCCCGCGCCACTTTGATCTCCTCAACCGGATCGGCTGACAGCGAAACGCGAATTGTGTTTCCAAGCCCTGCCGCGAGCAATGTGCCAAGCCCTGCCGCGCTTTTGATCGTGCCGCTAAAAAGGGTGCCTGACTCCGTGATTCCAAGATGAAGCGGATAAGAAAATGTGCTTGCCGCGAGTTTGTACGCGTCGATCGCAAGATTGACATCTGACGCTTTCATCGAAACAATAATGTCGGTAAAATCAAGCGACTCAAGAATTTCAATATGATGAAGCGCACTCTCAAGCATCCCTTGCGCCGTCGGATAGCCATAGCGTTCAAGAATGTGCCGTTCAAGCGAACCCGCGTTAACGCCAATGCGAATCGGAACGCCGCGCGCCTTGCACGCTTTTACCACTTCTTCGACACGCTCGCGCTTCCCAATGTTCCCAGGGTTGATTCGCACCTTGTCGACGCCGTTTTCAATCGCGAGGAGCGCCAGGCGATGGTCGAAATGAATATCTGCAACGAGCGGGATGTGGATCTCCTTTTTGATCGCTTTAATCGCATCGGCCGCTTCACGCGAGTTCACCGTAACGCGCACCAAGTCGGCTCCCGCCTCTTCCAAGCGATGAATCTCTGCAACCGTTGCTTTGACGTCAGCCGTTTTTGTCATGGTCATGCTCTGCATCGTCACGTGTTGACTCCCGCCAATGGTGAGAGGTCCTACGCGAACCGGTTTGGTTTGATCACGCAAAAACATGCGTATGGCCCCTTTTTAGTCGACATTGTGATAGATCTATTATAGCGCAGCCAGAGACGTGCGACGAGTCTTGGAACAGACAGGCAAAAGACCGTATAATGGACAAGGAGACACATCACAATCGTTAAAAGGAGAATCCCCACGTTGAAAAAAGCAATCGTAGAACTCGCAAACGGCGGCACCATGGAGTTTGAGTTGTTTGAAAAAGAGGCGCCAGGCACTGTCGCAAACTTTGAGAAGCTCGCAAACTCCGGCTTTTACGACGGTCTGTCCTTTCACCGTGTGATCCCCGGCTTCGTCGCTCAGGGCGGCTGCCCAAACGGCACAGGGACAGGGGGGCCTGGCTACACCATCAAGTGTGAGGTGGCAGGCAACCCACACATCCATCAGCGCGGGGCGCTCTCTATGGCACACGCCGGGCGCGATACGGGTGGCTCCCAGTTTTTTATTGTGCACGATCGCAAGTCGACGGCACACTTAGACGGCAATCACACCGTCTTCGGGCAGGTTTCAACCGGCGATCAACACATTGAAGCGATTCAACAAGGTGACCGGATGACGTCCATTCGTGTCGTCGAACTCCCGAGCGCCTAACGCTGCACACAGCAGATTAAAAGCCGTCCATCTGATCAGGTGGACGGCTTTTAATGATCACCTGTCGCAATCGGCAGCGAATCGTCAGCACACCACTCGCTAAAACTCCCCACATATACGCGCGGTTGTTTCCCGATTTCAAAGAGTGCCATGGCAAGAACGCACGCTGTGACACCTGATCCACAAGAGACGCCAAGCGGTGCTCCATCGAGATACGGATCGAGAATATCCCGCAGTTCAGCTTCGTCGCGCAAGACCGCAGGGGCGCTGTAGAGGCTTGTAAAAGGAACGCACACCGCGCCTGGAATATGCCCCGCTTTGCGATCGATGGGCTCAATCTCGCCGCGATAGCGTTCAGGCGCGCGCGCGTCAAGCAGATGCTGCACACGACGTACCTGAGAAAGACGTTGGACGTCGGATTTGTCGAGAATCCATTCCGCTTTGAAGGTAGAAACGTACATAGGGGTTAACGGATCAGCCTGTGGAACAGCGCCAGTTTCAAGTACGCCGCCTGCCGCGTGCCACGCCGCGATGCCCCCCGTGAGAACGCGCACATCGTGATGACCGTATAACCGAAGCATCCACCAAAGGCGCGGTGCCATATCCCCCAACGCATCGTAGACGACTACTCGTGACGCTTCGGTGATTGATACACGCTGCAAGAACGCGGCAAACGCTGCTTCTTTTGGAAGCGGATGACGCCCTTCACCCGGTCGTGGCGGCCGCGATAAATCTTCTTCAAGGTCTGCATAGTGAGCACCTGGAATGTGCCCCGCACGGTAGGCGTCACGTCCAGCGTCGGGCGCGCCGAGCGCAAAACGACAGTCGATGACGACCACACCCTGATCATCCAGATGCTGTAAAAGCCACGAAACACTGCACTGGGTTGCTGAACGTTCGCGATTCATTGTCCACCCTCCAAGGGATGCGCCAGGATTTGCCCCGCGACTTGCGTAGCGACAGGTTTCACAAGAAATGCTTCTTCGTTCTATTGTACAATGAAGTGGACGCACGTACATGCTTATGCACAAAAAGGAGGCACTTATGGCATCGATTGAAGAAGAACTAGAGCGCGCGCGCGACGCGCAAATCGAGGAATTATCTTCTTTCTTGAGAATTCCAAGTATCAGCACGCTTTCTTCACAGCAAACCGAGATGAGACATGCCGCAGCATGGCTCGTCGAAAAAATAAAGAGGGCCGGTTTCACAGACGTTGAGGCGCTTGAAACAGGGGGTCACCCAGTCGTATTCGCATCCTTTCACGCAAGTGACGATGCGCCTACCATCCTCATGTACGGCCACTACGACGTGCAGCCAGTCGACCCCCTGGAACTCTGGACGACACCGCCATTTGAGCCTTCCATCCGCGATCATCAATTGTATGCGCGCGGCGCATCAGATGATAAGGGACCCGTTTTTCTCCACATCCTCGCACTCGAAGCGCTCATTCGCCGCAAAGAGTTGCACGTCAATGTCAAACTGTGCATCGAAGGTGAAGAAGAGTGCGGCAGCACACACCTCCCCGCATTCCTTGAAAAGAATGCGGAACGCCTGCGCGCTGACGTGCTTTTGATCTCTGACACCACGATGGTAGGCCCGCTGCAGCCGGGAATTTGCTATGGCCTGCGCGGACTCTGCGCGCTCCAAGTTGACGTGAAGACAGCCAACTCTGATCTGCACTCTGGACTCTACGGCGGCGCCGTGCCGAACGCACTACACGCAATCGTCGAACTGCTGGCGTCGCTTCACCGCGCGGATGGGAGCGTTGCCGTAGAAGGGTTTTATGATGAAGTGGTGAGTCTCACATCGGATGAGCGCGCCGCACTTGCCGAACTTCCCCACGATGATGAAGCGTATCGCAAAGCACTCGGACTCACTGCACTTTACGGTGAAGAGGGCTATACGACGATCGAGCGGTCAACCGCCCGCCCAACGCTTGAGATCAATGGTCTCTACGGCGGCTTTCAAGGCGAGGGTACGAAAACAGTGATCCCACACGCGGCGCACGCAAAAATCACATGCCGTCTGGTCAATCAGCAATCCCCGGATGTCATTCAGGAAAAAGTGAAGGCGCACCTCTTGGCTCACGCGCCGAGCGGCGCGAAACTCACAGTGACATTGCAGGATACAGGCAATCCATATCTCGGATCGTTTGACTCCCCCGCCGTAGAACTCGCCAAACGGAGTTACGAGCACGCGTACGGAGTACAACCGCACATGACGCGGATGGGGGGGTCCATTCCAATCGTTGAAGTGTTTCACCGCGTTTTAAATCTCCCTGTCGTCCTCATGGGTTTTAGCCTGATGACAGAGAATTTCCACGCGCCAAACGAACACTTCTCGCTCGAAAACTTTGATCGCGGCATTCGCGCGCTCGTGCACTTTTATCGAGAGGCTGCCACTCAGCTCAAATAACACGCAAAAAAGAGCCACGCAGCTAACGTGCGCGGCTCTCCTATATTAATTTTATCCTGCGACTCCGTGGTGCTCACTTACACCGCGCTGATCACCATCGCGGCTGCCATGACCATTAAGTAGATCAGCGAGAACTTGAACATCTCAGTTGCCCACGCCACGTCATCGGTCGCGCGATACCCGCGCACCGCTTTAACAATCCACCAGAGACCCAAAACAACTGCTGTGGCGAGATAAAGCAGGCCAACGGCGTGTGTAAAATAGAGCAGCGTCGACACAGGCAGAAGAAGAACCGTCCAAAAAACCATCTGACGCTTTGTCGCATCGAAACCGTATAAGACCGGAACGAGCGGGATACCCGCCGCCGCGTATTCTTTTACGCGTCTCATACCAAGCGCAAAAAAGTGTGGCGGTTGCCAAATAAACATGAATGCAAAGAGCAAGAAAGCACTCCAACTGAGCGAATTGCTCATCGCTGTCCATCCGATTAGCGGAGGCATTGCGCCGGATATACTTCCAATCACCGTACTGAGCGACGTGGTGCGTTTGGTAAGCCTCGTATAGACAATAACGTAAAAGAACAGTCCGATAAAGGCCATGAGCGCCGATAACCCATTCACATACAGGCCCAGCATCAAAATGCCGAGCGCCGCAAGCGCGGATCCGAGCGTAATCACAGACCATGCAGGAAGGCGATTGTTCGGAAGGGGTCTCTTCATCGTGCGCGACATCAGTTGGTCAATATCGCGGTCCATAAAGTTGTTCATCGCGCATCCACCCATGACGACAAGACTGCTGCCCGCCAAGGTTAGCATGGTGGTTGAGAACACTGGATGGCGCGTCGCGCCGAGCCAGATGCCAACGAACGTCATCATTGCATTTGACATCGTGATTCCCGGTTTTGTCACATTGATCAGATCGCGCATGATGCGCTGATACGCTTTCTTAGGGTCGATCTCGGCTAGCGCCATTGCCGTTGCATTTGCATCTGAAGAAATCACTGCCTGATCACTCATCGATTCTACACCCCTTTGACTACAACTTCTGCGGGACGGCACTCTCTTCTTTTACAAAAAATCAAGCTCAAGAGTGTGCCGCCACAAGCGCCTTTTCTCTCTTTTCGCGAACCTTAACACGCACCGACGCGAGATCAAGCAGCACAAGTGCCAAAAAGTACGCGACCACAGTTACCAACGCCGTGGCGCCTGCAAAGTGCAGCGTATCAGAAATCACGGACAGCTTGGTTTGCAGTGTGATGATACCGAGCACAATCTGATAAAACAATAGTCCGACCAAGGCGATCGACAACCCGCGATATTTTCCTTGTTTTGCAGACACGATCACAACCCACGCAACGGCCCCCGTCACAAGCGCTGTAAATCCAACATGCAAAATGAGCAAAAAGATCGATACGGTGAGGTTTGGCATAACGTGTTGGTGATGGCTCAAAAGGTATGCATTTTGCCCATACAAAGCCTCACTGTAGCCACCGTGACGGAAAAAACCGCCGATCAACGCCTGAACAAAAATCGTCGCGGTCGCCCACAGTACAGGCTTGCGAAACGGTTTCGCGTCGTTTGCCCGCGTCGCCAAATCCTGTTCGAGGTTTGCCGTTTTCAATTGCCGGTGCTCGCGCCACCCAACCGCCGTCATCGCAGCGAGAACACCCAAGAGAATCATGCTATTCCCGACATCAATCGTCGTGAATGCGCCAGGCAATACAAGAACAACAATCAGCGCGCCAAGCACCACCTGCGTCGCCAAAAAGAAGAAAGATAAGATCGAGAGTCGACGAACAAGGCGATCGCCACGGTGAACCCACCACATGCGTATAGCATTGACAGGAATGAGCACACTAGCGAGAAACGCAACCAATCGATGAATGTACTCAACGAGTACCAAACCGTGCAGCGGCGGAATGAGCGTGCCGTCGCACAAAGGCCAATTCGGTCAGACAAAGCCTGCATTAAGCCCGACGACAAGCGCGCCGAGAACCGACAATAAGAAGAGAAAAACGGTTGTCGCAAGCGGCAACTTATATCCCAAGGGAGAGCCCCTCCTCACATGCATACAAAAAGACCATTATGCATGTCATCATGGCCTGCGATGCTTATTCTACTATGAATCAATCACCACAGAAAGCAGAAACATCCGCCTGCAGTTCCAGTAACATCAATCGTCCAGTCTCTACCTTCAAGCGAGGATGCATCCGTTCTGTAAGCGTTTTCTCCCTCCTCCACCAGACAAAAATTGCGCGCCAAGCGCATCGTCCACAATGAAAGATTCATAATATCAGCCTAACTATAGCACACCCCTATCCATATCGGTCAAGGTGAGAGCCGCCGAAGCGCATCTTCTTGTTCATCATGTGTAGGTTCAATCACCGCACGCAGCGTCCAGTAACGCGCGAGTCCATGCTTGATATGCGTGATCAAGCGCTCCGACGAAGAAGCCGCTGCACAGCCAAACGATAAAAGATCCCCCACCGCGTCATCCGAAACGTGCGGCACCCACGCCTCCCGCCCAGTGGTTGCATGCTGATAAAACGAGCGAATCAACGCCGCGCGCGAAACGCTTGCAGGGGTCACATTGAGCGCAGCGCTAACCTGCACGACGCCGCGCAAACGCCGCTGCGCGAGCCCCGCGACTTTTACCCCACCGATGTGCAGGTCATATCGCCCAGGGCAATAGGCCTGCGGAACCTCCCCCACTTCAATGGAGAGAGGCGAGAGTAATTCACAGAGCAGCTCCGCCATCGCGCGAAACGCGGTTTCAATCGGCACATCACGCGGTGTCATATACGTCAGATTCAGCACCCCGCGATCAAGCGGTACAGCCAGTCCGCCAAACGGGCGCACGACCGTCTCATAGCCAACCGCGCGCAGATGATCCTTACCTTTTTGCAGGAAAGGAAGCGCGCGCTCCCGTCCTCCAAGAAGTACCGTCGCTGGTCTTTGCCAAATATGAAAAAGAGGCGACTGCACGCGGCTCACGACGCGCGCAAATGCCTCTTGTCGAATTAACTCCGCCAATCCGTGAGAGCCTTTCTTATGCTCCGTGACGTGAAACATCAGCGAGAGAGGTGACGCGACAGGCGCCAACTCTCTCACCCACGCACTTTTTTCTTGATCGCTCATCATACCGACTCACTTTCACAGTCGGATCTCTCGCTCAAGCGCTTTTGCATCGTGCGCCTCAAGCGCAATCTGCCCCGTGTTAATGCGCATGATTTCATCCGAAATCGGATGAAGCTGCGACACAAAGTCACGTGGATGATCGGCAAAAGAAAGCACATTCGAGACGCCAAGTCGGCGCGCGCCAGAGCGAATCTGTCCGAGGGTTGTTCCTATCATCCCATTTTTTGAAACCTCTTGCACATCCGCGAAGTGACCCGGCCAAATCTGCATCTCGTCAGGATACGCCTGGAGCTCGCGCAGAATCGTGTTGGTCGTTTTTTCTGCCCACTCTTGCGCAACGCCTGGCAAGTCAGGAATTCCCACTTCGCCGACCATCAGCGCATCCCCCGTAAAAATCCCAAAGCGATCCAAGACCACGAGGGAGTGTCCCGCTGCGTTCCCTTCCGTGTCAAGTGTGATAACCCGCGCATCAAGCGCGCCAAAGCGCAGCGTCCCCCGCTTCAGTCGCGTTACACGCATATCTGTTTGATGAACCTCGCGCTGCACCATCAGATACTCCGCACGCGTCACCTCGAGCAGCGCTTTTGCACCCGAAATGTGATCCGTGTGAACGTGTGTGTCGAGCACAACCTCAATCTTGCTGTTCTCACGCTCGGCAAACGCGAGATACGGTTCAATAAAACGGATCGGATCGATCACGGTCACCCGATGCGCCGAGGCGAACGCATAGGAGAGACATCCCGTTGCCAGCCGCTGAAACTGTACGAGTTTGACCTGTGCGTTTACAAGCAAGGTCGATTCGATGACAAACTCATCCCACGCTGTGTAGCCATCCAAAAGGACGGTCACTTCATAGCCCTTTTCCAAAAGGCGATCCGCGACCTTTTTTGCGGTGGCGTCGTGCAGCGTTAAAAAAATAACACAGGTGCGGGTGGGCAGGAGTTGATCATTGACCTCATCCGCTTGAAAGTCATAATAAGGCACATCGATCGCGGCGAGCGACCGCCCTTTGATCATCCAGTTTTGAAACACGTTGCGCGACCGCACATCAAGCACACTGAACGTTTCGCCACGCATCATCCGCTCTGCCATGTCACGCAGCGCCATTGTCGTTATCGCCATAGGTGAACCCCCCATCGGTCTTGCGGCACGATGTTGCTCGTACTACTATGCGCCAGACCTTCACCCATCATGCGACGCGGCGGCACACCGTCCGCACACCGTTGCTCAAAGTGCTGCGAACGCTTGGCGGAAGTCCTCGATTAGATCCTCGATATCCTCAAGTCCCACCGACATGCGTAAAAGTCCCGCTGTTATTCCGCGTTTCTGGCGTTCTTCCTCCGGCATCGCGGCGTGGGACATCCTGATTGGATAGGAGAGAATGCTCTCTACCGCACCAAGACTCACGGCAAACAGTGGCAGTTTCAGTCGCTTGACGAACGCGCGCACCGCATCCTCATCACGCAGTGTAAATGAGAGCAGCGCGCCAGGACCTGTCGCCTGACGCATGTGGGTAGCGTGACCCTCGTGCTCTTTAATCCCCGGGTAATAAATGCGTTGCACCTGCGGTTCTTCCCGCAAAAATGCAGCCAGGCGGATCGCCGTCGCTTCACTTTGCCGCATGCGCACGCCGAGCGTCTTGATGCCGCGCATGACGAGAAAACAGTCCTGCGGCCCGAGCACCGCGCCAAACCCGTTTTGAATCAGGTACATCTCCTGTGCGAGCGCGTCTGAATTCACCGTCGCGACACCCGCGATCACATCTGAGTGGCCGCCAAGAAACTTCGTTGCAGAGTGCAACACGATGTCTGCACCCAGTTCGTGCGGTTTTTGGAAATACGGTGTCATGAACGTATTGTCGACCATCGTCACGGCGCCGGCGCCTTTAGCAATCTCAGCACAAGCCCTTATGTCAATGATTCTCATCGTCGGATTCGAAGGTGTTTCAAGATACACTGCCTTGGTGTTTGGTCGAAGTGCCCGCGCGATATTTTGCGGATCGGTCGCATCGACAAACGTCGTCTCGATGCCAAGGCGTGTGAACACGCGTGTCAATGCGCGAAACGTGCCCCCGTAGAGATCCTCACAAGCGATGACGTGACTGCCCGAAGGGAGGATCAAAAGCGCAGCTGTGATCGCGGCCATCCCCGACGAGAAGGCAAATCCACGCACGCCCCCTTCGAGCGTCGCGACGATGTTCTCAAGCGCCGCGCGCGTTGGGTTCCCAGAGCGGGCATAGTCATAGAGAACCTCGTCGTCAAACCCCTGATGAAACGTGGACGCCTGATAAATGGGTACACTTGACGCGCCATACAGCGGATCGACCTCATTGCCTGTATGAAGATACTGCGTATCCGGCTTCATCTTCATCGCGCGTGCACCTCCTTACCTGCCACCTCAAGCGCCTGCGCGAGATCCGCCGTCAGATCATCCGAATGCTCAATACCGACAGAAAAACGCAGCAAGCGATTGGTGATGCCAAGGGCGCTGCGAATCGCTTCAGGGATGTCGGCGTGCGTCTGACGGGCTGGGAACGTGAGCAGTGACTCCACACCGCCAAGACTCTCGGCAAACGCGATCAACTGCAAACGTTCGAGAAACGGCGCCACCATCCGCTCGTCGATCACATCAAAGGAAACCATCCCACCGTACCCTGACGCTTGCCGCTCCTGCACCGTTTTGCCGGGGTGTGACGCAAGCCCTGGGTAATAAACTCGCTCAACCAGCGGATGCGCATCAAGAAAACGGGCGAGTTCCTGCGCGTTTTCCTCGTGTCGCTGCATCCGCAGTCCAAGCGTCTTCATTCCACGCATGAGAAGGTAGGAATCGTCCGGCCCTAAGACTGCGCCGATCGTGTTTTGATAAAAGTAGAGGCGATCCGCCATTTCTTTTGTTCGCGCAACGACGAGCCCAGCCAGCAGGTCGTTGTGTCCACCGAGGTATTTGGAGGCGGAGTGAAGGACGATGTCCGCGCCAAGCGTAAGCGGCTTTTGCATATACGGCGTCATAAACGTGTTGTCCACAATCGTCATCATGCCATGTTCGTTCGCGTATGCGATACACGCTGCGAGATCGGTGATTTTCATCGTCGGATTGGTCGGCGTCTCGATAAAAAGCGCTTTGGTCTGCGGCGTCGTCGCCTGCTCTAGCGCCCCTTCCAGCGCAAAATCAAGATAACTCACCGCGACGCCGAAACGCGCGAGCACCTGTTCGAAAAGCCGATACGTCCCGCCATACAAATCGTTTGACGCGATGACGTGATCGCCCGGTCCAAACAGGTTCATCACACAGGAAATCGCGGCCATCCCTGACGAAAACGCGAATCCGCGCTCGCCACCTTCAAGTAAGGCAATCCCGTCTTCAAGCGCCTGCCGCGTCGGGTTCGCCGTGCGCGCGTAGTCAAACCCGGTGCTCTCGCCAAGGCGTGGGTGGGCGTACGTCGTCGAGCGATGAACCGCAGAGACGATCGCGCCCGTAGAGGCGTCGCGCCGCGCGCCGAGTTGCGCCAACTTCGTCTCGATATGATCCATAAGCTGCCTCCTTTTAAAGTGAAAATGATGCGATCAACAACGTGATCCAGCCCGCCAGAAAAAACAAACCACCAAACGGCGTGATCGCGCCTAATTTGCGGATCCCAGTCATCGCGAGCAGATACAAACTCCCGGAAAAAAGGATGATTCCGACTGCAAAAAGGACACCGGATGTCGTTAATAGCGAAGAGGAGCCTGTAGTCTGCCGAACAAGCGCGATTACCCCTACGATGACGATGGCGAGCCCGTGAATCAAGTGATACTGAATCCCCGTTTGATAAACGGCGAGTTGTGCCTGTTCAAGCCGCGCGCGCAGGGCGTGCGCCCCGAACGCCCCGAGCGCGACGGCGAGAAAGAGAAAAAGCGCTCCGAGTCCGATAAAATTCAAGTGAGTGCCTCCTCGTCAGCGATCTCATCCCATGCGGCGTGATCGTATGAGCCTTTTGCCGTCACGTGAGATCAGGCGCCACGCGGTGCATCGTCCCTTGCTCATACGCGTACGCCATGCGAATCAGCTTCGCTTCCGTAAACGCGGTCGACGTAAAGGTCACACCGAAGGGACAGCTGTTTTCAAGCTTGCCACCCGGAACGGTGATGGATGGGTATCCCGCCTTAGCCGCGATCGCAGCGCCGTAGTTTGCTGGAAACAAAAGCGCGTCAAGCGCATGCTCCCGCAAAACGTGATCGATTCCCTCTTCGCGTGCGTAGCGCAAATCGCGAAGACGCGCCTTTAGATAGTCCGGATCGGTCAGACTCCCTGACGTCTCCTCACTCGCAAGCAAGATCGCCTGCCCATAGCGCAACATGCGCTCTTTGTCGGCATCGTTAAACGCGATCAATTCCTTGAGACTGTGCACCGGTAGACGAGGGTCGACCTTGCGCAAATAACTGTTGAGCGCTGACTTAAACTCATACAAGAGCACCTCGTATCCGTTCTCGCGCTTTGCGCTCAGTTCAATCGGGTCGATGACCACCGCACCAAGGCGTCGCACATCTTCGATCGCGCGCTCCATGACTGCCGCCTGTTCCGCGCTCAAGTGCTCATAGTATCCTGCCCGCGGAACGCCAAGGCGCACCCCTTCCAGTCCACGTTCCAAAAGGCACATCCGATAATCAGGCGTTGCACCGGCTGCCCCTGTCGCAGGGTCGCGCGGATCATACCCGACGATCGCCTGCAAAAGCAGCGCTGCGTCAGCCACAGTCTTTGCCATCGGGCCCGCGGTATCTTGGCTATACGCAATCGGAATAATGCCGTAGCGGCTCACAAGCCCCACCGTCGGCTTTATGCCGACCAGCATGTTTTCAGAAGATGGACTCAAAATGGAGCCTGACGTCTCTGTACCAATCGCCGCCACGGCAAAACCTGCCGCAATCGCGGCGCCAGAGCCAGAACTCGACCCGCCAACGTCAAACGCGCCTGGCCCGTATGGATTATTGACTTGTCCCCCGCGCGAGCTATAGCCACTTGGCATCCCTTCTGCCATGAAGTTCGCCCACTCGGTCATTTTCGTCTTGCCAAGAAGGACCGCGCCCGCCGCGCGCAAGCGGCGCGCGACTTCTGCGTCCTCCAAAGCGTACGATTCTGCAAGTGCGAGAGAACCTGCACTTGTATGCATGTGATCGGCTGTATCCACGTTATCCTTAATCAGAATTGGAATGCCGTGAAGCGGTCCGCGCGCCCCTGTCCGCTGGCGTTCGCCGTCAAGTGCCGCCGCGATCGAAAACGTGTCCGGATTCCACTCTGCGACAGCATTTACCCCCGCGCCAAGCTTATCGTGCGCCGCCACCCGCTCTGCAAATGCGGCCACAAGTTCATAGGAAGTGAGTCGGTTTTGCTGCATATCCTTTTGCAACGATTCAATGGACGCTGCGGTTACATCGATCATGTTGGTGTGTCACCCGCTTTCGCGTAGAAACGATCTATGAAAATGTCGCGAGACCGTATATGATGTCCACTATATCGACTTTGGGAGCGAACTTCCACTGTGTTGTGATCGGAGCAGCCTCAGGAGGAATGTGACAGTGGTCTCAACGGAACAGCGCACAGCGGCAGTCATCCTCGCGGCAGGAAAGGCTACGCGCATGGGCGTGCCAAAGGTGCTTTTGCGCGACGACGCGGACGAATACCTCTTCTCCTATGCGTTTCACGCGGCGTGGCAGGGAGGGTGCCGCCCAGTTATCGCAGTCATCAGCGAGCACAGTGCTCCACTCGCGGATGATCCCGCCTTTTCCCGCGCGCGCTTTGTGCGAAATCAGTGCGCCATAGATGGCATGGCCACAAGCCTGCGGGCAGGTGTGGACGCGGTGCCAAGCGACGTAAGCAGCGTCATGATCCTGCTCGCCGATCAGCCGTTTGTTACGAGTGAGCTGATCGCACGTCTACGCGCCGCGCATGTACAGCACCCTGGGTGCGCAGTAATCCGCCCTGTCTTTGTCGACGTGCCCGGCCACCCGATCCTCTTTTCATCCCGCCTCATGAAAGAGCTTCGCGCGTGCCAGGGGGACGTTGGCGCGCGCCACCTGTTGCGCCGCTATGAAAAAAATACGTTGACCATTCTCGCGCCTAAAGACACGCGAGCACTTGACATCGATACACCGGAAGACTTTGCCCAGTACAAAAGGATACGTGCGTCTCTGTACACGGATCATCCGATGGATTAACGCAGACCTGCCAAATAGGCGTCTGTCAGTTCATAAAACGTTTGTGCGCTGTACGCGACGGTAGCGCTTCGCCGCAAATGCGCAACCCCGCGCGGCGCGTCCACATCGTTTTCCGGGATGACACCGGGATAGATCCAGACGAGCGGATGAGCACGCAGCGCAAGTGCGCGCACCGCTTTTGAAAAGGCGTCCTCACTCCCAGTGAAAAGGCCGTCTGTTACGAGCCACACTTGTGCCGCGCGTTGTAAAAGCGGTTTTCCTTCGCGGCGCATAAAGCGGGTGAGCGACTCCGTCAGGCGCGTACCACCCTCTGCGTCTTTAGCCACTCGATACGCATCGCAAAGCGCACGGTCCCGCGCCTGCGCGGAGAGCACGCGCGTCAAGCGTGTCAACTCGACGCTAAACGCAAACACTTCCACCTGTTTACTACGGCTCACAAGCGTTTGTGCAAAGCGCAAAAGCGTCCGCGTAAACGGCGCCATCGAACCGCTCAGATCAAGCAGTAGAATGAGCGGTTTTTTGCTGCGTATACGCGACGCATAGAACAGGTCCGTAAGCTCGCTTATCGTGCGCGAACGGCGAATACTCTCGCCGAGCAAGACACGCTTTCCGCGCCGCGCCACTTTAATCCGCCTGCTGAAGCGCAGCGGAAAGGCGAGTTGCTGTTGAAAACGCGTCATCTCCTTTTGTTCCCACGCAGTGAGTGAAACGTATGCTGAGCGCTGTGTTGCCGCAAACACACTCGCTCCGACCTGTCGGGAAAGCGGTTCCCCCGGCGCGTGCTCGCTCACATCGCCGCGAGGTGATGAGAAAAAGAGCTGTGGATGGCGATGCTTTTCCTGGCGGAAGCGAGCGACATTTGCCGTCAGGGTGTTTTGGGCGAGCCGCGTGTCCTTGACGCCGCGCAGGCTTAAAAGAAACTGGCGAAACGCCGCCTCAAACAAGGGCATTTGCCCGTGTGACTTTACAAGCGTTGCCGCGAGTGCGCTACGCAGAATGAGCGGATTGGAAAATTCGACGAGCGCGACGCTCTGCAGCGCCATCTCCTCTTCCTCTGTGCTGATCTGAAACCCAAGCATTTTTAGAGAGCGACAAAAGAGCATGAGATTGCGAAGCGCCTGCCCGTCTGACAGATTCGCCTGGTCACTCAGACGCTTACACCTCCGCGAGCAGGTGCGCCACGCGCGCGCGCCCCTGCTCCCCAGTCAAAAGTTCAAGGTCGTCCCGATACTTCAAAAGGCAGCCGATCGTGTCGCAGAGCACCGCTTCATCCAGGACGCGAACATGTAGCGCTTCGAGCGCCTGGGCAAAATAGATCGTTTCAGCGAGTCCCGGCACTTTGTAAAGCGGCTCCTCGCGCAAACGCTGGATAAACAGGCACAGGGAGCGCGTCAGGGACTGCGCTAGGTTTGGGACATGCTCCGTAACGATGCGCAATTCCTTTTCAATCGTCGGATAATCGATCCAGTAATAGAGACAGCGCCGTTTTAACGCGTCATGCATCTCGCGCGTGCGATTGGAAGTCAGGATGACCAGCGGTTTTTCCGTTGCGTGAATCGTCCCAAGCTCTGGGATGGTCACTTGAAACTCGGCCAACAGTTCAAGCAAAAACGCTTCGAATTCTACGTCACTGCGATCCACCTCGTCGATCAACAGCACAGGCGCAGGCGTTGTCGAGATGGCTTGTAGGAGGGGGCGCCGAAGCAGAAAACGCTCACTGTACACCTCTTTTTCGACACGCTCTTCCCACGATTCATCTTCGTGATCGCCCTTCCCGGCCTCGCGCAATCGAATATGCAAGAGTTGGCGCGCGTAATTCCAATCGTACAGCGCCGTCTGCCGATCGATCCCCTCATAACACTGCAAGCGAAGGAGCGGGCGTGAGAGTGCATCCGCAAGCGTTTTGGCAATCTCCGTTTTTCCGACACCCGCCTCACCTTCGAGAAAAAGAGGGCGCTCCAGGCGCAACGCGAGAAACACAGCCGTACACAGGCTGCGCTCCGCGATGTAGCCGTGCGCCACAAGCAATTCTTCCACTTGTTCAACCGACTCAAGCAAAACCTTCATCTACAGGCAGC
>NZ_LSUQ01000058.1 GCF_001642725.1 Ferroacidibacillus organovorans
ATCGGGCATACCGCGCGTTTGCGCCGATTTATCGCCACCTGGGACGCGCGCAAGAGGCCGCTCAATTCGGCGCGCGTGCGGCGCGCCTGCGAAAAAACTTTCACGACGCGTTCTGGATCGAGGAAAAGGGGATTGTCGCGCACGCCTTGGATGGACAGAAAAAACGTGTGGAAACCGCAGCCTCCAATATGGGGCACGTCCTTTTTGGCGGCATTCTCGATCGCGACAAAGCGCAAAAGGTGGCAGCTCGCCTACTCTCTGACGATATGTTCTCAGGATTTGGCATCCGTACGCTGTCAACGCGCGAGATCTCCTATAACCCGATCAGCTACCATAACGGGACCATCTGGCCGCACGACAACGCGATCATCATCGCAGGACTTGCAATCTACGGTTTTCACGAACCGCTCGCAAAAGCGGCGGGGGCGCTCAACCGCACCGCGGCGAAGATGGAGCATCATCGCTTGCCCGAACTTTTCGGCGGGCTCTCCTCCGATCTTGTTCATCAGCCAGTGCCGTATCCCGTCTCTTGTTCGCCTCAGGCGTGGGCGGCCGCAACGCCTTGCATGGTTTTGCAAGCGTTGCTCGGGGCAAGGCCGGATGCGCTCACAGGAATTATCGAGCTGAACCCCGTCCTGCCAGAAGGCGTCGATGCACTAAGCATTGAAGGCATGCGCCTTGGTGAAGCGACGCTGAGCGTGACGCTTGAGCGAAATGAACAGAACCAGACCCGCTATCGCGCGCAGCTTGAGGGTGGCGCGTGGAAGATCGGGACGATCCATTCTGAGAGGGGTGATGCGGAAGAAGTAGACGTAAACGTTCATGGTGTGCAGTGAGCAAATGCAGGTCAATTAGAGGAGGGTCAATTTAAATGAAAAAAATGAACGCAAACAAGTGGTTTGGCATCGCGGCAAGCGGCGCCCTTTTGGCTGGTTTGGTACAAGTTGCACCGTCTTTTGCGGCATCGCACAAAGCGGCACCGCGCAAAGCGGCACCGGTGATCCATCTCACACTCGGTCAGTGGTCTTCTAGTCCCGCTGAGCACCAACTGGTTCTCAACCAAGTCGCGCTCTTTATGAAGGAAAACCCAGGCATCGATGTTTCGGTCCGCGTGGTGACGGGAAACTACCTACAAGTTATGCAACCTATGCTCGCATCCCATACTGCGCCAGACGTTTTTTATGTCGACTCTTCGTACGCCCCACAACTCGCGGCATCGGGCGTCATCATGCCACTCAATCACCTCATTGCGCAGGATCATGTCGCAGTAAAAGACTTCTATCCAAACCTCGTCAAAGCGTTCACATACCGCGGTACGATCTATGGTTTGCCAAAAGACTTCAACACGCTTGCGCTTGAGTCAAATCCTGTGTTGCTTGCAAAAGCCGGAATCAAAACGCCGCCTGCGACATGGGCGCAATTCGCAGCGGATGCCGCAAAGCTAAAAGCCAAGGGCATCGTGCCGATCTCTTTCCCCATCGACGTGGCGCGCTACTATCCATTCATTCGCGACATGGGCGGCAGCTACTACAACACGAGCCGTGCCCTCGCGACGTTCCCGAACAAGAACAACTTTGCGGGTCTTAACTGGTTCATGCAGATGAACGAGAAAGGCTATTTTGTCAATCCGACCCTTCAGGGCGCGAGCTGGGGCGGCCAAGTGTTCGCAGAGGGACGCGCCGCGATGACCGCGGAAGGTGCTTGGATCGTGCCTTCGCAGCAATCGACTGCGCCTAAAATGAAATACAACATCACCAACTTCCCGACGCTAAACGGTCACGACTCGAACATGGTGTACACCGTTGCGTATGAAATGGCGAAAGCCACCAAGTATCCGGCCGCTGCGGCAAAATTGCTGTTTTTCATGACAGGTCCGCAAGCGCTCGCGATGACCGCAAAAAGCGGAATTGCGATGCCTGCGCGCAAGAGCCAAGAGCCGCTGTTCTTAAAAGATTGGCCATCGTATAAAGCGTTTGTCAATGGCGTCAAAGACGCGTATCCATACCAGTTTGGCCTGTTAGGTCAAAACTTTGTCAACGCGATCAACAACGCGACGCAGGCTGGCATTCTCAAGCATCAGAGCGCGCAAACCGTGCTCGGAAACGCCGCCAGCACACTCAGCTCACAAAGCAACTACTAATCTGTCATCTCTCGCGTGCGTCTCGCGTCGATTCTGCGGGGCGCACGTGAAATTTTGAGGAGGGGGTTACACCGTGGGGGTGGAATTGGCGAAACTTCCGAAGATGAAACGTCGCCGCATCACGCGCAGTGCGGTCGATCAAGCGTTGGCTGGCTATCTTTTTGTTTTACCTGCGCTTGCTTCGCTCGTGATCTTTTTGTTGGGACCTATCATCTATTCCTTTTATATCAGCTTCCAACACTTCAACTATCTCGATCCGCAAGCGGCTACCTGGGCTGGACTTGACAACTATCTCCATCTCTTCGTTGATCCCGTCTTTTTGCAGGCGCTATGGAACACGTCTTTGTATACGCTTATCGTCGTTCCCGTACAAACCGCGCTCTCGCTGTTTCTCGCGCTGATCGTCGAGCGCATTCGCGGAAAAAGCTTTTTTCGCGTCGCCTATTATCTCCCTTCTGTCACATCTTCTGTCGCTGTCAGCGTGATGTTTGTTTTTATCTTTGGACAGACGGGCCTTTTAAACAACTTTCTTTCTATTTTTGGGATTCAGGGGCCAAACTGGTTGAACAATCCGTCGACGGCGCTTCTCGCCGTGATGATGATCGGTGTGTGGACGACGGTCGGACAGTTTATGATCATCTATCTGTCGGGGTTACAATCGATTCCTGAAGACGTCTATGAAGCGGCGTCGATCGACGGCGCCGGGGGCGTGTCAATGCTTCGCTATATCACTGTTCCGCTCCTGAGGCGGACGACGTTTCTGATCGTGGTCATGGGAATGATTGGTACCTTTCAGTTGTTTGACACGGTCGATGTTATCTCAAACGGACAGGGCGGCCCGATTGGCAGCACGATGACCGTGGTGCTCGACATCTTTAACAAGGCGTTCCGGGATATGGCCATGGGCTACGCGGCTGCGATGTCGTTCTTCCTTTTTGTCATTATTCTTATCCTGACACTGATTCAGAATTTCGTGCTCGGGAGGGAGAATCAATGATGAAGACGCTAAAGGAAAAGAAAAGGATGGGGATTGGCGCCATTCTGTTTTATGTGGTGGCCATCGGTTATGTTTTTGTCACGCTGTCTCCCTTTTTATGGTCGATCTATACGTCGCTAAAGCCCACCTCGGAAGTGTTTACGACATTTGTTCCGTGGAAGACCTTGACCCTCAGCAATTACACGTACATCATGGGGCAGTTCCCGTTTGCGCGCTGGTTGCTCAATAGCTTGATTGTCGCTGTGCTTGTCACGCTCGGCAATCTCGTCGTCAACACGCTTGCCGGGTACGCGTTTGCAAGGCTCAAGTTTCCGGCGCGCGGCTTTTTGTTCTATTGTTTTCTTGCGATCATGATGATCCCGGGACAGGTGCTGCTCGTGCCGATCTACATCATGCTTTCACAGATTGGTTGGATTGACACCTACCAAGGCTTGACCGTTCCTTTTCTCATGAACGCGTTCATGATCTTTCTCGCTCGCCAGTTCTTTCTTGAGATGCCAAAGGATTTGGAAGAGGCGGGGCGGATCGACGGATTGTCCCACTGGGGCGTTTTTTTCCGGATCTATCTGCCGCTTGCGTCGCCGCTGCTCGCGGCGCAGACGATTCTCACATTTCAGGGAAACTGGAACTCGTTTCTCTGGCCGCTCATGCTTGAGACGAGACAGCATATGTATACATTGCCTGTCGGGCTGAATTCGTTTTATGGTCAGTACAACGCTTACTGGAACAGCGTTTTGGCGGGATCGATCCTGCTTACCATCCCAATGGTCGTCGTGTTTCTCGTTTTTCAAAAACAGTTTATCAAAGGAATTGCAACGACCGGAATCAAGTAACCGTGCGTCGATGAACCAGTATTCACGCCTGATTTCGCATCATCTGAGGCTCACTCGCGCGAGTGAACTCAGGTGGTGCGAATTTTTTTACATTAAAGCGACATCTTTATCCTTTCTTTAGATTTGCCTGCTACTTTGAGAAAGTGAAAACAGCAGAAAAGGACTGAATGGAGGACGAACATGGCAGAGCAGGCAGCCGTCACACTTCAGAACGTGACCAAACGCATCGGCGCAAAGACGCTGGTGGACAACCTCTCGTTTGAAATTCCCGCGGGGGAAGTATTCGGGTTTTTGGGACCGAATGGCGCGGGGAAGACGACGACGATTCGCATGATGGTCGGACTGATCTCGATGACGCAGGGCAAGGTGCTCATCAAAGGGCACGACGTGGTGCGCGAGCATCGCGCGGCGCTCTCGCAAATCGGGTGTATCGTCGAGAACCCGGAGTTGTACAAGTTTCTGACAGGGTATCAGAACCTTTTGCACATGGCGCGCATGACGCCTGGCACACCGCGCGCGCGCATTGATGCGGTCGTCGAGATGGTGGGCCTGCAAAAGCGGATTCACGAGAAGGTCAAGACGTATTCGCTCGGGATGCGCCAACGCCTGGGTCTTGCTCAGGCTTTGCTGCATCGTCCGTCCGTGCTCATTCTCGACGAACCGACAAACGGTCTTGACCCAGCTGGCATCCGCGAGTTGCGCGATATGCTGCGCCGCCTCGCGCGCGAAGAAGGAATGAGCGTGATCGTGTCGAGCCACTTGCTCTCGGAGATGGAACTGATGTGCGATCGCGTGGCGGTGATCGCGCAAGGGAAGCTTATCCACGTGGAGCGCGTGCAGGATCTGATGGCGATTGGCAATGAGGCGCAGGCGACGATCTTTGAAGTCGCGGACCCAGGCGCGGCGCTCTCCCATCTGCGGGAACATTTGAGCGAAACGTTTGAGATGGTCACAGAGAGTGCAAAAGCGATTCGCCTCACCTTGACGCGTGACCAGATTCCGCAGGTGATCGAGACGCTTGTGCTCGGAAAAATTCCTCTGTATGGCGTGCAGACACAAGGCAAAACGCTCGAAGATACCTTCTTGCAGATGACGGGAGATGGGGTCATTGCTTAATCTGATTCAGAATGAGAACATGAAAATCTATCGCCGGATGCGCTCGTGGATTCTTGTGATCATCATGGTCGGCATCGTCATTCTGACGGGGACACTCATGAAAACGCATCAGGCGCCGATCCCTGCAAATTGGAAATCATCCTTGACGATTAGCGATCAGTCGCTGAAAAATGCTGTGACGAGTCCGAATATGCCTGCACGCGTCAAGAGCACGCTTGAATTGACACTCAAGAAAAACGAATATGCGATTGCGCACAACATCGCGCCGAGCGCAACGACGGCCTGGGGCTTTGCGACGACGATTGAGCAGCGTGCGATCGGTGTTCTCATCTCCGTTTTTGTCGCCATCGTGGCGGGAGATATCGTGGCGGGGGAATTCTCGACAGGGACGATCAAACTGCTATTGACGCGACCGCAGAGTCGCGGGCGGATCCTTCTCTCGAAGTACATTGCCACGCTGCTCTTCTCCTTATTTTTAATCGCGGTTACCATGGTCGCGTCGCTCGTCGTCGGGGGGATTCTCTTTGGCTTTGGCGGTGTCGACCAACCGTATTTGTACCAAGCGGCAAGCGGTGCGATTCAACAGGTCAACATGGTCGCTTATCTGTTCATCAATTACGGGTATAACAGCATCACGATGATCATGATTGCCACGATTGCCTTTATGATCTCGACCATTTTTCGCAGCAGCGCCGTGGCGATCGCCATCTCCATTTTGTCGCTCTTCATCGGAAATACGCTGGTGTTTGTGCTGAGTTCGTATTCGTGGGATCGCTACATCCTGTTTGCGAACACCGATCTCTCACAGTATCAGTTCGGCACACCTGTTCTATCAGGCATGACGCTTGGATTCTCGATCACCATGCTCGTCCTTTACTTTGTCGTGATGAACGCCCTCTCGTGGTATCTTTTTAGAAAGCGTGATGTATCGCTCACGTAATCCCTGAAGTTTGTCGACTGGGGGAATCTGATGCAGGAACATATTCTTGTCGTGGACGATGAACCGGAGATTTGCATGTTTCTAAAGGAAGTCCTGGAACGCGTCGGGTATCAGGTGGAAACGGCGCATTGCGGCGACGAAGCGATCGCTCGTGTCAAGACGGGTCCGCAGCCGGATTTGATCGTGCTCGACGTGATGATGCCAAGGATGAATGGCTTTGAAGTGTGCGAACAATTGAGGCGGTTGGTCAACTGTCCGATTCTGTTTTTAAGCGCACGCGATCAGGAGGCGGATCGCGTGCGCGGACTCATCGTCGGGGCCGATGATTATCTCGTCAAACCGTTTAGCGTCAAGGAGCTTCGTGCGCGCGTGCACGCTCATTTGCGCCGAGAAACGCGGGCGCGGGCGGATGACGGCCCGCGCCTGATTCGCGCCGGGGCACTGTCGATCGATTCGCAGGGAGGCGTCGTCGCGGTGAAAGGTGAGCGGGTTCCGTTTACGCAGCGTGAGTTTGCGATTCTCATGTTCCTAGTATCACACCAAGGGCAGGTGCTCTCAAGAGAACAGATTTATGACACAGTGTGGGGGATGGAAGCACAAGGCGATGCGGCTACAGTGACGGAACACATCAAAAAGATTCGCGCAAAACTCGCCGTCTTTGATACGGAGCGATCGTATATCAGTACAGTATGGGGTGTGGGGTATAAGTGGGAGAGGGAAAACGGAGAATTCGCCACTCGATCCGAAAGCAGATGATCCTGAGTGTGATTCTGATCGGCGTGTGCAGTTTTGCGGCGACCCTCGCCACCTATATCCTCGCAGCCCATTTGGGCGTTTTCGCGGGACAACAACGGGTGATGCAAAAAGGCGCAAAACTGGAGGCGCTCGTTCGCGTGCAAGGCGCTGCTGTGCTGAATCGCCGCTCAGAAAGGAGTCTGACAAAGGCGTTTCCGCGAACGCTTGGCGTCTATGAAGTGATGCGTCCTGATGGAACGCCGCTTTATGGCAGTGAGACGCACAGGTTGTACGACTCTGCCCAAAGCGTCGCGCGGAATTTGAACATCGAGAATGTGCAACCTGTGCGCGGGATGATCGGCGGGACCGTGACGAGGCTCACGCCTGTGCTTGGGGCAAGCGGGGCGCTTGTCGGCGCGGTGTATTATGCCTTTTCGTTCCATCCGTTTGGCGGGAACACGGATTTTTTTCGGGTTTCACTCGTCATTGTAATGCTCATGACTCCCTTTTTCTTCATTGGACTCTTTACGTACCTCTTTTCACGCAGGTTGAGTCGAAAGGTCAATGGTCCCGTGCAGGCGTTGATGAGGGCGATCCAAAAGATTCAAGCGCGCGATCTCGATTTTGTCGTTGAAGAGAAAAGCGACAATGAATTGGGTGATTTGCTTGAAGCGTTTGAAAAGATGCGCCAAGACCTCAAAGAAGCGCTTTTGCGTCAGTGGGCGCTCGAAGAGGAGCGGCGGGAACTCTTGGCGGCGATTTCGCACGATGTGCGCACGCCACTCACGATGATCCGCGGTCACGCAGAATTGCTGGATGAGATGGATGAACTACCGTCAACTGCGGCGCGCTACGCAGAGACGATTTTGCGCAATGTCGATCGCGTGACGCATTTGATGAGTGATTTCCACACGGTGGCGGAGCTGGAGCGCGGGCAGTTTGCGATTCGGCCGCGACTCGTTGCGCTGCGTGAGTTTCTTGGCGCGAAAGTCGTTGAGTATCAAACGTGGGCGGCGGCGGCAGATGTGATTCGTGTCGATCTGAGCTATGGTGACGTGCCAGGTGGCGTGAACGCGGTTGATGAGAGTGAGCTTTTGTCGAGAGGTGGCACTGGGTTGATCATGATGGATCCGGATCGATTCGCGCAGATTCTGGATAATTTGATCGCGAATGCGCTGCGCTTCACGCCGCGCCACGGTCAGATTCACTTGAGCGTTGAGCAACGTGAGGATGGCTTGTCTGTGCGCGTGCAGGATTCTGGCCGCGGCTTTATGGCAGGTGATGAGAGTAAAGTGTTTCGCAAATTTTATCAGAGCGACCCTTCGCGCACGGAGGGAGAGCATCATCGCGGACTCGGGCTCTATATCGTAAAGACGCTTGTCGAGGCGTGTGGCGGAACGATTGCCGCGAGGAATGCTCCGACGGGCGGTGCGATTGTGGAGTTTTTCTTGCCGGTGTCACCTAGTAGTGGACCCTGATGATCTCAGGTCGGATGGATTATGCATATTTAATACAACTTCTAAAAATAATGTTGTTGACAATAAGTAAGTGATTGTAGTAAAGTGAACCCATGATCAGTAACTTGTAAAAAGTTAGATGATATCAAGGGGGAAGCGAAATTGAATACAGGTCTTCTTATCATTCGTCTTGTCATTGGGCTCACCTTTGCAGGGCACGCAACACAAAAATTGTTCGGTTGGTTTGGCGGGTACGGACTCAAAGGGACGGGCGGTTGGTTAGAGTCCATCGGACTGAAACCGGGATACCTTATGGCACTTCTTGCGGGTCTCGCCGAACTGGCGGGTGGATTGCTTTTTGCCTCCGGAATCTGGTTCCCTGTCGGTTCAGCTTTGATCATCCTGACCATGCTTATCGCCATCGTCACAGTTCACGGCAAAAATGGCTACTGGGTGACGCAAAACGGTATTGAGTACAATGTCGCGCTTATCGCGATTTCGCTCGGTCTCGCGCTTGTGGGGCCCGGCTCGCTTGTTCTTTAAAGAATAAAGAAGATTGATCCAATCAAGAGGTACACCAGGCTGTGCGCAGTGGCGCACAGCCTATTTCACTTTATACCAATGAATCCATAATTTGAGGGTACAAACTTTTGCGTTGTCCACGTATAATTGCGCTCATGTTCGAATTTAGTCAGCACACGCTGAATCAGCACACGCGTAGGACAACACGCTGAATCTGCACGCGTGCAGTACGGGGGATCTGAGTCCGCAAGGACGTGGGGTGAATCGCCGTCAGGCGTAGGGTTGCTCTCGACCCGAACCCGTCAACTAACCTCGGAAGCGAAAGGGAGGTTTTATAATGAATAAGAAATTATGGGCATTTTCAACGCTCGCTACGATCGCGCTTGGTGCATCCAGCTTAGCGCCCGCATTCGCCGCAACGGTCACGGTTCAATCAGGCCAGTCGCTCTGGTCAATCTCGCAGCAACAACACGTGACGCTCACAGGTCTTGAACAAGCGAACCCATCCATCAATCCAGCCAATCTGCTCATCGGTACGGTGTTACAGCTTCCACAAGGTACGTTATCTTCATCTTCCAATACCTATACGGTACAATCTGGAGACACCTTTTGGACGATCGCATACGCGCATCACGTGTCACTGTCAGCACTTATCGCGGCGAATCCGAACGTCCAGGCGAACAATCTGCTGATCGGCAGCACGCTCGCACTTCCGGCAGGGGCACAAGTCGCTACGCAGCAGACAACATCGGCAGCCACCTCCACAGGCGTCGGAACGGCAGCGACGCAACCCGCAGCAGGCAAGAGTGTGTCGTCCTCTGCGCCGACCACGGCGAGTGGAGCGCAAAGCGGTTACACCGCATCCGATCTGTACTGGATGGAGCGGGTGATTCACGCAGAGGCGCAGGGCGAGCCGCTCGCGGCGCAAATCGCAGTGGGTGACGTCGTTCTCCATCGCATGGAACAACCAAACGGGCCAACGTCAGTGCAGGGTGTCGTTTTTCAAGTGATCAATGGGCACTACCAATTCACGTGTGTGCCTCAAGGCACCATTTATCAGGCGCCTGACGCGACAAGCGTCACGGCGGCGCTCGATGTCCTGCAAAGCCATCAAGACGTGGTTCCCGGGGCGCTCGTGTTTTACAACCCGGCACAGACACCTGCCTCGAGTTGGGTGCGGCAACAACCGTATCTTGCTTCGATCGGCAACTTTGTATTCGCAAAATAAGAGATCATCGTGTGATTCATTCGCTGAATGAGAAGGCCTTGCGCATCGCGCAGGGTCTTTTCGTCATTCTAGAGGGGGTCTGAATGGATGATGCGGTCATGTCAAATGGATGATTTGATAATCGTCGGAATGGATCTTGCAAGTTTATGAACGAATTGTAACGGAATGTCGAGAATCGAAGGACATCGCGTTTAAAACGCGACGTTAAGGGGGGAAAACGTGTTAGTGTATGGAGCGAAGTGGTGAATTGCGATGAAGTTAAGACAACCTACATCGCGCAAAGATTAGGTTGCGCCACTTGTTTTATCAAGCAAGAGAGGAGGAGTTTATGTGGCAAGGAACAGGAAAATCCTTCGTCGATTCAGTTGGGTGGTCATGGCTTCCTTATTATTGACGGGATGCAGTACGCAGATTCCCGTTTTGCAGCCGCAAGGGCCCGTTGCACAGCAAGAGTTCGGACTTATTGAATGGTCATTCTTTCTGATGTTGATTGTTGCGATTGTCGTTTTCATCCTGTTTGGCGTGTTTATCTACCGCTATCGAAATACGCCGAACAATAAGGCGCCTTATGAACCCGATATGGAAGGCAGTCGCAAATTGGAGTTTATCTGGACGCTGATTCCAGTCGTCATCGTTTTGCTGATCGCAGTGCCTACCGTGCGCACAACATACGCTTTGCAGGCGCCACCATCGACGGCAAAAACGGATCCGCTTGTCATTAATGTGACCAGCGCGGCTTGGAAGTGGGTTTTCCAGTATCCGAAAAGCGGCCTGGAAACGGTCAACTACTTGGTTATCCCTGCCAATGAACCAGTTCAGTTTAACCTGACGTCTGTAGGGCCGATGAATACGTTCTGGATTCCATCGCTTGGCGGAATGGAGTTCAACATGCCAAACGTGACGCTCGGTCTGTGGCTTCAGGCGGATCATCCAGGTATTTATCTGGGGAGAAGCGCGAATTTTTCAGGCGTTGGTTTTGAACACATGTCTTTTACAGTGAAGGCGTTATCGATTCCACAGTTCAACACATGGGTTTCTGCGGTTAAAAAGACAGCCCCTGCGTTATCGAGCGCGGAGAATAACCAGATCCTTTACACGCACGGTTTGTCGCCAAAGCTCACGTTTTCATCCTATCCGTCGACAACAGCGACGGGCACGGCAGGTATGTCTGGAATGTAGGGAGGGATTGCAATGCTTCCAAGGTATTTTTATAACTTCAGCACGTTTATGTCGATGTTTCCGCACAATTACCTGATCTACGGTGCGGACGTCTCCATTGTCGGTGCGACGGCGCTCATCATTTTTGTGCTTACGTACTTTAAGAAATGGAAGTGGCTGTGGGATAATTGGATCACCACGGTTGACCACAAACGCATTGGTATCATGTACATTCTCGCGGCATTCGCCATGTTCTTCCGTGGCGGAACCGACGGCCTTTTAATGCGCACGCAACTCGCGCTTCCCAATCTGCATTTTTTGAGCGCACAACACTATGATGAGATCTTTACGACGCATGGCACCATCATGATCCTCTTCATGGCGATGCCGATGCTGATTGGGCTCATCAACGTGGCGGTGCCGCTTCAAATCGGTGCACGCGACGTCGCGTTTCCTTATTTAAATGCGATCAGTTTCTGGACATTTTTCTTCGGTGCGATGCTTTTCAACATCTCCTTTGTGTTTGGTGGATCGCCTGACGCAGGGTGGACGAGTTACGCTCCACTCTCTGAACTACAGTTTGATCCAGGACCTGGTGAGAACTATTACCTGCTTGGACTTCAACTCGCCGGAATCGGGACGATTGCCACAGGCGTCAACTTTCTCGTCACCATTCTAAAAATGCGCGCGCCGGGCATGACGCTCATGAAAATGCCGCAGTTTACGTGGGCGACATTGATCACTTCAATCATTATCATCTTTGCGTTTCCTGTGCTGACCGTTGCGCTCGCGCTTTTAACGATTGACCGATTGGCTGGCGCGCATTTTTTCACAATCGCCGCGGGCGGTATGCCGATGATGTGGGTCAACCTGTTCTGGATTTGGGGTCACCCGGAGGTGTACATTGTCATCCTGCCAGCATTTGGCATTCTCTCGGATGTGATCAGTACATTCTCTGGCAAAAAGATTTTTGGATACACAGCGATGGTCGTGTCACTCGCTGCGATCGCGGCGCTCAGCTTTACCGTTTGGGTGCACCACTTCTTCACGATGGGCGCAGGCGCCGCTGTCAACTCGTTCTTTGGCGTATCGACAATGCTGATCGCCATTCCGACGGGTGTGAAAATCTTCAACTGGCTGTTTACGATGTATCGCGGACGGATTCGCTTTACGACGCCGATGCTCTGGGCGCTCGCGTTTATCCCGACGTTTGTCGTCGGTGGAATGACAGGTGTAATGCTCGCGGTCGCTCCCGCCGACTATCAGTATCACAATAGCTACTTTCTGGTCAGCCACTTTCACTACGTGCTGATCGGCGGAACGGTCTTTGGTGCGTTTGCAGGAATTTATTACTGGTGGCCGAAAATGTTTGGTCACAAACTGAATGAGCGTTTGGGACGCTGGCATGTCGGCACATTCGTTCTCTTTTTCAACATGACCTTCTTCCCGATGTACATTGTCGGACTCATGGGCATGACGCGTAGGATGTACACCTATCCGTCTGGCCTCGGTTGGACCGCGCTCAATCTGATTGAAACGATCGGCGCGTTTGGACAGGGTGCTTCGATGATGATCATGGCGGTCAATATTGTGAGGAGCATCAAGTTTGGTGAACGGGATGTGACGGGGGATATCTGGGATGGTCGCACGCTCGAATGGTCGACCACCTCACCTGCGGCAGAGTACAACTTTTCCGTCTTGCCACAGGTCACCTCCGTGGATGAGTGGTGGGAGGAGAAGAAACGCGGGGTTGTCCGTCCAGATCACGCGACCTTCAAGCCGATTCACATGCCGAACAACTCTGGTTGGCCGTTTTTGATCGGGCTCTCCTTTTTCATTGCAGGATTTGGACTCGTCTTTAACTGGTGGCTCTCAGCGATCGTCGGTGCGCTCGGGATCATCACATTCTTGTTCCTGCGATCGTTTGACTACAACACCGATCACTACATCCCGGTTGATGAAGTAAAACGGGTTGAAGCCGCGGCAGGGAGGTAATCAGATGGCCTATTCAATCCCTTCAGACGACCACGAACACGCGATTGATACGAGTGGACCGCTTGAGTATTCGACCGAAGAGAACAAGCTCAAGATTCTCGGTTTCTGGGTCTTTCTCGGCGCCGAATTCGTCCTATTTTCCTGCCTGTTCGCAACGTATATCGTGCTGCACGGCAACACGGCGGGCGGACCAACCTCGCAGCAACTGTATGACGTAAACGGCTTTATGACGGAGACGATGCTGTTGCTTGTCAGCAGTTTCACGTCAGGGCTTGCCATTCACGCGATGCGCAACAACCAGAAGAATCAGATGATCGTTTGGTGGATCATCACGATGGGCCTTGGCGCCGGATTTGTCGGCATGGAGATCTCGGAGTTTGTTCACTACGTCTCGATCGGCGCGACCATCTCGCGCAGTGCATTTCTCTCCGGGTTTTTTACGCTGGTCGGAACGCACGGCGCGCACGTGACGCTTGGATTTTTCTGGATGCTTTCCATTCTCATTCAGATCATCCGCAAGGGAATCACGCCGATTACGGCGCGCAAGGCATTCGTCGTGAGCCTCTACTGGCACTTTCTCGACGTGGTGTGGATCTTTATCTTTACGGTCGTCTACCTGACGGGTAAGGTGGTGTAATCGATGGACACATCGCATCATGATGGATACGAACACACAGCAGTCAGCACACATCGCGAAGGATTTCCGTGGAAGGATATCATTGGCCTTGTCTTGTCACTCGCATTGACGTTTACCTCTTTACACATTGTGTTGACGCATGCGCTTCCGATCGGGGCATTGATTACAGCGATCGTCGTTTTAGCGGTGTTTCAGTTATTCGTTCAGCTCTTTCTCTTCATGCATTTGACGGAGAAAACGGGGACGCGCTCGAACATTGGGGCGATGGCTTTCGGACTCTTTGTCGCGTTTACGATCGTGGCGGGATCGATTTGGATC
The DNA here is from genome assembly GCF_001642725.1 of Ferroacidibacillus organovorans. Taxonomy (GTDB): domain Bacteria; phylum Bacillota; class Bacilli; order Alicyclobacillales; family SLC66; genus Ferroacidibacillus; species Ferroacidibacillus organovorans. The sequence continues at coordinate 14,077 of NZ_LSUQ01000058.1, forward strand.
ATGGCGTTTAACTCGTCATCATCCTGACACGGCTTGAGTTGTGACTGTGAGACGTTTCACAAAGAACTGTCGACTAGCTTGTCGGCAGTTCTTTTGTGTGCAGTTCTTCCTGTGCAGGTTGATCGAGGTTGCGCTGTACGTAGAGATAGATGGCGTTGAGAAAGAGCATGCCCATGGTGACATAGAACACGGAGCGTATCGAGTAAAGTGCCGCCACATTACTCCCGATGAGAGGGCCGATCAAATTGCCGAGAAAGACGGACGACGAGTTGATTCCAAACGCGACCGCCTGAAGATTTTCCGGCGCCTTCTTTTTGACGAGGACATTGAGGGACGGAATCATACCGCCGATGAACAACCCGAGCAGTGCGCGCCCAATGAGCAGGACAGTCATATTGGTTGCGAGCGCCTGGGGAATGTAGGTTATCATGGCCATGATCAGCGCGACGATCAGCACACGCCGTTGCCCAATGCGATCGCTGATGCGCCCGAGGGTGGGGGCACCGATCAGGTTTGCGAATCCGCTTGTCGCGACGACGAGTCCCGCCATCACGGCGAGATGCGGGCCAGTATAGATCGTTTTGGCAAATAAGGTAACAATCGGCTCAATCGTCATCATGCCTGCCTGAATCGTGATTGACGCGATGAATACGGGGAGGAGTGGACGAAGCGCATGGAGCCGCGTGCGATTGGACTGGGGCTGCGGTCTTTCTGTGCGCTTAGGTTCGTGCACAAATATGAACACGATAAGGCTTGCGAGAATGAGCAGCGCACCGGTGAGGTAAAAAACACCCTTAAAGCCGAGCGTTTCCGACAAAAATCCGCCTACGAGTGGGCCGAGCAGAGAGCCTGCAATCGCGCCCGTTTGTAGGGTGCCAAGCGCGCGTCCGGAGTGTTCAGTCGGCGTTGTTGAAGCCTGAAGCGAGACGGACATCGAAATAAATCCAGAAAAAACGCCGTTGATGAGACGCAATCCGAGGAGTTGGAAAGGGGATGTCACAAATCCCATCAGCGTCGTGATGATACCCATGCCGATTCCGGCGCGCAGAAGCATCGGTTTTCGACCAAAACGGTCGGCCATCGCCCCCCAGATCGGTTGAAAAATGACAGACGTTACAAACTGAATGGCATATATGGAACCACTCCAACGGTCGAGCGCCTGCGGTTGATGCACGCCGAGCGTCTCGATGTATAAAGGGAGGAAAGGGAGAATCAGGCTCATCCCGGCGGTTACCGCAAAGTTTGAAAACCAAAGAATGACGAGCGTTCGCTTCCAATTCATGCTGATCACCCTCGTCTGTTTTGAAAATAGAGGCGCGAAATCGTCTCCTGTTCATTCTATATGAAATGATCATAATAAATTTCGTGATTCGAATCAAAGGTTATGTGAGCGTTTATGGAACGAGCGGTTTGCGTGTGTTACCATGGGGGTGCAGAGGAATCTCAGTGTCGCTGTTCACTTATTCAGCGATGTTTTTTGTTCATTGGAGGACTCGGAATGGATACCCATCGAATTGTTCTTCTAGGCGGCGGCTACGGTGGCATGTATTTTATGCGAACACTGCTTGCGCGGCTTCCTGACCATGTGGAAGTGACGCTGATCGATCGCTTGCCAAAAAGCCCGCTCAAGACAGAATTCTACAGTATTACGGCGGGGACGACATCGCTCAAGGATGTCACAATGCCGTTTCCGACACACCCCAAGCTGACATGCATCTTTGATGAAGTGCTCTTGATCAATCAGGAACAAAAGACCGTCACCTGTCGGGAACAGGGGGATGTAGCGTATGACACCCTCGTGGTGGCTCTCGGGTGTGTGGATCGCTTTCACGGGATTGCGGGAGCGGAAATGTACAGCAACAGTCTACAGAGTTTGAAACGCGCCCAGATGACGGGACACGACATTCTGACCATGGACGCGTACCGCTCCGTCGTCTTGATCGGCGCCGGACTCACAGGCATTGAGTTGGCGGCTGAACTGCGCGAGTCGCGGCCAGACCTGAATGTTACCATTGTGGATCGGAATGACAAGGTGTTAAAAGGATTTTCGCCAAAATTGCAGGAATATGTCGAGTCGTGGCTCACAGAGCATGATGTAACCATTCTGCACGGGATACAGACGGAGCGGATCGAGCCAGACCACATCGTGCACCAGCAGGGGACGATCCCGTTTGATCAACTCGTGTGGACGGCGGGCATCCAGGCGAGTCCGCTCATCCGCTCGCTGCAGTGTTCTTTTGATTCGATCGGACGAGCAGCGGTGAATGAGTGGCTTCAGCTTCCGGGTGATCCGGCAGTCTTCGTCATCGGCGACAGCGCCGCTTCTGTCCATCCCCCGTCTGCGCAACTCGCGGAGTTTCACGGTGAATACGCGGCGCAAACGATTCTCTCCCTCCTTCAGAATGAACAGCCGAAACAGCGCGAGTATCAGAATAAAGGTCAACTCGGATCACTCGGAAAAGGAATGGGGTTTGGCCAGGTCAAAGGCATTGACCTGGCAGGAAAGATTCCCCGTTTATTGAAAAGCGGTGTGTTATGGTCCTATAAGAAGCATGTCGAAAAGACAACCGTTCTCACGAAGGAGTGACGCGTTTGAAAAAAAGGGTTCCCTACGGTTCATTTCCTTCCCCGATTCACACTGAACTCTTTGTAAAGGGTGCGCGCTCGTTTGACCAACCGGTGGTTTTTGGCGATCAGATCTACTATTTGGAATCGCGCCCCGAGGATGAGGGGCGATCGGTGATTGTCAGTGTCGATCGCGCTGGGAGGCGAAGAGACGTTACTGGCGCTCCATTCACCGTACGCACGCACGCGCATGAATATGGGGGAGGCGCGTATGCGGTTGGGCGCGATAGCGTCTACTTTTCGCACGGTCGAGACAATCGCATCTATGAATTGCGTCACGATGCGTCGCCCCTGCCACTGACGCGTGAGTTCAACGTGTATTTTGCCGACCTACTCGTGGAT
>NZ_LSUQ01000059.1 GCF_001642725.1 Ferroacidibacillus organovorans
AACACCTCGAATCGATTTACTTATTTTCACACTCTCGATTCGCTGTGTCCACCACTAAAGCCTAACATCAAGTTGATAGGAGCAGCGCATGGTGATTCTCCGGTAACAGCTGTGGGTTACCGGAAGCTACTGGGCACGCCACTGTCAGAAATCCCACCGGAGGACGCAATCCCCTTGCTGCGTTGTCCCGTCCGACCCGTCGTGATAGAGGTCATCGAAGACTTCTTAGCCAGACCACAGAACTTTCAATTCGAACCTGTTCTGCTTCATGGCGATCTCGCTGCTGAACACACTTTGGTCAACACAGAGACAGGTGAAATCGGTGTGATTGATTTTGGCGATTGCGGAATGGGTGATCCCGCGTATGACGTGTGGCCAGAGTTGACACCATTTTATCACGGCCCGATGGATGAATTGTTCTGCGCACGGCAGGGGTTTTACCGCAAGCTAGCGCCATTTCACGGTGTGCTGCATGGACTGTTGATCTGTGACGACGTGCTGGTGACGAATGCTCTCCGGCAGGTAGAGGCAGAGTATGCGGGGAAGTCTGAGTAACCAATATATGCAAAAATTCGTGTCATGTCATTTGCTGTGGCAGAGCAAGTCGGGATGTACTTGGAGAGACGTGCAATCTTCAAGGGACAACGGGTGTGCATCTCTTTATGAGGAACGGAGTTCTATGCCGGGACATGATCCGGTCGAATCACGATTTGTAACTTTTTTGGCGACTCGTATCCTTCTGGTCGTCTCAATCGTTAATCTAGTGTCAGCAGGAAGGAGGCGGCATGGTGTCCGTGCAAGGTGTATCCATACATTCATTGGAATCATCCCAGCAGATGGACCGTAAAGAGATTTCGATGCTTCGTTCACAGTTGGTGCGGTACTGTGAGTTCTTGAGCGGCTCAAAGCACGATGCACAGGATCTGGTACAGGCAACGTTGCTCAAGGCCATGCCAGTGCTGAACGGGGAGCAGTCACATCCAAACCTGCCTGCACTGCTCAAACGTATTGCAAAGAACACCTGGCTCGATCATCTCCGCAAGCAGGGTAAGAATCAGTTTTTTGATCCAGATGAATGGGTTGATCACTTATGTGTAGACCCGCAGGATTCCTCATCGCTGGAAGAGGCGTTGCAGGTTCTGGTAGCAACCTTGACACCCGGACAGCGGGCAGTCGTTCTTCTCTGTGATGTGTTTCAATATACGGATCGTGAGGCAGCAGAATTGCTTCAGATAAGTCGTGGTGCGGTAAAGGCGACCTTGCACCGAGCAAGGGTACGGTTAGAACTCTTCAAGGAAGGTGTAGAGATCTCACCTGTCGCTGACGAAACGCAGAAGGAGATCCTGGAGGCCTATGTATCCGCATTCCAATCAGCGGACGTCTGCATGCTCATCCATCTTTGCCAAGACGGTGCTCTCGATTCGATTCAGGCCACGACCAAAGTTCTCGCAATTGTGCAGCGACAAGCTGACACGAGAAAGGCGATCGACCACAATTCGATATCCATGTTGGCCGCCGCATAACACATTTTGAGAGGGGGATTCGTCCATGGCACTCATTCCGTATGTGATTGAGCAAACCAGTCGTGGCGAACGCAGCTACGACATCTATTCAAGGCTTCTGAAAGATCGAATTGTAATGGTAGGTTCCGAAATCGACGATGACATGTCAAACGCAATTGTGGCCCAACTTTTATTCCTCGCAGCGGATGATCCGGACAAGGACATTCAGATGTACATCAACAGCCCAGGCGGATCGGTCACGGCGGGTTTCGCCATTTACGACACGATGCAGCACATCAAACCGGCCGTATCGACCATCTGCGTGGGCATGGCCGCGAGTTTCGGCGCGGTGTTGTTGACAGCAGGTGCGAAAGGCAAGCGATTTGCGCTACCAAACAGCGAAGTGATGATCCATCAGCCTCTCGGTGGAGCCAGAGGGCAGGCATCTGACATCAAAATTCATGCGGATTGGATTTTGAAGACTCGGGAGAAAATCAACGCACTTTTGGCGAGACACACGGGGCAACCCATCGAACAAATCGCAGCGGATACTGACCGGGATCGGTTCATGAGCGCCGAGGAAGCGAAACGTTACGGCCTCATCGACGATGTGATTGCAAGGTAGAGTTTGAGAATGGAGGCGAGATATGCGGATTTTGATCTTGGGTGGCACAGCGTTTTTAGGGCGACACTTGGTCGATGTAGCTCTTACAAACGGCCATGAAGTCACGTTGTTCAACCGGGGTCAGACCAACCCGGAGTTGTATTCGAATGTCGAAAATTTGCGTGGCGATCGGGATGGGAATCTCGATGCGCTCCGTGGGCGGAACTGGGATGCGGTAATTGACACGAGTGGCTATGTATCACGGATTGTTCGCCAGTCGGTGGAAATGTTGAAAGACGCCGTTATTCACTATACGTTCGTTTCGAGTATTTCTGTGTACGTGGATTTCTCCCAAGCCGGAATGGATGAGGACGCGCCAGTTGGAACATTGGAGGATGAGACGACCGAAAACGTAGCTGAGCATTACGGTGCACTTAAGGCGCAGTGTGAGAGGGAAGTTCAGTCGACGTTCGGTGATCGTGCGCTAGTTGTTCGACCAGGGTTGATCGTCGGGCCACACGACCCCACAGATCGGTTCACCTCCTGGGTGCGACGATTTGGACAGGGTGGGGAAGTCCTCGTACCAGGACGGCGTGACTATCCAATCCAGTTTATTGATGGAAGAGATTTGGCGGAGTGGATCATTCAGATGGTCGAGCACAAGATGAGCGGCGTATACAATGCCACGGGTCCTGAAAAGGTGCTGACGATGGAGGACTTTATCGAAAACTTGAGGGATGCAATTCCATCGGCAGGAAGTGCAATGTGGGTTAGTGAAGTGTTCCTTCAGTCACAGGGTGTAAAAGAATGGGCTGAATTACCGCTTTGGATTTCTGACAAGACGGGTTGGCCAGGTTTTACAACCGTTAACGTCAAACGGGCGATTGCACAAGGTCTAACCTGTCGCCCCCTTTTAGAAACCGTACGTGATACTTTGAGATGGGATCAAACACGGCCGCAGGATAGCAATTTAAAGGCGGGGCTGAGCCATGAGCGAGAGCTTGACTTGCTGCGAACATGGAAGGCATGGGATGCCAGATGACGACGGACGTCATTCGCACGGTCGTTGCGATTTATGATATTCACGGCAACTTGCCAGCATTGAACGCAGTGCTCAAGGAATTGAAGAACGTGCAACCGGATCACATATTGGTGGGAGGCGACATCGTTTCCGGTCCAATGCCTCGGGAAACATTGGATCGATTCTCTTCTCTAAACCTACCGGTTCACTTTATTCGTGGAAATGGCGACCGTGAAGTGGTGACGGCCTTTGACGGCAAATCTCTGCCAGAAACGATGTCTGAAGAAGGGCGTCGTGTGACAGAGTGGGCTGCCGAACAGCTAGCACGTTCACAGAGAGATTTTCTGGCCCAGTTACCAGAGCGCATGACGCTTCAAGTGGAGGGGTTGGGGGATGTCCTGTTTTGTCATGCCACGCCTCATAGCGATGAGGAAATCTTCACACCAATTTCCACTTCAGAGTACATCAGTCGTATCTTTGCGGGTGTAGAAGAGTTATTTGTCGTATGCGGACATACGCACATGCAATTTGAACGCCAAGTAAAAGGATTGCGCATTCTCAATGCGGGGAGCGTGGGCATGCCTTACGCAGAGCAACCGGGCGCGTATTGGATGTTGATTGGACCGGATGGGTTCGAGTTCAGGCGTACGACGTATGACTTGGAAACAGCCGCGAGAGACATCGAAGCGAGCGGATATCCGCAAGCGCAGGAGTTTGTCAAGGAGAACGTGCTTGCGATTCCCACAGCAACAGAGGCAGCGCAATTTTTGGAGGGTTTGATAAAAAGGCACCGTACTGATGAATGATCAAGATGCAGAGGATAGGCATAAGCGCACTTATAAGAGGTGCATCGAATGATCTCCCAAGCCAAAAGTTTCCTCTGCAAATAGTGGTGGGAGCCATCGAAGTTAGAAGGTGGTTCTCTATCACGCTTCATATCTAAAGATGTTTCACGTCAAGTGAGATGTTGAAATCAGTGAAAGTGCGAAGCGTTTTAATTTGGATTTTTAGAAATTTACCCGACTTATCCCTTGGATATTCCTGAAGCCTTTCATACAGTATCAATGTCAAATCCATTCCTCAAAAGTTGTCGAACGACCTCGTGCTTCCCTTCTAAACGTGCCCATTCTTCACGTATCTCCGCTTTCCTCATTACGGATGCTTCGTCCAAAATCGCCATGCGTCTAGAGTGGTACTCGGCAAATGCCTTGGGATTGCGACTGATATCCTCCCACTTTTCAAATGCCTCTTTCATGGCCGGGGCCTTCTTTGCAATCGTCTCTAACTCATCTCGGATTTCATCGTTGTCCGCGACTTCCAGTAGCAGTAAACAGCGAACGAGTCGATCTTCATGTAAATTGACTGCATTTTTACGCCAGTTCGTCAGCAATTTTGGAATCTCCATGAGATAAACATTTGGATAGGCAAGTGAAACGCGCTTTGGACACCCAGTGTGCGACGGCTGGGTACACCGAGTTAGAGTGTGACGGTCGCTGGGCCGCCTTACAGACACGAACCTGAACGGAAGCTGGTCTTATAGCCACGCCAGGCGTCCCGAGAGTTCGAGCGACACCAGGGACTACACGAACACATGGCGTCATTCGGGCTGTGAAACTTGAGGTCGCTTGGAGGGAATTCGGTAAAAGGTCATGTCTCGCCTTTTTTGTAGTTTCATGAGACAAGCCTCCTTGGCGTGATCGCGATACTGGAGAAAACAAAGAGGGTGGCGATCCGATTCGCCACCCTGCCCACTACCGCATGTTATCATCTTACCTTCCTGAAATTCGAATAGGGTGCCAAGGTTGTGTCAATGAAAGAGAAAACGTTATCTTGACTCACTGATACGGGACGGCTTCAAGCGCCTCGTGTTCGATGATAAGAAAGGAGCAATCCTGGCGAAAGGGGACAGATTGGTCTTGAGTCCTTTTTACAGCAAGAACGTATCTTCAATGTGTATACTGAGAATGAGGTAGAAAGAGAGCTATACGCGTTTCGTGACACTCAACCAAGGGTGTATTCAGCTATCTATCAGGATAAGTAATCACGTCTTTAAAGGCGACTTACGCCGATTTCGGGCAGTAGTGCGCAGTAAGACACAAGAAAAGGGGCGTCAAAGTGTCATCAATTAGCGGAATTCAGTTTACCGAGGTCAGTCTGAACGAAAAAGAGACACTTGCTCAATGGCTATCCTCAGATGAGTGGGACAACTTTAGTAATTCGAGTATCTCATTTGAAAAAGCAGTCGGATGGATTGAGCGTGGCGGTTTACACGGAGATGATAAGAAAACATTTTGGATTGAAGTGGGGTCGCAGAGCAAGGTTGGACTTATACAACTGTACGATTTACTTGATTCAACCGCTATGTTTGATATCAGAATTAACACGAGTCACCGCGGCGTAGGAATAGGACGGAAGGCAGTAAGTTGGTTGACTAACTTTGCATTTGAAAATTACACAGAAATCACACGCCTCGAAGCTAATACACGACAAGACAATGTTGCTATGCGCAAAGTTTTGCTGTCATGTGGATACGTAAAGGAGGCTCATTATCGAGCTGGATGGAAAACAGGTGAGAGTCCGTTGGATTGGGTTGATTCAGTAGCTTACGCGATTCTTCGCTATGATTGGGCTAATTGCACGACGACCTCCGTATTCTGGGATGACGAAAAGTCCTTTACGTCTTCTTGAGGTAATGGGGCCAAATCTGCAATAGTCATCACGGAGCCGCTGGTGTAGGATTATACAGGTACGCGTCGCGGGGTTTGCTGCAGTTTCGGGCAGCATAATTGGAAAAGAAGATGCCCCCGTTTCGATTATCAATACCTTATTTATCAAGGTATTATCGATTCCTATACTTGATTCAAAGTCGTTTCTGATTCGGGGGTGCCCAGATGCCGATTAATTTCATTGATGAACGAAACAAGTTCACTTATACCGGCAGAACTGCTGATGAATCTTGGACTAAAGCAATTTTGTCCATTGCTGATCCCAACGGTCTTTGTATTGCCGATGTTGGATGTGGTGGTGGCATTTATTCAAGGGCTTGGCTTGCATTAGGGGCAAGGGAAGTCACAGGAGTAGACAGCTCACCAAACATGATTTCGGCAGCTACAGAAAGTTGTTCTGATTTATACAGTATCTTGTTTCAAGTCGGTGATGCGGCAAACACGGGGTTAACCGAGAGTTCAGTCGATGTCGTGTTTCAACGAGCTTTGATTCATCATCTGACAGATATTCGCCCCTGTCTAGAGGAAGCAACCCGAATCCTGAAGCCAGGAGGGAAGGTGATTATTCAAGACCGTACTCCCGATGATATTGCGTTACCAGGTTCATGTGAACATATTCGGGGATACTTCTTCGAATGCTTTCCACGACTTTTGAAGCTCGAGTCTGGTCGTCGTAGAACAGATGAAGCAGTTCTGAGTGAACTACATACCGTCGGATTCGAACAAACTAAGTCGATAACTGCGTGGGAAACTAGGAAAGTATATCCATCAAAGGAAGAGTTCCTTGAAGACGTTCGACAGCGAAAAGGGAGGTCAATTTTGCACGAGCTTAACGCTAGTGAAATCGGATTGCTGGTCTCATTTATCGATGAGAGGTTACATGATTTTGATGAAATCATCGAGAAGGATCGATGGACTATTTGGATTGCAACAAACCCACGATAATTCCCACCCTGGGTTCTTGCATTTACGGGTGCAAGTCCTGAAGAAGAGTAGCCTGCTCCTTGTTGCATGAATATTCAATGTGAGGTAGTCACTGTTCTTCGGATATGGGGGCAGGAATACGACGTAAGCGGACTGCGTTGACGGCAAGAAAACATGCCTTGGAATAGTAGATTGGAGGAATGAATTCTCTATGACACGAGAACCGGGACAAATGCAAAACAAAATGTTTTTGCGCGAGATCATCGAATCTGATCAGTTGCCGTCCGGTGAGAACGCTGGGCAATTCGCGCGTGAATTGATGCAAAACTTGGTTTCTTCTGATCCAGAGCTCCGAGATGATCTAACGTATCGGCTGATGGGCATGCTTAGCGTCGGAGGACACCTCGGATTCTCCGATCACGAAGAGTTACTCGGGATGTCGACGGATGCTGAGCATCTATTCCATGGAATCGGAGAATCAGGCACGGACACGGTCTTTATGCGATCATTCTCAGCCTTGATGATTCCGCTATTGCTAGTACACGGCGAATATGCTCACAGATTCAGCACATCAGTAGTGGAGGAAGTAGCTAATCGCCTCCTGAGCTACGCCATCACCGAGCGGGACTGGCGCGGGTATGTACCAGACAAGGGGTGGGCTCATTCTGTTGCACATACAGCTGACGCGCTTATGGCTTGTGGCACCCACCCGGCAGCAACCAAGGAGTTGGGTGACTCAATTCTGCAGGGTATCAAACATCTTGCAATGGTCCCGTATCCTTTAGGATACCTGGAAGACGACCGATTGGCGTTCGCCGCGTTCTCGATCATCCATCACAACAAGACTGAGTCAGCTAACATTCAACGATGGTTGGACTCATTTCAACTCGTAACGGACCAAGATAATGATGGGGATGAGACATTGTGTGGGGCAAACGCGGAACACTTTCTACGGAGCCTCTACTTTCGGTTCCTGCATGCAGATCGAATGAATACATGGCTCGAGAGAGTCGTTGAGGCTCTGGCGCGATTCGATATCTATCATCTTGACTGTTTACCAGGCAGTTAACGTGATGGAGGTTTGGTAGACTAGTAGAAAAGCAAATCAACTTCTTGTTGAAGGAATACTCCTAGGAACTGCAAGGAAGCTCTTGACATGATTATGCGTTTGTTACCGCGACCGTCTTGCTGCGCAATCAGGCAGAAAAACGCAACACGCATGCTATGTAATTTTTTCTCAGGAGGTGATTTTTTGTCAAAGCTAAAACGTTGGTGGTTTCCTACATTGCTTGCTCTCATTATTCTTTTCGTGTGCGACTTTTTGTTTTTCACTCGACCATTGATATCTTATCAACGGGCTCTACGAATCGCAAACGAAAAAGTGAAGAATGTAGCCTCAAGTTCACAAGTACAGTTCGGTGAGGTTAGACTGGCTTGGTACGACAATGGACGACTGTTTGATCCACGTAGAGTGTATATCGTTACTGGTCAAGACAATGCTCGACAGTTCACTATCAACTACGTGCAAGCACTTGTTGATGCTTGAAACGGCAAGGTGATTGCTATCTATAGCATCGATCATCCATATCAAAACATGTTTTCACAGACAAGTGTGAGGAAAGCTGAGCAGGTAGCGGAAAACTATTTAAAGCCTCCAAAACAGTGATGAAATTTGTGTTGCTAACGGAGGCGTGTCTAGAACATAGGATCGCCTGTCAGACTGCGTAAATATACAATGGTGAAGTGATGCAAGTTCCGTCACAATCGAGCAGAAGAACGACAGAAAGGGGGATTCATCGTTGGAAGTAGTGCATGCCACGATGGACGACATTACCGAGTGGCTAAAACTGGCGGCTGAAGTGGAATATTTATTTGGATCTATGGTTAGCGACCAAAATTTCGTTAAGGGATTAGAAAAAACCATTGGTCGGAATTCGGCTTATTGCGTACGACTCAATGGCGGTCCACCAGGTAGTCCATTACTTGGAGGATTGTTGTGGTCATCTAATCCTCCCACATACAAAATAGGCTGGTTATCGGTGTCTTTTAAGGCACGAAAGCAGGGCGTAGCGACCGAATTACTTAATTATGTGTTTAGGTTGGTAAAAACTCCCGCAGAGGTAGTGGTCACTACTTTTGGTGATAATGTAATTGAAGGGCGACCTGCAAGGATGCTGTATAAGAAGTTCGGATTTGTTCCATTGGACGAGCCACTTCCGAATGGTCCAGAAGGTGTTTCGCGCCAAAAATTCAAGAGGATTTTGACCTCGTGAAATTGTACTCACGTGGGTAAGAACTGAAGCCTCATCCCACGTGGTTCTTGCATGAAAATTCTCTCTCGTCGATGGCACCGAAACGATTGGGCAGAAGTGCTACGGATTAACCGTGTGATTTGACTGTAAGGGATGTGTCGGCATAACTGTTTATCTTTCATATCCATCTACAGAATTTCAAAACGAGTATTTGTCCTTTTATCACGAATGGGTTGGGAGAGGAGAAGACATGATACCATGGGTCATTTCCAAAGACCCTTCAAATTTTCATGGAATGGTTCATTTTCTCAAGACACACCTTCGTTTTTGGATACAGCTATAAGCCTTGGAACTTCTTGACCAAACGGGAGAAGTATGCAACACGAAAGTTGAGGGATATGGCGAATGCATTCGATGGTAGCATATGAAAATGCAATTGTTGATGGGATACCGGTCTCCCAATTTGCACTTAGAGAGCGTACATCAGAATCACTGCCTACAATCTTCTTGTATCACGGTTGGGACTCAGCTAAAGACAACTACGTATTTGAAGCCGAAGTCTTGAGTCTGTTTGGTTTCCGAGTGATTGTGACTGATGCACCACTTCACGGAGATCGTTCGGTTGAACGAAACGTACAAAGTGACTTCTGGAAGGTTATAATTCAATCGGTCGAGGAATTCAAGAGTCTCTTGGATTATGCCCATCTTACATGGGGAGTTAATGCGAAAACCAGTGCTTTAGTTGGAAGTTCTATGGGCGGATTCACTGTGGCTGGAATCTTTGCTAATTATCCGGATGTTCATTGTGTCGTTAGTATTAATGGTTCTGGGGCATGGGAAGAGTCTGAGGCTTTGTTCCGTCGCATGGATGGACGTAGCCCTGCCACCGATGAAGAATTACATCTGATTCGCCTGTTTGACCCAATACGAAAAATAGCACGTCTACCACGTCGTCCAATTCTTCTGCAACACGGTGCTTCTGATTCCATTGTTCCGATAGACGGGCAACGTAAGTTCTATAAGGAATTGCTAAAGAATTACGTGGGAAATCATACAACGCTTGTTGAATTTCAAGAGGTTCCACGAATGAACCATTATATCAGTATCGGAATGTTTGAATACGTGTACAAATGGGTAAGTGAACAACTCAAACGATAAGAGAGTTGTTGCGTTAGCGGGGACAAAATTCCAATAAGGCGGTGCCTGAAATACGGAATACACATGCCAAATTGCTGCTAAAAATAAGCGCTAAAGCTGATCTGAACATACGTGACGTACATACATCCGTCAATACTTTCCGCCGCTTGGATGTATACTGACGGGAAACCATCCAGAGAGGATGATTCACCCGTGAACTCCAACAATGGTCAACACAAATTTACCAACCGCCTGATCCACGAAAAATCCCCATACCTGCTCCAACACGCCCACAACCCGGTCGACTTGTACCCATGGGGGCCAGAGGCGTTCCAAAAAGCAGTCCGCGAGTCGAAGGCTGTATTCCCCTCCATCGGCTATTCGTAGCCCTGAGGGGCTATGAATAGCAATATACGCTGAAAGTGGATTCGTTTATCGACCTGTCACTGGTAGCGGATCCGTAAACTACTCCAGCCGAGATATTTTCAAGAAACCAATACGTTTATTTACATGACCTCACTTTGTTTCACTTCCCTTCTGAACGCAGTACCACGCTAACTTGACGTCTTCAAAAAACGACCCGCGCGCGTTATAATTACCTTATGCAGTTGTGCAATATTGTTCGGGTCTATGCCGTTATGATAAAAGGAGGGCTGTCGGTGACTGTGGAGCGGGAAGAACTGCGGCGTTTGGTGGATGAACTCCCTGAAAATGAGCTGAATGCGGCACGCCGATACCTCGAATTCATTCGAGACGTGGGGAAGGATCCTGTTCGCTTTGCACTTGAAAACGCTATGCTTGATGATGAACCGGAAACAGATGAAGAGAGGGAACGTGCCAAGCGGGCGGATGAGGATTTCATGGCTGGGCGAACGACGTCGATGGACGAACTGAAGAGAGAACTGGGGCTATGAGATACGAGATTGAATGGTCTCAAGGGGCCCTGAAGGACATTCGGCGGTTGGACAAGCCGCTGATCGAGCGGATTACACGCGCCATTGAGGTATTCGCCGAGACGGGTCGTGGCGACGTGAAACGTCTGATCAACGCGGATGGCGCGTATCGTTTGCGCGTGGGCGAGTGGAGAGTTCGGTTCCGCTTTGTTCATAGAGAGATTCAAATTATGCTCATCCAGGCTGTGTTGCCTCGGAGTGAAGCGTACAAACGCTGACTTGCGCAGATGACGATCGGCTTTTCACTGTGGTTTCGTGCTGCAGCGTTCAGTGGAAGCTATGATCGCCTTCAACAGGTGAGCAAAACAGTCATTGCTATCCAACTGTTGGTCATGATTTTGGAGAAGTTCGTATGATTCCCCTTCACTTATCGAAGCTTCACCTGAATATCGACCTCATCCCCGTTTCGCGTATATTCGATCCGCAGAGTGATCAGCTTCATAAGCCGATTCCGCTCCTTTACGTTGATAGCGGTTGTCCAGGACGCTTTGAGTTCATCAATCATCTGCAGCCGTTCGGCGTGAATGAGGGGCGAGTACCCGTCCAAGCTCTCCTTTAGTTGCTCGTAATCGTTCTCCTTCTTCACAATGAGCTCCTTCAGGCGTTGCAGCCGCGTTTTGTATTCCAACTTTGTCACATCGCCCATGACGAACAAGTCCTTGAGCCGATTTACTCCATCCCGCAGCGATTCGAGTTCTCGCTCCTTCGTGTGCAGCAGATGCTCCGTCGGAATTCCCGATTCGTGAATTTAAATCGGCGTTCTCAGGAGCTCCGCTTCGTGTTCGCGTAGACTCTCTATGACCGCCCTTTCCACATGTTCGAGTTCGATCCCGCGATTGCCACAACATTTCCCAAAGGTATCCGTCTTCTGACACTTCTTCACGAGTGTGCGACCGTTCGGTTTCGGTTGGAACTGCAGGGAGTAGCCGCATTTGGCACAATAGAGCAAGCCGGAGAGCAGGTATGTGCCGCGACGTGCGTGCTTGGGCTGGATTCGGCGGCTTTCAAGCAGCGTGACGATCCCTGCGTGTTCCTCCGGGGTCTTGACCGCTGGATGAGCATTTTCAACGACGATTCAGGTTTCACGTGGGATTACTTTGAACGGCGCAGCTTTACGTTTCTTGTGCAGTCCACCACTCGTTTTGCCGTAGACGACGCGACCGAGATGCACTTCATTCAGGATGAGCCGGTACAGCACGCTTTCAGACCACAGTTTGCCTTTCGGGGACGGGATGCAGCGACGGTTAAGCTCTCAGCAGACGCCGCTGCACGTGGCACCGCTCAAAATCCGTTGCTTCATGAAGTTGTAGACATCCAGTTTCTCGGGATCTACATCCAGGCTGTGGGCTTCTGAGTTATACACGTACGGGAAGGGGGCAGGACCGTTGGTCCAGTGGCCAAGCCTTGCCCCAATTTTCTTACCGCGCTGGAACCGCTTCTTAATCATCCGATACTCATACCGGGCGAAGACGCCCTCGATATCCGTGATCAGTTCCTGATCCTCATCGTTCAGGTCGTAGACGCGCTGTGGCGTGACAACAAGGGTGTTCGACTTCTGAAGGGTCTTCTCTACCCGCGCCCGATCCTCTTTGTCGCCGCGACTGAGCCTGTCATAGTCCATGACCACGATGGCGTCATAGAAATCATTCTCGATGTCCTTCAGCAGCCGTTTGAACTCGGGACGGAAATCGATACTGTCGGAACTGCCAATCTCCCGGTAAATGACATAGCGCCAGTTGTTTTTTCGAACGAGATCGGTAAGCGCGGTTTCGTGTTTGAGGAGGACATCTTCTTCATCGCCCGTGTCGTCCCGGCTTTTGCGCAAATACACAGCCACCTCATAAATTTTCTTCTGCTCCATGTCGTGTCACCTCGATTGTCAGGTTATAGTACGGATGTTCAGCTTGGCTCTGGGTTGCGGATGAAGTCAACGGCAGGAGATGGACGCCATTTCACGCTGCATGTGCGATATGGTGTCTTGGTGTGAAACCTGGGCACGGTCTGATGGCATACGTCCCGCCACATCGCCGCACACGTTGGCCCGTGTGCGGCGATTCGCGGCGCGGGCGACGGTAGGCAGATTTCCTCCAATCGCTGCGAATGCGGGGAACGTGTGGCGGCAAAGTTCAGGTAAGCACCTACGGATAACAGGATTTGACTTGATGGCGGACGGGAACGAGAGTTACAGTCGGACAAACGTTTCCGGGAGTGGATCGCCAATGTGTCAAATTGCGAAGAAACTATTGGCCGAAAAACTGATCGACGACTTTTACGAGGAATACGCGCGGGGCGGCGAACAGAATTCGCTGACCCAGCAAGACTTGGCTGACCGGCTCAAGGCGTTCTTGCCGACCGACCAACATGAATGGCTGTACCGATGGGAAGCCGAGTGCGTTGAGACCTGCGGCCGCGAACTATGGCGGTTTGCCGATTTCGTCGCGGGCATTTTGATGGGCACTCATCCTCATACAGAAGACGATGCGAGACGCGACGGGTAAAATTTTGACGTAGGCAGATTTCTATCGATCCTGATTACCACCCGTTTGTCTTCCTTCGGTCGTCATCCGATGGAGGATGCTGTGTAAGGCGGTTTGGAAGTTTTCCACCGCCTCTTTCGACGGTTCGTTACAAGTCAATCGGATGACGATGTTCCCGCAATCGAACGTGAAGGTCTTCACGTTACCGGATATCGCATCCGAAGTTTGATGACAATTGGGCTCGCACAAGTCTGTATGAGACGCCACGGGAATTCCTCCTCTCGCAAATCATCCACAGCCTGTGAATCACGATTTCTTTGTAAAGGGCGAGAATCGGGTTTGTTTCCCCAGCGGGGTTACCGAGCGGTATGTATTCCCGTCCGTTCTCGGAAACTCTTCAAAGCGTGATTCCCACTCCGAACGTCCGCTCCAGACCGACCCCAAAATACCCTCTGCGTCCAGTCGGCGTTCTGTAATGACCCAAACCGGCGGAATCGGCTGTCCCTTGAGATGGGTCTCAAGTAATCCGTCCCACAGTTCCAAAATTCGTTCGACGCGGTGTTCTTCCCGCGTGATAAATAAGATGTTGGCTGACCCCACATCTGCCCAAAACTTCGGGAGATGCGACGCGTAGTTCCACAGTTTTTGATACAACGTCCAGGCCGTGCTCACTGCCCGTATCGTATTCCACATGAAAGGTCACGGCCGAACCATCCGCGAAACGATAGGTGCCGATGCCATCTGGTCGAATGGGCGTTGCTCGTCGTCCTTTGGCGTCTGTGATGGCGTAGCGATCCCCGCTGTGCCGCATGCCAATCCACTCCACTAGCCCTTCATCGACATAAGAGAGGCTCTCTAAAATCAGATTTGTAAAAAAGCAGTTTGTTCCGTACAGATGCACGACTTGGCTGGGTGGCGATCCTGGTTGACGCAGCAATGCAGAGCGGTTTTCCTTCGTGAGACCGAGATTGAGTTGCAGCCCCGCCTTGGTCAACGACCATCCTTTGACATTGTGGCGCAGAAAGGTAAGGCGCATCGGTTGCACCCAATCCGATTTTTTCATCTTGCCGAGTGTCTGGTACATCGTATCAGGCCGATAGTGCAACAGTGTACAGAGCTGATCGACGGTTAACATGGTGTATCGGTACAAGGCGAGCAGGAATTCCTGCTCCTGGTTTCGAGGGGCCAGCAAGTGCGCGTCCTCCTTTCCTTTGCGGGCGGAATGTGGATATATGTCCCGATTGATTTGATTCGTCGATCCGCATGGTGGCGGGAACCATCCACTCATCCGCCCGCTCGCGTTTTGTTGGGAGTTCCGTGTCGAGTACCGTGCGAAGTTTTGTTCGGTGTTTGAGCTTACGCTTCGCCCGCGTTTTGGCGCTTCTTCGATGATTTGCCTCCCGGAAGCGTGGGTTGCTGCTTGGAAGATAGCAGGGATCGCCGCGTCATCTCGTCGATTTCGCGATCCACCTCCTCTGCGGGACGACCGTCGTGCCGATCGGAATGGGCAAACGCGCGCTCAATCCAATCTTCATGCCCAAGTGACACGACGGGATTTTGCATGGTGAATAGTTGGGTGACGCCGCCGTCCAGTTTGGTGCGGACCAATGCATGCGTCTCCGGGAGGTTGAGCAGGTCGCGGGAGGATACATCGGGCTTGAGCCAACGGGTCAGGCGGTCGGCGTCCGGGCCACCGAGTTGGAGCAGGATGAGCGTGCCTACGTTTCCCAAGATGCCTGCGAGGATGGGGTCGGGCAGTTGGTCGAGATACTGCGTGGCGAGCATGAGCGATAAGCCAAATTTCCGGTCCTCGGCCAAAATGCGTTGCAGGATGTTCACCGCATACAGATGGCACTCGTCGGCGACGAACAGGTGGAGCCGGGCGGCGTGTTCGGGCCGCTTCTGACAGGTGAAGTGCATGTTGATCAAGTACAGCCCGGCGATGATCTTGATGGCGTCCTCGGTACAGTGAGAGCCGTCGATGAGGATCATGTCTCCCTGGTCCATCGCACGGCGCAGGTCGATTGCGCTTTGGGTCTGCCCGAGAATCCGGCGCAGAGAAGGGTAGGTGGTCAAAGCGCCAAGCTTGTTCCAAATCGGGCCAAGATGTTCCCCGATGTTCTTGATCTGCGAAAACTCCTCCGTCCAGAACTGCTGCAAGTGGAACGGGAGTTTGCGGACGAGTTGATCCCGAAACATCTCGTCCAAAAACAGGCGGGTGATGCCGAGCACCGTTTGCGGCGGATCGTGCAACAGGGACAGGACGTTGTTGCGCAGATAAAGCTCCGAACGTGGCCGCGATCCCGGCCAGAGTTCCTGCATCATCGCGACAAACTCGCCCGTCACCGCTTCAGCTTGCTCCAGATCATCTAGAGCAAAAGGATTCAAGCCGCGCGGATACTTGGTCGGGCCAAGCGGAACAATGTGCATCTTTGGGTAGAGTGAGGGTGGAATGTGCGACAACAGCTTCTGGATGGCACCGCCATGCGGATCGAGAAAAGTGAAACCGGGTGCCGTGTCGGCTCCTTCTGCATCTGATCCACGATCCCGAGTAGGGTTTGAAGAAGAGTCGTGGTCTTGCCTGACCCCGTGGTCCCGGCGAGAAATGCGTGCTTCGCCATCTGACGAAGGGGAATGCGGATTTCTTCTCCCTCCCGTCCGGGGAAATCGGACCACCCGACACGTATTCCGCTGGTCCG
>NZ_LSUQ01000060.1 GCF_001642725.1 Ferroacidibacillus organovorans
TTGATGATGAGTTGGAACACCTCGGTGATCACAGCGTCGAGGATGAATTGCAGGCATTAAAGGCAAAACTGGCTAATAAGGAGTAAAAAGGGCTGCATGCCACTCGAAGCGAACGCAAACGGGTGGCATGGCAACCTTTCACTCAGGAGAGCTGAGACCCGTTCGGTTCACTTCCCGGGGGCGGCATACGACCTTCGGAAAAAGCCGGGTTTTCGTCTTTAAAGCGTGAAACCACCTGTTGGTTCTCTTCCCACGGCGTCACCTTTCCAGGTTTATCGTGCGGATAGAGAGAAGCGCCATACGGGCCTTCTGGAAACTCCTCGTGCATGAGCGTTTCCCAGACGTTCGTGATGTAGCTCAATTCAGCGGACATGTCTGATTTTATCTGCAAGGTGTTTTTGCGCAAAAAAATCGTTCCTTTCAGTTGCATTTACGGCTAGTTTATCCAATGATGTATGAAACGAAACCATGGGTCGCACTGGAGGTGAATGGATGAATCCACTGGTTTGGATTGTTCTCGGTTTGGGAATGGGCGTTATTGAACTTTTTAGCACGACGTTTGTCTTGATGTGGATTGCAGTCGCGTCTGTGGTGACTGGATTGCTCTCGTTCTCTATGAAGCAACTCGGAGAACAAACGGCTATCTTTACAATTCTTGCAGCACTCCTGCTCCTATTGACACGGCCGCTCGTGAAGCGGTGGCGTGATCGAAAGTCTGGATTTCAATCACACATCTCCGAATTGGTGGGTGAGCGCGGGGTGGTGATCTCGCGAATCGACGCTGGAAAAACGGGAATGGTGCGCGTCGGCAGTGATGTGTGGAGCGCGCGTTCGGCGTCCACTCAAGACGTCTATGATCCGGGACAATGGGTTGAAATCATGGAAGTTAGAAGTTCTCTTCTCGTCGTCGGTCCTCGAAAATCCTCCTAAGCGAACGGAGTGATTCATCATGCTAGGTCAAGAGATTGTTCTGATTGTTTTGTTAATCCTCGTTGTTTTGGTCGTTCTTCGGTCCATTCGCATTATTCCACAACAGCAGATCGCCATTGTTGAGCGACTGGGCAAATACCATCGCTCTCTGTCGGCCGGGATCAACCTGATCTTTCCTTTCATTGATCGCGTTGCGCGCAGGCTGGATTTAAAGACACAGCAAGTGAGCATTCCGACGCAAGAGGTCATCACAAAAGACAATGTAAAAATCCGCATTGATACGGTCTTTTTCTATACAGTTATCGATCCTAAGCAAGCCACGTACAACATCTTTGATTTTGTTCAAGGTATACAGAACATCACAGCGTCAAATATTCGACAAGTGGTCGGCCACATGGAACTGGATGAAACGCTTTCCGGGCGCGATCGAATAAGCTTTGAACTGCGTCAGTCTCTTGACGAGGTGACGGAGACCTGGGGCGTACGTATTGATCGCGTCGAGGTGGTTGACATTCATCCACCGATCGAAATTCAGGCGTCGATGGAAAAACAGATGAAGGCGGAGCGCGAGAAACGTGCGAACATCCTGCAAGCAGAGGGGGAGCGACAAGCGGCGATCTTGCGAGCAGAAGGGGAGAAGCAGTCGATTATCCTGCGCGCGGAAGCTGACAAAGAAGCAAACATTCGCCAGGCGGAAGGCTTACAACAGGCACTGATTCTTGAGGCGAACGGACAGGCAGAGAGTTTGCGATTGATCGCAAATGGCGAGAAGCAGCGTATCCAGATGTTGGTTGAGGCGGGGCTTGATGAGCGTGTGCTCGCGTTTCAGTCGTTTGATGCGCTGAAACAGATGGCGCAGGGTACGGCGAGCACGATCTTTGTTCCGACCGACGCAGTCGGTGTTTTAGGCTCACTCGGCGCGATTGCAAAGGTGTTCCAAACGGCATCGACACAAACGTTTGACACTTCAGAATCATGAGCGAGAGGCGTTACGCCTTTTCACGTAAGGAGCGAAAGCTTTGGAATGGACGCGCTTTAAAGAGAAACTCGCGCTGATTCCCGAGCGTCCTGGTTGCTATTTGATGAAGGATGAAACCGGTAAGGTCATCTATGTCGGCAAGGCCAAGGTGTTGCGGAATCGGGTGCGCTCCTATTTTACCGGGAGTCATGATGGAAAAACGCAGAGGCTCGTCTCACACATTCGGGATTTCGAGTACATCGTTACGGACACGGTTTCTGAGGCGCTCGTTCTTGAGTGCAATTTGATCAAACATCACACGCCGCACTACAACATCTTGTTAAAAGATGACAAGACGTATCCGTATATCAAGATCACACGCGAAACGCATCCGCGACTTGAAATTGTGCGAAAGGTGCAGAAGGATCGGGCGGCCTATTTCGGTCCGTATCCAAACGGTGGCGCGGCCGCAGAGACCAAACAATTGCTCGATCGTTTGTATCCGCTGCGCAAGTGTAAAACCTTAAAGCCAAAAGTCTGCCTCTACTATCACATTGGGCAGTGTCTTGCCCCTTGCGAGTTTGAGGTAAACGAGGATGAGTATCAAAAGATCTCCCGGGAAATCAGCGAGTTTTTACAGGGCGGGCATCAGCGCATCACAGATGAGTTGGTGAAGCGCATGGCCTTTGAAGCGGAGCAGATGAATTTTGAGCGCGCGGCGGAATTGCGTGATCTGATTGCGCAGATTCACGCAGTGATGGAGACGCAGAAGGTGACACTGCCCGATCGCGTCGATCGCGATATCTTTGGCTCCTATTCGCATCAAGGCCATCTCAGTATTCAGGTGTTCATGATGCGCGGTGGTAAGTTGGTGGAGCGATCCGCGACCGTCTTTACACATTACGGTGACGAATCGGATGACTTAACCTCCTACATTACGCAGTTTTACCAGGACAATCCGGATATTCCAAAAGAAGTATGGCTTCCTGAAGGGGTAGACGCAACGGGGCTCGACGCCATTTTGCACGCGAAGGTGTTGACTCCCAAGCGCGGAAAAAAACATGAACTCGTTGAGCTGGCGTGCCGCAACGCGCGGATTGCCCTCGAAGAGCGTTTTCGCCTGCTTGAAAAGGATGAGAGCCGCACCGTCAGCGCGATGCAGGCACTCGGAGAAGCGCTTGGGATCGACGCCCTCCATCGAATTGAAGCGTTTGACAATTCAAATACGCAAGGCACAGACCCGGTTGCCGCGATGGTGGTCTACGTCGATGGTCAAGCGGTACCAAAAGAGTATCGCAAGTATAAGATCAAGACGGTGGAAGGACCTGACGACTATAAAAGCATGCGTGAAGTGATTCGTCGCCGCTATACGCGACTGTTGCGCGAACAACAACCGCTACCGGATCTGATTATGGTGGACGGTGGGCGGGGGCACATTACTGCGGCGCTTGATGTGCTGGAAAATGAGTTATCCATTCAAACGCCTGTTTGCGGCTTGGCAAAAGACGATCGGCATCGCACCTCTCAACTTTTTCTCGGCGATGATTCGGAGCCGATTCGACTGGATCGTAACGCCCCGGCGTTTCATCTCTTGACGAGAATTCAGGATGAGGTGCATCGATTTGCGATTACCTTTCACAGAAACACGCGCGGGAAAAATTCGCTTCAAAGTTTACTCGATGAGATCCCGGGTGTTGGTGAGGCGCGTCGCAAGCATTTGTTGCGCCATTTTGGATCGCTTACCGAGATGCGACAAGCGCCAATCGAAGAATTTCGCAAAGCGGGTGTCGGAGATCGATTAGCAAAGCAGATCAAGGCGCATCTCGCGAGCCTTTCGTGAATACAGTCTCGCTTGAAGAGGTTGGATGATTTGACAGAGTGAATCGCGTGTGGTAATGTTCGATCACAACTTAAAACGATTGTTTTACTCTTATCGAGAGTGGCGGAGGGACTGGCCCTTTGAAGCCCGGCAACCTTCCAGCGCCTACATGGCCTGGATCGGTGCCAATTCCAGCAGGACAACTGTGTCCTGAAAGATGAGAGGGTAACCTTGGCGAAAACTGGGCTCCCTCTGTGTGAGGGGGTCCTTTTCGCATGGAGCAGGAGAGAGTGATGATAGAAATGAGTGAGAATCTACAAGACCATGCCTCCTCAGCGCTCGTGTCAGTCGGTGCGGTGAAGCTCGAAAACGGTGAAACGTTAAACAATGTTGTCGTTTATGTCGAGTGGGTCGGTGATCTATTGCGCCATCGCGAACAGGCGATTCTCTTGTGTCACGCGCTCACAGGCGATGCCCACGCGTTTGATACAGCAGAAAAGCCGGGCTGGTGGGGACCTCTGATTGGGGCGGGACGGGCGCTTGATACGGAGAGGCACGTCGTTCTTTGTATGAATGTCCTGGGCGGGTGTTCGGGGACGACCGGGCCGCTCTCGATGTGTGACACAACGGGTCAACCCTATGCAGGCCAGTTTCCCGAGATTACGATTCGCGATATGGTGCGCGTTCAACATCTCGCATTGTGTGCGCTTGGGATCACTCGCCTTTACGCGGTGCTCGGCGGATCGATGGGGGGGATGCAGGCGCTAGAGTGGGCGTGTAGCTACCCTTCTTTCGTATTGCATGCGGTCGTATTAGCCGCTCCACTTGTATTCTCTGCCATTGCCATCGGTTACAACGCGGTGATGCGCCAAGCGATCGAGCGAGACCCAGCGTTTCATCAGGGCGATTATGGACGTTACGGCGTAATTCCTAAGGACGGCTTGACGGTTGCACGGATGCTCGGCATGATCACCTATCGTACAGCGTCGTTGTTTGAAGAGCGATTCGGTCGATCAATCAGTGATTCGGGGATGCTTGAAGTCGAACGCTATCTCGTCTATCACGGCGAGAAATTGGTTAGTCGATTTGACGCAAACAGTTATCTGCGCCTATTAACAGCGATGGATGGGCATCATTTGGGGCGTGATCGCGGTACACTTGCGGATGCGTTCGCACGCATCACAGCGCGCGTCACACTGGTCGGTATTCAAGATGATCTGCTTTATCCTCCGGACTCGATCAGACTCGCTGCTTGTGCGGCGCGTGAAGCGGGGGTTGACGCAGTCTATAAAGAAATAGCTAGCGTCTACGGACACGACGCATTTTTACTAGAGTTTGAACAATTGGATGAGATATTTCGCGACGCACTCGCGCGCGCCGTTCCACGTAACACAATCGCGCGCTGAGTGCTCTTTATGATTTAGGAGGTCGTATAGTGATGATCGATCAACCGCGCGTTGTTCGCATTGGGCTTCTCGGTCTGGGAACCGTTGGGGCAGGCGTCGTCAAATCGTTAAAAACGAACCATCAGCCGATTTTTGAGAAAACGGGCTGCGACGTACAGGTTGTTCGCACACTCGTTCGCGATCCTGACAAAGAGCGCGTTGTTCGCTTGGACAGGGAAGCGCTTACGACCGATGGACTGGAGATTGTGCGCGATCCATCCATTGACATTGTGATTGAGGTGATTGGCGGAATTGAACCTGCTCGGACGTTGATTCGCGAAGCACTGCGTCACGGCAAGCACGTCATTTCTGCCAATAAAGAACTGATCGCCAAAGATGAAGGCGCGTTGATCGCATACGCAGAGAAACACGGGTTAAGGTTGATGTATGAGGCAAGTGTCGGCGGTGGTATTCCCATTGTGCGCATGGTGGAGACGTATTTGACAGCAAACCGTGTATACGCCATACGCGGCATTCTAAACGGTACATGTAACTATATCCTGACACGTATGGAGGAAGACGGTCAATCCTTTGCGGAGGCGTTGCGCGACGCGCAGTCGCTCGGTTATGCAGAGGCCGACCCGGAGAGTGATGTGGAGGGATTTGACACGGCTTACAAGTTGTCGATCCTTGCCAATCTCGCCTTTTCTGTTCCATCAAGCGTCGCCGCGATTGATCGTTTTGGCATCACAAAACTGCAGAGTGACGATTTGAGCTTGGCTGCACGCGTTGGGTGTACGATCAAATTGATCGGCGAGGCGCGCGTATTAGAAGACGGCACGGTTTTGCAGAGCGTAACGCCGAGAATGATTCCGCGTGCGGATTCTCTGGCTAGCGTGCGCGACGTATTTAACGCCGTAACGATTACGGCTGACGTGGTCGGAGAACTCTCATTTATGGGGCGCGGTGCGGGTGAACTGCCGACGGCGAGCGCGATCATTGAGGATTTGACGGAGATCTTGCGCAGCCCTGTTCCACGTGTTCGGCGTGATCAGTACAGGCATACTGTGTCTGTGTCAAAAAGCGGAGTTACATCGATGGATGAACGATCATCTCGGCACGTTAAGGGATACATCCGAATGTCCACTTCAGAGCAGATTTTTGATCTCTTGTTTCAGTACGCGCAAGACGTTCGCGTTGTATCCGGGGCAGATGAGGTTGATGGTGAGAGCGCAGCGCACTGCTTTGTCTGTGGCGTACCGGAACAGGTCTGGTATGAGCAGGTGTTACACCATGATGCACTGCAACTCGCCATCCCTTATGATGGAGTGTGGCCGCCTCCTAATAGTGTGGTGGTCGGGCAAAAAGAGGCGCAGATTCATTTTCGCGTCTGAGCGTGGAATGAATCTGCTGTGTTTTCTTGACAGCCGCTTTCGACTATCGCTACAATCATCCATGTAACCGTACACTGAGCGGTCGCTCGGTAGAGAGGGGGCGTTGATTTGGCAAGTGCGCCAGTCAACCGCGATTATCTATTTCGCAGGCTTCATACGTTGTCAGGTGTTATCCCTGTTGGTCTGTTTTTGATTGAGCATCTCATCACCAACTCGACTGTGACGATGGGGGCAGGCGCGTATAATGCGGCTGTCAATACGATTCAACATATTCCCTACTTGCATGCGGTTGAATTTTTGTTTATTTTTCTGCCTCTTATTTATCACGGGGTGTTTGGCTTGTATGTCGCGTACACGTCAGGCTATAACCCTGTACAGTACACGTGGTTTCGCAATCGCATGTTCGCACTGCAACGCATCACGGGCGTTATAACGTTTATTTTTATCGTGTATCATCTCTGGACAACCCGTTTTAGCGGGAGTGCCCCGAGCTTTGCGTTTGTGCACCATCTCGTGAGTCAGCCGTTCACGTTCTGGTTTATGATGATCGGTGTCGTGTCGGCGACATTTCACTTTGCCAATGGCATGTGGTCGTTTCTGGTGCACTGGGGCTTTACCGTCGGCGCGCGCGCGCAACGCGTTTCTGCGATTGTCATGATGACGCTTTTCTTGATCCTGGCGTTTATGGGCGTTGATTCAATCATCACGTTTGCGTATGCGGCGTAACGGTTTGGAACTGCATAAGGTATTGGAGGAATCGAGATGGCATCGCAACGGATGATCGTTGTCGGCGGTGGACTTGCAGGGCTTATGGCGACGATTAAAATCGCTGAGTCTGGAACGTCCGTCGACCTGTTCTCGATCGTTCCCGTAAAACGCTCTCACTCCGTGTGTGCACAGGGTGGGATCAACGGAGCGGTTAACACCAAAGGTGAAGGAGACTCGCCTTGGGAGCATTTTGATGACACGATTTATGGTGGAGATTTTCTCGCGAATCAACCGCCTGTTCTCGGCATGTGCGAAGCGGCGCCAGGCATTATCCATCTGCTCGATCGTATGGGTGTCATGTTCAATCGCACGCCTGAGGGACTGCTCGATTTTCGTCGCTTTGGCGGTACAAAGCATCATCGCACGGCGTTTGCCGGGGCGACGACAGGTCAGCAACTGCTCTATGCGCTGGATGAACAGGTGCGCCGCTATGAGGCGGCAGGGCTCGTCAACAAGTTTGAGGGCTATGAGTTTATTTCGGCAGTCATTGACGACGATCAGGTCTGTCGCGGAATTGTCGCACAGAATTTGCGCTCGATGGAGATTCAAGCGTTTCGCGCAGATGCGGTGATTCTGGCGACCGGAGGACCTGGCATCGTGTTTGGCAAAAGCACGAACTCGATCATCAATACGGGTACGGCCGCGTCTGCAGTCTATCAGCAAGGCGTTACGTATGCGAATGGCGAGTTTATTCAAATTCACCCTACGGCGATTCCCGGCGATGATAAACTGCGTCTCATGTCTGAGTCGGCGCGCGGTGAAGGCGGTCGCGTCTGGACGTATAAGGATGGGAAACCGTGGTATTTCCTTGAAGAAAAATATCCGGAGTACGGCAATCTCGTGCCGCGCGACATCGCGACGCGGGAGATTTTCTCTGTGTGTGTGGATCAGAAACTCGGGGTCAACGGGGAGAACATGGTTTATCTTGACGTGTCACACATCCCCGCATCGGTGCTCAATGTAAAATTGGGCGGGATTCTTGAGATTTATGAGAAGTTTGTCGGTGACGACCCGCGCAAGGTTCCGATGCGCATCTTCCCGGCTGTGCACTATTCGATGGGCGGAATTTGGGTCGATTACGATCAAATGACAAACATTCAGGGACTGTTTGCCTGTGGCGAGTGTGACTATCAGTATCACGGGGCGAATCGCCTCGGCGCAAACTCGCTGCTCTCCTCCATCTACGGCGGCATGATCACAGGGCCGTCTGCTCTGCGGTACGCAAAAGGACTGCGCAAGGGAGCGGATCAGGTGCCAGCTTCCGTCTACGAGGCGGCGCAACAGCGGGAACAGGAAAAGTATGATGGGCTCTTGGCGATGCGCGGGACGGAGAACCCCTACGTGATCGGACGTGAACTCGGACAGTGGATGACCGATAATGTGACGGTTGTTCGCTACAATGACCGATTGCAAAAGACGGATGAAAAGATTCAAGAGTTGATGGAACGCTACAAAAAAATCAATATGGCGGACACGTCGCGGTGGCAGAATCAAATGGTGCCTTATACGCGTCAGTTGTGGAATATGTTAGAACTGGCGCGCGTGATGACGATTGGCGCGCTACTGAGGAATGAGAGCCGCGGGGCTCACTATAAACCAGAGTTTCCAAATCGCGATGACGAAAACTTCCTGAAAACCACCATGGCGGATTGGACGCCGGACGGTCCGCGCATTTCGTATCAGGACGTGGATGTATCCCTGATTCGACCGCGCGAGCGACGCTATGATGTCAGTAAGGAGGCGACGGTGTAATGGCAATTTCAGAACAGGAAGCTGCGGAGAAGCGATCGCCAAAAACCGTTCATCTCATCATCGAGCGACAAGTGTCGGCTGACGCCGCGCCTTATACAGAGGAATTTGAAATCGCTTGGCGCCCGGGTATGAACGTAATTGCAGCGCTCATGGAGATTCAGCGCAATCCGGTAAACGCAAAAGGACAAGATACGAATCCGGTTACCTGGGAGTCGAACTGTCTAGAAGAAGTTTGTGGCGCGTGCACCATGGTGATTAATGGGAAACCGCGTCAGGCGTGCTCGGCGCTTGTTGACAAGTTGACGCAGCCGATCCACTTGAAACCGATGCGCACCTTCCCGGTGGTTCGCGATTTGGTGGTGAATCGCTCGCGCATGTTTGAAACGCTCAAGCGTGTCAAGGCGTGGGTGCCGATCGACGGTACGTACGATCTGGGTTCGGGTCCACGCATGGCAGAGTCGGAGCGACAGTGGGCGTATGAGCTCTCAAAATGCTTTACGTGCGGATCATGCGTAGAGGCGTGTCCGAATGTGAATGAAAAGACTCACTTTATCGGTGCTTTTGCCATCTCGCAGGCGCGACTCTTCAATACACACCCGACAGGTGCCATGCATAAGGAAGAGCGTTTTGAGGCGATGATGGATGAAGGCGGGATTCATGAATGCGGCAACTCGCAGAATTGCGTCCAGGTCTGTCCGAAGGGAATTCCACTGACAACGTCGATTGCGGCGATGAATCGCGATGTCAATCGACACGCCTTTTCTAGTTGGTTGAAAAAATAGGCATGGCAGAAAAAAGGTCCTTCGCGAGAAGGACCTTTTTCTTGTGGGCGGGATAGAGTCCCGATCTGCAGGGTGGCTAATTCTTTTTTGGTTGCCACAAATCGGCGAGACCGTCACCAAGGTAGTTAAATCCGAGGACAGCAATTGCGAGTGTGAGCCCCGGAAAGATGGCGAGCCAGGGTGATGTTGTGATGTATCCCTGCGCGGTGTGTAACATAGATCCCCAACTCGCGGCTGGCGGTTGTACGCCGAGACCGAGATAGCTGAGCCCAGCTTCCGCGACCACCCCACTCGCGAGACCGAGCGTTGCCTGAACAATGATCGGAGTTAAGATGTTTGGAAGAATATGCACAAAGAGAATCCGCGTCGTTCCGGCGCCGATCGTAACGGCAGATTGAACATATTCAGAACGTCTTTGAACAAAAACTTGGGCGCGAACAATACGGACAAATCCTGGAATAAATCCAAAGCCGATGGCGATCATCGCGTTTCCGAGCCCACTGCCTAGCACCGCTCCGATGACGAGGGCGAGGATGAGGAAGGGAAAGGATTGAATGGAGTCCATCACGCGCATGACAAACCACTCGTCAAACGCCCCCCCGATGTAGCCCGTCAATAGTCCGATGAGAATGCCAAAAAACAGGCCAATACCGACGGATGCCGCAGAGACTTCGAGCGAGGTTTGAGCGCCATAGAGAACGCGTGAGAAAAGATCTCTGCCTAACTCATCCGTGCCAAACCAGTGCGCGCTCGACGGTGGTTGAAGAAGCGCCATGAAATTGATCTGATTGGGTGGATACGGTGCGAGTACTGGCGCAAAAACGCCGGCGACGACCATCAGTAGCACGATGAGCGCGCCGATCATGAAGGAGGGGTTGCGCACCATTCTCCCTAACGTGCGATTTTTACGGACTTTTTTTAATGGCGCGGTCGTCTCGGCAGGTGTGACGGATTCTGTAGTAATGTTCACCATGCTCTATCCTTCCCCTCGCGTCATGCGAATCCGCGGATCGATAAAGCCGTAACACAGATCTGTCGCGAGATTTACTAGGATGACGAGAAGGGCGGCGACGAGGGCGCTGCCTTGTATCGTCGTATAGTCACGACTAAAGATTGCATTGACTAAAAGGCTGCCAAATCCCGGGAGTGAGAAGATCGTCTCTGTGATGACAAGGCCGCCAAGGAGTCCTGCGATTTGTAGACCGCTTTGCGTAATCACGGGCACAAGTGCGTTTTTCAGCGCGTGCCGCAGGATGATTCGGTAACCGCGTATGCCTTTTGCGCGCGCCGTGCGCACAAAGTCTGCATCGAGCACTTCGGCAAGGCTTGCCCGCGTCATGCGCAACAAGACGGCCGCTTCGCGGATTCCGGTTGCCAAAACAGGGAGAAACATGGATTGTAGGTTTTGGCCTACGTTTTGTGTCAGTGGAACATAACCTGACGATGGGAAAAGGTGGAGCCGGACGGTAAACGCAAAAAGCAGCATGATGCCGAGCCAAAAAGGCGGGATGGAAAGCCCGAGCGATGTCGCAAATGCGGCGACGAGATCTGCAAACTTCCCACGTTTGATGGCGGATAGAATGCCGAGCGGAAGTGCGATGATCACGGCGAACAAAAACGTCCCAATCGCCAATTCGATCGTTACTGGCAAGCGCTGTTCGATGAGCGTGGCCACCGCAATCTGATTGGAGAGAGACAACCCCAAATTGCCGTGAAGAACGTTACCAACCCAGTCCAGATACTGCACGATCAATGGTTTGTTCAATCCCAACTGCTCGCGCAAAGCCGCGATCGCGCCAGGTGTTGCATCCTGCCCGAGGATGACGCGGGCAGGATCTCCTGGAATGAGGTGAATGAGACTGAAGACCATGACACTGACCAGAAAGAGGACGGGTAGCGTGAGAAGAATTCGTCGCGCGAGGAAGCTACCCATCGTTACACGTCCTTACGACAACGTTGCAACGCGAATCAATCCGTCTGGCACATAGTTGAAACCGTGGATGGATGAATTGAACGCAAGCACGTTGTTAGGATGGTACAAAAAGATGTACGGTGAATCGTGGTTGATGATCGCGACTGCTCTCTCATAGAGATTCGCGCGTTGCGTCATATTCGAAACGGTGCGCGCTTGATTGAGCAGCGCGTCGACTTGCGGATTGCTATAGTTTGATGA
Source organism: Ferroacidibacillus organovorans (assembly GCF_001642725.1). Lineage (GTDB taxonomy): Bacteria > Bacillota > Bacilli > Alicyclobacillales > SLC66 > Ferroacidibacillus > Ferroacidibacillus organovorans. The sequence continues at coordinate 11,962 of NZ_LSUQ01000060.1, forward strand.
ATTCAAAGGCGCGCCAGTGTAGTAGAAGGAGTAGATGTTTTGATCAGGGTCGAGGCGACCACTCCAGCCGAGTGCGAGTGCTTGGAAGTTTCCATCAGAAGAGTTGTTTAAAAGTGTCCCGAAATCCAATTGTTGAATGTTCATTTTGATGCCGTACGGCTGAAGCATCGCCTGCATGACCTCGGCGAGTTGTACGTTGATCGGACTGTTCGCGGTTTGCATTGTAAATGTGAATCCGTGTGCTTCGCCGCCGCGCTTTAGCAGCGCGCGAATTTGTGCCGGATTGACGTTTGGCGGGGTGTCCTCAGCTTTGCGATAGGCAGGGGAGGACGCACCGAATGGACTGTAGCCGGGACTCGCCGATCCTTTTAAGACGGCGTTTACGAGCGCTTGGCGATTGATTGCGTAATTGACGGCTTCGCGCACAAACAGATTGGTAAACGGCTTTGCCTTCACATTCAGATAAACGCCTTGATAGCCAAAGCTAGGTTTGTTGATCACCGTATAGCCAGGCGTTTTTGCAAGTGTCGCAATCTGTTGCGGCGGCACGGTATCAATGATTTGGACTTCATTCGATTGTAGATTCAGGAGTTCTACGTTTGGATCGGTAAAAATTTTGTAGACGACTTTTTGGAAATGGGGCAATCCTTTCATCCAATAATGTGGGTTTTTGACGAGCGTAATGCTCGATCCAATGACGCGGGATACATACTCATAAGGGCCTGTTCCGACGGGGTGATTGAGGAAGTTCGCGCCCTCTTTTTTTACCGCAGTCGGTGAAACCATCATCCCAGCTCGTCCAGACAACACGTTGAGGAGCGGGCTGAACGGTTTTGACAGTTGAATCGTAAGCTTATAGGGACCATCGACAGTAACTTTTGAGATGAGTGACAAGGAGCTGTGGCGCGGTGAGATTTTCAGCATGTCGCGTTCAAGATTGAACTTTACTGCAGTGGCGTTAAACGGCGTTCCGTCTTGAAATTTCACGCCTTTTCGAAGGGTGATGGTGTAGGTCAGTCCATTTTTAGAAATGACTGCGCCTGTGGCGAGATCGTTTTGCAATTTTCCTGCTGCATTAATCGTAAAGAGTGAATCGTAAATGTTGACCATGACCTGGCGATCAACCAATGCGCTAGAGAGGCTGGGATCCAGTTTCGGTGGATCGGCGCTGAGTCCAATCGAGAGTGTTGACAGAGCACTTGAGCGCAATGCGGAAGCATGGTGAGCGGTGTGTGTGTGGGCGCTTGCGAATGCCGGGAAGCTTGTGGCGAGTGAGAGTACAGTCGCCGCAACGGCAAGGCCAGTGCGCTTGCTGTACGTCATGGATCGTTTCATTGTGGACCCCCTATTGGTCGATGTATTCTATGCTTTCTGTTGGTTCTGGTTAAAAGATAGCATAGAATTCGCGAATTTGTCCAAGCAATGTTACGAGAATAGACAAGATTTGCGTCTAATTGACCGTTTTGCGTATCTTTGTTGAGGGTTATGGATTGTGGTTGCCCATTCTGCGCGGGTTCCTGCACGCAAGAATTTCGGCCCTCATACAATACCGTAACTGTATCCCTGCACCTTGTGCTTGATGGATAAATGCAAGGAGGGATAGCGCCAGTGTCAGCGGGAAGGGAATACCGCATGAAATCGCTGCTGACCATACGAGAACGAGAGGTCTTTGAGTTATTGGTTCAGGATAAAACGACTCGAGAAATCGCGGAAATCTTGTACATCAGCGAAAAGACCGTGCGGAATCATATCAGCAATGTGAGATGGGCAATGGGGTGAAATGAAGCGTCATGCTGAGACGGGCAGAACTAGGCCACGCGGAGCTTACTTGACGTCGGGATTTTACTCGACTATGATATCGATAATCGTGAATATCGACGACGATGAATGTCGGTGGTTGTGAATAGGGGGGATGACTTGAAAGGGAACGATTTGGAGGTACAAATGGATCAAGAATTGTTGCGCGCGCGACTGAGTGCGCTCGCCGATCGAAGCCGCTTTCACATTTTGCAAATCATGGCCAACGGCGCGATCGGTTCGTGCTGCGACCGCATAGCGGCGTATGAAAACGGTTGTTGTGTCGCGGATGTGGTGGCTGAAACAGGGCTAGCGCAACCGACGGTGTCTCATCATTTAAAGGCGCTTGAAAAGGTGAATCTTGTGCGACGGGAAGTGCGCGGGCCGTGGACGTGTTATTTTCCTAACCCAGAAGCGATTGAAGAGATTTCGCACGGCTTGCGCGGCTCTTTGATCCTAAAGCGTAAGGATCAGAATGAACATGGGAATCGGGATATCGTTTTGTCAGACTCTTTTTTCGATGAAGAGAAACGCTGCGCGGAGCTGAAGAACGGCTGTTGTACATAATTGCGCAGAGCATCAACGAAGGAAGAAGACCCGTTCACAGAACAAATCATTCGATACGTATTAAGATCAATATCCTAAGGAGTCACTGCATGATCTATCTTTCCATTGGCGTTTTTATCGCCACGCTCATCTTTGTCATCTGGCAACCTCGAGGGTTATCCATCGGTTGGAGTGCGTTTGGCGGGGCTGTCCTCGCACTGCTGCTTCATATCGTCACATTTTCTGATGTTTTTGTCGTCACGTCGATTGTATGGGACGCGACGCTCGCATTCGTTGGGATAATTATATTCTCAACCGTCCTTGATCGCATCGGTTTTTTTGAGTGGGCCGCTCTCAAAATGGCGGTTGCCGCAAAGGGGGATGGGCGAAAGGTCTTTTTCTTTGTCATCTTGCTCGGGGCGATCGTCTCTGCGTTTTTCGCGAATGACGGTGCCGCGCTCATTCTCACGCCGATCGTGCTTGAGAAGGTGAAGTTGCTAAAATTCGATACGAAAAAAATGCTACCATTCATCATGGCGAGCGGCTTTATCGCAGACACCACATCGCTTCCCTTTGTGACGTCAAACCTTGTAAACATTGTTTCGGCCGATTATTTTCATCTCGGTTTCGTAACGTATCTTCTGCACATGGTAATCCCTGATCTCGTTTCACTTTGCGCAAGCATGCTCTTTTTGTACATCTTCTTTCGACGCGACATTCCGACGTCGTATAATCCAGGCGATCTTCCCGACCCGCGTCACGCGATTGTCCACGAAGGCATGTTCAAAGCGTCGTGGGTGATTCTTGTTATTCTGCTCTTTGGATACATTCTCACGGAACTGTTGCATATTCCTGTCTCATCCGTTGCGGGACTCATCGCGATCGTCTTTCTTATCGCAGGTGCACGGGCCAACGTCATTCAACCGTGGCGTGTCATCAAAGACGCGCCGTGGGCGATCGTCGTCTTTTCCATTGGAATGTACGTGGTGGTGTACGGGTTAAAGAACGCAGGGCTTACGGCATTGCTCGGTCACGTCATCCGCGCAAGCACGCACGGAGGTCTCTTTGCGGGGACGTTGGCCACCGGGTTTATCGCCGCGCTTCTTTCATCCGTGATGAACAACATGCCAACGGTGATGATCGATGCGCTTGCCATTCACGCATCTGGCGTGACTGGGGTGATGCAACACGCATTGATTTATGCCAATGTGATCGGTTGTGATCTCGGGCCAAAAATCACACCCATTGGTTCACTCGCCACGCTTCTTTGGTTACACGTGCTCCGCCAAAAGGGGATCACGATTCGGTGGGGCAACTACTTTCGCACAGGACTCCTCCTCACGGTACCCACACTTTTTGTCACGCTCTCGGGACTTTACGCGTGGAGTCTTTTCATTCATTAGAAAACGGAGGGAACATCATGCAAAAAAAAATAATTTATTTTTTGTGCACTGGGAATTCGTGTCGCAGTCAAATCGCTGAAGGGTTTGCGCGGCACTTTGGCGGAGACCGATTGGTGGCCTACAGC
>NZ_LSUQ01000061.1 GCF_001642725.1 Ferroacidibacillus organovorans
ACTCGGGCAGCGGAATCCGCGCCTTCACGTACGGCCGAATCGTCTCCAGCACTCGAATTTCTTTGCACATCTGACGTGCTACTGCAGGGCGCTTTGGGATTCGAAAAACGAATGCGTGATTCACTTCTATCGCGATACTGTCCCAGCCTTCTCCGAGTAGTGAGATCCCGTCCAGAGGCAATTCTGGGAAGTACGCACCGAGTAGCGCCTCGTACTGGCCGATATCCGTGGGGTTCCGATTCACTTCCACACCTTCATTCGTTCGCCCAGCGTCCCTGAGTGGAACTCAAGCTGCGTACCATCGGGATCGAGAAAATTGACGGTCCAACCTCCGCCACGCTCCACTGGGCCACGGGTAATTGAAACATTCATCGATTTCAGAGCACCAACGGCTGCATGCAATTCATCTTTCGGAGTATACAGCGCCACATGATCCACGCCGAGTTGCGGCGTAGCCGTCGGCAGCATGGGTCGCTCCTGTAGGCAAATCCAGGCTTTCCCCCATTCGAGGTAGGCATCCTGCAAAGCGCGATGTACAAGCTTCATCCCGAGCGTTCCAACGTAAAACGCAAGTGAACGTTCAAGGTCAGATACGTTGATGGTGATGTGGCTGAAACCCATGGTTGCGAAGCTGGACACGGGTTGCCGTTGGGGCTGGCCCTGTGAAGTGAGAAAGAGCACCATGTGGACTTCATCCCAAGAGTGAACCGCCGTCTTCATGGCGTTTGGTTCCATTCCATAGACCTGAAAGCCCACAGCCTGATAGAGCGCCATCGCGGCGACGTTATCCTTCACAACGGAGAGACGAAGTTGCTCCACGCCATTCAGTTGCCGTGCCCGCTGAATCAAGTCAGCAAGCAGTTCGCGCCCTATCCCTTGCCGCTGAAAATTTGGTGACACAAACATAGCGACCACGTTCGCAATGTGGCGCGCCTTCGTTGCACGCTCTCGAACAAGTGTCACCGTTCCCACCAGATGATCCGAATCATCGCCTACGTAAGCACCCACAGTAAAGTGATCGTCATCCGGTGTAAGCTGGTTGGTCACGTGTTCGAGGGGACGGGATAAATAATCGTCATACGTTGTGAGGAACGCTTCGGGATTAGTGGACAACGCTTGAAGTCGGAGATTTCGATAAGCTGATGCATCAACTGTATGAAGTATGCGAATATCCACGCTTTCACACCCTCCTTCCGAACGAACGTCAACTCAGCAGAGACGGTAAATTTTGCATATTTTGAGCCAACCAGTCCATTTCGTGCGCAAATCGCTGAGGGGGTACTGTGTGCTGATCCATGTTCGGCGTGATCCACCAAGCGCTTTCCATATACCATACCATGCGAAGAGCTCGTAGAATCCCTCCTGTGGGATACTCGCGTTGCGTCCGATAACCGTCAAGGAAGCCCAGCGTGGCATCCACGTTGAATGTTTCACCATCAAGATTGCCTGACAGGATAGCCCTTGCGATATCCGTGTCAAGATAGTCGGCATTGAGTCGGTCAAAGTCTAAAATTGCCGACAACCCGTCGCCAGAGAAAAGCATGTTATCTGCCCAGAGATCGCGGTGCGCAAAGCCTATTTCGGCATTCCTAAATTCACGGATGTCGATAATCTGCAAGGCGTTTAATTGGCGCTGCGCGAATGCATACAGCTCATGTTTGTCATTCTGCTCCATGGCCTTTAAGACGTTTTCGAAGTGACGTATCCTCTCAGGTACTTCCGGGACCAAAAATGTCGCTTGGGTTGGAAAACCGCCGAGCATGAGAAGGAATCGATGCATCTGTCCGGTGGCCGCACCGAGCGAATGCATCTGACCATAGGTGGCCTGGCCAGGAATGAATCTCTCTCCGTCGCAAAAGGTCATGACCATGAATCGCTGCCCTGAGGGTGTCGAATGAAGCTGAGCTCCCTGATGCATCAGAATTTGTGGACAGGGTAGCCCCTGAGTATGTAGCTCAGACTGCCATCGAAGCGCTCGGACTAAAGCCGATTCATCATACAATCGATATCTGTCCGGATGGTAACTCTTAAGCAGAAAGACGCCATGCGTGGTGTCCAACTTCCATTTTCGATTCAGCCATCCACGAACAATCGGTTGCGCATCAAGAATAGTGAATTCAAACCATTTTTGACAGACCTCGCAAAGTTCATCAAACTCATGATCATCAGGTCGCAGTTTCATTCACCGACTTTCGATATTTTCCCATACTCGTTCCACAGTCGATTCCGATCCTCTCACCGTCACGAGATACACGTCCGGATTCGTAAGCGCTGCCCCTGCCCCTGCCTCGAACCCGAATCGTTCATCGAAGTGTCTCAGCAGTGGCGTCATCAAATTGCCGTGCGTCACAACCACCGCGCTCCCTTGATTCAAAGCGAGCAGCTCGCCGCGCGCGTCGCCGCCGCAACCGTTCGCACCCCGATCGATGGCAATGCCAACTGCTGCCGTGAAGGACAGGATATCAACGATGACCACGGTGTCGGATAGAGGGGCTAGACAAGCAAGCCCATCAAGGCCCCAATCAAAGCGCACCGCATAGGCCGATTGTTGGAAAACACCTTCGGTCGTCATCGTCATGTCACCCCAAGTTCCGATCGACAAGGTTGGCTGACACGGGTTCTCGTCCGAGGTCTCTTGCCCATATCGAAAGTGGTTCTTGCGATCTTTTGGTGAACTCCGTCAGGAGAAGGTGTTGCCATCGACGTCTTTCGACAGCCTGACCCATCAGGCGTGATGAAGTACGCGGGCTCGCAGAAGATCGAAGCCAGCTCTGCCGAACATCTGTCGTTTGAGCATTTTCAAGCGATTGATCTGTCCCTCTAGTTGTCCATTACTCCATGGACCTTTGATTCCGGAAGATACAGCGTCCAAATCCTTTTGTATGCCTCGGGCAAACGAACCCATCTCCTGTACTTGAGATTGCAACGCGGTCTCGACCCACCCACACAAGGGAGTACGATCGTGCGTGTCTAGTAGCAATCGAAAAGACATACAGAGGTCTCGGAGTTCTTGCGCACCCTTGACTTCTCGCAGCAATTGATCGCGGTACGCTCGATCGGACGCCTTTACTTCGGATTCCTTCTGCGTTACGAGTACAGTGGCTTCGCGAGGACTCACACGCCGACGAGACTGCTCTATCAAGCAGGTGCCGCTCTGTAGATCCTTCTTCCTCGTGTCCGCGAGATACTGCGCTACCGTGGTTCGGGATCCTATATAACCCATCTCTCGAAGGTGGCGCAAGATCTTCGGTCCCTTCATAGACTGACGGGCAAGCTCACACACCGTCTCACGATATGGATCAAGTACCGTAGTTCTCTTGACACGGACCGTGTTTGGCACCTCATTCCATGTGAGATACTTGCCAATCGTTTGGCGACTGAGTCCGGTTCTTCGTGCGATCTCCCGTTTGCCCATACCCGACAGATGGAGTTGTTGCACCTCTTGTACCCGCTCCCACTTGATTTCACGACGCATCGTTTTTGGATTCACCGTAGTCTGTGTCGTCTCATCAGGGGTCCCACTTGGTGCATCGGGTGCAGGTTCGGGGTCATCGTGCGCCGGATGAGCGACGCGAGACCGCTTCTCTCGCAGGGGCAGACGTTGACGACTCAGAAAACGATGTACTGTCTCGCTGAGATTTTTCAAGAGATGCCATCGATCCGCAACCTGTTGCGCGTGCGGAAGTCCTTGGCGAATCGCCTGGGCATACGCCCCTGCGCGGTCGCGGCTGACAATCTGTATCGTCGGATGCCTGATCAACCACGCGGCAACGGTCGCCACTCGGCGATCCGGCAGTACATCGATCACTCGGTGCTGTTCGAGGTCACAGATCAGTGTGCCGTATCGATCGCCTCTCCGATATGCCCAATCGTCTATGCCGATCACACGAATTTCTTGCGGAGAAGTAGGTTCCGGATGTTCTGACTTTCGAATGCGCTGCAGCATCGTATCGCGACACACCTGAATTCCCATCTGTCTAGCCATGGCAGCCCCAGGGTTTCCTCCGAGTTCAAAAGCAAGGTGCGTCAATAAATCATTGAGTCGCGATGTCTTTCGCCCCGAGCGGGCGAATAGACCGGTAAATCGTTCCGTGAAAATGACTTGTGTGCAGGATGCGTTATCGCAAAAGAACTTACGACTGCGGATCCGCAATACCATGAGTTTATTACCGATTGGTAGATCTTGCACAGTCCGATAGTACAAGCTGTGTACTCGATGCGCCCATTGCCCACACTTTGGGCAATGGTTCCCGGTACTGTGAGATGCTACGCGAAACACAGTAAGACAATCGGAACGGTAGACATCTAGCAACTTCAGATCTGAGAGGAAGGATTCTACGATCTCATTCATCCTGTATCGCCTCCGATCTCATCGTATCAGGAGGGGCATACGAATGTTGTCGAATCATGGAACCTCACCAAAAGATCGCAAGAGCCTCGAAAGTTGACCCATGTGGTGAATTTCATGGGCAACGACGTGACGAAGGACATGTCCCCCCGAAAACGCTTCACCTGGTCGCCATGGCGCATGGACTTCTTTTGAGTCCCAATCCGGCGTCCATTTTTCAAGCACGAAACGTATTTCAGGACGACATGTGTTGGACAGAGCGCGAACTCGGCATAGCGTCTGGTAATCCTCAAAGGGAAGCTGAACGTCGGGTTTTCCCTCCATCGCACGAATCCAACTGTATTCAGAATCTACAATGTGCCACAGGGTTCGTAAAAAACTCCCCACCCCGCCGATCCGCTGTCGGGTGAGTTCCTCGTCGGGTACGCCCTCACACCAGTCAAACCATTCCTCCCGAACCTGCCAGTTGTAGCGAAACAGCGTCAGCAACTCGACCCCTCCCTTGGATAGTCATGAATCACACGCACCTTTGGCCATTTCTTCACAATTTGTTTGTCAGCGAGACGCTGCTCGAAAATCTGCTCAGTCACTCGCCGAGGATTTCTACGACAAACCATCTCAAACAAATCGTTCATTCCACACGGTGCGACCATGAGAAGCTCATCATTATCAAGAAGACGGACGGCAATATTCGTCGCGGTCTCTGTCCATGTACCAATCCCGTCTGCGGATGAGGAAAGCGGCTCAACAGGGAACCCAAACTTCCGCTCGTACCACAAGTGAACAGCCGCCTGATTCCTTGCCTGCCAGGGCATCTTCGGCAGGAGATGATACAACACCCGCTCAATCTCCAAGTCTCTGTCCGGTTGTAAGTCTGTTGGATCAAAATATGCCACATCGATATCATTCAGCGGTGTCGGCGTAGAATCATCGTGTAACCAGTCCCACACCAGTGTGCGAATGACGCCCCCCGACCGGCCAATCCGGAGGATTGCATTCACGCACCACACGCAAGGCTTGCATGAACCAGTCCGTTGCGCGCAGCAATGCACGTAAATCGTGCTCATATTGACGATTGTCGGTCACGGCGCCACTACCTCAATCTTGAGTCGATCGGGATCCTCAAAGAACACAGCGTAATGCCCTGCTCCACCCGCATACGGGTGTCTGTCTTCATACAAGACATGGGTACCCCTTGCACCAACTCCGCCCTTCAACCCAATTTTGGTAGGGTTTATAGCCGAGATATCCTAACAGCCAGCCCCAAAATTCGACTGACCTTTGGCGATTCGAAACATTGATTTCGACATGATGGAGCGTTCCTGAACGTGTAGAATGATTCGGGTGAAAGTCTGACTCTCGGGAACCTGCGATCAATTTGTAATAAATCACTGTCTCATCAAGCTGCCCATCCGCTGATCGAGCATACTGTGGAATTCGCCCGGCCTCCACAAAACTCAGTGAGCGGTACAAAGCATTGGACGGATCCCCGTCACGGGTGTCCAAGACAAGCAATGAGCGATTCGCTTCCACTGCCGCTCGCTCTGCCACGTCCATCAACTGCTTAGCTATTCCCAATCTCCTTCTCTGCGGATGAACCATCAACTTGGCGATCTCTGCCCTGTGTGCACCGTTTTGCTTCATGGTCAGATGCAATTGCACCGTACCTACGACTCCTCTATCGTAGTCTGCCACCCACAGGCGAACACTTGGTTCGAGGAGGTGTTCCCAATACAAACGAGCATCCGCACGCGTCAGTGGTGGCAAAAAGCCGATGGATGCTCCATCGTCTACAACGGAAATCAACAAGGAACAGAGCATGTTCAGATCTTTTGTATTCCATTGCGCAATCTCACGGATGTGTAGTTCGTTTTCCAAATAAATACCCCCATCCTCTGCTACATATTAATTCGCCATGCGTACAGGGGCGTTCGTTTGCCTTCAATCTCACAGAGCCTACCGTTTTGATGAGACATACAGAAATCGATATTTGCCATCATACGTGGATTGATTCTGCACTTCCCCATACTTTTCCTTCCAAACGTCGGTGTTCAAGTCATTTGCCAAACGCTTTACACACTGGTCAACCAGTCCTTTCGGTACTTTGGCAGACGGCGAAACACCCTGCCGAAACAGCGGATCCAAATACCACTCTGGATGCCTCCATCCTGTCATGAAGAATCTATCTCTCATGTCCGACGGCAACAGAAACGTTTCATCTGTAAAATGATGGACAGCCAGCGTGCTGATCACGCCATCAAAGGAATTGTCCTAGAGTGGGAGTTTTTCTGCACTGCCCGCTATATCCTTCTCCCCCAAATCAAACATCCGCATGTACTCATCATAGGTACGCCCAATGAAGATAAAATCGAAAAAGTTCAAATGACCTCTGCTCATCTACCTCGACTCCTCTTGTCTGTGGGGATCGTTCAAAGTGACACATTGGTCCGGCTCATATGGATAACTTGTGGCAATTGGTCTCCATGTCAGACTGATTCCCACGTATAGCAGGTACAAGAACGCTATCGCCCAGAACATTCCGGCTGGTCCGAGCCACGTCATCATCAAACCACAGACCATCGGCCCTACCATTAGACCGAGCCCAAGATTAGTTACTGCAATCTGGTTGGCGATCGGCAGATTGTTTGACCCAACAAGATCACCGAGGAAGCCAAGACTCAAACTGAACAATGTGTCAACGAATGCTCCGACGAGGAAGCATAAAGCGACAAACGTCACGTTTGAATCGGACACAAGCGGTAAGCAAGCTGAACAGAACTCCCCCTGCCGTTGAGCACCCTATCAGAACCATCCGCCGACCCAAACGATCGCCCAAATAGCCCAGTGGTAGCTGAAATATAAGGCTACCGAACACAAACGAAGCTAACGAAAGTGACACGACTCCAAGCGGCAGATGAACCTGTTCGGCATACAAAGGAAGGTCCCCGTTTAACGCCGGCTCCATAAACCCGAATACCAATGGGAGCGCTAGTGCTGGCAGGGCGACTCGATAAATCCGAGCGACTCTGATTGAGCGTACAGACCTCGCTGACTTGCGGTTCCCCAGAACGCAAGGTAAACGCACGACTAAAGCCAAGGAGATGGCAAAAGTAGAGGCCGACAAGTATGAATGGGAACCACACCGCCAGTTTCCCAGTCGCCAGAAACATCGGACCAACCGCAAATCCGATGCCGGTAGCTAAGCCATACAGAGCCATCTGCTTACCACGATTTTCCGGCGTGGTGAGGCATCCAATCCAAGACTGCGTACCATAGTGGATCGCCCCTAGAGACAAGCCAAACACGAAACGAAACAGCAACCACCACTGCACGTTGTCTCTCACCACGAACGCGCAGATGGACAATGTTCCTGTCGCAAGCGCCCATACCAACAATCTACGAAGTCCAATCCGACGAGAGAGCTGTCCCACGAAAACCATGGCGACAAGCAAACCGGCATAAGTATCACTGGTACTCAGACTGTTCATCAACGGAGAAATGTGTCCCGCTTCCACAGATGCCATCCACGGAATCATCAGACCTTGACTGAACGTCACCGCCATGGCGGCAAAAATCAATGCGACGAACGTACGGGCATGTTTTTGTGGGATAACGCCGGTTCCAAAACGCATCTTCTGTTCGCCGCCTCCCATCAATCACGAGCCTCATCGTAGTCCAATCGATAATTCAATCCCATTGCCTCACGGACTTCCCTCATCGTTTCCTTTGCAATTTCCCTCGCACGTTTTGTACCGGCAATCAGGATTTCATCAGCCATGCGTGGATTGGCTTCATAGGCCACCCGGCGCTCACGCATGGGTTCCAGTAATTCATTGATTCTGCCGGCAATCCACCGCTTGCATTCGACGCAACCCATTGTCCCTGACCTGCATCCAGTAGCGACCTCATCGGATGTGCCCGCTGCGAACGCTTGATGATATGTGAAAACAGGACACACTTCTGGATGTCCGGGATCCGACTTGCGAATTCGTGCAGGATCCGTAACTGCGACTTGAATCTTATCCCGCACTTCTTGGGCCGATGCATCCAGCGTGATCGCATTACCCATACTCTTACTCATCTTGCTTTTTCCGTCCAAGCCGACGAGTCTTGGCACCTCTCCGACGACGGCCTTCGGCTCAATCAGAACTGGCGCATACAGCTCATTGAAGCGGCGAACGATTTTTCGGGTTTGCTCAATGTGCGGAACTTGATCTTCTCCTACCGGAACCAAAGTCGCCTTGCAAAACGTTATGTCGGCCGCCTGACTGACTGGGTAACCCAAGAATCCATAGTACAGTTGATCGTATCCTCGTTCGGCTGCCTCAGACTTCACCGTCGGGTTATGGCGCAGTGAATTGACCGTGACAAACATGGAATAGAAGATTGTGAGTTCGGCGATTTCAGGCACGAGAGATTGAACGAAAATCGTGGCCTTCTCCGGGTCAATGCCCACCGCCAAATAGTCCATCGCAATCTGACGTAGATGTTGTTCGATTTCCTTTGGGGATTCAAAATGTGTAGTCAGTGCTTGAACATCCGCAAGCAGGATGAAGGTGTCATACTTCTGTTGCATGTCAATGCGATTTTTCAGGCTGCCGACATAATGACCGAGGTGCAACTTCCCAGTGGTGCGATCTCCGGTCAATACCCGTTCTTCGTAATTGCTCTGCATTCATATCACTCCTGTTTTGTGAGTTGAATTTTGTCTTGAACCACCACCAACCATCGCTCACACCACCACCTCCTCGTTTCACGGGCCAAAATTGAATACAAAAAGGCCCCACATCCGCCAAGGGACGTGAGACCGTGGTGCCACCCTAATTCGCCGGGGTATGCCCGACGCACTTTAGAGTACGGAGACCAACGAAACAAAAATGATCTCGATACCTGCCTCTTGGTAACGGAGAGGCACGCCCGGCAAGGCATACTGCCACAATGTGGGTTCAGCCAGCGACTCAGAAGTCCATTCGACATCCTATGCGTATCGGCTCACACCATTCGCCGACTCTCTGGAACGCACGTGGTATGCGTACTCGTCTTCGTCAAAGTCAATCCGTTGGAATTTGTTTCATGATACACAGGGACGATCAATTTCGTCAACGTCAGGATTTCTTACAGTTCAATTCTGAATCCGTTGGAAGGTTTTTCTACGATTCGCTTCTTCCACAAACGCCTTCAGTCCATCACAATTTTTCTGAATGAATGTCGTCCACAGCGTTCTCCCCATTTCGGTCAACTGTTCAGGTGTATAACTCCCAGCGACAAATTCTCCCCAATTCCCGTCACGGGTTAGTTTCTCCCATCCTACGATGTCAGCAAATTTGTTGTTTTCGACGGGAACTGGTGAACCCGCAGACTGCGGTTTCACGTATTCCGGGCAGAGAAACATCACCGTACAAAGTCCAATAAGCCCTCCATGAATCTCATTGCGACCAGTCAGCCCGGCAATTTCCAAGGCTTCTTCGAACGCACCCCGTTGATGGTGTGGATGCACCACAACGATGTCTTTATACTTGAAATTCGTATGCTTAATGAAAGAGGCTAACCAGTATGAACCACCGTGACCAGACGTGATCACAAACTTTTTGAACCCCTGACGGCGCAGATTCATAATCATATCTTCAACGAAAGCACTGATGACACTCGGACTGACGGTTACTGTGCCTTTGAAGGCTGCATGTTCCTCTGAGGTATTAAACGGCAGAACTGGCAGAACGTAGGCATTCAGGGCCTTACCATACTCGTTACCATAAAGTTCCGCAATCAACGTATCTACGTGCATTGGCAGCGTCGGGCCAAATTGTTCGGTTGCTCCGAGTGGGATCACGACTGTATCGACACGACTCGCCATTATCTCCGTCGTTGTGTTGGTATGATTTAGCATATACTCTCTCCTTCTCGATGAAGTGCTTGAACTTGGCGTCACGAGGAACATCTCTGTCATGTTTAGGGACCAATCATTTTCATCATATAATTTTCTCCGTGAGTTACCCTAGCGGAAGCGGTATGTTCTGCACAAAACCCATTGAACACGCGGTATCAATACATACGCGTGTATTAACGTTCCTGCCTTCTGTTAGTATTGCAACTGCTACTGTTCCTGCCTGAGCGTGTTTCAAAAGTTCACGAGGATTCAACACAGACTGCACCCATTGCGCAATACTGCCTTTGAGTTCAATAACTGCTGTTCAGCCAAAATGGGTATTTATGCATGATAGTCGACCCGATCCGATTCGCCCAAAGCTTACTCTCCTGCTTTATGAATTAGAGCACGTTCGCTTGGACGTACCAACTGAGTGCGCGCAACCGTTCGTCGATCTTTTCAATCAATCCACTATCGACTTGTTTCCACTTCAAAAGAAAATATAGGCTGCGAAGAAAGTGTTCCAAATTCGTGAGTCGAATGGTGTCGTCCGGTTCAGGTCCTTCCGGCTTAATAAATCTATTCATCCAATCCTCAATGCGTCGGCGGTGACCCATCCCTTTTTGATGATTCGACTTGCTGTAAACGCCAGTCTGTCGTCTTCTTGAAAATAGATTGGATTTGAAACTGATGCCAAATCCGCCACACAGTGAAGCACCTCCAGCCGCTCCATCTCGGTGGAAAATGGATGTTGAGCGCAACTGTCCAGCGCATCCGCCGCATGTGCAATAGTATGCGCCCAACCTTTGCCATCGATGTAGCCGCGACGGTCGCGTTCCTCCCTCGCATAGGACAACACACTGCGAATGGTGTCGTGCACTAGATCCGCACTCAGTTGCTGGTGTTCTATGTCAGGATCGAGAATTAATGGTACAACAAGAATTGAGAAGCCTCGTATAAAAACTGAATCGGTTACGGATTCACCAATTCGATAGAACAGGTGTTGGTCATCCAATGCAACCTTTAATAGCGTTTGACGATCCTCAACGCTTAGGAAATGATATTCTGTCAGCAAACGCGCCAACAGGGAGTAGGACAGTCTATCTCGCAAACGGGCGTCAGTTGAACGGAAATTTTCAACCAATGCCAGACAGAACGCCAACAGGTTCGTGCCAGTAGGAAATTGGCAATCGTTATCCATGATTTTAGATAAGAGTTCCGCATTGTGTGCTCGATTCTGCGTCATTAGGTCCTCCATGTGAAAATGATGACAACAAATAACGCGAGACAGGTTGGACTGCGTTATCACATTGTCCCTCTCAATGATTTTTAATCTGATACTCAAAATTCTACATGAGTTGCTATTCTATTAACTGCCCGAGAGCTAAAGATGGGCAACAAATTGACTACGCATGTTTATACACCAGACCACTTCATTGCATTCTTGCAGATCAGCACCCTTTAGAGACAGAGGGAAAGGATTATTTTCAAACACCCTTCGTCTTTGAAGTGTCTCACAATTTGGGGCTACCAAGTTTCCCCTACAGTCAACGAATCGGCATGTTCGAATTCAACGGTATGTAGTTCATTCAAACTGCTTTATCTGTTCTACGACGACCAGACTCTATCTTCAAAAGCCGTGGAAATCAACCGAACGATACCATACGATGTTTCACCTGTTCGAAGATGAAGAAGAATTTCTACTCCCGGACATCTTGAAAATCCACTTCATGGAAATCCCCAAAGTTATAGTGAACTAGCATAGGAACGCTGTCAATCTTCACGAAAACATGCTCGTCCACGTAATCATAAATTTGGACTTCCTGCTTTGACACATATAATCGGTGAAGACGTCCGGCGTATTGCTGTACTGTTCCCTTCCGCGAAATTGGCATGGCCAGAAATAGAGTATCAAGACGAGCATCATCAAAGCCTTAAAGGGTCACAGTGAATTAAGAAAAATTCATGGGGATATCAGCTATAGAGTCAACTACATCGTCAGCCATCGATAAATCTTGATTCCCGGAATTCACATTTTGATAACCAATAAACTTCATGATTTTAAGTCAATACGGTGGACACACCAAACAATGGATATATAAAAATTCAGTCCCAATTTCAGCAGACAGTATAGACTCTATTACTAAACTTCCTTAGACTGATAATACATAGTATGGAATTGAGCAGGGGTACGGTAGCCAATGGAAGAGTAAATCCGCCTGCGGTTGTACCACAGTTCAATGTATTCCCAGATGTCTCGCTTCGCTTGAACTCGTGTTGTATCTAACTCAAGGTGTATCAGTTCTCGCTTGATGACGCTGCGCAAAGATTCGATACACGTATTATCCAACGCTTTCGGATGTTGCAGTTGATCACGCTTCGGACATGGCTTCGCTTTCGCTGACCTTAGCAGTTCGTCGAGTCTAGCCCCGCGACTTGGGAGGTTGGTTCCCCCTCACGGATACATTGTTTGATGGGCTTCACACCCTGTCTGCTCAAACTCAACGCATACCATCCTTGCCTTGACGGGATGAGATACCCACCAACTACCAAAGTTGGTGTCTTCAATACATAGCGCCTCATGGCGCACTGGATTCTTCTGCCTAAGACAGCAATAATACTCAAAGCCGTCTAATGCTCGGTTTTTCTGAACGAACATGAGGCGTTATGTATTTACGTCCCCATTTAGGAACCGCTTGTCACTCACTAACCGTCAATAACACCTTTCCAACGCTGTGTCTTCCCTCTACAACTCGATGGGCTTCAGCTGCATCCTCTAATTTAAAGCGATGCCCAACTTTGATTTTTAATCTTCCGTTCGACAGATACCCAAAAACGTGATTCGCAGTATCACGAAGAAGATAAGGTCTTTCTTTTCGTGTCGTACCTAAGCTAAAACCTAAGACTGAACGACAGCTTGAGTGCAGGTCACTTGTTTGAAAATGCCCCACTTCACCACTTGAATTCCCAAAATGAATCAGGCGTCCATAATTAGCAAGGCACTGCAAACTCTTCTCAGAGACCGACCCTGCAACCGAATCCAAAATAACGTCAACACCTCGACCGTCGGTGATCTCCTTAACTTTGATTGAGAAATCTTCTGTGCCATAGCAAATCACATGGTCGCAACCAGCCTCAAGGGCAGTTTGGAACTTAGATTCATTGCCCACTGTACCAATAACACAGCTTGCTCCTAGAATTTTTGCTAGCTGTGATGCAGTGGTTCCAACACCCCCAGCCGCTGCATGAATCAAGACCATTTCTCCTTGTGTCAATCTTGCTACATCGGCAAGTAACTTGTAAGCAGTAAAGGAAACAATTGGACACGCCGCCGCAATTTCAAAATGCAAATTGTCAGGGATTACAAAGGTGAGCGATTCATTTGCAACTACATATTCAGCGTAGGAGCCGTTCAGGGGAAAAGCGATAACTCGTTGTCCAACTTTCAGATTGTGAACTTCATCACCAAGTTCTTCAATCACCCCTGCGACATCTAATCCGGGTATGAACGGAGGATGATTACCTCCGCTCTTATTACCATAGCGAGCTTTCACGTCGGCAAAGTTTACACTTGTCGCAACGGTGCGAATCAATACCTGAGTTGCCTTTGGTGCCGGCGTATTCACATCTGTGTAGTGCATGACATCTGGTGTTCCATAATCGGTTATGACGACTGCTTTCATATATTGTCTCCTCCCGTACAGTTAGAAAATAATAAATTTAGTTATTCAATTCTGAATTTAAAACCGATTATTGGAATTGGCTCTCTCCAAAATTGCCCCTGTTTTCGTATGGCTCGCTGTTGAAGATAACTGCCCGAAATCGGCGTAGGCCGACTCGCTCAGTTCGCATATTCTTACAACTTCTCTGCATAAGAGTCGCCATGTGTGGATCACTCAATGCCAGGTTTTCCGCGCTCTCCAAGCATCGTTTCCCTCAGTATACACGGCGACGATTGGTTTTGCAGACATTCATCACTGCACGAAATATCGCTGATATGCTTGTTGGCGTATGGTGCCACTAAGGGATGCGTACAGCTGCGTGGTCTCTGGTTTCTCATGGCCCAAAATAGACTGCACGGCAACAAGGGGTGCGCCCTGATTGAGCAATACGGTTGCGAGGGTATGGCGAATCTTGTGGGGGCTGATCTTGGTTTGCAAGTCGGATCGATTCGCGGTCCGATTGAAAATATACTCAATCTGATGAATCGACATCCGGTGCGGTTTTCTCTCGGTCACAAACAGCGCCACATCCTTATCGCCGCGATAATTCAGATACCGCTGTAACCATATGCGGGCCTTCGAGCCGAAGTACACCTCTCGTTCCTTGTTTCCTTTCCCGATCACGTTCACACTCCCGCGCTGCCAATCAATCGCACTACGATCGAGTTTGTAAATCTCCCCCACCCGACATCCCGTGGCGAAGAAGAATTCCACGAGCGCATGCTCCAGGACACTGGTGCAAGAATCCCGCAACATTTCTAGTTCATCGATGGTGAGTGCCTTTGGCACACGTTTTCCAAGCTTCGGTTCCTTCAACTTCATGGTCGGATTGCGCACGAGGAGATCCTCTTCCACCAACCACTTGAATTGAACAAACTCATGATGGCCCGTACATTATACCCGAGACTGCTCGCTTTCAAATGCATGTGCTGCTGCAGATGTTCCCGCAGTTGTTCCGACGTGATCGTGTCCCCGATGTCTTTTATCAACTGGTGATGCTGCACCCGGTACGCCTTTACTGTATAGGGCGAATACCCCTCCTGCGCCTGGAGGGTCAGATATCAGTTGGACGCATCATGCAATCGAATGAAGAGGCCCCCTTTCAGGGCGCTATTAACTTTCAGAATAAAGACATCACTGCACAGAAGAGGATCGTCGACACGAGGACAAAAACCACTATGGGCAGTCCCCTTCTTGGTGTCGGTTGGTAGCCATCGAACCACGTATTTTTTGACCGCCGTACTATAGACCTTGGCAAAGAGCAACGCCAGTCACCATATGAACAGCGTGGGCAGCACACCGAGTGCTGCCCGCAAACCATGGCCATCTTCCAGTTCCCCTGGCCCCAGAGTCCAAGAAGCGTCGGAACGAGAAGCAGCAGTCCGGTGCAAACGAAGGCGAAAAACGCCTCTTCTCCCGAACCAACACCGAAGTGCAACGCCAAAAAGAGCCCCAGTCCAAACAGGTTCAGGACGTTTGGAATTCGCCGTTCCCGAATGTCAAACCGCGCCGCCACAAGGGCAAATGCGATAAACGCGATCCCAATCCATAGTGGCTTCATAATTGCAGTTCCGTGATAGATCGATAATCC
>NZ_LSUQ01000062.1 GCF_001642725.1 Ferroacidibacillus organovorans
AAAATCCCTTCGTCCATTCTTGACGCAACACTGGGAACGCATCCGTAGTGAACTCCTTCGGGGAACCTATCAACCATCGCCCGTACGTCGAGTCGAAATCCCGAAACCAGACGGTGGCGTGCGTTTGTTAGGTATTCCCACTGTGCTAGATCGCCTGATCCAGCAGGCTATTCAGCAAGTTCTCACACCTATCTTTGACCCGGAATTCTCACCGTACAGTTATGGCTTTCGTCCGGGGTACAGCGCCCATGACGCGGTCAAACAAGCGCAGGGCTACATTGCGCAGGGATACCGCTGGGTAGTCGACATGGACTTGGCACAGTTCTTTGACCGCGTGAACCACGACATGCTCATGGCGCGGGTCGCACGGAAGGTCGCGGATAAACACCTGCTCAAACTGATCCGAAAATATTTACAAGCAGGCGTCATGATTGGCGGAGTGTGTGTAGTATCAGAGGAAGGAACCCCGCAAGGAGGTCCCCTGAGTCCATTACTTTCGAACATCATGCTGGATGACTTGGACAAGGAGCTAATGCGCCGGGGACATCGATTTGCAAGGTACGCGGACGACAGTAACATTTATGTGCGGAGCCGTCGCGCGGGAGAACGGGTGATGGAAAGTGTTACTGAATTTGTTGAAAAGCGACTAAAGCTCAAGGTGAACAGGGAGAAGAGCGCGGTAGATCGCCCGTGGAAAAGAAAGTTCCTTGGCTTCTCATTCACGTGGCATCGCCAGCCTAAAATCCGGGTATCTCCGAAATCTCTCAAACGTTTCAAAGACAGAGTTCGAGATCTGACGAAACGTAGTCGGGGTCAATCCATGGAGGCACGCGCTGCAAAGCTCAATGCGTATCTACGTGGGTGGAGTGGATATTACCGTCTGGCCGAAACGAGGAGTATATTCGCGAATTTGGATGAATGGGTACGCCGGAGACTACGGATGTGCCTGTTGAAGCAATGGAAGAAGCCAAAAACGAAGCGAAGGAAACTCGTCGGACTTGGCATACCCGAGGATTGGGCCAGAATGATTAGTGGTTCCCGTAAGGGATACTGGCGGTTGGCCTTGACTCCTCAGATGAACAAAGTCCTTGGTCTTGCCTACTGGCATGACCAAGGACTTGTGAGCTTGGTTGAACGATATGATGCACTTCGTTCCACAACATGAACCGCCGTATACCGAACGGTACGTACGGTGGTGTGGGAGGTCGGGAGCTAGCCGCTCCCTCCTACCCGATTTCTTCCCGCATAACAACACTACTCGAATGCATATCGGACACCAGGTTAAATAGGGTAGTAGAATACGAATGCAGAGTTCATTTTGAACCTGTCTGTTTCAAAAAGTGAACTTATACAGATGGTACAGATCGGAAATGAACTGATCATAGAAAATATACATTTTCATGACATTTTCGTTGAAGTTATGAAGAATTCGGTCGTTTGGGTGAAAAATCATCATGTTTTCTTGCGGTTTATTCATAGAATAGATGAAAGTGTTACAGGTATGTGATATAGTTAGTTCGTCTGAAGAGAGGGAAGATGTTTATTTCCCAAGAAAGTGAGGGGAGTCATGGATGAAACAGACAAGAAAACGGCGTCTGTTCATAGGGGTTGCAATGGCGGGTGCTTTCATGCTCGCAGGATGTGGTGTCGTCAATGGCAATGCTTCGTCGATTCTTTCATTCAATTCAAGTGCCAAGACAGTAACGTTGAATCTGGCTGGCGGATTGAATACGAATAACGACTCGATGAACCTCGACGGGTACTCCCAGGGGCAAATGACGGTCACTGTACCTGTAGGGTACAAAGTAAAGGTCGAATTTGTGAATGACGGTGGTATCCCGATGGATCTCGCTGTATACACGATGAACGACCAACTCGCGTTCCCGGGTGCAGGAGACAGCGTTACGGCAATTCAAGGCAACGCATCAGCAGGTGTCATTCCTGGTCAGTCGACGAGTTTTACATTTACGGCGAGTCAGCCAGGGAATTATCAACTCGCCAACCTGTTGGATCGAGTAACAGGACACGGCCAGTTTGATTTCGGAATGTGGGCGCACTTTAATGTATCCTCTACAGCGACCCAACCGAGCATTACGCTTTCGTAAAAGAAGCTTGAGAAAGCGCTTTCGAATATAGGTTTAGCGATGGGAGGATTAGGGCGTGGCAAACGAGGAACCGCAAGAAAAGAAAAAGGTCGAAGTGGACTGGAGTCGCCGCCAATTTTTGATTGGCACGGGAGCACTCACGGTGGTTGGACTCGGCGCGATGTTTTTGAATGAACCTGTCGCGGCAGCCGTTCGCTCCGTTTTTGGCCAGCAACCGGAGTCAGGGCCGATCACGGTATTACAGGGCGATTATTTTTACATTCCAAACTACATGACCTGGCGCGTAGGCGATCAGATTAGTATGACCATTCATAACACGAGTACGACACACTTCCATGAAATGCAGATTGGACGCGGCTTCAATACGATGCCCACCGCGCTGCAGACCATTCGCACGCAGTTTGCGGAAGACTTTTGGAAGGGTGTGCCCGTCACGATTACGGCGGCGCAAGGAATTGATAACTTTGTAACGAATGAGGCGAAAATCTCCTCGGACGTACACCCCACGCCTTGGCTATTAACCCAGCCTGGCAATGGTGGCTTTAGCCCAACGATGAAACCGGGTGGACAGATCACACTTAGCTTCACAGTTCCCAATAAACCTGGTATCTGGCACTACGCGTGTTTTGTCCAAGGGTACATGCACTGGCTTGCAGGAATGCGCGGTACGATTAATATTTTACCGGCCTGATTTTGTGAATTAGCTTTAATTCTAGCAATCACGGAGTGGAAGGAGGAACACCTGAATGTCAGACGTTGTCCTGTTTGGTATTTTGTGGGTTATTCTCACGATTTTGGGCGAAATCGGCGTCAGCTTGTGGGGTCATAACATGTACTACTATATGGCTTCCACACAGGCTATCGAGGGCAATCATGCTGCTATCTTTCTAATGATTTTCTTGACGCCGATCTTCATGTTTGTTGTTCTCATGCTCTTCTTTGTTCCTTTTCGGTTTCGGGCTAAAGATGGTGACCGCAAAGTTAAAGCGGCGACATTCAAGACGAATCGTACCTTTATCTCGATCTGGGTTACCGTATCGGTTTGTGTGAACGTGCTATTTTTTATCCATCCGACCGCATCGGCAGCCGAAATGATGTTCCAAGAAGCAAACCCTGCAAACCAGCAAAACACGTTGATCGTCGACGTTGTGGCGCGCCAGTGGCAGTGGTATTTCAGCTACCCGCAGTACGGTGTCACCAACACGGTGAATGCAAACGGTTTTAACGATCTCTATCTTCCGGTTGGTCGTAAAGTGGAGTTTGTACTTCGCTCCTATGATCCTAACCATACGTATGATCCGAACCTTGACGTGGTTCACGATCTGTGGATCCCTGCGTTCGGGATTAAAGAGGACGTCATTCCTGGCGAAACGCGTTTCATGTATGTGACGCCAAACGTGATTACTTCTTTTGAAAAGAACCCGATGGTTCGCGTGCAGTGTGCAGAGGTTTGCGGTCCAGGCCATCCCTACATGTGGGCTCCTGTACATGTCGTCTCCTCATCGAACTTTGCGACGTGGATCGCACAACAGAAAAAACAAAATGGTTAAGTTGACCTAAGAAGGGGGTTTGAGGAATGAGCACACTCGAACTGAGACCTGACATTTCGCCAGTGCCACAGGTCGTGAAATCGAAGCGAATGCCGCCTGTCATTCGCGGCATCTTGTGGTCGGCAATCGGATTTTTAGTCATTAACACACTGATCAGCTACGTCTTAGATCCGCGGTATGGACACCCGTTCATTACTCAAGTCTCTATTACGTTCGGCTGGTTTGCAGCGATGGTCGGCTGGGTGCTGGGTGTTGGTGCGTGGGAAGGCGCTGTTCTTCCAGCCTTTGGTCATCACGGCACACTCTACACAGCTCCCGGCTGGAAACGATTTTTTGAATATAGCACGGAGCATAAAGTGATCGGTCTGCAGTACATCGGTTCGTCGGCAGGTGGGTTCTTTATCGCAGGGTTAGCCGCCATGTTGATGCGCCTTGAACTGATGAATAACAGCATGTGGCTCTTTAACTATCCACAACAGTACCTGACAACCGTTGGCATTCACGGAACGATCATGATGTTTTCCGTCGGTACGGTTGCTCTTGTCGGGGGCCTTGGAAACTACTTGGTTCCGCTGATGATCGGATCGAATACGAGCGCATTCCCGCGTATGTCAGGGATCAGCGTGTTGCTTGTACCGTTTGGCATTGTGACGGTCGCGCTTAGTCCACTGCTCGGCTATTGGTCGACGGGCTGGCGTGGATACGAGCCGCTCGCGTCGCAAGATCCGTCAGGGATTCTCTTTTACTACCTCGGAGTTTTTGCCTTGACGCTATCCTCACTGCTCGTGTCGATCAACTTGACTGCGACAGTGATCTTCAAACGGGCGCCTGGTATGACGTGGGGTCGCTTGCCGATGTTTGCTTGGGGGATCACCACGGTTAGCCTTTTGAACATCATCTGGCTGCCAGAGATTCAATTGACGTTCGTCATGAGTCTTGTCAATCGACTTGTGCCGCTTCCGCTCTTCACGGCGACAGGGAGTCCTTTGACCTATATGGAACTCTTCTGGCTGTTTGGACATCCAGAAGTGTATATCGTCGTCGTTCCGGCGCTCGCGCTGTGGCAGGAAATTATTCCTGTCATGACAAGGAAACCGCTGTTTGCTAGACAGTGGGGCGTTATTGGTCTGATTTTCGTTATGATGTTGAGCGGTTTCGTTTGGGCTCACCACATGTTTACGAACATGCGTAACGTTGAAATGATGCCGTTCTCCTTCTTCACAGAGATGATTTCGATTCCGACTGGGTTTGCGTATCTGGTGGCTCTCGGAACGCTCTGGCGAGGCCGTTTGAAGTTCAATACGGTTAGCTTGCTCGTCCTCATGAGTATGTTTAACTTCTTGATTGGCGGAATGACGGGCGTGTTCCTTGCCGACCCGATCATCAACCTGCAGGCGCATGACACATTCTTCGTCGTCGGTCACTTCCACTATACGATCATCGGCGGTATGGTGTTCTCGTGGCTCGCCGCAATGTATTACTGGCTTCCGAAAATGTCCGGGCGTATGTACAATGAGCGATTGGGTAAGATTGGTGCGATTTGGATCTTCCTTGCGTTCAACCTGACGTTCTCACAGTTTTTCCTACTCGGATTACACGGTATGAACCGCTGGGTTTCCGTTTACCCTTCGTACCTCCAGCCAATGAACTTTGAGACGTCAATCTTTGCCTTCCTGCTCGGTCTCGGTTTCCTGTTTCATCTGGTGCACATTTGGTGGGCATGGCGCGCAGGCCAAAAAGCGGAAGGCAACCCTTGGGAATCAAAATCTGTGGAGTGGATTACAGCGTCTCCTCCGGCAGAAGAAAGCTTTCCTGTTATTCCGCGCATCGTGAGTAGCACCTACACGTATGACAACGATGAGCCTGCGGTAATTATTCCTTCAGACGGGAAACGGGTCGCGACGACATCGTAAAGGAGGGGTCATTTTGTCAAGCCACGTTAAATCCTCACGCACGCTTAACGCGGAGGAGCGTATGGCATTAAACACATCGCGGGGCGGTTTTACGATTCTGATCGCGAGTCAGATCGTGCCATTTGTGATGTTGGTTAACCTGCGCTACATTCTTTCGGGATCCTATGTATCGTCAGGCCTTGATCAGGCGACAGGCGCTGTGTTTACCATCCTTTTCATCATCAGTGCGATCACTGCATATGCGGGCATTCAGGCGACCAATCGCTCTGACAGCAAGGCGTCTGCTCGCATGAGTGTTCTCACGATGGTACTGGGCTGGATCGCCGTCATTATGATGAGCTATCAATTCTGGATGCACGCGTTTCAGACAGATGGCCGTTTTGGTGAAGGTTACCTTGTTACGATCGGTGCCTTTGTAATCTACTTTATTGCGTCGCTCGTAGGACTTCTTTCGGGAAAGATGAGAGCGAGCCGCGTCGGCATTGATGACAGTAACCGCTTCAGCATTGGCGCCAGCTTCAAGTTTTGGATTTTCTTGCAACTGATGTGGGTCGTACTCTACGTGGTTTACTACTTTATTTAAGGAGGGATTGGCGTGGGCGGATTTTTTCCTTCTTTTCCTTTCTATGTCCCTGACAGTCCGGGAACACCCCTTTGGTGGGATATCTCGTTCTGGCTGTTCCAGTTAGTCGTCATGTCGGCTCTTTTGCTCACGCTTCGCCGTTGGGCGATTCGTGCAGATCTCGATCGCGAAGAGGCTTACCAAGAGAGTCTTCGCACCCCTGAGAAATCCTGAGTAGTGAAAATGCCCTCTTGCGTCTCGCAGGAGGGCTCTTTTCCTCGTAACTGTCTTCGGATCCTCTTGCATTGACGCAATAAACGAAGAAAGGAGCGCTGCCGAATGGACATGCACGATTTAAACAATACGCAAATTTTATCCGTCTATTATTCAAGTTTGATGATTGTGGTATGGATCCTGTTTTTTACGATCTTTACCGTTTCATTCATGACATTCATTTTTAAGTGGGTTGGGCAACAAGCAGATGAAATGGATCTAAAGCAAAACCCCACAGTTTTAAAAGGGGGCAGACGTGTTCCGCTGCGGCTGATTCCTGGCGGTGGAAATAAGGTATTCCAAGCGCGTCACCGTCTGCAAGTGGGTTGGTACATTCTCTGGTATGGACTCGGCGCGATCTGGTTGCTCGACGGTCTGCTTCAAGCGCAGCCCGATATGGCGCTCCCGCTTTTTGTGAAACTCGTTTTTCAACCACTCGCGAATGCGCAACCGAGTTGGCTCAAGGCTGTCATGGATCTGGGGATTTATCTCTGGAATCAAAATACCGTCACAAGCAATATTGGTGCCGTTCTCATTCAGGTTGGAATTGGAGTTGCTATGCTTACGGGACGCAGTCGTCTCTGGGGCAAGATCGCTGTTTACGTGTCTCTTCTCTGGTCACTTTCGATCTGGGTCTTCGGTGAAGGAATGGGGAACCTCTTTTCGCACCCCAGTTATTTTAATGGTACACCAGGCGCTGCACTCATCTATTCCGTGCTATCCTTGTTTCTTATTCTTCCGAAGAAATACTGGTTGGAGGGTCACATTGCACGCTGGTCGTTGCGGGGTTTAAGTATCATGTGGATCGTGCTTGCGCTTGCTGAGCTTCTCCCGAAAAATGGCTACTATAGTCCGAACGGACTTTTTTCAATCATCGCCACGCTCTCGAATATGCCGCAACCGCAATTTATTTCTTCATCCCTGGAATCCATTGCGTCTGCTATTTTTAGGGCGCCAATCGTTTGGAATGTCGGTTTCTCGATGATTATGTTAATGCTTGGCGTCATGGGATTGTTCGTGCGATCACGCAAAGTGTTTTTAACGCTCACGATGGCATGGTTGGCATTCTCTTGGTGGGCTGGCCAAGACTTTGGCTTCTTTGGCGGCATGGGTACTGATTTGAATATGTCCCCGCTGCTTGCGCTGATGTATGTTGCGTGTTGGTGGTATGGAGAGGCCAGCGGTGATGGACATTTGCTCGTACGCTCTGTGAATAATAATGAATCTCTGCGCGCGAACCGCGGATGACATTGCGAAGCGCAACGTTACCCAGTATGATCAGGTAGAGTTGTGTGGACAAGTGAGCAGAGTGAGGGTGACAAAGTTGGCAGCGTATTGGGCATTATTCAATGAAATGCTGATGATTATCAGTGCAGTGATTGCTTTGTTTGGATGGCGTCAAATTCGTAGGAAGAATCGCGAGGTTCATCGCAAATTGATGATGACATCCTCTCTTTTCGGGGCAGGCTTTTTTATCAGTTACGCAGTGGCGACATTGGCGATTGGGGATACATCCTTCGGCGGTCCACAATCACTTTCTGTCCCGTACCAGATTTTTCTGCAGATTCACGTCATGCTGGCGACGATTGCTGCTGTCATGGGTGTGGTTACGATTGTTCTCGCTTTGCGCAGTCGTTTTTCCACGCATCGACGCATTGGTCCGTGGACGGTTATTTTCTGGTTGGTGTCTGCCGCCACCGGTTTAGTTGTTTATCTGATGCTGTTTGTGATCTTTCCTCCTGGGCCTACTATTAAAAACTTACTGCATGTGCTTGTCTCGTCAAAATCGTAGGGGGCTTTCTTGTGAAATGGGCAACATTTGCGTTTGGTATCGTTAGTGTGCTGCTTACAGTCATGACGGGTCTCATTGTTCAGGGTTCGTTTCTCGTTCATGTCGCATCGTCGGGAACGACACATGAGAAGTTGGCGGTGATCGTTTATGGTGCGGCGGCCATGGCGCTACTCGGTTCGATTATGGCGCTTTTTCGGCCGCGCTTTGCCGCGTGGTGTTTTGTGATCGCATCGGTTGTCGGTGTATTTGGCGCGTTTGACCTGTGGATGTTTCCGGGTTCGGTGCTGTTTGTCTCGATGATCATGGCGTTTGTGCAACGCACGGAGCAGACGACGGCGGGTGCAGACAAAAAGGCTTAGTGAGTGCCGAGTGACGTGTACGGGAGCGAACCTTCGCTTCCGTTTTTTTGTGTGTGAATCTTAATCTACGGCCTAGTTGAACGTCCATATTTATGCGAAGGAGTCATGATATGATCATAAGGTAGTGGTGGTACTACTGCGAGAGGTGTGATTTTAGTGTTATCGATGAATGATATCCAGGCGCCGCGCTTGGCTGCGACGGTCATTCTGGTCGATGCGTGGAACGCACAGCCGTTTCG
Source organism: Ferroacidibacillus organovorans (assembly GCF_001642725.1). Taxonomy (GTDB): domain Bacteria; phylum Bacillota; class Bacilli; order Alicyclobacillales; family SLC66; genus Ferroacidibacillus; species Ferroacidibacillus organovorans. The sequence goes on from NZ_LSUQ01000062.1 coordinate 8,794, forward strand.
TGTCCTTTTGATCAAACGTCCGAGTCAGCTTCGCGTTTTACCAGGATTTTGGGTGTTTCCTGGGGGGCGAGTCGAGATGGAAGATGGGCTTGGATCGGTCGATGAAATGGATGCACTCTTGCATGCGGCCATTCGCGAAACAAGGGAAGAAGTGGGGATTTTACTCGAGAAACAAGCGCTCCTATGGTTCGGGAGGCGAGTTACTCCAAACGTTATGAAACATCGTTTTGACACGCATTTTTTTATTGCGCGTATCCCCCACGGAACCGAGTTTTGCTTGTCTGTCGAAGAAGCTGAAGAAGCGCAGTGGTGTACACCGGATGAAGCGTTTCAAAACGCGGAGAATGGGACGTGGCTCGTCGCGCCTCCGACGCGTGACGCATTGCGCACACTATCCTCTTTGAGTGCCGACGCCCTCTTTAACGGTGGCGTGATGCAGGCACAAGTCGAGAATCGCGATGAGATTGATCAGTTTGTGAAATCCATTCAGATGCCGCTGGCTTGATACATGAGCACTTTTTTCGCGCGATCATAGTGACACGCGATCAGATTTTTCTCTGAGAGGTAGCTCAGATGGGCGCGCACGGTGGCGAGTGCCGCCCACATGTGGTTCCCTGCGATCGCTGAGCCGTAAAGGGTGGCAGCCAGTTCATGCGCGCTTTGCGGTTTACGGATGAGTTGATTGAGAATTTGTTCACTGCGCGCTTCGCGGCGCTTTAACATCGTCACAAAAAACGATGGTGTCGCCTCAATCGACTCTCCGTGACCGGGGAGTATGGTTTTTGCAGATAAGGCATGCAGTCGAGTCAATGATTCATAAAAATGGGCGAGATGGCCGTCGGGTGGCCCAATCCAGACAGTTCCGGCAGACGTGGCGTTGTCTCCGGCGATAAGCGTCTGTGTTGTTGCCTCATACCAGGCGAGGTGACCGTGCGTGTGCCCCGGCGTCTCTATGGTTTCTACACGGTATGCGTTGAGGTGAATCATGTCACCTGCGCAAACGTCACGCCATGAAATCGCCGCAAGACGTTTGCGCAGAGACACTCCTTTGTCCTCGATCGACTGACGCTCGAGTGGGTGAATGTACACGTTGCAGCAGTAAGTCTCAGCGAGTGTGAGCAGACCGCCTGCGTGGTCTTTGTGGGCATGTGTCACGAGAATGCCTTGGATGGTCACTTTCTTTGCGCGGATCCACGCGATGAGCGTGTGCAGGCTTGCGGGTTCGTCATACCCCGTATCAAAGAGCAGCGCACTTCGTCCATCTGTCATGAGATGAACATTGACGGTTGATTCGAGCGAACTGGCGCCGTTTAGTTCGAGAGATTGGAACGAGAGTGCCAGTGTGTTCACCCACTTTCTTTACAAACTTTTTTTGTGCAAGAATGTACCCCTGTGTCATGCAAATCAAGGGAGGGTCTACTCATGAAACTATACACGAAAACGGGAGATAAGGGCGAAACAAGCCTGATCTACGGCCGCAGAATTGCTAAAGATGATCTGCGTGTAGAAACCTACGGTACACTCGATGAAGCGAACAGTGTGTTGGGACTCGCCGCACAGGCATTGCGTGAGGATGAATCGTGTGCCGATCTTTTGCGCATTGTCGCGCGAATTCAGCGCGATCTGTTCGATGTCGGGCGCGATCTTGCGACGCCAGAAGACAAACAGGGAGAGCCGTTTGTCACAGCAGACCACGTGTCGACCCTGGAGGGGGTGATCGATCGCCTGGACGCGCAAGTTCCGCCTCTGACACAGTTTATTTTGCCGGGCGGTGCGCTTGCCGCGGCGCACTTACACCATGCGCGTACGATTGTACGGCGTGCGGAGCGACTGGTCGTTACATTATCTCGTGAACAAAAGGTGTCTTTGAACATTGGAATCTATCTCAATCGGCTGTCTGATTTGCTGTTTATCACGGCGCGCACAGTCAACCATCGCCTTGGTGTCACAGAGCCACACGTGGATTTCAACGCCGCCGCAGAGTCGCTTGAAGAGGGGGTGTGACTGTGTTTGATTGGCAGGACATTCGGGGTGTTCTTCTTGATTTGGATGGAACACTTTTTCGTGGGGATATCGTATTGCCCGGCGCGATCGCGCTTATTGAGCAATTGCGGCACGCTCAGATCCCCTTTCTCTATTGGACAAATAATTCGACGCGCACGCCAGAGCAGGTTGTCACTCATTTACAAGGGTTAGGCTTTAACGCCTCGGAAAACGAGGTTTACACCAGTTCACTGGCCGTTGCAGACGCACTTGCAGGCGTTCTCCCGCATGCTTCTGCGGTGTATGCGCTTGGTGAAGAAGGTCTTGTTGACGCGCTCCGTCGACGCAGCTTTCGCGTGTTGACCGAAGGCGGACGCGATGAGCCTGTGGCTGCAGTTGCGGTGGGGCTTGACCGAGAGGTCACCTATGCGCGCTTTGCTCAAGCGATGCAGCACCTTATGAGTCCGGATGTACTCTTTTACGCGACGAACCAGGATCGCGCGTTACCGCACGGGGATCACTTCCTGCCTGGAGCAGGCGCGGGGATCTCCTTTTTAGAGACGTGCACAGCTCGACGAGCGGTGGTGGTGGGCAAACCGCAAGCTACCTTTGTGCTTGCTGCGTGTGACAGGCTCGCTGTAGCACCTAGACACACGCTGATTGTCGGGGACAATGCAGAGACGGATGTGGCTGCCGCGAAACAGGCTGGAGCTATGGCTGTGTGGGTGACGACGGGTGTGTCACACGTGCGTGCAGAGCGGGGAACGCGAACCATTTCAGCGCTGACGGAGCTTCTTCCGGTCTTTGGCGCGCGAAAATAAAACTCTATTGACGATACTATATGTTGTGCATATAATGGTCATGGACATCCTTATTACACTACATATGGTATGGGGTGATCTCGTGAAGTGCCCGTATTGTCAGGCGCATGACTCGCGCGTTGTCGATTCTCGCGTGAGTGATGAACAGTCGTGGGTGCGCAGGCGCCGGGAGTGTGTCTCTTGCCAAAAACGCTTCACGACCTATGAGCGGGTGGAGTTGACGCCGCTGATTGTCGTGAAGAAAGATCGCGTGCGCGAAGAGTTTAACCGGGATAAGGTGCGCCGCGGCGTGGTTCGAGCGTGCGAGAAGAGACCGATCACGCTTGATCAAATGGAGCAACTCGTCGATGACGTGGAGCGTGTGATCCGCGCAGAGTTTGAGCGTGAGGTTCCTTCGTGCGAAGTGGGGGAGCGCGTCATGAATGCGCTCAAGGCGCTTGATGGCGTGGCGTATGTTCGCTTCGCAAGTGTGTATCGGGAGTTTCGCGACGTGGAGTCGTTTGCAAAAGAGGTTTTGGCATTACTTCATACTTCCGGCGAGGGAAAGCATGCGGTGCCGGGAGAACAGGAATCGGAGGATGAACATTTGTGAGTCAGACCATGTTGCCGCTTGGCGAAGAAGATGGTTTGTCCCTGACGGGGGAACGCATCGTCGCTGATCGCTATTTATTGAAAGACGCTAAAAAAGAGACGCTGAGCGTGGGTAGCCTTGTCGTCGCAGTACTCGATCGCAAGCGCTCTTATCACGAATTGGCGCGCGTTGTCGCCATGGACGAGCGCGCGAAGACCGTAACGGTCGAATTGCGCGACGGCTATCGTGAAGAACTCGCGTTTGATCATGTTGACGTCTTGAAAGAGACCGCTCCGCGCGAGATGTGGCGCAGAATTGCGCGCGGCGTCGCCTCTTCGACGGCAGATCCGAGTGCATATGAAGAAAAATTTTATGAGTTGCAGAGTCACTGGCGCTACGTTCCCGGGGGGCGCATCAACGCGTCGATGGGAACGGGGATCAAAACGACGAGTTATAACTGTTTCGTAATTCCTAATGTAGGTTATAATCTGCGCGACTATGCGCGTTCATTTGGGCAAACGCTTGAGATTCAGGCGCGCTCTGGGGGCGTTGGCATGAACCTCAGTCAGGTGCCGCCCGCAGGGACGCTCATCCCAACAGAAGCTCGCTCGCGCAAGCGTGATTTGATCCTCGCGATCGATGTTTGGCACGAAGATCTCATGGAATTTTTGACGCAGTTTTATCCGAACAGCACCAAGGCGGTGCGTCTTTCCAAGTCTTTTTTGCGCGCCGTCGAGGAAAACATGAACTGGACCTACACGTTTCCAGACACGAGTTGCGAGTCGTATGACAGCGCGTGGGACGGGGATATCGATGCGTGGATTGCGGCGGGCTACCCTGTGCGCTCTGGCGAGACGGTCTCTGCGCAAGCGGTGTATGACGCGATTGTCGAGAGTGGGGCGCTCATCCTTCAAGATTTGCTCGGCACGGTGATTACACCGGGAGACAGCCGGGGAACCATCGCCGAGCGACTCGGAGACATGTGGGAAGCGATGAGCCGTCAGAAGCGCGTGACCATGCTGCTCTCGACGCTTCGTCCGCGGTACAGCTATGTGCGCGGTGTCAATGGCCGCAGTTCAGGAGCCTACTCGTGGGGACTGCTCTATGACAAAGCGAATGAGGTCTTTGGACAGGGATTCGGTCCGGTTGGCGTCGGGGAGATCATGAGTGTCGGCTGCCAGTTGACGCTGCAGGGTGGCTCGCGCCGCGGTGCGCTGATGCTTATTTTGAATGACCGTCACGCAGATGTCTTGAAGTTCATTCGCTGCAAGCAGGTTGACGGGGTCATCACAGGTGCAAACATTTCCGTCGGAATTTCTGAAGCGTTTATGCAGGCCAAGGCGACGGGCGCGCTGTGGGATCTCGGCTATCCTGACATGGAAGATGCGCCGCGGTTTGACGGGGATTTTGACGCGTGGGAAGCGCGCCAGGAACTGCTTGTCACGTCAGAGCGAATTGAAGCGGCGAAACTGTGGGATGAGTTGACGACGTCTGCGTGGAAATCTGCGGAACCTGGCGTGGTTTTTCTTGGACGGTACAATCGCATGTCAAACTCGCACTACTTTAATCCAATCATTGCGACAAACCCGTGCGGAGAGCAAGGTCTTCCCGCGTTTGGGATATGTAATCTCGGCGCGGTGGTGCTCAGTAAATTTGCCGTGGGCTTTGAAGATGAAGCAAAACGCGTCACTTTTCGCGATTCTGCAAAAGAGGCGTATTTGCGCGGATGGCTCACGCGCTATTTTGACGAGACGCGCGCAGACTTTTTCCTTCATCACATTAAATGGGAAGAGCTTGAGGAGATTACGCGCACAGGGCTTAGGTTTCAGGATGCGGTCATTGATGCGACGTATTATCCGTTTGAAGACAACAGGGTCAATCAATTGAGCGAGCGACGCGTTGGGCTCGGAATCATGGGGCTGCACGATCTTCTCCTTTATTGCGGAGTTCGGTATGGTTCACAGGAATCCGTTCACCTCATCGACGTGCTGATGGGCATGATGGCGGAGTGGTGTTATCTTGAATCTGTGGAGTTGGCGAAAGAGAACGGGCCTTTCCCGAAGTTTGACGCGGACGCATTTTTGCAGTCGGGTTATATGAAAACGATGGCCGAAGAACGTCCCCACGTGACGGCTGCGATTCGCCAGTACGGCGTCCGCAATGTCACGACGATGACCATTGCGCCGACGGGTACGACCGGGACGATGGTCGGATGTTCGACCGGTTGTGAGCCTTACTACGCGTGGTCCTATTTCCGCAATTCGCGCCTTGGGATGTTTGAAGAGCGGGCGACGATCGTGGAGGAGTATCTCACGGCTCACGCGCCGGTGGAGGGGTTACCCGACTATTTCGTGACATCCATGGATCTCTCGCCAGAAGAGCACGTGCGCGTACAAGCGGCGCTTCAGAAGTGGATTGACAGCAGCATTTCAAAAACTTGCAATGCGCCGAATGACTATACGATTGAAGATACGAAAAAACTCTACGATTTGGCGTATGAGCTGGGATGCAAGGGCGTCACGATTTATCGGGATGGGTCGCGCTCGGAACAAGTGCTTTCTTTGAGCGATCCAACGGAGGAGGTAGGGGAGCATGCGACGGTCCAAGTGGCGGCAGGCCATTTGGACAACGTTGACGCTGTGGTAGACAGCGGAGATGCTGCGCGTCTGGTCGGTTACCAGAACCGCAAGCGACCTGACGTACTCTACGGCGCGACGTACAAGAAAGAGACGCCGCTTGGAACTGCGTTTATCACGATCAACGACGATCAGACGACATCTTTCGCGCGTGAAATCTTTGTCAACATCGGCAAAGCAGGCTCCGATGTGTACGCAGCGAATGAAGCGCTCGGACGGGCGATTACCCTTTATTTGATGGATTCACTAAATCCAGAGAAAGAGGCAGTGCTCGTCAAGCACTTTAGTGGAATTGGCGGTCAGACTTCGGTTGGATTTGGTGAACGACGCATCACGAGTGTTCCTGATGCGATTGCGAAATCGCTGATTGAACACGCGGAGACGTTTCCGCTGCGCCGTATCTCGCAGGCGACAAGTCGTGATGACGCGACAGAACAGGGTGCTTCGCACAACCACGCGGCAGCGCCGCTTTCGTCGCTGCGGGCGGCCGAGATCGCGCGGGATTGGTGCCCAGAGTGTCACCAACACTCGCTGATTCGTCAGGGTGGCTGTTCGGAGTGCG
>NZ_LSUQ01000063.1 GCF_001642725.1 Ferroacidibacillus organovorans
CGCCTGTACGCTCCCTACGCCAATCGAACGAAGTAAACGCACTCAGTTTCGCGAGGACCTGTTACGACCACATTGCTGGTCGATTTGGCGTCGCGTTCACTGACGCTTTGCTCAACAAGGGATACTTGGCGGAACGAGAAGACGGGTATATCGTAACGCCACTTGGTGCGAAGTGGCTCGAAACATTTGGAATCGAAGAAAAGGTCGTTGAAAAACACGGATCCTCCGTTCCTAGGCACGTGGATTGGACCGAGCGGGTGCATCACATGGCAGGACCTGTGGCCTTGGCCGTCACAAAACGCCTGTTGGAGCTTGATTGGATTCGAAAAGGTTCCGTTCGCCGATCTATTGTTGTCACCACATTGGGTAAAGAAAAGTTGGAGTTGGAGTTAGAATTGACAGTCGGCAACGTCAATAATTCCCACCAGGTAGGACGTGGATCAAAATCCAGTTGATTGTTTCCTTTTGACTAGCACTCGAACCGAGCACCGTGTCAAACTCCATGGCACGGAATGTTCTTTTATTTCCGAGTTTCAATTTAATGTACGTACGCGATTATCGCGTATACAGTTAAGGGGCGATGCGAGCAATAAGTAGGTAAATTAATGTATATGGAATTTCGCTCCTGTAGTCCTAATCGTCGAACCAAACGTTCTTTAACCTTCGCAGCCCCTCCTCCATTTCTGTACGCTCAAGGGCACCGAACCCGAGATATACATACGGCAGGTCGTTACTTGGACCTATCCTAGTATCGTTTCCAGTATATATACGAACCCCCACCCTAGCAGCTCGTTCCGTTAAATCCCTCTCCGTTAGGATGGTTCGTACAAGAAGGGCAACGTGAAGCCCCGCGCCGATACCGGAGACCACAACGTGGTCCTCCATGATCATGCGTAGGGCATGCAGCATATCCTGGTGCTTCCCCCTATAAATTCGACGAAAGCGGCGAATGTGCCTATCCCAAAACCCGCGGGTAATGAACATCTCCATCACATTCTGTTGAATACGTGAGACCGGACAGTCGAATCCTTGGGACATACTTTTGAAACGCGCAAGAAGAGGTGGCGGGAGAACCATGTAATTCATACGAATTGCTGGCGTGAATGCTTTAGAAAACGTTCCGATATAAATCACTGAGTCCCTTTGGTCCAGTCCCTGAAGAGAAGGGATTGGGCGCTCACCGTAACGGAATTCGCTGTCATAATCGTCTTCGATGATAAAGCCATTTACAGCTTGAGCCCAACGCAGAAGTAGCATCCTCTTGTAATACGGCATGACCATTCCCTTTGGAAACTGGTGAGATGGAGTGACATAAACGATGTTCGCATCCGTTTCGCATAACTGATCGATGTCGAGACCATCGTGATCGAGACGGATGGGACGGATAGGAACACCTGAGTGCTCCAAAATGGCGCGTACACGATGGTACCCTGGATTCTCCATAGCCGCAACCATGGGGTACTCATTGAGAAGCGTTCGTATAACCCCAATGCAATACTGTATGCCATTTCCGATAACAATCTGTTCGGGGCCGCATCTCACTCCTCTAGAGTAGTGAAGGTACTTCGCCAATTCTCGACGAAGCCCCCACTCACCCTCAACTGCTCCGTAATCTAGCATTCTGCAATCCCTCTGATTCAAAAGTTCATTGAATAGTGACTTCCATAACGCGAATGGAAAATTTTTAGAATCGATCCGAGATGGGTGAAAGTCAATGTCAATCGTGGGAGCACTTTGCCCACTAGTTGTCTCAACGGGACTTCCAACCGCATCATGAGGCGCTAGGCTTGTCTCGACAGGCATAGTGAAATAACCACGCCGAGGGCGACTTTCAATGTATCCTTCAGCGAGCAGTTGTTGGTACGCCGTCTCGGCTGTGGTCTTACTAATGCGTAATGAATCAGCGAGACTCCGAATTGAAGGAAGTTTTGTTCCTGAGGATATACGCCCCGATTCGATTTCCGTACGAATGTACCTATACAGTTGTTCGTACCACGGGATTTGAGAATGCTCACTAAGACATATACTCACATCCACTCTGACCACCTCATTTAATTGCAAACTGACCATTGTCATCAGGACAGAATCATTATACCGTAAAATCACACTTTGAAGACATCGTTACCATCGTAAAAGGAGCGATCGTATGGTCAGCCAATCCGTACTTGCACAGACATTTGCTCAGTTACATCACCAATCTGCTCCGCTTGTTCTCCCCAATGCCTGGGACGCGATCTCCGCGCGAATCTTTGAGGACATAGGGTTTCAGGCAGTCGCAACTACGAGTGCAGGGATTGCGGCGAGTCTCGGTTACCCCGACGGAGAGCGTGTGCCCTTTAACGAGGTCGTTGTAGCGATTGATAGAATCGTGCGGAGTGTTCGGATTCCCGTTAGTGTCGACATCGAAGCGGGATACGGTAGGTCGCCAGCAGACGTTTGCGAAACCGTCAAGCAAGTTCTCGCGGTTGGGGCGGTTGGAATCAACATAGAGGATATCGAAGATGGTTCATTGCGGCATATAGATCGGCAGGCTGATCTGATTGAATGTATTAAAAAAACAGCGGATTTGTCGGGAATTCCGCTATTCATCAATGCGAGAACAGATTCTCTGTATAAGGGGGGGAATGATGTAGAACAACGTTTCGACGACACATTCAAACGTGCTCGTGCGTATCAACAAGCGGGTGCAGACGGTATCTTCGTATTTGGTTTCCATGACAAACAGGTCATACGTAAACTTATATCCGGTATTACTTGTCCACTGAATGTTTTGCTTGGACCGGAATCTCCACCCGTTCATGATCTACAGTCTTTGGGTGTGGCGCGAGTTAGTATGGGACCAGGCGCCTTTCGAGCGGCCATGGGCATCGTGCAGCGGGTCGGCCGTGAATTTCTATCTATGGGCACCTGCCAACACGTTGGACAGTTTGGCCTATCTTTTATGGATATTCAGCGTCTACTGCAGGATGGAAGAAGGGAAAGAGCATGAAGATTGTTGTCGCGGGATCTAGTGGCGTCGTGGGAAAATTACTACTTCCAAGATTAATGAGAGCCGGGCACGAGGTGATCGGATTGACTCGAAGTCGAGAAAACGCCGAGATCATCCGGTTAACCGGGGCACGAACCGTAATTGTTGATGTTCTGGATCGTGAGAGAACAATATCTGCAATTGGCGAAGTACGTCCAGATGCGATCATTCATCAATTGACCGCCCTTGGCCAGCGGGATTTCGCTGAAAATACTAGAATTCGCATTCAGGGAACCTGTAACCTTGTTCAAGCAGCTCTCGCGTCCGGCGTGAGTCGAATGATAGCACAGAGTATAGCGTGGGCTTATGAGCCTAGAGAGGGCCCAGCTACCGAAGAGGTGCCTCTCGATATCGACGCCCCAATGCCCAGAAAGCGGACAATTGACGGAATTGTCGCTTTGGAACGGGCCGTAGCAAAGGTACCAAATCACGTCATCCTTCGATACGGTATTTTCTACGGTAAAGGAACTTGGTATGACTGCAATGGATTCATGGCGGAAGAGATCAGGCAAAAGCGCATCCCGGCGACAGAAGGGGTAACTTCCTTCCTACATGTCGAGGATGCCGCGAATGCCGCCGTTCTCGCTTTAAATTGGCCGTCAGGACCCGTGAATATTGTGGATGACAAACCAGCAAAAGGAACTGAATGGCTTCCTCTTTACGCCAACGCAATTGGAGCCCCTTTGCCTAACTTTGAATCCTGTTCACAAGATTGGGAACGTGGCGCATCCAATCTCAAGGCTCGAAGCAGCTACGGATGGACACCACTGTATCCAACTTGGAAAGCGGGTCTTACTTTGGGGTTACGGCATCGGATGGATTAAGCAAATGACACAATGATGTACGCAGTTCATGAGAACATGACCAGCTTCCCGAGCATGACTTGCATTCGGTGGATTGCATTCGGATCCTCTAATTCACTGTATTAATTCCGTCAGAAGGTCAGAAATATGGCACCAAGAGCAAATCGAATGATTCGTAGTGCGAATAACTGTGGGGGGTAAAGGCTCGTCTCTCTTATTCTTACTACGAACATGGCCTTTAACGACAGGGGAGCCTTTATACCAACCTGCATATGTGTTAAAACTTGATCTATTTGAACACCGTGCTTTTATGATTTACAAATTATGAATATCGGGTCTTATCCTTCAGGGATTTTAAGGTTCACAATTCATCCGCGGTGCTATACTTTTGTTACCGCTCTGTCTCATCATTCTACCAGACAGTCGGCAGGGTTTATAGGTTGACCATCAGCATCTCCTATCGCTGAAATCATATCGAGAGGCTGAATAGAGAAAATCGGTCAACCGACGCCAGTTTTATGAAAAATTACATTCAACAAGCCCGGGGTGGGTGATGCAAGGATGGATCCGGTCATGATTCATCAGGCAGTAGATGCGCTCGTCAGCCGATATCGGACGAGCAACCCGTTTGTCTTGAGCCGATATCTCCAAATCGTACTTATGCCGAGAAAGACGCCAAACGGCCTGTGGGGCATCTATGTCTGGCACGATGCTCACGCATATGTTGGATACGACGAAGACTCCCCTCTGCCCAAACAGCATGAATTTGTGGCTCATGGCATCGGGCACTACGTACTTCATCGGGATTCAAAACCGCTAATCCTGGAATGGCGGGCACCACAAGACTGTCCGCTTGAACGGGACGCGCAGATGTTTGCAGAACGGCTTGTCATGGGAGCAACCATTCCCACACTCCACTGAATACCCAGTCGTTTTGAGTTGCCCCAGCCTATCGATTTCTCACGGTTCATCCTGGCCCGCTTCGTCCGCCCCATCCTGCTCCACATGGACACCTTGCATCAAGAGCATTGCAACAAAATTCGCAAATCGCCGAAGTTCCTTTCCGCCCTCCTCCACCGTCTGCGATTCCCAGAGAAACAAGAGATTCCACTTTTCAGTTGGCAGCAGTTGCTTCAGTTCCTCCGTCCATTCCTTTTTCACTTCATCCAAGGCATTTCGTGGCCGCAAATCATCCTCATAAAAATCGTCAATGAGCTTCTCCGCCAGCAGTGTTCTCGCCAGTTCACACACGTGATTTCCCTCCAGTGTCCACTTGTCTGTCCGAGATTACCTCTGCTTCGCCCATGTCATCAAGTCAAATTTTGCACTCATTCGGATTCCAATTGAATGCCTCCAAAAATAGCGAGCCACTCATGGCACCCGGCTGGCGCACCTTCTGCACCAAAGACCCCTATCCGGCGAGGTACGATGGCAATGTGGAAATAAGAAGGTTCCACACGAAGGCAGCGACCGATGTCGCTGCCTTTTGCTGTCACTCAGGAGGTGCGTCCCATGGTCCCAAGTCCCATCAAGTGGCAGGGCGGCAAGGCACGACTGCGCCGCATCATCCTGCCCCGTATTCCGGAACACATCTGTTATGTGGAGCCGTTTTTCGGGGCTGGATGGGTGTTCTTCGCAAAGCCCAAATCAAAAGTGGAGGTGATTGCCGACGTCAATACCGAACTGATGAACTTCTTTTCCGTGGTGAAATCGGACGTCGAGGGTTTCTTGCAACAGTTTGACTGGACGCTCTATTCGCGGGAGGAGTTCGTACACATCATGGAGCGTCGAGGACTCGAGCGCGATCCGCTCACCCGCGCCTATGATTTCTTTTACCGCATTCAAAGTCACTTCGGTGGAAAGTACAACAACGCCATCGACTGGGGATATGGTCGAGGAAAGCCTGCATTCGATTTTGGTGGCATTCGACCCCGCATGGAACTGGCTCATGAACGCCTGCGCGGGGTCTACATCGAAAACCGACCTTTTCACGACGTAATTCCGCGCTTCGATGGACCCGACACGTTTTTCTATTGTGATCCCCCCTACTTCGATCTTACAGGCTACCACCAGCACCCGTTTGCCAAGGAAGATCACCTACGCCTACGAGACACACTGGCGAGCGTTCAGGGAAAGTGGCTGCTCAGCATCAATGACCACCCGGAGGTGCGTCACTGGTACGCTGACTTCCCGATGGACTCAGTTGACGTTCTCTACTCCATCAGCCGTCAAAAGGGCGGGCGCAAATCCGGGGAACTGCTCATCTCAAACTATGCCCTGCCGACAAACCACGAAGAAGGCGTGGCCCCATGAACCCATCCATTAAGAAAGAGAAGCGTGATCCTGCCGAGAGATTCACCTATTACCACCTGGCGTTACCGACGGACAACACGACGACCCCGAAGCAGGCGCACACCTTGATTCAGTCCCTCGCAGAAATCGGATGGCAGAAAGGCAAGCTTGGCTGGCAACGTCCTCTTCCCTTTCGGTTCCTGCTGCTGAAAGAGGCGGGGCAATCGACGGTTCGGCTTCTGTTTGGCATCCCGGCGTCTCGCGACGACTCGTTTCGCTCGGCGTTTCGTGTCTCTTATCCACACGTGCACCTGATTTCCGAACCAAGCCCTTTTCCGACATCGCCTGCAGTAGACCGACGTGCCCTCGCCATCGCCTTTCGCAAGGGCGGACAGGGCCTGGAAACCTGGTTGCCCCTAGCCTCGTTTCGAATTGGCGGCCACGGCGACCCGCTCGACGGGATTCTAGTCGCCATGGGGCAGGACACCGCGAGCCAATGGGTGCTCGAAGTCTGGATGACGCCGATGCGCGACAGACGATTTCAGCGGGTCATCGCCGCCAAGAGCCGACCGCCCGGACAAAAGGGCGGCTCTGGGTTCTCGCTTTCCGAGGTGCTCTCAGAAGTGTTTGGCACGTCTCCCCGTCCCAAGCAACCAGTGCATCCTGCGCCCGATCCGTACGTCAACATCCGTCCCCTTGTGCAATCCCGCATCAAGGCTACCGAGCGCCCCTTTCAGGTGTCCGTTCGTCTTCTTGCCACCGGATCCACCAGTGCTCGGGGTCATCTGCACGCGATGCTCAGCGCCATGGCGCAACTGCGAAGCGAGGGTCGACTGGTGCCGAGTCGAATCGGCAAACGACGCCTGGCCAGGGCGATGCAACGTGGTACCGCGACGCGGCCGATGTGTTGGACTTCCGGAGAACTGGCGTCGCTTGTCCACCTGCCAGATCATGAACACCCTGGATTTGCGCACGTCGTCACGACGCAGGGGATTGTCCTGCCGCCACCTCCCGCTCTGACCAAGGGACTGCGGCTTGGCTGGTCCAACTTCCCCGGCGCAGAGGGCCGCGAGATTCACATTTCGCTTGGACAGGCGGCCAAGCACACGTTTCTCGCCGGGGCCACGGGCTCTGGCAAGACAACGACGCTGCTGCACATCATGCTCGGCATGGTCGAGGAGATGAAAGTCCATCCGGACACGGCGCCTGGCTTCACGTTCTTCGATCCGCATGGCGGCGCAATCGAACGACTCTTGTCCCACATCCCACCTTCTCTGCACGACAAGGTGCATCTGATTCCCCTCGGACCCACGCCGTTCCCACGTGGACTCAACCTATTTCGCATGGAGCACAAGTCGGACGCGGAGGCCATCACAGGAGAGTTTGTCACCACCCTGCAGGAACTCTGGCCGGGATCGCGGCCACGCTCGGAGCATTATCTTCGCAACAACGTGCTCTCCTTGCTGAGCGCCCCGCCCCAAACGGTGCTTGGCATCGCGCACCTGTTCTCGGATGATCGCTTTCGCGACCGGATCGTACCGAACCTTGCGCCCCACCTGCAGCAATTCTGGACCGGGGAATTTGCAGAAATCCGCAATATCGCGGATCACCTGGGCCCCCTTTGGAACAAGCTTGGCGCGCTCACGACCTACCCATCGCTGCGTCGGATTCTCGGCCAGACCAAAAGCGCCGTCGACACGCGCACCATTATGGATGACGGGCACATTGTGCTCATCGACGGGTCGGGCTGCACCACGGACGCCGTGAAAATCATCGCCGGTCTCTACCTCATCGACCTGCACTTCACCTGCAAGCGACGCCCCGAGCACCGGTCTCGACTGCACATCTTCTTTGGCGATGAGAGCCACCTCTATGCGGTCAACGTGCTGCAAAAAATCCTCGCCGAAGACCGCAAATTCGGCCTGTCGCTGTTCTTGGCCACGCAGTACTTGGACCAACTTCCCGACCCCATCCTAGCGGGCATTCTCGGCAACGTCGGCACGCTCATTTTGCTGCAGCTGGGGGGCCCGGATGCGGATCGGTTGACCCGGTGGCTGAAACCGGACGTGTCGTCGCGCGACCTGATGGCGCTCCCGGAGATGAACGCGCTCGTGCGTACGAAGCAGGACGGCGGTGCGACGGAACTGTTCTCCATGCAAAGTCCGCTCATGCCATCAGGCAATGCGGCATGGGCAGAGCAGGCAAAGGCACATTCGGATGAGGCAGATGGCCGTCCCGCCGAACAGGTCGACGACGACATTCTGGCCATGTATCCCCCCGCAAAAGTCCGGGGAACCAACACATTCCAGACCTAAAACGTCCCCTCCGCCCCTTTTGGCCCACAGAGGGTTACGCACAAGGTTGTGCATAGCCTTTGGCACAGTCTTACGCATCGTGATGGACTCGCCTAAGTCCCCACATCCCGCGCGGGGCGCGCCGTGACAGCCGTCCGACTTCGGGACATTTGTCCACATCCGCCGCCCCCGGAAAGGAGGAAGCCCATGTTTGTGCCTCGCCACATTGAACGCGAGATACTGCTCGCCCTCTACCGCTACAGCCTGCTGACGACGGAACAACTCAGTGTTCTGCTGCACTACGAGCAACCCACCCTCTATGCCGCCTTTCGCACCTTGAGGCAAAAGGGGTGGACCGAGTCCCTGTCGCTCGATTTCCTGCCCCGCAACGTCAAAGGATGGGTGCTCACGAAAGGGGGGATGGAGGTCGCCTTTGGGCTGACCAAGGAGTACCGCACCCGCCTTCTAAGGGAGTCCAGCCTTTTCGCGGGACAGACAGAACATCTGTACGGAAGCAATCAATTCTTCATCGACCTAATCCGAACCAGCCGCGCCTTGGAGGCAACTGAGGGGCTCATCGACTGGATTGGCATGCGCGACGCCGGTGAGCGTTACAGTGTCACGGACCGAAACGGCAAACGCTCCACCCCGTTGCGCCCGGATGGCATCGGCACCTATCGATTTCGAGATGAGAGTGAGGTCATTTTCCATGTGGAATATGACACTGGCAGCGAACATTTGTGGGTGCTGCACAACAAGCTTTGGCAATACGCGGATGTCTTGAAATCCTTCTGGGCGGACATCTCGTTTGCCAACGTCCTCTTCATCACCCGCGATGCGCGTCGCTCCGAGCGCATTCGGACGCTCTGGCGCGAAATGTGCAAAGACGCCTTTCGACGGCAGCCCATTCCTGCCGTGTGGACGGCTACGGAGTCCTCACTCGCCTCGGGACATCTGTTCGATTCGGTTTGGCAAGGCGTCGAAGGCGAACCCGTTTCCTTCCTCTACTTTCCACGTTTTGAGGGGGGACACGCAGACCGAAGCATCCCGTTTGGGAAACAGATTCGCATCCAACCGACGTTTGCAAAGACACATCGTGAAGGGGAGGACACATGAACCGACAACGCCCCGTTCAGGTGCTGCTCTGGGTGATGCTGTCCCTGTCCACACTCGGTTTTATCGATCGCGTCACGCAGCCGACGGCGAAAAACGTTCCGACATCAGGCATGTCAGAATCGGCGGTATTTCAGGATGAAGAAGTCTCTGCGTTTGCGACCGCATTCGCGAGGCAGTGGCTGACGTGGAACAAACAGGAGACATCAAAGGACTGGCAACGCCGGATGCAGCCATTTGTAACGCCCTCTCTGCTCCAGTCCGGCCAGCCCGTCTCCATAGGACCTAAACAAAAAGGTCAGCAGGTAGACGATGTCTTCCCAACGCATGTGCAGCGAGTTGGTCCCTCCGCCTATCTCGTCAACGTGGACGCACAAACCAGCCTGCACGCCCTTGTCGCGCTGACTGTGTCCGTGGAGTTGGATGCGCAACCTGTTGCCACGGCGTGGCCCATCCTGCACCCTGCTGCTCTGGGAAGTTCCCCCTCGACACCATCCGTCGGCCCTACCGCTCCTAATTCGATGACGGCCACGTTGAACCCCGTGGTGACGTCTTTCTTGCAGACGTACTTCTCGGGGCAATCCCCGACTGACCTTGCCCAGTTTGTGGCGCAGGGCAGCACAATCCAGCCTTTGCAGGGGCTCTTGAAATGGAAGGATCTTGTGAATCTGCAGGTATACGGTGCTGGTCCTTACACCGTCATTGCGACGGCAGAGGGGATTGACACATCCGACGGGGTGAGCATCGCGCAGACCTATGCCCTGAAGATGATTCAGAACGGCGGGAAGTGGTTTGTTTCCTCACTCGAACCCTGACCGAGATTTTACGATGAACGAACGATACGTCTTGACAACTGGAGGCGATTCCCTTGCCCCTACAATTTCTCGATCTATTCGCTGGTATCGGCGGCATGCGCCGTGGACTGGAGGACGCTGGGATGCAGTGCGTCGGTTCCGTGGAACGGGACAAGTTCGCGCGTCTATCCTATCAAGCGATTTTTCAAACGAAAGGAGAGTGGTCAGCCGATGACATCCAAACCGTTGAACCAGACGGCATGCCAAAGGCCGACATCTGGACGTTTGGGTTCCCCTGCCAAGACCTGTCTATTGCCGGAAAGCGCCGGGGATTTGGTGGGGAACGAAGCAGCCTGTTCTTCAGAGTGCTCGACCTCGTCTCGGCGCGTGCCGAAACTCATCGACCCGAATGGTTGGTCGCTGAAAATGTTGTCGGATTTCTTTCCAGCAACCTTGGATACGACTTCCTTGCCGCCCAAGTTGCGCTGGCCGAAATCGGGTACGACTGTGAATGGGACGTGTTTAACGCGACCTCGTTCGGTATCCCCCAACACCGGGATCGAGTGTTTCTTGTCGGCCATGCTCGAAATCGAGGTCGACGAACGGTATTTCCTCTCTTCCTCGACGCAGCAAATTCTCCTGGCGCAACTGCAAACAGAGCGGCGTCGAAAGACCCCTACACAATCGAACCTGAAAACCCTTTGACGACAAGTGCCAATCCCCTTACCGACGACGTGATTCTGTCGGCCGTCGCCTCTCCAGGGTTTTTGCGAAAACAGCAACGACGGCGATTCAAGGAGCCACACGAGCCGATGTACACGCTGACTGCCATGCAGCCGCACGGGGTTCTGGTCACCCGAAAAGGACGCGGAGCAGATGCCCTCTGGGTGCCACGCGACGTCGCCACCTGTCTGGATGCTAGTTACCACAAGGGACTGGACGCCCATCAAATGCGCACTGGCGTCATGGTGAGACCGATCGCGCGCTTGCCGAGTGATTCGGGGCAAACCGGGCGGATTTTTGATCCGAGTGGATTAGCTCCGACGCTCCTGAACCATCACGGCGGGGCCGTCGCCAAAATCCTGCTGGATGCTCGAATCCGCCGACTCACTCCGAAGGAGTGCTGGTGGCTGATGGGGCGGACAGACGCAGAGTTTGATTGCGCCAAGGCTGCGGGTGTATCCGATACACAACTTTACAAGCAGGCGGGCAACTCGGTTATTCCCCATATTGTAACCGCCATCGGTCGACGCATTGCCGCACAGACCCCAGAACACACACTCAAGTAGCGTTTTACATCGGGTCTGTTTGCAGGAATACCATCGCCAACCCGGGCATGGGCATTGCTTTAATTAGGAGGTGAGCAAAGTGGATTTCATCAGCACGGGGATCACCTGGGCGGAGCACGTTTTGCAGGCTGTGTTCCTTTGTGTGGCCGTCTATCGCGGCGTCAAACTGTACGCACACGGCGAGCAGAACCGGCTTTGGGGACACATCATCCTTTCCTGCATCCTCGCCATATTCGTGTTCTTCCCGCAGATCGCCCAGTTTCTCGCCACGTACCTGCTGCAAAAGCTCGGCATCAACCTCAGTGCCTGACCCGGTGGCCGACAAAGGAGTGTGATACAACATGGCTGAACCGCGTGCGGGTCAGGCTTTTTACCACGCGTACCGTTCTTTATTCAAGGTCAAAACGGTTCTCTACCAGATTGGCGATGTACGGCTCTGGATGCCCATCGACCAGGATCTCATCCTGCTCTGGCTACAGATCTTTCTCGTGTTCGTCTTTTTCTACTACGTGATCCCGATTCTCAAATGGCTCTCCCCGTTTGGTCCAGCACTCACCCTCAGTGTCGGCCCGGCTGCCCTCGCGTACACCCTGCACAAACTCGATCCAGCCGGGAAGTCGACGTCCGCCTATCTACGGGGAATTCTGCTCTTCTTGGTGCGCAAGAAGCACATCCGGCGCTTCGAGCGCATGGCGCTACCACGCGCACGCCGCGCGCTGCGCTGGTCCCTCTCCGCGAGGCGTTACCACACGGTCGACCTGGCGGACAGATGCCGCATTCGCTTCTTTCTTGCTGAACCACTCGACGGCCAACTCGAACCTAGGTCCACCTTGCGCGTGTACCCGAAAGCGCGGCTGCGCTGGCACAAACGAACCCATCGCTTCTCCCTCACACCGCTGCCCGACAAACGACTCCTGCATATCGACGACGTTCGGACAAAGCGCGGAAAGCGCATTTGGGTCTGGACCGTGACCGCGCCAGCGGATCTCACACTTACCGCATCGGACGCATCTGTCCAAACCCACCCGAGGAGGGGTGACAGATGAAGTGTCCCATTCTCTACTATGAGCAAAACGTCTATTTCGACGCAAGGCTTCAGGCGTGGGCTGCCTACCGCATACCCCAGCAGCCCTACGCCTTTTCGTCTCAGGAGAAAAAGCGCGCCATTGTCGATCAACTTCGCGGTTTCCTGCATGCACATCGTGGTGCCTGTCACCTGCTCTCCCTGACGGACGACATTCGTCCAACAGGATTCTTTCAGGGCGGCGATGGCCACAGTGCAGAATTCGAGCGATACCGCGCTGCGGTCATTGAAAAGGTCGCCAACCAACGGCCGTGGCGCCGTTCCCTGTTCCTGCTCGTAAAGCTTCCACGCTCCCGGTTTTCCGTACCAGACCTCGATCTTGCCGCACCTGGACGAACACTCGCGTCGCTCCGTGGTTTTGCAACAGGCCTTGGCCGAACACTGCAACAACAATTCCTGTCTGCCCCATCTGGTGAAATGGACCGCCAAGTGCTCGTTGACACCCTCTCTGCGGAATCGCTTGTCGCTCAGTCTGTTCACGCAGCACTCGGAGGCGAACGGCTGCAAAGCACAGACCTCGAATGGCTCCTGTGCCACCCGTTTCATCGTGCTCTTCCGGGCGCATCCGTGCCGCACTTGGGACTCGAACCGAGTTATCAAATCGCCGTACGCGGAGAACGGGTGATGCTCCGGCCACGCAAGTCCCTGCCCATTCTTATCACGGGAGACAGCGTAATCGAGGAACGACTGCGCACACTCGTCATTCATCATCAGGATGATGGCACACGACAAAGTTGGCAGACGTTTTTCTTTCTCGTCGATGTGCCAGAAGAGGTTTCCGACATCGGACAGGAGTGGCTGTATCGCCTCGACGACCTATCCGATCCGGTCGAGTGCAGTATCCACCTCGAAATGGAAGCGCCACACACAGCGGCTGCTGGGCTTGAACGCAGCCGCAAAGCGCTCAAAGATCAGCAACGGGAGTTTGTGGACGGAACAGGTGACCTGCCGCTTACGCTGGAATGGGCGGGCGATCGCGGACGTCACCTCGAACACAAACTCCAGCACGGCATGCCACTGGTCCATGCGACCGTGACGTTCGCGGTTTTCGCACCGACCCGCATAGAACTGGAGGCGCGTTCAACCCAATTTGCCCAACTGTGCAGTACGCTGCGTCTGCGCGTGGTGCGCTCGCCAGGAGATCAGGCGCAAGGCTTTCTGAACAGCCTACCTGGAACCGACCTGGAGAAAAAGCCGTGGTCCATCCCCATGGATCCAGGGTATCTCGCAGCAGGTGTTCCGCACGGTAGCCGGGACGCGGGAGACCCGACCGGGGATTACATCGGACAAACGCGCCAAGGCACGCCCGTGCTGCTGGACTTGGCCCGCCCGATGTCACGGGAACTCAATCGCAGCGGTGCCGTCGGCATTGTCGGCACGCTTGGCGGTGGAAAGTCGGTCCTGAAGAAGCTTCTCTTTTACCTGGCCTTCAACCGGGGCGGCAGTATTTTTTCCATAGACCCAAAGGACGAGGACGGTTGCTTCACAGGCATCCCTGAGATTGCAAAAGGACTCACCGTCCTTCGTCTATCTGCCGGATCACGAACACAAATCAACCCGTTTCGGATGGCGCAAAGTGAAGAACGCAGTCATGCCATCGCGCACGACTACCTGAGCCTGCTTCTTGACGGCCAGCGAAATGACGAGCGTGCGGACATCATCATGGAGGCCGTCGAGCGAACGTTTGCCACCCCGTCACGAGACCTCCATCGCGTGATGACCGAGTTGCAGAAACTCAGCCAATCGAACGGACACGAGGCCATGCGCGCGGAGGCCAGGCGGTGCTTCACCCGGCTTCAGGGATACACGAAAAGTCCGTACGGCCGATTGGTGTTCGCACGCGATGACGGGGTCAGTTCACTGCCCGACACGCGATTCG
>NZ_LSUQ01000064.1 GCF_001642725.1 Ferroacidibacillus organovorans
GTCTTACGGGGCGCTAAGGCGCGGGATGAAGGGTGAGAAGCGAGAATGAGTACGACAATGAAGAGTAAAACAATGAGTCGCGAAATGGTGACGCACGCGCTCTTTGAATCGGTTTTAAAGCTTGACCCGCGCGTCATGATCAAAAATCCGGTCATGTTTGTCGTTGAGATCGGTTTTTTGATCACGCTCATTTTGACGGTCGACCCAAACGCGTTTGGCGGGCATTACCCGGCAGGCCAGCGCGCCTATAACCTGATCGTCACGATCATTCTGCTCATCACAGTCATCTTCGGAAATTTTGCGGAGGCGATCGCGGAGGGGCGCGGCAAGGCTCAGGCTGAGTCGCTGCGGCGCACGAAGTCTGATCTGATGGCGTTCAAGTGGGTGAATGGCGACGAGTATGAGAACGTCCCCGCCTCGACGCTGCGCAAAGGGGATCGCATCCGAGTTCGCGCAGGCGAGATGATCCCGGCGGACGGTGAGGTGCTCGAAGGGCTTGGCAGTGTGGACGAATCGGCGATCACGGGAGAGTCGGCGCCGGTGATTCGCGGATCGGGCGGAGACTTCAACTCGGTGACGGGGGGCACGAAGCTGCTCTCAGACACGCTGATGATTCGCGTGACGGTGGATCCTGGTGAATCGTTTCTCGATCAGATGATCGGGTTGGTGGAAGGCGCGAGCCGCCAGAAAACGCCGAATGAACTGGCGCTCTCTGTGCTGTTGGCGGGACTCACGCTGATTTTTATCATCGTGGTGGTGACGATCGAGCCGATGGCGCGCTACGCGGGTCGCTCGGTCGATGTGGCGACGCTGATCGCGCTTCTCGTGTGTCTCATCCCGACCACGATCGGGGCGCTCCTCTCTGCCATCGGCATTGCCGGGATGGATCGAGTGATCCGTTTTAACGTGATCGCGAAATCGGGAAAAGCGGTTGAGGCGGCGGGTGATGTGAATACGCTGATCCTCGACAAGACAGGGACGATCACGATTGGCAACCGGCTCGCGAGCGCGTTTGTTCCAGTGAGCGGCGGGACAGAGGCGGAACTGATGGAGATCGCGGTGCTTTCTTCACTGTTTGACGAGACACCAGAAGGACGGTCGGTGGTCACGCTTGCCCACGAGCGGAACCTGACGATGGATCGCGAGCGCTATGCGGACGCTGAGAATGTGGAGTTTAGCGCGGATACGCGTATGAGCGGAATCACGCTCAGCGACGGTACGCGCATTCGCAAAGGCGCCGTGGACGCGATGAAAAAGTATGTGCTCGAACAAGGTGGCGTGATTCCTGAGGACCTTGACGCGCGGACGGAGGAGATCGCCAAAGAGGGTGGGACGCCGCTTGCGGTGTTGCGTGGCAATGTGATCTACGGCCTCATTTATTTGAAGGACATCGTCAAACCGGGAATGCGCGAACGTTTTATGGAATTGCGCAGGATGGGCATCAAGACGGTGATGTGCACGGGGGACAATCCGCTGACGGCGGCGACGATCGCCAAAGAGGCGGGTGTTGACGAGTTTATCGCAGAGGCGAAGCCGGAAGACAAGATGCGACTGATTCGCCGGGAACAGGAGCAGGGCAAGCTTGTCGCGATGTCAGGCGACGGCACGAATGACGCGCCGGCGCTCGCGCAGGCGGACGTGGGACTGGCCATGAACACGGGGACGTCCGCCGCCAAAGAGGCGGGGAACATGGTCGATCTTGACTCCGATCCGACGAAGCTGATCGAAGTGGTGTCCATCGGAAAACAGCTTCTGATCACACGCGGCGCGATCACGACGTTTTCGATCGCCAACGACGTGGCAAAATACTTTGCGATTATCCCGGCGATGTTCGTGTACGTGGTGCCATCGCTTCAGGCGCTCAACATTATGCACTTGACGACGCCGCACAGCGCCATTCTCTCAGCGCTGATCTTTAATGCGCTGATCATTCCGTTTCTCATTCCGCTCGCGATGCGCGGCGTCAAATACAAGCCGATGAACGCGACGCAGATGCTTATGCGCAACCTGTTTGTCTATGGACTCGGCGGCGTGATCGTACCATTTCTTGGCATCAAGGTGATCGATCTCATCATTACCGCGCTTGGCGGGGCAAACATTTAAAGGAGGAAAGACGATGATCAATCTGTGGCGCTCTTTGCGCTTCACTGTGGTGTTTGCAGTCCTCCTCGGTCTTGTGTACCCGCTTTTCGTGATGGGCATCGGCAATGTGCTGTTTCCGTTTCAGGCGCAAGGCAGCATGGTGAAAGTAAACGGGACGGTGGTTGGCTCGGAACTCATCGCGCAGGCAACGACGGCACCTGGACTCTTCCATCCTCGCCCATCTGCGGTCCATTATGCAGGGAATAACTCGGGCGGTTCGAACCTTGGACCGACGAATCCAGCGCTGATCACAGAGGTGAAAGGCAATCTGCAGCAGGTGCTCAGCCAGAACCCTGGTGTCACGGCAGCTCAGGTTCCACCCGATATGGTTGAATCGTCAGCGTCTGGACTTGACCCGAACATAAGCATCGCCGACGCAGAACTTCAGATTCCGCGCATCGCGAAGGCGACCGGATTGTCTAACGGGCAGCTTCAGAACATGATCACGGAGAATGAAACGGGACGACTGTTTGGCATTTGGGGTGTTTCAATGGTCAATGTCATGCAACTCAACGAGATGATCCTGCAGTTTCAAGGAAAACAGGTTGTGAACGTCGGATGAAAACCCCTGACGGAGCGCGCGATGATGAGCTGAAATGCGCAGAAACGGGCGCGCTGAAACTGTTCATCGGTTCCGCGCCAGGTGTGGGCAAGACGTATACGATGTTGCGCGCGGCGAATGATCTGCGCGCCCGCGGGCTCGACGTGGTCATTGGACTGATGGACCATCACGGTCGTCCTGAAACGGAGATGCAGGTTGGTTCGCTTGAAATCATTGCCCCTCTAACGCTCCACGTCAAAGGGCGGACATTTGAAGAGGTGAATTTACAGGCGATTTGCGCGCGCAATCCAGACATTGTCGTGATTGATGAACTGGCGCACACAAACGCCCCTGGTTCCCAGTTTCCTAAACGCTACATGGATGTGGAGTATCTGCTCGATCACGGGATCTCCGTCCTGAGTGCGGTGAATGTGCAGCACATTGAAGGCATCCACGAAGAGGCGGAAGTGGTGACAGGCATCTCTGTGAAGGAACTGATCCCGGCCGCCTTTTTGCGCAAGGCGCGCGAGGTTGAAGTGATCGACGTGACGCCAGAGACGCTGCGCCAGCGCCTGCTTGACGGGAGTATCTATCCGCGCGACAAAGTCAATCACGCGCTGCAAAACTTTTTTCAGAAGTCGAACCTGTCGGGTCTACGCGAACTCGCGCTCCGAGTAGTCGCAGAGGATGTGGAAGAGCGACTGCAAAACGCGTACGGACGCAATAAAATTCCTGGACCTGTCGGAGCGAAAGAGACGATCATGGTGTGCGTGAATTATCTCGTGCGCGCACAGCCGTTGATCTCGCGCGGTTATCGCATGGCAAAACGTCTGAAGGCGGACCTCTACGTTTTGTGCGTCAGCGATGTGGCGGAGGATCTGATCTCCGAGAAAGAGCGGGAGCGCATACGCCGCTTGAATCATCTGGCGATGGAGTATGACGCGGAGTGGATTCTTGAGCCGCGCAATGATCGCAAAGTGGGCGAGGTGATCATGAGCGTTGCTGAGCGAATGAACGTGACGCAGATTGTCTTTGGCCAGACGTCCAAGAATAGGCGATGGCGCTTGGGGGTCGACGCGAGCCCTGTGCGCCACCTGATGCGCTCGATGCGCTATGTCGATCTGCGGATCATGGGGTGGGACAGCGAGGTTTCGACACCTCACGATCACGCGCACGGAGATGAACCTGGCAGCGGCTCTCACCCGCTGCGTGACGCGTCGGCGTGGGCAAAGGATGGGCGTCGCGGCAAGCTCACGATCTACATCGGGGCGGCGCCGGGGGTCGGCAAGACGTACAAGATGCTGCAGGACGCGCGCGATTGGCGGAAAAAAGGCGTCGACGTCGTTGTTGGCTTGATCGAGACGCACGGACGCGAAGAGACGATCGCGCAGTTTACGGGCCTTGAAGTGCTGCCGAAAAGAGAAGTCGCCATCGGGATTCCGCTCTATGACGAACTCGATGTCGAAGGGATCTTGCGCCGCAAGCCGCAGGTCGTTTTGATTGATGAATTGGCACACACAAACGCGCCGGGGAGCATGCACGAAAAGCGCTATCAGGACATTCTCCTGCTCTTGGAGCGCGGAATCGACGTGGTGACGGCAGTCAACGTCCAGCATCTGGAGAGCCTACACGACAAGGTGGAGCACATCACGGGTGTACGCGTGCGCGAGCGGGTTCCGGACTGGTTCATGAAGGTGGCGTCTGAGGTGAAGCTGATCGACGTGACACCGGAGACGCTCCAACAGCGCTTGCTCGACGGAAAGATCTACAGCCAGGACAAAATCGAGCGCGCCTTGAGCCACTTTTTTCAGATCGCCAATCTCTCGGCGCTGCGCGAAATCGCGTTGCTGGAAGTCGCAGACGACGTAGATCAGCGCATGGAAAAGGTGCGCGAAGACGAGGCACCAAAGCCGCGCGAGCGCATTCTTGTGTGTGTCAACCACCGTCCCCACTCGGAAAAGCTGATTCGCCGCGGCTGGCGCATCGCCGATCGACTCAACGCAGAGCTTTGGGTGCTTGTCGTCATTGTCGATGAGAAGCTCTCCGAGCAGGAAGAGCACGACCTTTTGCGCATCCGCAAACTGAGTGAGCAGTTTGACGCCCAGTTTATCACGCGCCCTGTCGCGAACCACAGCGTCGGCTGTACGATTGTCGATGTCTCGAAGGAGCTCCAGGCCAAGCAGTTGGTGACGGGGCAACCGATCCTCGCGCGCGGACCGCTGCAGTTCTTGCGCAAGACGCCGATCGACTATG
Organism: Ferroacidibacillus organovorans; assembly: GCF_001642725.1. Classification (GTDB taxonomy): domain Bacteria; phylum Bacillota; class Bacilli; order Alicyclobacillales; family SLC66; genus Ferroacidibacillus; species Ferroacidibacillus organovorans. The sequence continues at coordinate 4,937 of NZ_LSUQ01000064.1, forward strand.
TGCTTGAAAACGGGGACTTTGTCGATCTGCACATCGTCGGCATCGCGCGCGACTCTTAGTCGTGAGCCGCGCGCTCCTCAATTTCGCAGCAGATGAGCCCAAAATAGGTGGGAGCCTCGTAGGAGAGGAACCGTACGCGCCGCACATCCCGCGGAATAGCGCCGGCGAGAATCAGGGATTGCCAGATGCCGTCAGGTTTGGCTTCCTCGATAAAGTCGGGGGAAAAGTCGCCGAGCGCCTCGATCTCCCCCGCTTTTAAAAGCTGTACAACGCGTTCGTCAAGCTTGGCGGCGGACGGATGGTACCCGTAGGGGCCGTTCGCCTCGTGCGCGTGCGCCCAGTCACAACTCGCGATGAGGCCAACGCGCTTGCCGGACTTCGCGACGGCGCGCGCGAGGGACTCGCCAAAGCGCAGGTGGTCTGCCATGCTGACGAGCCGCGACGGCGTGATCACCACCACAGGCACATCCGGCATGAACGTGAGGGGAATCTGCGCGCCCCAATCGAGTGCAAGGCACGCGAGAGGGCCGTCGCTCGTGGCGTATTGCAGCGCGCCCACCGCGAGGTGATCGTCGGTCGCCGCTTTGACGATGGCGCGCGCGAGTTCGCGGTCGACGGTGCGCGATGTCGCTTGCTGTCGCCCCGCAAATTCGAGAATTCCGCTCATGCGCGCGCTGCAGGCGACGGCAAACTGCCCGTCGATGCGCGTGCCGTGCGGCGTGAGCACGATGATCGTGTCGGGCTTTGCGGCCGCCATACCTAAGCCTAGCGTCTGCATGCTTTGGCGCGTTTTTTCCATCAGCGCCGGGTTGTCCGGGGACAGATCCTCCAGGATCTCGTAGCCGTGCGGCGTGATCGCAGAAAAGACGAAGGTTGGCATTGTGCGCGTACCCCTTTCGAATTTGTGATTGTGTGCGGCTCGGACTGCATCTTCTAGGGCGCGGTGTGCGGCTCGACGGTCGTGAGCTTTTCGTAGAAATCGAGGTATTTATCCTTGTCGGCACTCGCCCGCAAGGCCATCGCAGTGCGCGGATGCTCGTCGAGCATGCCTGTGATCGCGTACGGGATGGTGTATCCCCATTCTACCTTTTCGCGCATAGGAATGAACAGCTTTTCCAGTGGCTCAAGGAGCGGGCGCACATCATAGCGCGTGCCGTGAAGTTGGCTCACGAGGAGTTCAGTCGGGCAGTTTCCGGCGGCGCGCCCCATGCCAAAGACGGATGCATCGAGGAATGCCACACCCTGCTCGATCGCCGTCAGGGTATTAGCAAACGCCATCTGCATGTTGTTGTGCGTGTGAATGCCGAGCGCCTTTTTCGGTGCGAACTTCTGAAACTTTGCGACAAGGTACTCGATATCCCGTTGGAGGAGGCTGCCAAAGGAATCGACCACGTACACCACGTCGACCGGGCTTTCGTTTAAAACTTCGAGCGCCTCGTTGAGGTCATTCTCTTTGGCGTGCGACACCGCCATGATGTTGAGCGTGGTCTCGTAGCCGAGGGCGTGAAACTTGCTCGCAAGGTCGATGCCCTTATCCACATCCTTCAGGTAGCATGCCACGCGGATCAAATCGAGATAGCTCTCGCTGCGGTGCACGATGTCCCGCTCGTCCACGCGCCCGATGTCGACGAGGGCGGAGAGTTTGGTGTGCGTTTTCTCGCCGATCGTCTCGCGGATCAGATCCTCCGTCAGGTACGCCCACGGCCCGGCGTTTGGAAGATGGTGCAGTTTGGGTGAGTTTTTGTAGCCGAGTTCCATGTAATCGACGCCGGACAGGCTCAGCGCCTGATAAAGCGTGCGGACGAACGCCTGCGAAAAATCCCAATTGTTCACAAGCCCGCCGTCGCGGATGGTGCAATCGAGCACCTTTACATCTCGTTGTTTGATCGACATGATTATTCCCCCTGTTTCGTTGCGTCGCGTTACGTGCATTTGCTCGCATGAGAGCTAGAGCGCGGATTCATCAGACTCGCGCGCGCCAGTTCTCGCATGCGCTGATCGCCGCCTGCTGCCACAGAATGCAAAAAGGCCGCGTCTCCCCCAGGGACGAGACACAGCCTCGCGGTACCACCCTGGAAGAGGGCGCGACCCTCCACCTTCCTTGTCATAACGGCGGCGCGATTGCGCGACCGACCTGGACTACTTCACGTTTCGCCCAGATAGCTCCGAAGTGTACTTCACGCGCAGTCATCGACCGGTTCGCATCACCCACCGGTTTTCTGAGCGATCGCCTGCGGCTACTCTCTCCATCTTCGCTGTTCGTGGTGTAAAATTGGGAGCATCGTAGCACATTCGATCTTGACCCGTCAATGGTGGAGTGAGGGAGATTTTTACGTGAATTGGCACGGATAATATCCATGATTTATAGGATTGCGTTTTCATCATGATTTCAGAGAAATCTGTCAAATATCGATTTGTAGCCACAAAAGGCGATTCGCAAGACCATTTTGTTAATGACTTAAGATCAAAGTTATTCCTAGCCTATGTACGCGGGTGCAAGGAACGGATGGAATTTTTGAAACTTCCGCGAATATGGGCATTCGCATCACATAAATCATCTTGAATGCATTATCGTTTCAAATCCAATTGGATGGTTTCAGATTGTTGTTCCCATTTTACCTTAACTTTGACAGGCAGGTATTCCTTAAAACCTTCGAGCATCATATGGGTATAACCACCACTACCACTGATTGCATCAAGGCAGATGGGCACCCTTATCGATGTTTGATAGTTTTTACTCCATGAGAACCCTAATGAGTGATACTCATACTCTACAATCTTGATATGAGGAACTGTCAAACCGATGTAAACCAAATGCATCCATTGTTCAATTTCTATAAATGATTTGTTCTGCGATGATTTCCCTTTCAGCGTATATTCAACTTCCCAGTTGTGACTAGATCCACGATAGATAAGGCCGCGTTCCATTTTTTCGACGAGTTCGATAAGGTGAGGCGTTAGTTCATTATCGGACGACATATGCATCTACTCCCTAATTTAGTATTTTATGGTGAATATCCACTCGACGCGATCAAAATGGAGTGGAATTTTTCTATTTGTTGTTGATACGAATGGTATTGGCCATTGTTCCATTAATGACAAAAATGCAGTGTGTTTATTATCAGCGAGGAGTAGCTTGGGGATAAACGTGAATTCCGCATATCCGTGAGAATTCATTTCAATTTGGCATACTTTGCTTGGATTTCCCTGTGTTGTATTGCAATAATTTTGGGGTAAGTTAGGTTTAGGATATCCTAACTTAAATTTGCCCGCAGTTCACCCTACCAGTGATTGTCGATTTTTGCGACGCAACAGAACGACACCTAGCCACTTGCCCATAGTAACGGAGCTAGACTCTCCGGCATCCATCGCACTTCTTCCTTCATTTCTTCCAATGGCGGCATCATGAAGACCTCATCTTGCGCTTGGGGTAGCCGAGACAAGGTGTAAAGCGCAGCGTCCCTTGCAGGATACGGTACACTTTTTACTCGTTCAAATGCTCACAAAGTGGCTCAAAACGAATTTAGCAAATATAATACTGGTTGATCCAGACGGAGCCCTGTTGAACACGTTGCGCTTGGGTCCCGTCTGGTCGAACAAACCAAACCGTATCCATGCAAAGGTGGGATTGAACAAATCGCGAGATGAACGGAAGCGATTCAAGTCGTCTTAAGGCGATGAAGGGCAAGACACCTCGTCGACATAGTGAAAACAAAATTATACAAAATTACGGACTTGACCGATAAGGAAGTAGGTTAGCAATACATATGCCCTTGATGCAGACGAATGAGAAACACCCTCCTTTGCGGCGCTTTATCATCATCCTTGTTTCAGGTGTTGGCGTTTCGAGCATCGGTGATTTCATGTATCTCGTCGCCATCAACATTTTGGTGATCGACACCACCCACTCGGCGGCGGCGGTTGCCGGACTATGGGCAGTTTCACGGATCGCCGCACTGCTTGTGGGGCCGTGGGCCGGGAGTGTGACCGATCGACTCTCGAAGCGGCGACTCCTGATTCTGATCGAACTGATTCGCGCGGCGCTCATCGCGAGCCTGCCTTTTGCCTCCACCCTTGCGTGGATTTATGTGATCCTTTTTTGCCTCGGGATTTGCAGCACATTTTTCGGGAACGCCTTTCTCCCGTATCAAACAAGGCTCATTCCCGATGTGGCGCGAAAGCGCGTCAATGCGCTGACAAGCACCCTGCGCTACAGCGCCTTTGTGACGGGACCCGCGCTGGCTGGCCTCCTGATGGTCCACGGGAATCCAGTCCTTCCCTTGGAGATTGACGCTGTGAGTTTTCTGCTGTCTGCGCTATCGTTTCTGGTGCTGCCGCGCGTGGAAGAGGGGAGTGGCGCGCCGAAGCGAAGCGGGGTTTGGCGTGTCGTAGTCGCGGATTGGCGGGAGGCTTTTGCAATCCTGCGAGCCAATCGGCGGTTTTTCATCCTGTTTGCGCTGAACGCGGCCATCGGCGTCTTTGCGCTGACAGCCGATACACAAGAGGTCGTCTTTGCGCGACAAGCGCTTCATCTAGGACAACTCGGATACAGCATGCTAGTCGAGTTTGCGGGCGTCGGGTTTGTCGCGGGCTCGCTGATTGTGATGATGCTCGCAAAACGCGCAAAGCTATCGTGGCTCATCGGCGGCGGTCGCCTGCTCAATGTCGCGGGATACCTGCTCTTCGCACTTGCGCACAGTTTCTGGCTGGCCGCATTCGGTTTGATTGTGCTCGGCATATTCGGTTCTGCCGCAAGCGTTGGCTTCACGACATACACGCAAACGATGATCCTGACTTCACACATGGGCCGGGTCAACAGTGTGATGACGCCACCTCTTCAAGTCATGAATCTGCTCTTCATCCTGCTTGGAGGTGCGGCTGCCACGGCCTTTGGCGTGCGCAGCTTGATGGTTTGCATGGCACTCTTGATGGTGGCGGCGGCGAGCGTGATGGTGGGGGTTACGCGGGATGGATGAACGAGACGCACCAACATCGCTTTTTGCGAATCTGCGCTTCTTGGCGCTGTTGGGCGGACAAGGTGCCTCCTATGTCGGGGACGCGGTCGCATCTGTCGCATTACCGCTGCTCATCCTGGCACTGACCGGGTCGGGGTTTCAAATGGGCCTCATCGGGGCGCTTGAATCCGCGCCTCTGCTGCTGATTGGGTTGCCCGCAGGGGTGTGGGTGGATCGCTTGAGCCGCAAGAAAACGATGCTCACCGCAGATTTGGGACGGGCGCTCCTCATGGGGGTGATCCCTGTTGCCGCGCTGCTGCACGTGGCGATGATGCCCGTTGTGATGGTCGTCGCGATGGGCGTCGGCGTCTTGACGGTTTTCTTTGGCGCCGCCTACACCGGAGCGATGCCGAGTGTCGTGCCGGCAATCCATCTGGGGCGAGCGAACGCGTATTTTGAAGCGATCGAAAGCGTCGCCTATGTCATCGGGCCGCCTCTCGCCGGCGTGCTGACCCATGCGATCGGGCCAGCGGGAACGCTTGGCATCGACGCGTTAACCTTTTTAGCATCTGCACTCGCCATCAAACGTTTGCCAGACCGGCGCGAAGATGTGAAATCCCCCTCTGCACCGCGCCGTTTCATCGCAGAGCTTCGTGAAGGGATGCAGACAGTGTTCCGTGATCGCGCACTCACATTCGTCACGCTTCTGTGGGGGTTCAACCGATTTGCGTTTATGGCGCTGATTCCCGCGCTCACGTTCTTTGTCATCCGGACGCTCGGCGATCACGCCATGCAAGTCGGGTGGGCGGTTAGCGTCTACGCGATCGGTTCTTTTATCGGTACGCTGCTCTCCTCGCGCATCCCGGCCCACCGCATCGCGATCGCGGCAGTGGGCGGTCAACTTGTCATGGGTATCGCCGCGCTGTTTGTGGCGATGAGCAAAACGGTAGTGCCGCTTGATGCAGCATCTGCACTGCTCGGGGTGGGGGAGGGCGTGACACTCATCGGCTACCTGACCTTGCGCGTAAGCCGTGTGCCAGAAGAAAGGCTTGGTCGCGTGTACGCGGTGACATCAACGCTGACGCAGGGGATGGGGGCGATCGGTTTTCTCCTGATCGGTGGAACGTTAAGTCTGTGGGGAGGCAGGGCAACCTGGTTGGCGATGGCTGCCGCGACGCTTGTGAGCGTGCCTGCTCTATACGCAGTGTACGGCGGGGGTGATTCCCGTGCGAAACAGCTTTAACAAATCCTCAAATCCAGGAGATCATTCTTCCATACGGGATTTTTGTTAAAACCACAGCCGCTGCGGAAAAAGCGCAACAACTTGCTGATCCCCATTGGGTCAATGATCATCATTACCAGCCGGGTGACGCAGCTCTGATCCAACAAGCCTTATCTCAACAAGGAACGTCTGGCAAGTAGACTGCGCCAACGACGAGTAAAGCGCCCCCTTCCTCTTTTGTCAAAACGCATTTTTTAAACTCATCGATAACCAAAGTGGCTGCTAACCGTTGCCGTCTACGCCGCCGATCTGTGCGAAGTATTGCGCGGCGCGCCGCGGATCGGGCGCGTGCATGATCGCGGATACGACGGCGACTCCAGACGCTCCAGAGGCAAAGACGGCCGCCGCGTTCGCAGGCGTGATGCCCCCGATCCCGACGATGGGAATCGACACAGCGCGCGCGATCGTTTCGAGTCCAGCGAGCCCGGTGCTTCGCGCGTCCGATTTCGTGGAAGTCGGATACACCGCGCCGACGCCGAGGTAGTTCGCGCCCTGCGCCTCAGCGCGCAGCGCCTCGTCGAGCGTTGCGGCAGACACGCCGATGAGCATGTTTGGCAGCAGTCGCCGCACGGCGTCGCAGGGAAGATCCTCCTGACCGATGTGTACGCCGTCCGCCTCGACGAGTTGCGCGATGTCAACGCGGTCGTTGACGATAAACCGCACCCCCGCCTCGCGCGTGAGCGCCCGCACGGCGTGCCCGAGCGCGACAAAATCCCGGCCGCGCGCGTTTTTGCGCCGGAGCTGGATCGTGTCCGCCCCGCCCCTTATCGCTTCGCGCAGGGTGTGGAGCAGCACCTTCTCTTCGCTTGTCTCATCCGTCACAAGATAGAGTCGCAGCGCCTCACGCAGCGCGCCGTCCGAACGGTTCATGCGGGTTCATCCTCCTTCATCGTGAGCACTCGGCTCATCGTTTCCTGTGCGGTCGCTGCTATAGATCGTAGTCTTTTCCTGCCGTGAACCCTCGCTTCCACTCGACAGGCGCCGTGTGATCAATCGGCCCGTGTCCCGCGCCGATGTCCCACTGCGCCGCCGCTGCGATGGCGTCATAGACATACCGCTTGGCCGTGCCGATCGCCTCGAGTTCGCTCATTTCGCGCGCCAAACATGCGGCGATCGCCGAGGAGAAAGTGCAACCCGTGCCGTGCGTTTTCTTTGACGGCACACGGCGCGTGGCAAACGTCGTAAACGTCGCTCCGTCATACACAAGATCGCGCGCGCTGTTTTCGGGGGAGTCACCCCACGCGGCGTGTCCGCCTTTGATGATCACGATGCGCGGTCCGCGTTTTTTCAATTGGATGGCCGCCTCTTTGGCATCCTCCATCGTGCGAATGGAGAAGCTGCAGAGCACCTCTGCCTCTGGTACGTTTGGCGTAAGCACCGCCGCGAGGGGGAGGATCTCTGCGAGCAGCGCGTCCGTGCTGTCTACAGTGAGCAGCGGCGCGCCGCCTTTGGCCACCATGACAGGATCGACGACCACGTTCTTGAGGTCTGCGCGACGGAGTTCTCGCGCCACCGTTTTTATCGTGGCAACGTTCGACAGCATTCCCACTTTGACAGAATGAGGTCGGATGTCTTCAAACACGGACTGCATCTGCCGTGCGATCACGTCGGTCGGCACGTCGTGAATCGCCTGCACGCCGCGCGTGTTCTGCGCGGTGACGGCGGTCACGCACGATGCGCCGAAGACGCCAAACGCGGTGAAGGTCTTTAGGTCAGCCTGAATGCCAGCGCCGCCGCCTGAGTCGGATCCGGCGATCGTCAGCGCGCGCGCCACGCTGTGGTCTGCTCGAAGGTGCATCAAAGCTCACTCCATCTCTTGATGATCCGAAACGATTCCTCCCATGGATCGTATCACAAATGAAACGATCGCGTGGGCGGGTGTTTGTGTATGCTAATGAAGTGAGAAGGACGGGCAGTCACGCGCAACATGGGTGGAGTGATGGAACATGACGGAAAACCAAATGGAAGCAAACCGTGACGAGGACATCGAACTTGTCATCACACGTGACTTTGCCGCGCCGCGAGCGAAGGTCTTTGCGGCGTTGACAGAAGCTGAGCATCTCAGGCATTGGTGGGGGCCGACGGGATTCACGATGGAAGTGGCGCGGGTTGATCTTAGGCCAGGCGGACTCTTTCACTATAAGATGAGTTCGCCGGATGGAAATGCGATGTGGGGGCGGTTTGTCTACCGGGAAATCAGCGCGCCAGAGAAGCTCATCTTTGTCAACGCCTTCTCTGACGAAGAGGGTGGCGTCGTTCGCGCACCTTTTCATCCTGCGTGGCCGCTTGAGGTCAGGAACACGCTTACGTTTATGGAGCGCAATGGCACAACCACGCTTGTCATGCGCGGAATTCCGGACGCCGGATCGCCCGAAGAGTTGCAGATCTTCAAAGAGGGGCACGAATTGATTCGACAGGGATTTTCGGGAACGCTCGATCAACTCGCGGATTATCTGACGAAGATCTGACGGTTTCTACGCTTCGAAAGGATCGCATCTCGTGCTATAGTAGAGGTAGTTTGTGATTGCTGGGTTCAAAGTGGAGACCCGCCGCAGCCCTTCTTGGGTGCGGCCTTTTTACGTTTGAGAGGAGTCTTTTTGTTGCGCGCAGTTCTACACATCATCAGTGACCAACAGCGTCACGCGCTCGCGCTTGAAGACGCACTGCTAGAGAGCGCGCAGGGAGGCGCCGATTTTCTGCAGATTCGCCAGAAAAAGGCGCCCGCCGCAGAGACGCACGACCTGGTGCGATCGCTCCAGGCGCGGCTCGCCGAACGCGCGGCGAAGGCGCGCATTCTGATCAACGACCGCGTCGACATTGCGCTGGCGACAGACGCGGCGGGGGTGCACCTCGCCACAAAATCGCTGCCGATCGAAGCGGCTGTCACGCTGCGCGCGAGG
>NZ_LSUQ01000065.1 GCF_001642725.1 Ferroacidibacillus organovorans
CTCTGATGCAACTGTGTAGGACAAAAGAAAAAGCACCGCGCGGGGTGCTTTTTTTGTTATCGTTTTACGCCAAGCAACGCTTTGACGATCCCTCCGAGAAAACGCGGCAGTTTAATTGTATAGAACCGCATGTTCTCCCCCCTTTTATTCATGGTAGTTGAGACACAACCATTCTATGCAGTGTCACTATAAGCCGCAGTCGCGACTAGTTGATGCATTTCTTATGATATGCCTTTGCACCACAGCGCGTGACATCCGTAGCGTGAACACAGGGTAAATGTTAGAATCCACGCAAATCTGTGATTCCTTCGAGAAAACTGGGAGCGCGAAAAATTGCCGAACCTGCAACAAGCACAGACGCACCTGCGGCGATGCACGTTTTTGCAGTCTCCCCTGTTATCCCACCATCCACTTCAATGCGCACGTCAGTTCGTCCCATCCGCTCCAGCCACTTTTGTACATTCTCAATCTTACGCACGACATGTGATAAAAATGACTGACCGCCAAAACCAGGATTCACCGTCATGATCAGTACGAGATCAATCACGTCAACAACATATTCGATACTCGACTCATGCGTTCCCGGATTGAGCGCAACGCCTGCTTTTGCCCCGAGTTGTCGAATCTGTGTCAGGGTTCGCTCAAGATGGTGACATGCCTCAACGTGAACCGTGATGATATCCGCACCCGCATCGCGGTATGCGATGATTTCCCGCTCAGGATTTTCTATCATCAGGTGAACGTCAAAGGGGCGTGTGGTGTGTGGCCGAATGGCCGAAATCACAGGCGGTCCAAACGTCAGATTGGGGACAAAATGTCCATCCATTACATCGATGTGAATCCAATCCGCGCCCGCTTCTTCTAAACGCACGACATCGCGTCCAAGATTCGCAAAGTCTGCGGATAAAATAGATGGCGCAACAAGGATAGACAAACTTAATACCTCCTGTTTTTTGCATCCTTAACTTCCTGCAAGATTTGCCGATAACTGGCATAGCGGGTCGCCGCCAAACGTCCCTCCTCGCACGCATTGCGAACCGCACACCCGTCTTCCGTTTCATGGAGACAGCCGCGAAACGCGCAGTGCAATGCTTCGGATTTGACATCCCTGAACAGATACTGAATTTGATCAGGCTCGAGCGACTCAAACGAGTATTGGGAAAACCCAGGGGAATCTGCGATAAAGCCATGCTCCGTTTGATAGAGTTCGACAAACGTCGTCGTATGTTTTCCGCGCAACCCCTTTTCGCTGATCGACCCGACAGCCACATCAGCGCCAGGAACGACAAATCGTAAGATTGTAGATTTGCCAACACCTGAAAGTCCGGCGAGCACAGTAGTCTTATTTTTAAGATGTGCGGTTAACCGCTCACTTCCCATTCCCGCGCGCAGCGATAACGCGATCATCTCATAATGCATCGCTCGATAGACTGGCTCAATTTGCTGAAACACTTCGATCGCGCCGGGAAGTTCAGCTTTCGTTAACACCAGAAGAAGCGGAAGGTTTTGCTCTTCGACCATCGCGATCATCTTATCGAGCTGATAGAGTGAGAGTTCCGGTTCAATGAGCGACAGCACCACAAAAACCTGGTCGACGTTCGCGATGGATGGCCTCGTGAGTTCGTTGACGCGGGGCGCAATCTCAACGATCACGCCCTCTTTTGTACCTTGCGCCTCAACATTTACGCGATCACCGACGAGTGGTTTGACGCCACGTTTTTTAAAAATTCCTCGCGCTCGACACTGCAATGTAGCGCCTGTATCTGTTTGAACATAATAGAATCCGGACACCGCACGAACAATTTTGCCTCTCATCCGAAAGTGCACACCCACTCTTTCACCAGATAGCTCCATTCGCGCTTAACCAGTAGTACCATTTCCATTTCCTGAATTAGAGGAAACGGATTGACTCGACACGAGTTGACCGTTCTCATAGACATCCACTTCAGCCGCCTGTGTCGGCGTCGTCACAACATGTACTTGATACGTTGCCGACGGAGAATTTTGTGAAGCAGTCACCGGCGTGCTCGTTCCTGTCGCATCAATCACTACAATTTTCACCTCAACCGGGAGAGGTGTCCCCGGTGTCAACGAAACGGTGACCGGGTATGTCGACGAAGATGTGCCTGACGGCACGCCCGAACTGACCACCAGCGCGACCGTTGATCCTGCAGAAGCCTGCTGACCTGGCGCCGGCGTCTGACTGATTACTTCATTTTGTGGAACAGAAAATGAACTGGTCGTCGTAACTTGCCCCAACGTGAACCCATCCGCTTTCAGTGCGGCTGTTGCCGTGCTAAGCGGTTTATTTACCACATCCGGCACCGCCGCAGACTGTGTGCCTGCGCTGACGACGAGCGTCACCTGCGTCGTGTTCGCATTCATTGCTGTGCCCGGGGCAGGGGTTGTTGAAATGACCTGATTGATCGGCACGCTAGCGCTCGACTGTTCGATGACGGTAATGTGTCCCGTAGGGACGCTAAGATCGACCAGTTGGCTTTGAGCGATGCTTTGCAATAGTCCACTCAGTGAAGGCATCGTAATTTGTGCGCTACCCTCTTTAATCACGAGATGAATATCCGAGTTTGCCGGGATATTGCCAGGCGTGGGACTCTGGCTCTCCACTTGACCGATTTTTACCGTCGAAGTCGAATTCGTGTCAAAACTCTCGAGGATCTTCGACGACTGAAACCCTTTATTAAGTAGCGTGGTTCGCGCTTCCGAATAAGAAAGACCGACGACGCGCGGAAGCGCAATCGTGTTAACCCGCAAGACACTGGAAAAGAGCCACAGCGCTAGTAACACAGCGACCAAGGTGAGCCCACCAAAGAGAATGACCCATAGGAGGACGGTCAATACCTTTTTCCACCAAGGTTTCTTCCCGTCCACTTCTTCCACCGGGTTACTGCTCTCGATCGCTTTGAGAGGAAGTGGTGCAGCCCCCGCCTCCATCACTTGTTCTCTCGAAGCGGCCGCCACAGACACGAACTTTGGAACATCCGGCAAAAGCAGTCCGCGCTCTAGGTCATCCGCCATCTGTCGCACCGAAGGATAGCGCTGTTCAGGATCTTTCATCAACGCCTTTAAAACGATGTTCTCGATGCTCTGCGGAATGCGTGGGGAAAGATTGCGCGGTTCGACAAAATTCTCTTGGAGATGTTTAAGCGCAACACTGATCGGCGTCTCCCCGGAAAACGGCAATTGACCCGTAAGCATTTCGTAGAGTACGATGCCGAGCGAATAGACGTCTGACTTGACATCAGCCGTTGCACCGCGCGCCTGCTCAGGTGAGAAATAGTGCACCGAGCCGAGAACAGACGAGCTGTAATGCGTAATCGTATTCGTTGAAATGGCGCGGGCAATACCAAAATCAGTAACTTTGACTCGCCCCGTCGTACTGATGAGAATATTATGTGGTTTAACATCTCTATGAACGATATGATGATCGTGCGCGTGCGCCAGAGCATCACAAATCTGTCGCGCGATCCCAACCGCCTCATCGATTGGAAGCGGCGCCCGCTCTTCAATCAACTGTTTAAGCGTTTTGCCCTCGACGTACTCCATAACGATATAGTGCGAGTCCAAATCCTGACCGACATCGTAAATATTCACGATATTCGGATGCGACAGACTGGCAGCTGCTTGCGCTTCGCGTTTAAATCGCCTCACAAATTCTGCGTCTCCGACAAACTCAGGACGAAGCGTCTTTACAGAAACCGGCCTGTGTAGCAGCACATCAAGACCTCGATAGACGATTGCCATGCCGCCGCCGCCAATGCGTTCGATGATCTGATAGCGGTCACCCAAAATCTTGCCAATCATGAACGGCTGTCCCTCCACACCGGCTCCCCGTCATGAAAAAGGGCGATTACCGTAATGTTGTCAGGCGCGCCTCGCGAGAGTGACATCTCAACGAGATGGTTTACCTGTTCATGGAGCGGGATGTCCGTCTGAAAACACGCCTCAATCTCCCGATCCATCATGCATGTCGTCAAGCCGTCACTGCACATGAGAAGTAAATCTCCTTCATGCCACTGCGTCGAGGCGCACTCCGCTTCTACCGCGGGCAACGTTCCGAGCGCACGTGTCAATAAATGCCGCTGAGGATGGGAAAACGCTTCCTCTGCTGTAACCTGCCCTCGCCTTACAAGCTCATGAACGAGAGAGTGATCCTCCGTCAAGCGACGCAGTCCATAGGGCTTTGAAAACATGTAAATTCGGCTGTCACCCACATGCGCGTAGTGTACAGTCTCTGGCGTTGCATAGGTTGCAACCACCGTCGTACCCATTCCCGCGTATTCAATCACTTCACGCGATTTTTCATAAATTGCCTCATTTGCACGCATAATCGTCCATTTCAATTGCGACGCCGGATCGGTAAATTCACCTGGTCTTGACAAGTGATCCCACATGATGTCAATGGCAAGCGCGCTCGCAACCTCTCCTGCTCGCTGCCCCCCCATGCCGTCTGCAACAAGCGCGATACACTCCCGCTCTTCTCGCATGCGAATCAGGTACCCGTCCTGATTGCTCTTGCGCACGAGGCCTACGTGCGTTCTTGCGGCAAACTGCACGGCGTTCACTCCCCAGAAAAATTCAGCAATGCATCTCATCTCGCGTGAATCGCATTCGCGCACTGCTCCGCATAGCCTCTTTCGCATCCCTAATTATTGCGCGAGAAAAGTCTTACGGTGACACGAGTGCAGCGTTTTCACTCGCGTGTTCTGCGCGCAATTGACCGCAGGCAGCAGCGATATCTGACCCCATCTCACGTCGCACCGTCGCCTTGATCGAGAGTCGCTCCAATTCCCTTGTAAAAGCGCGAATTTGCGCCTGCTCCGTCCGCTTCAAATCTCGCTCAGGAACATAGTTGACAGGAATCAAATTGACATGACACGGGAGCGTCGAGACAACTTCTGCCAAGCGCCTCGCATGTTCGAGTGAGTCATTCACATTGGCAATCAACGCGTATTCAAAAGAGATTCTGCGTCCAGTCTCTCTGTAATAATAGTGACATGCTTCCATCAATTTGGCAATGTTGTACGCGCGATTGATCGGCATCATCGAAGATCTCGTCGCGTCATCCGCCGCGTGGAGTGAGACGGCAAGCGTGATCCCGCGATGCTCATCAGCGAGCCGATAGATCGCAGGCACCAGACCGACCGTTGAGATCGTGATGTGCCGTTGTCCGATCATCAAGCCCTCCGCATCTGTCACAAGATCGACAAAGCGAAGCGCCGCATCATAGTTTTCAAGCGGTTCCCCCGATCCCATCATAACAACACTCTTGACGCGCTCTCCCTCAAGATCGAGCATCCGCTGACACCAGATCAATTGCTCCACAATTTCTCCTGCGCGTAAATGACGAATCAACCCGCCAAGCGTTGAGGCACAAAACGTGCATCCCATTTTGCAGCCAACCTGTGACGAGACGCAGACACTGACCCCGTAATCGTGGCGCATGATGACCGTTTCAATCGTTGATCCGTCGGCAAGCGCAAACAAAAACTTGGTCGTTCCATCCTTTTTTGATATCTGACGCGTGACTTCGCGCAGCGAAGTGAGAACAAACGATTCAGCGAGTCGCTCTCGCAACGCTTTTGGAAGATCGGTCATCTCCGCAAACGCCGTGACCCGTCGCTGATAGATCCAGTGAAACACTTGCGTTGCGCGATACGCAGGCTGTCCCTCTTCGCGCACCCACTGTTCGATCTGTTGGCGAGTCAAATCAAGAATGAGTGGTTTCATGCAAATCCCCTCCCTTTCCATCGCGTCTCCATGCATTTTCATCGTTTGCGGAATCTCGCCACAAAAAAGCCATCCCCGCGATCTCGTTGCGGCAGCATGCGCACCCCGCCTGCAGGTGTGCGATACGAAAACGCCAATTCACCTTCCGCGATCCAATCGAGTTCAAGGTCTGAGCGTTTTGCAAGAATTTTTTCAATCTGCGCATCCCCTTCTGCGTGCGTCAACGTACACACAGAATAGACAAGGGTCCCACCCGCTCTCAAAAGATCTGCAGCGTGGTTTAACATGCTGTTCTGTAATTCCGCGAGAGAGTGCAGATCTTCTTTGTGAACCGTCCATTTTACATCCGGTTTGCGTGCAATCGTTCCCAGTCCAGAACACGGCGCATCAAGCAATATCGCGTCACAGTCCTTGTCAACGCTTAGAAAATCAGCGTTGATCACAGTGATGGAGTTTTTCCCGAGGCGTTCTACCTGATTTTGAATCATTTTTGCGCGATGCGCATGCACCTCAACTGCAAAAATATTCGCTTGATCATCGCTCAGTTCAGCCAAATGAAGCGTTTTGCCACCCGGCGCGGCGCACGCATCAATGATCGTCATCCCCGCGCGCGGGCGCAACAGCGACGCGATTTTCATAGAAGACAACCCCTGATAGGAGGCTTCTCCA
Organism: Ferroacidibacillus organovorans; assembly: GCF_001642725.1. GTDB lineage: Bacteria > Bacillota > Bacilli > Alicyclobacillales > SLC66 > Ferroacidibacillus > Ferroacidibacillus organovorans. The sequence continues at coordinate 6,418 of NZ_LSUQ01000065.1, forward strand.
CGCGCGATCACCTCTTGAATGGCGTCACGAACTCCCTCTTCAATGAGAATGGCGGCAGGTATGCCACTCACCTCTGACACCACACACCCTGCGTCTCGAAGAATCTTTAAAACCTGATCGCGCGAAGCTTTTTTAAGGTTCACGCGAAGCGCAAGATGCTGACGATCATTCATTGCAGCGAGCGCCGCACGTCCATTCACGTCGCCAAGCGTCGAAAGAACTTCTTGCACCATCCACTCCTCATACGAGAGCCGGAGGCCAAGCGATTCGCGCGATGCATTCGCCACGTCCTCAAGGCGAAGGGGAAGCGGGAGATCTTTTGCTTTTTGAATCGCGCGAAGCACTGCGTTCGCCATGCGATGCGCATGAAACGTGTGAATTCTCACAAGTTCAACCGCTTCAGAAATGGCAGCATAGTCAGGAATGCGATCCATCATCCGCATTTGATAGACTCCCATGCGCAGTGCGCACAAAACGGGGATATCCATTTTTTCTATGCGAACGCGCGCAAAGGGGCGAATCATCTCATCGAGCAATCGTTGCCACTTCACGACGCCGCGTACCAATTCGGAGGTGAGCGCTGCATCTTGCGCGCTTTGATCCCTTTTATTCCACTGTTCCAAAAGTGCGAGATGCGTATACGTACCTTTTTCCAAAATGGCGCACAACGCCTCAAACGCCGCAAGGCGGGCAGGCGATATCGGGCATTTGCCATTTTCATCACGCGAAGAGCGACGCGGCTTTTTAGAACCTTGTGAATGGCTCATTTCGCGATCTTTGTGAATTGCATTCCGAGAAGGTTTCTCTGTCCTTGTTGAAATTCGCGTCCCGATTGGATGACTTTCCCTTCAAGTTGCAAAGATTCTGCGATGATCGTCCCGCTTTTGCATGCAATGCGCGGACCCCTGTCTGTAAGCTCGATCACCGTTCCTGGCTGTGCTGCTCCGTCGACTCCTGCTTCGACCGTAGCATACCAGATTTTCAGCACTTTATCACCCACTTGCGTATAGGCGCCCGGGCGCGGTGCGAGCGCGCGAATCTGTTGCGTGACACGGATTGCGTCGAGTTCAAAATCGAGTTGTTCGTCCGCACGCGTGAGCACGGACGAAAATGTCACGCAAGCGTCTTCCTGCGGACGGGCTACGATCACTTGATCAAGGATCAAAGGCAAAAGATCAACCAGGAGTTCAGCTCCTTTTTCGGCGAGGCGATCTTGTAGTTCACCATATGTGATCTGATCATCAATGGGCAGGTATACCTTCCCCCACATCGCCCCCGCATCCATCGCTTTCACCATGTTCATCACCGTGACACCCGTGACGCTGTCGCCCTCGAGAATCGCGCGCTGGATAGGGGCGCCTCCCCGACGCTTTGGCAAAAGTGAGGCGTGAACATTGAGTGCGCCGTATTTCGGTAATGAGAGGAGCGCCTCAGGCAAAATTTGACCATAAGCGGCCGTAATCAACAGCGTCGGATCAAATTGGCTGATTTCGTCTAGCATTGCGCTGTCACGAATGCGCACCGGTTGAAGCACAGGGATGCCATAGGATTCTGCTGCGATCTTAACAGGTGGCGGCGTAAGAATGCGTTTGCGCCCAGTCGGACGATCCGGCTGGGTAACGGCCGCGACGACCGTTGCCCCACGCTCAATCAGAGCACGAAGAATGGTGACCGAAAAACTCGTCGTGCCCATAAAGACAATGCGCGGTTCGTCCAAAGAGATCCCCCCAGTTTAAGTGAGTGTCGTGCGGCGTGCGCCACGCTTCATGATCCATCAGCAAAATTCCATCCATGTGATCGATCTCATGTTGTAGACAACACGCGAGATTCCCTTTCGCTTCAACCCAGAGAGGTGCGCCAAATCGATTCAGCGCATAAACGCGAACGCGCGCATAGCGACGTATGGTTCGCTTGAGTCCGGGGACACTCAGACAGCGCTCAACACTTTTCATCTGCCCTTCCCCTGCAAGAAGAATTGGGTTGACCATCTCACACAAGCCGTGCCCTACGTCATAGACAAAGACGCGCCGCTTTATGCCAATTTGCGTAGCCGCGAGACCTATGCCGCAATGAGCGTACATCGTCTCGGCAAGGTCATCGAGCAGTTTCGCAAGTTGCTGGTCAAATGTCGTTACAACGTGCGCTTTATGACGCAACACCGCGCGCGTTGTGGTCATGATCGTGCGCACCATGTACAAGCTCCTTTTTGGCTATTTCACTAGAGGGTCATCCACGAATTGATGTCGACATGCAAAGAGACACCATTTCCACACACAGCGACAGCCTGATCAAACGCTTCCCGCAGTCTCTTTGAAACGGCGCGAAACGAGTGGTATTTAACAACAACCTGATACCGATACGCCCCGCGGATGCGACCGACGACTGCAGGTGCCGCCGACAAAAGTTGTACGCGCTCGCATCCTTTTAGTGATGCTTCAAGCAAGTGATGAAGTTGCTGCGCACCTTCGCGCGCCTTGCTTTCTTCATCGTGCGTCACGATGAACTGTGCGATTTCCGTGAATGGCGGGTACTCTAGGCGCCGTCGCAACGGTAACTCGGTGCGATAAAACTGCTCGTAATCTTGCGCTGCCGCCGCTTGAATCGCGTAGTGATCTGGCGCGAACGTCTGAATGACCACGCGCCCCTCGCGACCGTGGCGTCCAGCGCGCCCCGCCACTTGAACAAGCAACTGAAAGGTGCGCTCTGCCGACCGGAAATCCGGCACGTGAAGCGCCGCATCCGCCGCAACGACACCCACGAGCGATACACGGGAGAAATCATGCCCTTTAGCAATCATCTGCGTACCAAGGAGCACATCTGCCTCGCCCTTGGAAAATGCGGAAAGAATCTGTTCATGCGTTCCCACGCCGGCTGTTGTGTCCACATCCATGCGCAGCACTCGCACGTTTGGGAACCAGGAGAGTACTTCTTGCTCCAATTGCTGCGTTCCCGCGCCAAATGTGCGCATGCGGCCACCGCCGCATGCCGGGCAGGTATCACGCAGCGGCGCACGGTAGTTACAAAAGTGGCACAATAGCGTGTGTTCCGGCGTTCGATGCACCGTGAGTGTGACGTCACAGTGCGGGCACGTAAGGGTCTCCCCACATTCTCGACAAAGTAAAAACGAAGAAAAACCGCGACGATTCAAAAGCAGCACCGCTTGTTCTTGATGCTCAAAAGAATCCTTCAGCGCATCGCGCAACGCGCGACTCAAAAGTCCTTGCTGATTCATCTTCATCTCCTGGCGCATGTCGACAATGCGCACTTCCGGTAGAGGACGGCCAGTCGCCCGCTCTTTTAGCATTCGCTTTGTGTAGCGTCCACTCTCTACGCGATACATCACTTCAAGCGAAGGGGTCGCACTCCCAAGGATCAGCGGCGCATTCGCACGCGCTGCGCGCCACGCTGCAATCTCACGCGCGACATAGCGCGGATCGCGATCCTGTTTGTACGTCGCCTCGTGTTCTTCGTCAATGACGAGCAGGCCGAGCCGATCAAGCGGTGCAAACACCGCAGAGCGGGCGCCGACAACTACATCGGCAACGCCTTCATAGATGCTCGCAAACTGGTGCCTGCGCTCGCGCTCCGACATACGGCTGTGAAGAACGGCGACGCGCGAACCAAAGCGCCTGCGAAAGCGCGCGACAATCTGCGTTGTCAGCGCAATTTCTGGCACCATGACAAGCGCTTGCAATCCTTTTTGAAGCGCGCGCTCGATCGCTTGCAGATAAACCTCTGTTTTTCCGCTGCCCGTAACCCCCTGAAGCAAGATCGTCTCGTGCTTTTTCGCATCGATCAGTTCAACAATCGAAGCCACAGCCGCGCGCTGCTCCTCTGTGAGTGCGAGCCGTTTCTCCGTCTCCTCGCCGCTTTCATTCACAGGCTTTGAAATGACTTGAACCAATCCCTGCGCCTTTAGCGAGCGAATCATCTCAGAAGTTACGAGCCCCTGTTCGAGCAATTCAGCGTAGCGTTGCGGCGCGCCTTTTTCCTGCAAGAGAATCAATAGTTCGCGCTTGTGCGCGCTTCTCACGCGATTAAGCGCTGCGTCTGGCACTGCGTTCACCCATATTTCCGAGCGCCTGGATACGGTCGAACCGCCGAGTTCGAGCGTCAAGCAACCTTGCCGCACAAAGCGCGTCAGAAGCGCGCGTGAAAACCCTTTTTCAAGCAGCGTCGCCTCTGCCAAACGCGCTTTCTTTGTGAACACCTTGTCGAGTCCCGCGATCAAGTCCGCGTCAGCATCCTGCGTTCCATGCAAGGCGACCCACTGACGATCGAGCTGATAATATCGTTTCCCCGGCGAGCGAATGACCGGGGGCAACACGGTCGAGACGGCTGCCGCCCACGTACAAAAATAGCGTTTCCTCATAAAATCAAGGAGTTCGATCAAATCCTTGGTAAGAGGCGGTCGCTGACCTGACAGTTTTTGCGTAATCGCTCGATACGATACAGAATCATCTTGAGCATGATCCTTTAACGCAAGGACATACCCTTCTACCCGTTGCGCCCCAAATGGAACCTCAACCGCGTCACCTGCAAAGAGTTCCATCCCCTCGGGCACGAGATAATCGAAAAGGCGATCGACCGCCCGCGCGCGAACCAAAACTGCAACCTCTGCATACCGCATGACCTACACCTCGCGCTGAGCGTGGATCAACTGGAGCAGCGCCTTTGCGACCGTCAACTTATCCGCCTGCGCAAACGGTGTGACACTACCGTTTGCCGCGTATACCGTCACGCGGTTTGTCCCCGTCCCAAACCCTGCCCCCGGTTCAAGCACATCATTTAAAACGACAAAATCAAGTCGTTTCTCCCTCAGCTTTTTTTGTGCGTAGTGTTCGTGATCGTGCGTCTCTGCCGCAAACCCGACCAATTTCGCGCGCGGCTTCATATGATCGCGAAGTTGCGAGAGTATGTCTGGATTTTTGACAAGCGAAAGCGAAAGCGTATCCTGCGTTTTTTTCAGTTTTTTTTCGAGGACAGCTTCCGGGCGATAGTCTGCGACCGCAGCGGTCATGATAATAACGTCAGCGTCTTTTGCGTGATCGATCATGACCCGCTCCATCTCGCTTGCCGTCGTAACACGGATCATAGAAACGCCGAGCGGATCCGCCAATTCACTCGGGCCGCTGACAAGCGTCACATCAGCACCCATGCGCCACGCCATGCGGGCGATCGCATATCCCATCGTGCCAGTCGAGTCATTTGAGAGGTAGCGCACCGGATCGATCCGCTCGCGCGTGGGACCTGCGCTCACCAAAAATCGCACGCCTTTATAATGAGGCTTCGTCGCTACACCTTCCAGAAACTCCAAGAGATCATCCGGCTCCATCAAACGGCCTTTTCCAGTATACCCGCACGCAAGCGGACCAGCTCCCGGTTCTGCGATCAGGTAACCGTGCGCCTGTAACTTCTGGATGTTCTCTTTTACAATCGAGTTCTCCCACATATGAACATTCATCGCAGGTGCAAATGTAACCGGCGCACGCGTCGCGAGCAGCATCGTCGTCAGCATGTCATCGCCAAGTCCGTGCGCCACGCGCGCAAGCACATCGGCCGTCGCTGGCGCGACAATCACCAAATCCGCCTCGTCCGCAAGTGAAATATGCGCGATCCGCGAAGGATCACGCTCATCAAAAACGTCAACATGTACTGGTTCGTGCGTGAGGCTTTGAAAGGTAAGCGGCGCCACAAACTGCGTGGCGCCGCGCGTCATCACCGTGCGCACGCGCGCACCGCACTTCGTGAGTAAACTCGCGAGATACGCAGACTTATACGCTGCAATCCCACCAGTGACCGCCAATACCACCGTTTTCCCGGAAAGCGACGATGGGTTCACAAGGCTCACTTCAATCCGTCGCGTGTGCGAACATAACTGATCTGCTTGATCTCAATCTCACGCAGCGCCGTACTGACGAAACGTCCCGAGCGAACGATTGCGCGCGGTTCCGCACCTTCCTGTAGCGCGCGCGCCCGCTTTGAGGCCGCAATGACCAACGTGTACTTGCTGTCTGCGAGTGTGAGAAGTTTGTCGACGGACGGATAGAGAATCATAGTTTCAAGCTCCTTTTCATTCTTCAATCAGATCTTAGCGCATCCTCAAACACTGGGTAAATCCGCGTTAAACAGTACCTTTTCATCGCCCTGCATGGCGCGAGCCGTCACTGTCTCCGGCTCGATCGCCGCGAGAATGACATGTCCACTGTCAACGATGATCACCGCGCGCGTTTTTTTTCCAAACGTCGCGTCAATCAATTTCATCTGTTCGCGCGCATCTTGAATCAATCGTTTGATCGGCGCTGACTCTGGATTCACGATCGAAAGGATCCGCGCTGACGCAACATAACTGCCATACCCGAGATCAATCAGTCTGTCGTTCACGTTGGCTACCCCTCACCTGCGTAAGTCCGCTTTCAGCGCTTCAATCGACTACTCAATATTTTGAACTTGCTCCTTCAATTGTTCAAGGACATGCTTCAACTCAAGAACGTCTTCCGTCAATCGCAAATCGGCCGCTTTTGCACCGAGCGTATTGGTCTCTCGGTGAAGCTCTTGCAACAAAAATTCCATGCGCCGCCCCACTGCGCCATCCTCGCGACAGAGGGTGAGGAGTGCATGAAGGTGGCATTCTATCCGCGCCATTTCCTCTTCGACCGAACTGCGCGCCGCGTGATACGCCACCTCAACCGCCAAACGTTCAGACGCGAGGTCTATCGTATTTCCGAGAATTCCGCGCACTCGTGCCACAATCCGCTCGCGTTCAAGCGCCTCAATCGCGGGAATCCTTGTCTTCATTCCCAAATGGAGTGACTGCGCGCGATCTAAAAAGCGCAGAATCTCAGCTTTTATAGCTAATCCTTCCGTTCGACGTCGCGCGATAAACTCCTGCAACGCCTCTTCAAGGATAGAAAAAAGTTGTTCATCATCCCCCGTGCACGTCTGCGAATCGACGGTCCCGACGGAGAACAGCCCCGGCACCATAAGCAGGTGCCCGACGGAGGCGGGTTCCATGTCAACAAATTCTGAGCGCGTCGCGCGTTTGAGTACATTTAATGCGGCGTGCAAAACGCCTTCATTGAGCGTGACTTCCTCCGGTTCATCTTGCTTCGCCCGCTCGCTGAGATAAATCTCCACGCGCCCGCGGCTTATACCCTTTTTAACGAGATCTCGCAGCGCACTCTCCAGTCGCAACAACTCTCGCGGCAAGCGAAACACGACATCGAGGTAGCGATGATTGACCGAACGAATCTCAATGAGAAAAACGCGATTGCCCCAAACGCCTTCTGCATGGCCATATCCGGTCATACTCTTCACGCAGCTACGATCTCCTTTTTTTGAATGGGCACTTGCGCAATACAATGCAGTCGAACAAACGCATCTCTCTATTTTATACGACGAACGCGCCAGAAGAAAGTCTCTCTGTCATTACACAAGCTTTTGCAATCGATGCCACCAGAAAAATCGAGTAGGAGGGGGCGCCTAGCCCCCGACCTCTCACACCACCGTACATGCGGGTCCGCATACGGCGGTTCATGAAGCACTGCGAAGTTGCAAGTACCTCTCCTGTAGAC
>NZ_LSUQ01000066.1 GCF_001642725.1 Ferroacidibacillus organovorans
CGGTAGGTCTGTCGCCAACCCCCGTTCGGGACTTGCACCCTATAGATTCCGCCCATGCCGGGCGTACATAGAAAAGTACGCAGCAAAGGAAATCCTTTGCTGCGTACTTTTTAGTACTGAAGTAAATCTTAGTAGGTCAATGTTACAGTAGGTACGGTGATCGTAGTGTTTTGATAAACCGATCCTGTAACATTACCAGTTATCGTAGCAGAATTCGCTACATCAACCAATGTTGCAGTTGCTGAAGAAGTGCCGCCAGCGATTGTGATTGATGCACTTTGCGAAGCTACACCGTTCACAATAAACTCAAGGCCTGCAGGCGCAACTACGTTCACAACATAACCTGCAGATGGGGCTACAACAGGGTTACCACCTACATCAGTCAGCGTATACGTGACTGGATAAGAATCACCAATGGTCAATGCTGTCGCAGAAGATACACCCGAGAGAACAACCTGCTTCGCAACATTAGAAGGCTCAATGTTAATACTTGCAGCGCCACGAGCACCAGTGCTGTTGTCAACAATACTTACTGTTGTCAGTCCAGCCATCTGTGCTGTCATGCTATTCAAGTATCCACTCACTGCAGCCAAAGTACCTGTAATTGTGGTAACATCTGTCGTTGAATTATTCGAAACAGATACTCCACTTGGCACAGTAGCCCCTAAAAGCAATCCGGAAGCATGATTGATAGTAACCGTTACATTGTCTGTCCCGTTCACAAGTACAGGATTATTGTTAATATCAAACCCTGTATCAGCCAATGGAGTTACTGGGTTGCCACTAGCCAACGTAGCAAATTCAAGTGTATCACCAGCATTGGCGTAAACAGTGTTGTTGCTGTACGTTGTTGTAGAGGATGGCGAAACATCCTTTAACAAGAATTGGTACGAAGCAGCCGGATAATCCTGTACAGAGACAGATGTACTTGCATTAGCAAATCCAGTACCTTCTGCAGTAATTGTCCAAGTAGCACCATTGTAATCTTGTGCCGCAAATGGAATTACGATCTGCCCACTTGCATTAGTTGTTACCGTCGCACTCATAGAAGTAGGTGCATACGGTTGGCCATCCAAAGATGCAGATCCAAGCTTACCTTGAGCGTAAACTGTAAGAGTTACTCCGCTCGCAACCGGATTACCGTACTGATCTGTCACGGCAATTGTCAAGTTAGTAGACAATGCATTTGGACGAAGCACATTTGTAGCTGGCGTGACCGAGAGTCTCTCTGATAATGGAGATGACGCATTTGCCAACTCTGTCACAGTCACAGGATTCGATGCTCCCAATGCATTGGTCGTTTCACCGTCAGAAACAGTTACGGTATACGTTCCTGCATCTGCAGATGTACTCGAATCCCAAACTGCAAAGCTTGTTGTATTTACAGGAAGAACATAAACACCTGAGGTGTTAGCCGATACAGCTGTGCCAACCACTGCACCAGCTGCATTTGTTGGTTGCACATAAACGTTCGTTACAACTGTTCCAGCGCTGTTTTTAACAACAACATTTGGAATAACTGTCGTTTGTGGATTAATAGCAGTAATTCCATTTGCATCAAGCTGGCTAATGGTGTAATCAATCTGATTTGCCGCTCCACCTTGAACAAAAGTTCCAGATGATGCACTCAAAGACAATTTTGTTGGGTTACCAGCAATTGCAGCAGTAATATTAGTCGTACCAGTCTTCAATCCTGTACCGGAAACTGCTACAACATAGGTGCCAGTTTTACCCTGTACGCCATCAACAACAAACGTGGCGGTACCACCATAATAAGATGTTACCGTTTCCGTAGTCAGACCATTGGAGAATACCCCGCCACCAGAAACGGAGGCATTGAGGTTGTACGTTCCACCGATCATCGGGTTACCTGTTTGGTCTTCTACAGTTACCGTAACAGCGTCTGTGCCAGTATTGTTATTCACAGGCAATGTGCTTGTTGCTGCAGACACCACGATTGATGTAGGTGTTTGCGGTACTGCAGTCAACGTCAAAGGCGAGTATGAAATCGTAGACGACTCACTTGATCCATTAGCCGCTGTCAATCCCGAAAGCGAAACTGTGGATGTGTATCCCGGGATATTTTCAGACTGTACATAGAACGTCGCTACACCGCTTGTAAATGAAAGCGTTGTTCCACTGAGATCAGCAGCTTGTGAAGTAGCTGTTGTCAATGCTGTCGTTACAGCTGTACCTGTAACGCTCAGTGAAGCCTGACCACTAAAGTTAGTAACAGGAACACCATTACCGTCTACAATGGTTGCTGTTACTTTATTCAGCGAAACGCCATTGGCAACAACACTGGTGCTCGAAGCCGATAACTTCACGCCAGCCGCTTGGCCAAATACATTGACCGTGAACGGTGCAGACTGAACGCCGTCAACCGTTGCAACGATTGTGTACGTGCCAGGCGCAGTTGGAATAAAGCTTGTTGTTGCACCCATTTGCTGACCAAAGAAACCAGTTGTTGCACTGCCCGAAGCAAATGCGTACGTTACCATCGCGCTCGAAGGAAGCGTCACTGTGCTGCTGCCAGCCATGACGTTCACTGAGAGCGTTTCGTTGCTATTCGGTGACATTGCTGTGCCACCGCTGACGGTCACTGTCGCGCCTTGCGGCAAGAGCGTGCCGTTGGTGTAGCTGAGAATGTTCTCAAGGATGATCGCAGCGTCGCCGCGCGTTACCCACTTTTGCGTGGTGGTCGGCGTGTAAGGCGTGCCTTGGAACAAGCCGATGCTGTACGCATAGCTGAGTGGTGTTACGCCTGCTGGCAAGGTTACTTTGCCCGCAACTTCCATCGACTTCACGAAGAAGGAAGCGATGTCGCCGTAGGAAGCTTGGTAGTTCTCGTTGAAGTTGCCGCCTGTGAAGATACCGACCCAGTACGGGTTGATCCAGTTGTTCTCATACGCTGCGCCAACATAGTTGAAATCCCAGTTGCCAGGCGCGATGTCTTTGTAGTATTGCGCGTTCGCACCAGGTTTTACACCGGTGACGCCTTCGACTGCAAGCATGTAGTACGCGAGGAATTGGCCGCGCGAGATGGAATCTGTCGGGCGGAATGTGCCGTCGCTGTAGCCATGCATGATGCCTTTGTTGGAAAGATCAAGGATCGCCGAGTAGCCCGGTGTCGTTGCTGTGACGTCTGTGTAAGAGCTTGTTTGAGCTGCAAATGCGGAAGGTGCGAGCGTTGTACCAATGACAAGCGCTGCTGCCGCAATGCTAGTAAGACGACTGCGTTTCAATCTGGTTCCTCCTCTGTATTGACCACTAAGAATAAAAGCTGAAATGAAGGGAAAGGATAGTTCTGTGTGAACAGAACGCCCTGCGACTGAGTTGTCTCTATCTCCCTGTCACGCCGTTTCTGAGTTCCCGCTTCTCCGTGAGACTGAACGCCAGTACTTCTCCCCGTCCACGCGATCGTCTTTCCGGTCCAAGCGTTTCGCTCAGTCGTATCATCACAGGTAGACATCCCTCCTCTCAGTGCCCGAGCCCGCCGGACACACCTGCACTTTTTTTGCGTTCGTGGGTTAGACGAACGAGATTGCAATATGGTTACATCGATTATACATCGGTTCGTTCACATTCTACAAATCTACCGGAAGACTCGATTGCGTCTTCGCATAACGGAGTATACCTGACAATGTTCTGTGAGGTAAACCACCGAAACTTGGTATTGCATGCAATCTACAGGTTACACAGTGAATCTTAGGCAGTTCGTCTTTCAGACAGCGGTTTCGATTCATCGCTGCGAAAAAGACGGGCACACGTTGCTCGTCTGCCTTAGTGTAGCAAACGAACGTGCTCTTGCCTACCAGTCTTCGAGCAAACTGTTTCGTTTTTGGGTAGATCTTACCACATTCAATTTGTTTTCCATAATTTTTACATATTTTCTTAATCGAATCACAGTTCTATCGTCTTCACCGCGCGATTTCTTCATAGAGTTGCTCCACACTCGAGCGCACGCGCGCTGTCGAGAGGTGCGTCGCAGCGTACGCTTGCCCTTGCGTTGCGATCTGACTGCGCCGCTCGTCGCTTTCTAAGAGCTCGCGAAGTGCAGCGCCAAACCCGTCCGCATCCCCCGGGGCAACACGTATTCCGTGAACGCCTGACTCCGGCACTACCTGGCGAAGTCCACCCACATCCGAAACGACGACCGGAAGCCCCGCAACCATCGCCTCTGCTACGGCGAGCCCAAATCCCTCCATCCGCGACGTCAGCACGAATACGTCCGCACGCGCAAGATACAGATCGACCTGATCGACCGCTCCTGCGAAAAAGATGCGCCCCGGCGCGAGCGAAGCGCCAAGCGCCTCCAACCGTTCACGCTCCTCACCCTCACCGACGAGCAACAGCGTGACGGCTCGGCCGCGCACCTCGGGAAGCGCGCTGACGGCTCGGATCAGCGTTTCGTGATCCTTTACCGCATGCAGCCGCGCGACACACACGATCACCCAAGCGTCTTCAGGCATTCCAAGCGCGGCGATCTCATCCACACGCCCCACCGCCTCACGTGCGCTGTCCCGCGCCTCAGCGAGAGCGACCCCCGGCGCAATCACGCGTATCCGGTCGCGCTCGTACCCGCGTTGGCGAAGCACTTCTGCGAGCGGCTCAGAAACTGCAACGATCCGCATGGACATGCCGCGCGTCATACGCTCCAGACCGCGAAAGAAGACACCTTTTCGCCCCTGATAATCGAGCGCGAGATCGCTGTGGATCGTCGTCACCACATGCGTGCCCGTCCGCTCCCCGACGGCGCGCCCGAGCAGGCTCGCCTTTACTCCGTGTGTGTGCAGGATGAGTTGCTCCCCACCCGCGGCCCGTTCTCGCAGCAGCCCAAACGCGCGTATGAAGGAGGCTTCAACTGTCACCGCAAACCCATCTCCGCGCAGTTTTTCCGCAAATGTCCTGTCGTAGAAGACGAGCGCCTCCGTCGCGATGCCGCTTTCACGCATTCCGATCATCATCTGGCGCACGTACACCTCCGCTCCGCCATACTCGCCCGCACCAATGATCTGAATGACACGATACGGCGCATGAGGGCGCAATTCCTTTGGATTTTGCACGCCGTCCTCTGTCTTGTACAATCAAACCCATCCCCTTCATCTCGCCGAGCTGCATCTCAAAAACCCATTCAAGTGTAGAAAGGAGCGTGATCCTGTGACGGATGAACCTTCTCGCCATGTATCCTATCGCACCGTGAAAGAACCTGTCCACACGGAACTCGTCGAGAAAAAGTCGCGCTTTCTCTGCGACCTCGCGCCACTCACGACCGAAGAGACGGCGGCAGAGATGTTGCGGACGATTCGCAAGCGTGAACCTGACGCGTCCCACCACTGTAGTGCGCTTCGCCTACAAAGTGGAATCGAGCGCAGCCATGACGACGGCGAACCCTCCGGTACCGCCGGACGCCCCATGCTCCACGTGCTTGCGGCGCATCACCTCGTCGACGTGTTTGCCGTCGTCACCCGCTATTTCGGCGGCACGCTGCTCGGCGCAGGCGGGCTTGTCCGAGCTTACTCGGAAGCGGTGTCTGCCGCGATCCGCGAGGCGACCGTGCTCACGTACGCACTCCACCATCAGTACGATGTCCACGTCCCCTATGCGCTGTATGATCGCGTGCGCGCCGCACTCGAAGCGCATGACTGGCGGATCGAGGCAACATTTGCGGAGGATGTCACGCTCACCGTGATTGCGCCTGCCATCGATGTGCCGCTGCTTTCAGCGCTGCTCTCAGCCAACGCGCAGCTTCACATACTGCCCGAACCGCGCGCTCAAACCCTGCTCCCCTTGCTCTGACCTTTCACCATCATGAGCACCACCGCCGCAATCTGTTCCCAGGTCGGCGCAGCATACTCGTATCCGGCGACCACCTCCGCGATGCGCTCCATCATGCGATCAGCCCCTGTTTGCTCCCGCGCACGTTGCAGCGCCAATTCACTCCTGCCCCAATCGACTTGCTCCCGCACGCTCTTTGGTCGCTGCGTTGTCACAAGCGTGTGTCCACCACGCAGGATCACGCGCGCCGTGTCATTTCTCTCATCCACAGCTTCAATCTGGTCGAGCGCCACGTACCCATAGACCGGATCGCCTGTCACGCGCGGCGCTATCAACTTGAAACTGACGAAACAGCCACCGCGAACGACGAGCGGCACATGGTGATAGCCACGCTCAGAGCGGCGCGCCTTTCGGTAGAGTTTCGGGTCAATCCCGTCCTCGCGAAGCAAAAGGCGCAAAAGGTTCATCGGCTTTCGCCTCTCCTCCCGCACACTCCCGTCGCGCAGGATCACGCGTGATGTAAGCCCAGTTCCCGTGTCGTAGGTGGGGCAGATTGCTGAGACGTCGCGCAGTCTGATTTGATTTGACATCCATAAACCCTCATCTCACAGTAGGTGTGTAATTCCCGGATATTTATAAAAACCATACAATTATGAGTTCATGTTTACAATGATGTATAGGATATGGGCATATAGTTTTGTATGATTCACTCCTTTTTATTGCTAATTTCATAAACTTGCCACCTGTACGCTCGCTCGATTTTTGCATACGATTCGTTTGGGCGCCACGTGGATAGGACCGGTCCGGAAAGAGAATACGATGAATTATGATGAACTGAATGCCTATGTACTGCGAGCAAAGCAGGGTGACCGCGACGCGGCAGAGATCCTTTGTGAGGCACTGACCCCGATGATCTTGTCGTCCATGCGCACGTATCGAGCCATTTCACGCCCTGCGGATCGGGATGATTTGGTACAAATCGGCTACGAGGCGTTGCTCGGCGCAATTCGCGACTTTGATGCGGAGCGGGGTGTCTATTTCCTACACTTTTTGAAGGTGCGTCTCTATGCTGCACTGCGCACAGAGACAAGGCGGCGTGCCCGCGCTTCGGAGCGTGATGTGTATGATTCGGCAGATGAGGATGGAATCACGTTTGACTGGCCGGATGTGCAAGCGCGCATACCGTTTGATCACGTGGAATTGCGACAATTATTTGGAAGGCTGTCCCCGCGTGAGCGACAGGCGATGGAGTTTGTGCTCGCGACATCAGGCACGATGCGCGAGTTAGCGGAACAGTCCGGCGTGGGCGTAGAGACCGCCAAAACGTGGCTGAAGCGGGCGCGCAAGAAACTGCAGACTGAAATCCGCTTGGAGAAAGGGGAGTAGACGAACACGGCGCGGGGGTAGGCGAGCGATGCCGACGCCCCTTTCGCCTAACCATCGCGCAGATTGCTAATTCAAACCATTTTGCAATTCTTTCACCTGTTCTTGATCCAAACCCGTCATGGCAACCACGGTATCAACACTCATTCCATTACGCAGCATGTTTCGCGCGATTTCCATTTTGGCTAAGACTTCCCCACGCGCCTCCGCCTCTATTTCAATTTCCTTTACAATATTTCGCATTCTCAAAACCTCCTTAAGAATTTTCGCGTCCGATTCTTCCATCATTTTACCGCTCAACTCAAGAAGAATTGCCGCCATAAAATTTTGTTCATCTTGGTCTGGAATCGACATTGCTAACTCCACCGTTCTCTGCACAATCTGGCGATCCGAGAATCCTGGGTGGCTCATGTGCGGTGCAAACGCTAAATCAAAACGGCTCTCTGGCTGCCAATCGTCATTTTGCAACTGTCGCTCCACGCGTTCCAACACGCGAATCGCGTCACGGGATTTCAAATATACATTTTCTACTTTGTACTGAATCCCACCCGCATCCATAGAATCAGGCGCGGCAACCACATCCTTCACGTAGAACACGACTGTGCGTACACGTTTTCGGTACTGCGCTGATAGGTGTGCATCGTAAAGCAAAAATCGATAGAGATTCGTTTCCTTCGTCGTCTGAAACTCAAAGTGAAGAAGTTCACTGCGATCCGTTTCAAATGCAAGATCCAAAAAGTTCTGCCGAATCTCGACATTGGCAAGTTCCGTAGGATACGCGCGCACGATTTTTTCATCGTGAATCCCCATCCAATCAAGCGCTGCATCGTGAAACGCCCCAACCAAATACTTTAGCAAAATGTCCGATCCATTGCGCGGCATTCAGCACCGTCCTTTATCTATTATACGATCATACGATTCGCGTGAAAAGTCTGCCGCATCCCCATCCAGCTATAAAAAAGCTCACAGTTCCAAAATGCGTCACCCGAATCGATGAACCGTCATTTGAAACCGTGAGCTTATATCGTGCTGTCCTATCCGAAAGGTGATTCATGTCTTCGTTTGAGTTAAGAGCGCATGGCGTACTGTCGTTTCAAACACACCGCCTCCACCCACAAGCCCGCTTCTACAGCGAATTCGCGAGCCCCATCATCTTGTCCGCGATATTGACCGCTTGTGACGCCATGCCAAAGTCGTGCTGTGTCACAACCATCGAGGTCATTTGATCGGTCAGGTTCACATTGGACATCTCAAGCGCGCCGCTTTGCACCTGCCCAATGGCAGACGCAGCCGCGGCACCCGCTGTTATCGGCGTAGCCGTGTACCCCGGATTTAGTCCGTACAGATCGGCGCCCAGACTGTGCAGCGCGCTTCCGGGGTGCGCGACCTCGACAAGCCCCAATTGCCCGAGGCGCACGACAGCCCCAGCCGTACTTTTCGCGGTGACCACGCCTGACGGAGAAACAGAGAGCGTGTTCGTCTGAATCGCGTTTCCGTCAATGACGCGCCCATTCGACAAAAGTAGCGGATTCCCGTTTTGATTTGTAAGAATCATATGACCTGTCCGGCCATCGACGCTCCACTGCATTTGCCCTGCGCGCGTATACGCCGCTTGTCCATTCGCCGCGCGAACCGTGAAGAAACCCCCTCCGCCAATGGCAAAGTCAAGCGGGTTGCCCGTTTGTACGATCGCCCCCTGCGTAAACGAGCGCGTTGGCGTCAATGCGTATACGCCCGTGCCGAGTGAGAGTCCGGGCGGCGATTGACGTCCCGGGACATTGGCGGCGACCGGCGACTGCCCATAAACTTGCGTGAGCGTGTTGGCGAAATTCGTATCGACCGACTGATAACCAACGGTATCGAGGTTTGCAATATTGTTTGAGATCATATCAAGGCGATTCGTCTGCGCTTGCAGTCCGGACGCCGCCGTGCTGAGCAGTCCCACGATGTCTCACCCTTTCGCTCATATAAACTATAGGTTGGGCACACTTCCGACATCCTGTACCGTTTTCGAGAGCGTCTTGTCGATCAACTGAATCATCTTCTGGTTCGCCTCATAGCTGCGATACACGTCGATCATATTCACCATGTTTTGTGTCCCGCTCGCGTTTGACGATTCAAGCGCGCCCGACTTCACCGTTGCGTTAGAACGGTAGAGCGTTGAAGCCGGCGTCAGCACATACTCATTTGCGCCGAGTGGTTGAATCGTTTGGACATCCACGTTGACCGGTGCAAACGTCGCCCCACCCAGCGGTTGCCCGTTCGCGTTCACAACCGTATACGAAGGGTGCCCCGCCTGATCAAGGACTGGCGCGCCTGTCGGAGAAAAAATCGTCGTCCCCTGATACGCTGGGTTCAGTTTAATCCGCGAGCCAAGCAGCACCTGTCCATTCGGTCCCGTACCGAGCAGCGCCTGCCCCGTCGAGCTGATGAGAAATCCGTTGCTGCCGACTGACAACTGTCCATCCCGCGTAAGCGCCAGTCGCGTATTCCCTTGCGCATCGACGTTTAGCACCGGAAAAAACGCGTGGATACCGCCCGTTTGTGACGAGACGATCTGCACCGCCGCCTGCGCGTTTGGCGTATTGACCGCGAGCGGTTGCCCCGTCTTTGACACCACGCGGTACGACTCGTTTCCCTGCGCGTCAACCACAGGACTGCCCGCCGCGCCAAAAAGCGCTGCGCCGTGATACGCAGGATTGACAAGTACGCGCGCCCCCGCAATCGGACTGCCATTCGCGTCAACCGGCAAGATCGGCTGCCCCGCCCCCGTCTCAATCACCCCGCCGCGTCCAACGATAAACTGCGTCGTGCTCACGGGCGCCGGACCCTTCGCAGTCTGCGCGTACACTGTGTCGCCTGTCGCCGCGGGATCAATCAGCGCGAGGTCGAGCGGACGGTTTGTCGTCTGCGTTAGACCCGGCGAGAAGTTTGAAACGGACTCCTGAAAGTAGGCCCCGTTTTGCATCATGCCAAGCGTAACCGCGCCCGCCCCGTTTGAGCCTGACGAGTAGCGCTGTGCCAACTGCTCTGGAAACGACATCAACTGCCCCGACGACTGTTTGAACCCAGGCGTCGAGAGGTTCGCAATGTTGTTCATAATCACCTGTTGCAGGCGCTCATCCGCGAGCATCCCTGAAGCAGCTGAAGAGAGTCCATCCATCGCTTCAATCCCCCATTTCAATCCCGCCCCGACAGGGCGCAAACCGGATTCTACACGCGCACAGGTTTAGCCGCGTCCGCAGTGCTCACACACATCACAAGCCGCGACCGCGCAGATCCCTTAGCGGCGCACGCGTCGTCATCGAGGTGGACGGCTTGCCCCACCTGTCAATATTGTCGAGAAACTCGCCCGTTCCGCGCGCCACGCACGTCATCGGATCATCCGCCACGTACACAGGCACCTGAAGCTCGTCCATCATGAGCTTGTCCATTCCGTGCACCAGCGCGCCGCCTCCCGTCAAGACAATCCCGCGATCAAAAATGTCTGCCGCGAGTTCCGGCGGCGTTTTTTCAAGCACACTCTTGGCGGTCGCAACGATCGACTGCACCGAATCTTCGAGCGCTACGGCAAGCTCCGAGGTGCGAATCATTACGGTTTTTGGGAGCCCCGACACCATATCCCGTCCGCGCACATCAATCTCTTCGTTCCGTCCTGTCGGGAATACAGACACCACTTGAATCTTTATATCTTCCGCAGTGCGCTCGCCAATCAAAAGATTGTGCTGGCGTTTTATATATCGGGCAATCGCCTCGTCGAACTTGTCCCCTGCGATCCGAATAGAAGAGGCGGTGACGACGTCTCCGAGAGACAATACGGCAACATCCGTCGTACCTCCGCCAATATCAACGACCATGCTGCCACTCGGTTTCGTAATATCGATTCCGGCGCCTATCGCAGCGGCCTTTGGTTCTTCAATCAGATACACCTGTTTCGCGCCCGCGGCCTCTGTGGCCTGTCGGACAGCCTTTTGCTCCACCGATGTGATGTTTGCAGGGATACAAACCGCGACGCGGGGGCGAGAGAAAAGTCCTTTCCCGATCGTTTTGGCAATAAAGTGTTTCAACATAATCTCCGTAATCTCAAAATCCGCAATGACCCCTTCACGCAGCGGACGAATCGCCACAATGTTGCCCGGCGTGCGCCCGAGCATCCGGCGCGCTTCTTCGCCGACTGCCACTACGCGCTTTGTATGACTCTCAATCGCGACGACAGAAGGTTCGTTGAGGACAATCCCTTTCCCCTTTACATGAACAAGTACATTCGCAGTTCCTAAATCGACGCCGATATCCCGACCAAACATACTTTCAAATTTCCCTTCATCAACCAAACTAAGCGCAACCGCTTAGGCGACGATGCAAACGTACATCACGCTTTAGTTTCTGTTCTACACTCGACTGCTAAATCCTCTCGCCAGTGAGAGTTTTTTCGTAATTTTCGTCGTCGGCTCATCCTTTCTGTATTTTTCCTTCGTCGCCTCACCCCCCCGCAGGTGGCGAATCGATTTGTGGTACTCAAGAATTTCCTTGACACGATTCGCTAGATCCGGATTGATTTCGGGCAGCCGCTCTGTCAGGTCTTTATGCACGGTGCTCTTGGATACGCCGAATTCACGGGCGATCGTGCGAACCGTATTGCGCGTTTCGACGATGTACTCCCCGATTTTGATCGTGCGCTCCTTAATGTAATCGTGCACACCCTCGCCTCCCCACTGTCGCAAGTCTGCTACAGTATATGAGGGGGTGACTAGCGTATGCCTGATCTCCGTACACGCTGTGCATTATCTCTGAATATCGCCTATTTGCTCGTCCATTCTCCCTCTATCATCCCGATTTAATAGCATAGAAAGGGTCGCCCGACCTTGTTTTGGGGGCGACCTTTTCGTTTCATTTAATTGCTAGAGGCACTCGGCAAACTCTAGCATCTGCGTGTTTCTCTGAATCCAACTGCGGATGCGCGCGACCCGCAACCTTATCAACTTAAACCTGCGTTTTGGGGAGCACTGTAGCCGGGTTCACGTATGCGCCATCCTTTTGAACCTCAAAGAAGAGATGGTTGCCAAGCGACTGTTCCTCAGCGTTAAATCCGCTCGTTCCAATCGCCTGTCCCTGCGCGACATGCTCTCCAACCTTTACCTTCACGGCGCCCAGCGACTGATAGATTGTGCTGAGCCCATTTCCGTCAGAGATTGCCACCGTCTCGCCCATCAGCAGTGAGTCATGCACATCTGTCACCGTACCGCCTGCTGCCGCGACGACAGGGAATGGCTTGCTGCTGTTTGCCACACCAAAGTCGTAGCCCGTCGATCCCGTGTACCCGTTGTCGAAGTAGACGAGTTCTTTTGCGAGACTCGTAGTGGTTACGCCAGGCGCCGTTCGGTCATAGTAACCGCGCTCAATGCTCATTCCACTCAGCGTAGATGGAACAGGCCACCCCCACGTGTTGCTAGAAACCGTTGTCACAGGCGTCGTCGCGCTCGGTTTGACCCCAGCATATTCTCGATGTGTTTGAACATACATAAGGCCAATGATCAAGGCAGCAACCGTTAGGTAGAGTGCCGGGTACACCACACGTTTTGAGCGAAACCAGCCGCGCCGCGTCATGCGCGTTCCTTCGTGTGAATCTTGTTCAGGCGCTGGCGTTTCCGTTGTCTCAGCGCCGATTTGACGATCATCATCATGATTCATCTCAATCACCTCACTCCGCATTCTTGCCAGATTGAGGTAGTCTTAAACGAGGTTGACACACAATTCTATTCTTTTTAGTAAAGAGGCATCTCCTCCTTCTCTTCATCAGCGGTCGTTCCTTCTCCTCCCACCGCGTTCGCTTCCATCTCTGGCGCCGCATAGATCGCATCGGCCGCTTCCGGCAGATAGGTTAGTGTCGCGCCGCGTTTCACCATTTCCCAATAGGAACTCATCAAATTGAGAATCCTTTGCATGGTAACACCTCCATACTCTAGGGTTCCCCAAACAGAAAAAAACTGTCAGGATTTCCCCGACAGTTTCATCTTCTTTTACGGTAAAATCGCGGCACGACACTCCAGCTTCAGTGCGACGAAACCAGCTTCAGGTGCGTATT
>NZ_LSUQ01000067.1 GCF_001642725.1 Ferroacidibacillus organovorans
GACCATGGAGTGTTACACTCCTTGATTCGTCGGCAGCGTCAGAGGTGTAGAAGAGACAGAGCTCGAAGATGAAACGCTGCACGTCGCGCTGCGCGAGCGGATGGTTACCGGGTATGTGCGGGCGGGCTGGGAGATGGATCATCAAGCCTTTGCGCGAGCGTATGCGGCTGCTTTCTTTGAGAACACGTGGATGATGATTGGATTTGATCTGCAGACGCGCTTGGATGAGACAACGGAAGCACAGAGAAAGGCCCGCGCGCTCCAGAAATTGTCTTGGATCGCACGGGCCTGGGCTGAAATGTCACGGTGAATGGGGCGGGGTTTCGCTGTGGGTCCGTCGCTTAGTTGGACGAGCCGTTCGGAAGGGTAAGTGACTTGACTTGCGCCTGATCGCTCGCGTTACCTAAATACCCGAGGTTGAAATTCTTCTCGATTGTGCGGAGCAGATTGTAGTGATCCGCCCAGGTGTGGATCACGAAGTGGTGTGGGTAGGCGCTGTCGATAATGATGAGTGGGACCTGTCCGCCGCCGTATGCACCGCCGCTCCAGTTGATGAAGCCGTCTACTTGACCCGCAGGGAGGATCGGGGAGTCAGGGCCTGGCGCTGTAAACACGCTGGTCTCTTGCGCTGTCGGCGTGCCGGATGGGTACTCACTCTCGTCCCAAACGATGTAAATCACAGACTTTGAGGTTTTAAAGCTCTTTGAATCCATGATTTTATTGACCGTGCTTTTTACGAATGCGTCGCCTGCCGCATAGAGCGCGCTCGGATCACTATACGGTGCAGTCGCGCCAGGTCCCGGCGGTTGACCGTGCATGTCATTGATAACGTTTGGACTGATCCAAGCGAAATTCGGAACATGGTTTGTCGCGAGATCTGTCGCCAGTTGGTGAAAGGGTACGAGATTCAGGTTTTGCTTCGTATTGCGGATACTCGGGATAAAAAAGAAAGGGTTATGTTTCGCCGCGTAGAGCGCATTGGGAGGCGTCTGACTCGCGCTCGCGGTCACTGGTAGATTGTCAGGATACCAATAGCCGGCATAGCCTGGATAGGGCATGCTCTGCATGTATCCTTTCCAGGTGTCGCGGTGTGCGATCAGTTGATCCGCAACAGATGTGTGGTTGAAGACTTGCGTCGGATCGTCGCTGTTTGAACCCCAGTTGTTTCCTGTGATCGACGCGATGTAATTGACCAGGCTCTCGTGCGTGACACCGTAGTAATTGTTCTCGTAGCCGTACGATTGGATGAGTTGATTGATATAAGGCAATTGTGGATTGTTGACGATCTGTGCGGTACCTTGATTCTCCATCATGATGACATAGACGTGTTGAAATGGTTGGGCGTTTTGTTCCGGCGCATGATGTGTGGATTGGGCCATGGACGGCGTGAGCGACGCAAGTGTAAGCACAATCGTTGCACCCAGACCGACCCATCTTTTATGAATGTTCATCGTATCCTCCTCTACCTTATCGCGAGATCTTACGCTGTCATTATAAGGATAGAGGAGACGCGCATAGGTGAACGGCTCGTTAAGGAAAAGTTAAGAAAACGTATGCGCCGCTCGATTATCCGTTGTTTCACGCGCGCCATCGAGTATGATCTTCGGTTCATCCGACGTGAGAAACGCATACCAGCGATTGCGAAAGCGCACTTGGGGAGTGTCTGCCGGGACGTGCGCCTCCATGCGCAACGCCTCGGGAATTGGTCGTGGATGCTGGCTTTCCACGACTGCCTGATCCTCGCGCAGGATCTTTCGGCTATAGCGCGAGAAGACGGTGTTCACCATTGGGATATTGCGGGCGAACGTGCGTCCGGCGTATCCGTAGATGGCGGTGCGATTCTTGTCGATTGGCGTGAACGTGACGTAGTTGATGAATGTGCTTTTGCCCTCTTGCGTTGGGCGCAATAGCCACTGCTGAGGAAAGCGATACTCTAGCGTGCCGCCTCCGTTGACGATGGTCATGACGTCGCGCTCAGGAACTTCGACGTGTAGATCTGCGATTTCGGGTTTTAAGCTACGGCCAATCGTTTTTTTATGCACAAACGCGAGGTGAGCGACATCAAGTACACTCTCGACGACGCGCGTCAGGTGGGCAGACCACGTTTGTTCATAGGGGGCGAGTGTGAAACGAGAGCTTTCGAGTTCCTCGAAAAGTGGCAACGGCGCAGGTCGCGCCTCTCGTTTTGACTGCGGATAAACCCAGATCATGCCACCGCGCTCGATGACCGGATACGCAGTCACTTTTGCAAAGTCAGGAATGGGTCGGTTTGGGTGTGCAGGTATATCGACGCAGTCGCCTTGTTCGTTAAACGCCCATCCGTGATAGGCGCAAACAATCCCTTTGGCTGTACAGTGTCCGAGCGAGAGATCCGCACCGCGGTGTGCGCAATATGCGGTGACGCACTGCGCGTCTCCGCGCGCGTCGCGATAAAGGACGAGATCGCGGCCGACCAAGCGTTTTTTTAACGGTTTTCGCTTTAGTTCATTTTGAAATCCAACTGCATACCAAGCGACAGGAAAGACGTGATCGTCGCTCGGCAATCGATCCTCCTGATTCATAAGCGCTGCCTCCATAATTAACTATATGGTTAATAAATGGATTGTAATTCGAAGTCGTCGATTTGTAAAGATATCTTACCCAAGCGAAGAGGCGCGCCCAGAGCCTTGATCTGGGTGCGCCTTTTCAATGTTTTAAAACAATGCAAATGTGGTTTAAAAAGTTGGATTACAGGGTTTGCGTCAAACCGGCCGGAGTGGGAACGGGAATGGCTTTGTACGCGTAGTCAGATGAGAGGTTCATATTCAGGGAGATGTCTTTTAGTTCCTTTATGACTTTTGCATTCGCACTCGCGTTGGCGCCGGGTTGTGACGCGATCAGGTTGGCTGGGATCACAATGGACATGATCTCATTGACCGAAGAAAAGCGTGCGTTTGGCCCTTGGCCAACGACCGAGAATTGCACTTTTGCTTGCATCGTTTTGAAGATGGCCTGCATCATCGTCTTCATCTGCGCGGCGTTTGTGGTATTGGGGAGTCCCATGCCTCCGAATTGCGACATCATGTTGTCGATAAAGGAAGTCATTTTTGTCTGGTCAATCTCCATGGTGTAGGTGTAACCGGAGGCGGTCTGCGCAGCCTGGACGTTTGTGTAAGACTGGAGACTCAGTTGCGCGAGCGAACTTCCACCGAGTGAGAAATTATTCATGACGCTCTGTAGGTTCGTCGAACCGGGAATTGGCTGATAGCCTTTGCCGGAGTTGATATACAGTTTGTTACCGTTGATAAACTCGTGAATCGGCGTAGTAAGCGTACTCGCGCCACCCGCGCTCGCAAACGCAGGCATAGAAATCGGATCGATCTCGATAAGCGCTTTGATTTGCCCCATCACGGTCTGTAAATTCATTTTCAGCCCCATCTTAATAGGGCTTGCAAACAGGCTCTGAACCTGCTTCAGTTGGGCGTCTTTTTGTCCTGCGGCCGTCAAATCCCAGTTGAATTTCATCGCCATTGTGCCGGTCGATTGTTCGTAGTTTGGCTTTTCAGATGCAAGTGTTGCTTGCAAGAACGCTTGCGCCGCAGGCTGGCTGATCTGCCAGCTTGCAGGAATCTGAATCGCGGTTGCGGCGGGTTGAATTCCGAGCAGTTTGAGGTGCAATGCAAAACCGATCTCGTCGCCAAGGTTCATCGTGCGCGACGGCGAAAGTGCACTAAAGAGGTGATTCTCAAGTGCCCACTCCATGGCAGAGACTTGCGGCGTTTGCAGTTTTGGGAGCGTCGCGTTGACAAGTTTGGCGGCGATTACGGCCGCTTGCGCTTCCGTGACAGGGTCATTCACACCAAAATGCGTGGCGGTATCCGGCGCCATGAGGCCCATCGAAATGGCCTTGTTCACGTACCCCCATAGAAAAGAATGGGTTGGCACATCGACGAATGGCGATGTGCCCGCGCGATCTGGCTGAATGCCCATGATGGCGAGAAGTTCAAAGATAAATGCGCCTTTACCCTGATAATCTTTGCTCGCAGGCGCAAGTGCCTGTTCACCGAGTGATGCGAGCACCTGTTGGCCGAGTACGGTTGGGTGTACATCATTGGGTCGGATATAGGTCGCTTCATTTCCGGCAAACGCGCCAAACGCGTTTGCGACAGGCACGTTAAACTGCAGCGCATCGCCTAGAATTATCGCGTTTTCTTGGGAGAGAAGCGTATTCGCGAGTCCGTAGAGTGTTTGCAGTTGCGGCGAGAACGGATTGTAAAGGTTGTAGAGCACGATTCGCGCATTTGGATTGAGTTTGTGAATGGTCGTGAGGATCGCGGGCAAGTTCTTGCCGAACTGAAGGATCGCTGCTTCAAACTGGGCTCCTTCGGCTGCGGTAAGTTTTGGAGTTGCAGACGTCAACAAACCGTCTTTTTCAGCGAGTTGAAGGAGATCGTTGTTTCCAGTGTCAATCGTGACGACGCTAGCGTTTTTGATCGCTTGCTGAACGCTTGCATTAGTCAAAAGTGTGAGCAAATCAGTTGACGTGGAACCTGGCACTGCAAGGTCGCTGACCTGCATGCCTTCCGCTTTTCCGATCAAATATGGATAGGCCTGCGGTGCTGGCGCGGTATTCCCGGGAACAAGATTATAGCCGAAAGGGATGGAGTCACCCAAGGCGACGAGCGTCTGTGTCGACGCAGAGGCATGCCTGCTTGCTGCAAACGCGGCAGGGCTGATCATGGAAACGGTGAGAAAGGCAGAAGCCAATCCCAAAAGTGATTTTTTCAAGCGCACAATACGACTCCTCTCGTGTTGAACCGTACAGGATTTGTTGCAATGGATAGATGGAACGACCCGTGTCACTGTATGTTTGATTCGACAGGCGCATGCCAGTTCCTTTATGAAATTCTTGTAATGCATGTGTAATCTTTTGGCGGTTCGAAGCTTGGTTGGGCGAATTTTTGATCCATGGATGATAGGGTGATTGTGGCGTGTGGATGCAATGATTTCACATTTGGACTATACTTAGGAAAATCATGCACAATTTTCTGTTGATGACGTGAGAATGAGATAGAGATGGCGGTCGGCGAGATCGGTGCGAGCAGAACAGTGACGCAGCAGAGACGGCAAGGCATGGATGATCGAGTTGAGATGATTCGCGGTTCCTTACCTTTTATAGAAGCGACCCCTGACTTATACTTTGTTATGGATGCACGTACCCCTCGAGATTTTAGAACAATATAGAGACATACAGTCCAAGGTGTATAGGTTGACAACATTTATAGTGATGAATAAAAGGATGGACTTGGAGAGGTTATGTGTGAGCGAGAGATTGAATGAATCCCTGTTTTCACTGTTAAATCAAATTTCAGACGCGATCATGATCACAGATTTGAAGGAAATGATTCTCTATGTCAATCCGGCATTCACCAAGATGACCGGTTATTCATTTATGGAACTCGTCCACCGCAAGCCGGAGATGCTTCAAGGTGCCGAAACGAGCAGTGAAACGCGTAAACAAATTGCAGCGACGCTGCGCAGTGGACAGGCTTATGAGGGAGAGATTCTAAACTATCGAAAAGATGGCCGCTCGTTTTGGAACTATCTATCGATTAGTCCCATCCGCGATCACGATAAACAGGTCATTTATTATTTATCGATTCAAAGAGATGTGAGTGTCGATCGAACGATGTTGCTTCTGCGCCACCACACGGAGTGGGAACTCGCAGAAGTCGTGGCGCTTTACCGGGCGCTCTCCTTGACACAACAGATCCTCGGTCAACCGAACCTTGGCGTGAGTGTGATGGATCGGCTGGGGGAACTGTGTGACCATCTTATCCAGGTGCTTCAAGTCAATTTGATTTATGTTGGGATGCTCGATCGCCAGGGGGACCGAGTGCGCTTTCTCGCTGCGCGGGGCAGGTCCCAGCACTATGTGGAAACCTTGCAGATTTCGGATGATGAAAACCTTGAAGAAGGGCAAGGACCCGCCGGGCAGTCGCTGCGCACACTCGGCACCGTTGTTGCCAATGCGAGTGACCCTTCTTTGCGATTTTGGAGGGACAACTTAGAGCGATTTGGCCTCGACAGCACGCTCGTATCTTCGGCGCGCACAGGATCTGGTCGCAAAATCTTACTGTCCTTGTATCGCTCTGCCGAACATCCGTTTATTGCAGGTGTGGAACACCTTATGGAGGCAATTACAAAGGAAATTGCGGCATTTTTCGATCGGATTGAGACGAATGATCGATTGCAAATGATCCAGTCTTATCGCGATGCGCTGCGCACATTTCAACGGTCGCTTTTGGATATGAATGATTCTCAAGCGATCATCCAAACGATGGTGGACGTAATCGCGACGCACACGAAAGTCAGTTGTGTCGATGCCTTTACGTCGGAGATGGGGGATGAGTCGCTCCAAAGGATTCACGTTGCGGGTCCGTTGGCGCTGCATTTTCACCAATTGCCCGAACCGCATACAAAGGCGCAACTCCATCGTGATGGGTTACCACTGCCAACACAGGTATGGATTTCCGGTCAAAAAATTGTGATTGCAAACCCCTCCCGCGATGAATCCCTTCCATCACTGTGGCGGTTGCCACCTCTCAGTGAAATGGGCGTTGTGGCGGGGTGGCCGATGATTTCACCTCACGATCATTCGGTGTTTGGGGTGATTACGATCACGGCACAGGCGAGAGACACGTTCACGCCGGAGATTGATACGCTGATTGAAGACATGGTTCAATCCGCGGCGCTCGCCATTGAGCGAGTAGAATCAAAGCGTGAGATGGAGCGACTTCAACAGTACCAAGAGGCGGGATTAGAGGCGCAGCATGCGTTTCTTGCGCTTTCGAACAGCGATACGATCTATTCGCGATTTGTAGAAATCATGGTGCAAAAGACGGATTGCCTTGCGTCTTATGTCGTTATTCCGAACGAACTTGGCGACATGAAAATTGTCGCATGGTCCGCAAAGGATGAAGGACTAGAACGGGTCCTTGCGCAATCCGCGTGTCTCAATACACTGACCTGCGAATCGCAGGATGGTCTTGAAAAGCGAAACAGACGCTATGACATTATGTCGTGGCCGATCCTCTTTGCAAATGACATGGCGCCTCAGTCTTTCGTCAAATTTGTATTTGCTAGGCGTGCGCGAATGACACCGATGCTTATGAACCTGCTTGAACAATTGATGGAGAGTCTAAAAAGCGCTCTACAACTGACGGAGAATCGAGAAACGCTCAACCAATGGGCGTGGCTTGATCCGTTGACGGGAATCTCGAATCGCCGCGCGCTCGATCGATTCTTAGAAAAAATGAATGATGGAAATGAATCAGGTGCAGTCATCTACGTCGACCTGGATGACTTTAAGCCTGTCAATGATTGCTATGGCCATGAAACGGGAGATCTTGTTTTGAAAGAAATTGCCAAGCGATTGGCGAGTGGGCTCGGTAAAAATGATCTCGTTTCGCGGCTTGGCGGCGACGAATTTGTCATGATTCTCGTCGGCTTGGAGCAGCGTTCGGATCTTCTTGAGCGACTTGAGGCGCTCGACCAGTTGATTCAGAAGCCAATCGATGTGGAGGGTGTTTCGGAGCCTCTCTTTGTGCACGCGAGTATGGGCGTGGCACAGTTTATGCGTGGGCACAAATTGCCGCACGATGTGATGCGAATTGCGGATCAACAGGTGTATATCGCGAAAAACGCCAAGCAGGACAGGGCGGTCGCATGGAAAATTTCAGAGTAAAGGGTAGCGCTCATCATGTAAGTGAAAAATCACAGGCGACTCGGTGAAGCGGTTTGGGAGACGATCTCCCAAACCGCTTCGTATGAAATGGGATATTCAAAGTGCTACGCGCTCAATCAATTCGTTTTGCGCTTCTTCCGCCCGGCGAGAAACAATCCAGTTCCAGTGCCGATCATGAGAATCCCAGCGCCTGCCTCGGGAAGAACGGGGAGTCCGGTTACGGGTGTGGTGGCGGCGGTTACCGTGTGTGTTTTCGGTTTGAGAATCACATAGGACATCTGCTTGCTCTCTTGCGTGTGCGGAAGGACAGTTTCACCGCGCGCGGATACAGGAGCCACAAAACGTAAACCACTTGGTGTAACTTGATACACAGCGCTTCCACTTGGTAGACCATGCTCCGTCAGGTGCAGCAGCGCGTGGTTGACGGCCGCAGGTGGCAGATTGACAGTGAAATTTCCGCCGAGCGCTTCGCCCGCTGGAACGAATCCGCGCAGTGCGGGCAATGCATGGGATGTGATCGTTACTTCGCCCGAGATCGCAGTGGAAAGTTCAACAGTTACACTCTCTTCTCCCTCGACTTGGGTTACACTCCGCCATTGCACTTGCGCGTTTTGTGTGGAATGTGCGTGTTGCGTGGGAGGCGGGGCGATTCGCGGCTGCAGTACGATCACATCAAGGGAGGTGACGCCGGGCGCCAACGTGATGTCGCACTGATCGTTCTCAATCGTGACAGGAAGGCGAACGAGGCGTTGGCCAACGATGGCGTAAACGACGGCTCCCGCGCCCGCGTGCAGGTTTTGCAGATGGAGGGTGAGTGGTTTTACGGCCGCTGCTCCTGCCAGTCGGATACCGCAAGAGCCGATGACAGCATATCCCTGCGGGAGGGAAACAGGTAAGTGCGCTTGATCCACGGCGGTCAGCGCGATATCTCCGCGCGCGTGCCAAGCGCCAGTGGGCACGGTCAGCGAGGCGTCACACCCTTGCGCAACAGAGCTCAGCGTCTCGCCTTCCGCGCGATCCTGTGCGTCTGCAAGGATGCTTCCGCTTGGTTTTGTGAACCAATCAAATTGCAGTGATCGACGGTCGTCTCCTTTTCCCTTGTCTTTATCTCCTATTTTATTTCTGTCCTCTTGGTTTTGTTGTTTCCCATCGTGATGTCCACCGTTGTCGGATCCTTTGGCGAATGCCACGCCAGTTGCTGGCATCAACATCAGCGCGGTGAGTGTTACGCCTACCAAGCATCGCTTCATGTACATCTTCATCCGTATCATCCTCCGTAGTGAATGTCGATGGTCTGGAGTTTCAGTCGACTGCCTGAAGCGGGAAGTGCAAGCATGCTTATGTTATAGAGTTGTCCATTGATGCGCGCAGTGACGTTTGCCGTTGCCTGATCCAGGCGAATGCCGCTTGCTGTGAGACGAACTTGAAAACTGCGCGCGTAACTGACGCGACTGACGGGTATACCCCAAAAGGGGTTGAGACCTAGCGCTTTTGTGCCCATCGCGCTCAACCATGGTTGTTGTTTCAAGGCGGATGCGTGGAGCCATCCGGCGAACAGTTCCTCCAGCGCATTGGCGGCGTCAAGCGGTGAATTGCTTTCCGACCATACAAGGGCCGGACTTCCGGAATACCTGAGGTTTCCCATCGGAATTGAGTTTGTCGCAAGAGTCAGTCCTGTACGCCACAGCGCGAGGGGAACAGCGGGCCGCCAAGGGATGTTCCCCGGTGTCCCACGCACGATTGGCGGGGATTGGTGAAAGAGTTTTCCTGAGACGAGTTGTGCCTTCACCAGATAGCGATAAGGGGTCAAATAAAGAGCGCCCAGTGGATAGCAGGTTTCAAGCACAATCTCGGGTGAGGCGGAGTTGGCAAGCGCTGTGCCCGTGCGTACGATTTGATGGCCAGTGACGCGATAGATAAATTGACCGTACATCGTATTGACGATGAGTACGTCACCTACGCGCAGGTGATTGATGTGGCGAAACCATGTCGCGTTGTGGGCGGCCAGGACGCCACGTCCGATTTGACCGGGGAGGGCGCTGTTTGGCAGGTGGCCAACGGCGCGCTGCAAATCAACATCCGCCGTTCCCTGCACAATCGGTGCTGTCAGCGACAGCGTGGGAATCCGAATGAGCCCGATGCCACTTCCTGGTGCTGGCGTTGGTTCGTTTGGCGCGACGATATCTGAGAGTTGCATGAACTGTAGCGTGGTCGCTGATGCACGCGGAACGTAGACCATGGAACTTGGCGCAAGAGAAGGATTGCGCGCTTGACGCGCCAATGCCTGTTCTTCTTGGCGGAGTTGGCTTTGTCCTGCCGCGCGCGCATTCGCGAACCAAAGCGGAATCTGCGCGAGCCATCCTGTGCCGACGACGATGAGTGACGCGCCTGCGAGGCGCATGAAGGCGCGTGGTTGCAAATGGATCCCCCCGTGAGCGTGCGAATTCTGAGTTACTGCGATACGCGATCAAGTCTCTGATCGATGAATGCGAATTACCATATGTTCAGGTGTTCGAGAATGGTGAATGAAGTTTGACGGTGGACGAGCTGTGGATTTTGATAAAAATTGACTTTGGTGAGATTGGCACAAAGAAGGAGTTTAAAAGCGAAGAATTGGAATTTGTGACAAATACTAAGGAGTGACGAGTTGTGTGGGTGTGCTGTATCTTTGTGAAGTTTGAGGATATAGGGTGGGGGGTTCATCGGGGTGATTCCCTTTTCGAAATCAGCCGAATGAAGGGGATCTCCATTCACAGCATTGAGCAGTTGAACGGACATAAAAGCGCGCTGCTTACACCGAACATGACGCTGTTGCTCCCAGCGCGCACAGCGGCTACACAGCATTCTGAAATCCATACGTTTGCAACCGTACAAGCGGGTGACACACTGTGGAAAATCGCCCATCAATACAGCGTTTCGGTGGAAACGCTGGCACTTTTAAACGGGATTGCAAGCCTCCGTGAGTTGCCTCTTGGAACGGTGCTTATGATCCCGCCAAAGAAGGATGTGTATTCGTCACCAAGTGGTTGGCCTGTCGAAAATTCAAAAATGACAGCCGTTCCATCTAGCACTTCGTTGCAAGCGTCCGCCGTATTGGAGAATGCGCAATCGAACACATGGAGAGTCACGGTGCGCAATTTGGATCTTCAAGGATAACCGATACCTGATGTGCCATTACAACTGTCGTCGACATCGCAAGTGAACCAGACCGTGAACACTGACGCATCGGGCATTGCTGTTTTTACCTTTCAGGCACCACCGGGATCAGACGTTGCGATCTCAGATCCTCAACGCGGAGAAACGCGGAGTTTGACTCTGCGATTTCAATGAATAGCGCGACGGAAGTGCCGAAGACGATTGGAATTTTAGGGACAGAACTTTATGCACCCACTTTAGGCCTGCTCTATGTTCATGGGAGACCTACCCAGGTCGAAGTCGTGGTAAAAGATGCGGCGGGAAACCCAGTTCCATCGGGAACGCGAGTGACTATCTCGACGAACAACCCGAAGATTGCCGCGTTGGGTTCATCCAGGTCAGTTGTCAGGACACTCTATCTTAAGGCAACCTCTGAAAAAGTAACAACCACATATCCAGCCACTGTTTTTCCTTCTTCGTTTGCACTCTGAAGGAGTGAATGCCTTCTGAGATACAATCACGTCGAAATACTACGCCGACGTGGTACATAGATGTAATTAACGTGTAGTGATCACATCATATGGATTGAACGTATGGGGGATACAGCGATCCAAATGACAGCGAACACAGACAAAATAGCACCAATATCCATTGCTTGAGGCACACCGATTCCCGTAGCAAGTAATCCCCCCACCATCGATCCTATTGGAATTGTACTCCAACTGATGAACCTCATCGTTGCCGATACTCTTCCTCTCATTGCGTCAGGTGTAATGTTCTGTCGAATACGTACAGCGTTTATTCCGTAGGACACGACGCCATACGATCGTAAAAGAAGTCCCAAGGTCATGAATAGGAGTGGAGCATACCACGACGCTATCGAAACGAATACAATGCCTACCCCTTGCAACATGGAAGAAACAATCACCGTAGTGCCCAGTGGCAACAACTTCAGAACGATAATTGATAGTGAAGCTGCAGCAATTAGTCCAATGTTTGAGATTGTAAAAATGATGCCGATCAATCCAGGTCCAAAATGTAATGTTCGTACAGCATATACCATCAAAATGCCTTCAATGAGCGACCAACCAAGATTGGATAATCCCGAAAATATTGCAAAGTGTTTTAAGAACTCATGATGTAGTACAAAGTACATACCTTCTCTGACCTCGGATACCATGCTAGGTTTGGATGTATTGACATTTTCAGGCCATCCTTTTCTCATTTCCTTCACCCGAAGCGACAATAAAATAGCGGCGGAACACATGTAACTTATGCAATCAAAAATTACTGCAAAGGGCGCAGAAAGAATCAAAATGAGACCACCAGCAATGCTTGGGCCGACTATCTTTGCGGCGGATTGACTGAGCTCTAATGCGGCATTTCCGCTATGTAATTCGTCTTTTTGTATGATGGTTGGTAACAACGTCTCAGATGCCACATCGAAAGACACTGAGAAACTGCCCACAGCAAATACCACGATATAGAGAAGCCAGATGGAACGCATGTCAAAATGAATAGCAACAGGTACAGACAATAGAATCATTGCGCGAAGAACATCACTTACAATGACAATGGGTCGGCGATTACATTTATCAACCCATGCGCCGATAAGTAGCGAAAACAATGCAAAGGGGAGAAAATCCAGTGCGTTCAGGACACTGACCTGAAATGCTGAAGAGTGTAGTATTGTGACCGCAATTAAAGGCAGAGCAATAAAAGAAATTTGTGTTCCAAGTTGACTAATTAAAGTCGCAGATAATAGTTTCATTAGATTATCATTTTTGAAAATGGAAAAATTGGACAAACTGCCCTCAACTCCCCAAAACCGCCGGTGAAGTGTGCAGCGAGCATAGACAATGAATCAATGAATTCTCCAAAGTTTCACTATCCAAGAAAGCAGTATTATCAAGATAATACACGAAAATTATGAAGCGCGTACGATTTACTACTTAAATTTATCTGTGATGGGGACTACAACTAAGTTGAGTCCGTATAATTGGTGTAAATTCAGTGGACGCACTGGGTGACATAATATGAAAAGTGCCATCTCGTCCCTCTTTGGTAGAATGAGTGTATCGAGCACAAATCTACTGGGAGGAATACGAGAATGGCACAGTACAACATTACCGTGGATGACGAGATTCTGAAAGGGTTATTTTCTGGGGATAAGGGGATGTCCCAGTTGCTGGAGCAGGTTTTGAATCAAGTGCTTCATGCCCAAGCATC
>NZ_LSUQ01000068.1 GCF_001642725.1 Ferroacidibacillus organovorans
TACGTGTATAACTCAGAAGCCCACAGCCTGGATGTAGATCCCGAGAAACTGGATGTCTACAACTTCATAAAGCACCGGATTTTGAGCGGTACCACGTGTAGCGGCGTCTGCTGGGAACTCAACCGCCAGGGCATCCAGTCACCGAAAGGAAAACTGTGGTCTGAAAGCGTGCTCTACCGGCTCATCCTGAACGAAGTGCATCTTGGTCGCGTCGTGTACGGCAAGACCAGCGGTGGGCTGCACAAGAAACGCAAAGCTGCGCCATTCAAAGTGATCCCGCGCGAAAATTGGATCGTCGTCGAGAACGCGCACCCGGCAATCAAAACGCCGGAGGAACATGCGGAAATCGTCACCCTACTCGAAAGCCGCCGGATTCAGCCCAAGCACGCCCGTCGTGGCACCTATCTGCTCTCTGGCCTACTCCACTGCGGCAAATGCGGCTACTCCCTACAGTTTCAGCCGAAACCAAACGGTCGCACACTCGTGAAGAAGTGCCAAAAGACGGATGCCTTCGGGAATTGTTGTGGCAATCGCGGGATCGAACTCGAACACGTGGAAAAAGCGGTGATGGAGAGTTTGCGTGAACACGAGGCGGAACTACTGAAAACGCCGGTTGAGACCAACGAATCGGACTTCCCAACGGAGCATCTGCTGCACACCAAAGAACGAGAACTCGAATCGTTACGGGACGGAGTCAATCGGCTCAAGGACTTATTCGTGATGGGCGATGTGAATAAAGCGGAGTACAAAACGCGGCTGGAACGCCTGAAGGATCTGATTGTGAAAAAAGAGAACGAGTACGAGCAATTGAAGGAGAGCCTTGACGGCTGCTCGCCCCTTATCCACGCCGAACGGCTGCAGTTGATTGATGAGCTCAAAGCGTCCTGGACAACCGCCATCGACGTAAAAGAGCGCAACCGGCTTATGAAGTTGATTATTGAGCGGATCGAATACAGGCGAAACTGGGATGACATCGATATTCACGTGAAGTTTCGATGATTCGCGCGTTTTGCGCCTACTGAAGTCCTTTCAAACTCTTATAGCTCTCGATGGTACGCAACTTCGCCGATTGAATTTCCATGATGATTTCTTCCACCGAAACGCCGCGCTCAGAGGCTTCGCGGTCAGCAACACGAAGCCGGTCATCATTTTCCGCGATTTCATGTAAGCAATCGGAAAACGGTTGAGCGGGCAAGATTCGGGTTTTATGGTGATGTTGCAGCGCTTGAAGTCGCTTATCGCCCGTAATCAAAAAATCTGCCAATGCCTCCTTCGCCGTTGCCAAAATAAAATCGTCCTCCCGATGACTTGCGACTCGGGGTACAAACAGTGGGATCGGATGAACGACTGAAGTGGCTCTCAAACTCATGACAAACAAGCCAACCTGTTCACGACTCAGCCGCGACGAGAAATAAGGGTTCGCCAAGGTCCGCTCCAATTCATCCAGAATAGGCTTCGATATATGCAGATGAAATAGCCCCGATAGCCACGCTTCCCGAATGTCCGCAATCGGTCCACGTCCGGCTCGAATGGCTGAAGCCAAGATATTCGTGTCCAATACGACCCGCATTATGCCTCTCCCTCAGTACCTTGCTCGGCTGATCCTGAGCGTACGCTCGATAGAGCGCGTTCCACTTCTTTGTTGAACTCATCCTCCGGAAAGTCAACGAAAGCATCCCGCATTTGATCCATCACACGGCGCAGGTCCACCAGACGACTGTCACGCTGCTTCAACCATTCCAAATCATCCGGACTCACCAGACCAGCAACTGGGACACCGCTCTTTTCTACAACCACTCGCGCCTGATCCCGCGACACCAAATTGATGACTTCGCTCCAATGTTCCCTTACATCTGAGGATTTCATAACCTGTTGCTCTTTCATGCCCCCACTCCATCCCGTACGTCATCGTACCCTTTTGTACGCCAATTATAACATGACAGATTGTGCTATGCGAGTAGGAAATCGCGGAGAGAGGTATCTCAAAGTGAAGGGAAGTAGTACAAAGTAATCAAATGCAAATAAATATCTCTACTTCTTGAAACTATCTCATCTGGAGTAGTTTATGGACCCGCTATCAGTGACAAGTCGGCATAGGAAACTCTATCTGTAGGTTTACTATTCATAGCTCCGAAGGGCTACGAATAGCCGATTGAGAGAAACACAGCCTTAGATTCCCTCTTGGCTTTCTGGAACGCCTCATCGCCCCATGGAAACCAATCGACCGGATTGTGCACGTGTTGGAGAAGATACGGAGATTTTTCATGTATCAAACGATTCGGTCTGTTATCTGACATCGGAATCAAACTCCCTTGCTTATGACTTTCATTAATTCATTATACCCCCACCACAGAAAAAACATCGGCTCATAGCAAGCCGATGCCTATACGTCTGGTTATGTGGTTCCTTACCGATTTCATCTTGTCATTGAATTCGCGGTTGCAAACCCTTACAAACAGCCTTCTCTGAGATTCCTCAATCTACTTCAAAAGTTTTGTTGGCACCCGGGTGTTCACCGCATCTCTTGTTAAAGTTTAGGTGCCCTTTTAATCTCTCTATGATGTTCATCAACAAATCGACAACTTATCTCATCTTGTAACCCAAACTGAGAAGCAACAAATTCCCTTACTATATTTGGATTTTCCCTCTGTGCACTATCCCACAGCTTCGTTGCCATTTCATGCGTCACGGATACACTCAGAACGTCTCTGTCTAATAAGACCCCTTCAGGATCGTGGGCGATTGTAAATTGGTATCCGTCTTGAGTCTTCAAACTCTGAATTACCACCACAATGCTCATCACCTTTCGCTACATACTTTTCAAACCATGTGCGCCGTTTTGAAGATATCTTGACACATCCGACTTTTCTGGATAATCGGCCCAAATATAATCCTCGCAGCCATGTCTCTTCTTTTGTGGATAGAGACCATTCTATACGTAAAATTCGAAGCAAGAACCAACAAGAACCAGAAATGCTTCTGATTGCTTAACAATGTCTACAAAATAGTATTCACTCGACTCCACTAGTAACAATAATCCGCGCATTGCGCAATAGCATTTCCTCACCCCATCCACCACTAAGCCATTCCCTCCGGGATTGCCTGACCCACATGGAGCGTAACTCCTCACTTGCCATATCTGCGGGTACTGGTGCCTTGGATTGAAGCGCATGGGCACACGTCCTTTGTCTAAAACCAAATCGAAACCACGAGAGAGTTCCAAGTGAGTCACACCCGCAGCGAATACACAAAGGTAGTGCTTGTAATTCATCCGTTACCCTCCCAGATTGTTCGCTCGAAAAGACAAGATGTTCATTCAGCGCAACGAAACACCCTGCGTCGAGAGCCAAAGGTTCAAACACAGTCCTAACAAGTTTAAACACCGCAGGTATTGGATTTGCTCCTGAACTGCGGCCATTTGAAACCGAGTCCTTGCTATTGGACAAGTACTTTTTCGCTATATCTGCATATGTTGCTCCTACCATGTACAACTTGAGGAGATCGCGCAATTCATGCCATAGAGACATCCAACCTTGCGGCAAATTCCAGTCTGGCTCGTCGATATATCGTCCTTCTCCAATTTCATCACGCATTTTCCTGAGCACCGTCTGTCCTTTGTACGATTCGTCCGGAAGAATATGATTGAATCGGTTGGGAGGCATATGAGCCAAAACTTCGACGAAAATGTCCAGCCAATCGAGCAAAGAAAATTGGGCAGATTCGATTGGATTCGGTATTCCTCTACGGAGATAGGCACTGAGCATTCGACTAGCACGGAAAAAATCCATACTGGAAACCGCCGCCACCGAATTTAGCCATTCCGGATATTCCGGCTTCATGAAAAAGTTGTCACGAAGTTCTTTGATTCGCTCGCGCGCACTATCTAGCCAGAGTTCTTGATGACCTCGATAAACCTGAAAGGCCCCTAGTGTCTTTGAGAGTGTCTTACCAGTATCAATTTCCCCACCTTCTACGAGTAACGAAGTCAGTGCAAGTTCCGAGTTAGATGCTGTCTGCGGATTAAAGCTACCCGAGGCTACCGTAGATATAAACCGTTCGAGTGGGCTGTGAACTTGAACAGATGCATCCTGCTCTCCCATGACAGGATAGTCATCCAATGCACGCCCCCCATTTACTTCCTGTCCAACAGGTGCCCCAAATGGATGATCAGATACTAAGAGTCCTATTCCCTGATTTGAAAATCCAGGGCGACCAGCACGCCCAAATCCATTCAGAATTAACGAATTAATCCTTGACAGGCCATATACATTGTCAACTTCGTCTCTGGAGTCTCCAAGGGACGTTCCGGAAATCACCACCGCGACGGCCGGTAAATTAAGCCCTTGCGCAAGAGTTCCTGTTGCGAACATCAATTTTGACCGTTGATTCACAAACATCCTCTCGCTAGTAGCCTGCTCTACCTGTAACATCGCGCTGCTATGTACCGCAATGCCTTTTCCAAACAAATCCCAAAGAACCGTCGGTACGCCAAGTTCCGCATCCGCAATATTAAGCCAAGCTTGTACAACGGGCTCAAATTCTTCAACTCTGTTTATTAAAGGCAAATTTTCTGCCGACCGAACTGCACTACTGAAAGCATGATGCCTGCTCGAGAGAATGAAGTTGATAACTGGTATTTGAGCTTGGGCAAACCGTTCGGCAACCAATCGTGATACGGTGTTTTTCCAACTCTCGAATTCTGGTCTCGACTTTCCCTTAGTCGCTTTTACCGGGAACTTTGCTGGAAAACCACGCAACAAGTAGTCTTCAGGACCGTCATGTGTCCAAGCACCCGAAAGGCCTACTAATAAAGCTAGGGGGATCTCGAAATTAACATTTTTTCGATTTCCTTTAAGTTGGTTCGCCTGCTGCCTAGCCTCATTGAATAAGTCGTTGAGCGTCTCGGTATTCAAAATGACCAATCCTCGTAAGGTTCGTGACGGTCTCCATTTGATCGGTGTCTCCACCGCACCAGGATCGTGAACTGACCTCAGCCATTCAGCCAGCTCTTCTGGATTACTTATCATGGCTGACATCAAAAGAAACTTAATATTAGGTGCGACATTCATCAGTTCGGCCAAGACAATGTCTGCCGCCAAACCTCTTCCCTCATCATTTAGAAGATGACATTCATCAAAAACACACAATGCACAGTTTTCGAAACCTTCCGGTTGTAGTCTTAGGACTAGAGCACATTTTTCCGGTGTCATGACAACAACGTCCGAACCTATAATCAATTCGTCGGCATCTTGAAGCTGCGAATATTCACCTCCACCAACAAATGCACGGACTTCAACGTCCTTCATGGCATGCAGTGCCGCTTTCAGATCACGGCGAATCTGGTGAGCTAATGCATTGGTGGGAGCAAGATACAGGACCCATCCCTTGGATAAAGCATGTGTGATAGCCAATTCGGCTACAAAACTCTTACCACTTCCCGTTGGCATAGCAATCACAGCATCTACTTGTGGCCCAGGCAGACATTTTTCTATGTATTCCAATGCAGTTGGCCACAAGTATGGACGCCCTCTTTGGTCGTCTGTTCCACGAGCCCGTGCACGTAAATAACTCCGAAAATCATCAAGAAACTCCCCGTCGTCCGACACCGGTTCGGGTACAGCGTGAACTACAGCCCGCTCGCTTAGAAGACGAACTGTTGCATTGAGGATGCTAGAAAAGTGATAGATGTCTGCAAATTCCGTATTCCTACTGGTTTCCTGTGATCCCACAGAGCGATGTACTCTTTCCAGAATTGAGAATGCTGTGTCTAAGCTGACATTTTCAATGCCCGCTAGCCAATTCAAGAACAACGAAATTCCGCGGGTTAACTCGGAGTATAAATGGTAACGAATATCGTCAATTAATTGCCCGTAGGTCATTCGTGCATCGGGATCGATTAGATTTACATCATCGACCTCAGGAAAAGATGAGTGATATACATCCCCGCGACATAGACGTAGAAGATAGGTAATTAATTGGTTGGCGCTCTCTTCAACAGGTGAGCTACCTGCTCCAATATATTCAAGATCCGCAATTACGCTAACGGCGTTGACATCATACCCACCAAACATATAGAGAAGAGCGGATTCAAGTGATACATAGTTGCTTTCCAGCCTGAAGGAATCGGTCTCTTCTCCAATTGCCCGGCCACTGATCATGAACTTTAATAGCGACAATGCCTCTGCCGCCACGAACGCACATGACCTCTTCACACCCCATGGTACATCAACACCGTTTAAAGAATCGAATATTGCGATGGTTTCAAGCGTATTTGCCAGGTTCCTAAGGTAGTTAACCACTTCAGAAAAAGAATTTAAATCCTCTTCAGCACTGACCTCCCCCAGTTGGATTTTCTGTCTGAGTATATAAAAGTACGCTTTAGACAAGTATCGTCGGCACTCATTTGAATCCAGTCCAGGCAAGTCTGGCAATTGCCGAAGCAGTTGTTGAGCATAGCTGTCAAACATTACAATCCCTCCACAAATTCCCTCATCAAGTCTGATATCTCTTCAAAAAATCTATCGAAGTCCCGAATTATATGTGGCATGACAATAATAGATTCCTTGTCTACGGACAAATGGCGGGAGAATACATTATGAGGCTGGGTCCAATCCATAATGGTTGCAGCATCGTAGTGAGGGTTAGGCATATATGTGCGGAGTTTATTCCAAAAGAGTCCCCTTACTTGCTCCTGGACATCTCGCGGCAAACCAATCCGCATTGCGTTGACATCCTGGCGAATTCTCGTGGTGTGCTTATCCCCATCAATTTCCTTGAAATATTTGATTGCTTTCTCAATTGCCCGGCTAGGGTCATTTTTGTACGCTTTTGATTCAATCACAGATAAACCGATACCTTGATCATTCACATACAACGCAAGCCCGTCTAGCCCATGGTCCTTAGCTTTAACGTGGACATCCTTTACCGCAATCACCCTTCCGGGCGGATGAATTTCAGGCTTCTTGTTCGCAAGAACTAAACAAAGATGCCAAATTGCTTCAGCCAACCAGGGGTTTCGCTCATCTCTTTTTTGAACTTTAGTTAAAGAGTCATTCGATGCTCCAACTATTTCTGATACGCTCCCACGCAGATCAACTTTGCCCACGTCGGAGTCCTCCAGCAAATACGCTTTTATATTCAGTGCACAGTCGATTGCTGACGCCCTTAGGCCAACGAGATACTGTGCGATCAAGTGTTTGGAGTCACGATCATTGTCCCACCCCGTTACGATTACGGTATGGTGGGTTGAAGATTCGTACTTCTCAATCCGTAATAAGCTTTGAAGAGCTAGAATTGACTCGTTCATTGCTGATTCTATTTTTTCTGTTAAATTCAGTATGGATTTTTCTGCAGTCACGTTTTGTGCCCCTTTTTTCCTCTTTAGGGATAAATTATAAAAAGTATTGGGAACACATTCCGGCTTGGGACGATATGCGGAAGTTAAATTATGTAACTAGGGTTTAAACGACTGAGAGGGTTATTTGCCTAACCCAAGTGTATTATAGCGCAAAGGGAACTGCTACTTGCTATGCCACAGTGGATTTATTTCAAAGGTCTTGTGGCCGCAAAATAAGTCTGCGAGAACACTCATAACAAATGGTATACCTGTACTGTCCCCAGATTATTTTCTTCGCCGTTTCACTGGCTACGTCAACAAGAATGTCTCGAATCGACTCTCCAAACGTAGTTCCGACTTTAGTAAGGATTTTCTTTATCCGAGCAGCGGCAACCTTCGTTTGTGGAGAGTCCGTAACCAACTCACCAACGTTCTGTTCAAACACTTCCTTGTCGGCTTCCTCCAACTCAGATTCGGCGAGGTCAATAGCCGCCTTAATACGTCTCGAAGTCCATGGGAAGGGTTCACCACAAGACTGGCAAAATGCTGTTGGATCATATACATAGCTAAGATCGACGACTCCCTCTACTTTGTATTCTCCCTGAATTGCATGATTACACGCAGAACACGCATTTATCGTTTTCGCACCGCATACTGGACAGAAGCTTTTATTAAACTCTGGTGACTCAATC
The DNA here is from genome assembly GCF_001642725.1 of Ferroacidibacillus organovorans. Classification (GTDB taxonomy): domain Bacteria; phylum Bacillota; class Bacilli; order Alicyclobacillales; family SLC66; genus Ferroacidibacillus; species Ferroacidibacillus organovorans. The sequence continues at coordinate 8,029 of NZ_LSUQ01000068.1, forward strand.
ATTGTGCTGTTTGTCGGATGTCCATTCAAGCAAACCTGTGCAACATCGAATTTGCCCATGATTCAGTATCCTCCTTAGAACGCCTACTTCTAAATGTAAGTCACTTCAAACTCACATCCGAAGATACGGCGGCGGTCTCACACTTAATTGTAAATCTTTCGATTACTGGTGATTCTGTGTTCTGTGGATACTATTCGTGGCCTTGCAGATATTCCGTGACTTTCTCATTCACTTTTTCTATCTCGTCCTTAAATGAGGATTTGCCGAACTCTTCGGTAAGATTACCCCCGAACCGCACTACCTATCATACCCAATTATCTGATAACATGTACAGAAGTACATCGGAGTAACTCATCGGAAGAATAGCAATAGATTCTCCTAAACACTGCGTAATGTAGACATTTTGAAATATTGCGTCATGGAAAACCGGATGGTGATGATGACGACCAAAGACGGACTTGTCCCACAATTGACATCAAAGTGAATTGGAAAGGTGAATCGGACGCCATGCCTGTATCATTCCGACACTCGGCTGGATTCGGTAAGCGTGTTGAATACTATATTATCGGTCTGATGTTGAAAGAAGGATTAGACGTTTATGTACCGCTCGTTGACGATAATGCGGTGGATGCAGTCGTCCGCAAATCCGACGGAACATTCATTGAAATTCAGATAAAGGCTCGAGGCTATGATATAACAATGGGAGACGGAGCGCTATTTGCGGCGATATCTCACCAGCCTAGGGAAAACTATTATTTCATCTTCTACTTAGAAAGACTTCAATGGATGTGGATGATGTCCTCAGAGGAATATTTGCTGGAGTGCGTCACCAACAAGAAGGGGAAAAATGCGGGCAAAACATCAATCTGGTTCAACGGAACCAAGACAGACCAGTAAACAAAGGAAAAATATGAGTATCCCAAGGAGAGATACAACAAATATCTTGCCGAGGACATGAAAGTGAAGTCTCGCTTGCCTGTTTGAACTGAAATTTACCAATCTCCTGACGGTGATTTCGCGTTTGAAAAATATTCACTGGCCCCAACATAGGGAAGTGTTAGCCCATCTTGTATAGGGTGTCCCTTACTTTATTCTTCACTGTTTATGTCGCATGCTGTAATAGATATGGAGATGCTTCATGTGTGAACCGATTCAATTTTCAAATCTCGAAATCCTACTTTCAAAAATCACCGAAATAAGATATGATCCCGAATCCATTTTACTAAAAGCACGAAAAAAGCACCGACATGAGGATTCACATGATCAGTTTGATGCTCAACACGTAAATTGAACATTTGTGTTTAATTCAAATTATAGTTGGCTTGAATTGCTGAAGAGTCGGAGTCGCACTGGTCCTGGGCTATTCAGCTTGTCCCGAGCGCCGTATAATGTTGGAAGACAGTTAGGGTTCGAAATTCCTAACGCCAGAAAGTATCGTATAAGACCACCAAACATGGTTAATTGAGCGAAAGTCTAGATTGGGTAGGCTGATTTTATAAAGGGATGCATTTCATACAAGAGGGCTAAAATGAGGAGCGAGGAGATTGGAACAGCTGTCAACCAAAATCCAAAAAAACGTAACGATAATCACAACATTAGTAAGTGAAGACGTATGGAGTGTTGCACGGGACAATTATGAAAGGGGTAGCTACACAAATTCGATAACTAACTCACTGCAGTACGTTAATGAGATTGTGCGAGAAAAAAGCGGTCTAAGTCTGGACAACACCAAACTGATGGATGAAGCGTTTCTGGGCCAGAGTCCTAAATTGAAAATCAATAAATTACAAACGCAGACCGAAAAGGATATTCAAGCAGGGGTCGGCTATCTGTTAAAAGGACTATGTCTAGCTGTACGTAATCCCCGAGCACACGAAAGGTACAATGATAACAAGGAAGTCGCCGATACGATTATACAATTTGTCAGCTATGTTCTCGATTTTGTTCGTAATTCGAAACAACCATCACTAGTAGAAGACTGGCTAGAGTTTGTCTTTGATGAGAATTTCAACAATTCCAAGGAGTACTCCAAAATTGTTCTTCAGGAAATCCCTGAAAAGAAGAAATATGAATTGCTGGTGAATATCTTTAGATTCAGGGAGAGGGCTAGAGAGAACCAATTGAACAATCTCATCAATGAACTTATGGAAAGTATCACATCGGATGAATGCGATGAATTTATTTACAACTTGAATAAAGAGTTGCTTCAGTGTGCCGACAACACTGAATTAAGGATGTTTCTAAGTATCTATCCACCCGAGAAGTGGAGTTTGCTAGTGCCAATTACGAGGTTGAAAATCGAACACATGGTCAAAAAGTCGCTTGAACAAGCGAAAATGGTTGGTCAATATGCTGATCCGTTTGATAATGACTCATGGGAATATCACTGTAATCAGCAAGGTGTTTTATCGACTTTCGGCACAAATTCTGTTACCTACTTTGAAACAAAGGAAGAAATATTAACAATACTTGGACACAAATTGTCCGACGAAGATCCTGACATCCGAAGTTTCGTTATTGAACATTATCAACGTGTTGTATTCGGTAGTGAATCAACAAAAAACTTGGCGTTGATATACGGAATAAAGAGGTCTCTTTCCTACCACGACCGAAATACATTTGAACATTTTAAATTTTTAATTGATGCGATTGGTGATCACGAGACAAGAGCTGTATTCGGCAATGAAGTTGCATCCACCCAACAATATTTTGACAACCAAGAAACAGAAAGTGAGAAGCCTCACAAGGATTCGGAGGATGAATTGCCCTTCTGATATCCCTGCGCACTCCTTCTTTCGCAACTGAAAGCGGCTTAACCGGTCTACTTAGCCAATATTGATGCTCAAAGAAATTCACCGTGGCTAATTGTCACGATTCAAATCCATTTGTGCATTCGAAGGCATCGCTTTACCCGAGTCATATGCACTGCAAATAGTCGTTTTACAGATTTCCCTTCTATTTTGATTGAATTTCGCATGCAAGCTTTAAATGTTTGTAGAGAAGATACTTTTTAAGCTGAAGGATGTGAACAAAAGTAAATATATTGAATTAATCTTTGCTAATCTCTCATCTGGAGTAGTTTACCTCATCTTTGACAGTACCCCAGTCACGACGCGGGTTTGTAGGCCCTATTTTGCCCTACAACACAAAAAGCCCCGTTCTCACAGGGCTACGTTCGCTTGATCGGATCTTATTTTGCTTCGGCTTTGATATCGCGAAGATGGATCGTCTTTGCGGGGAGTGGGATTTGCAGCATCTTGAGAACTTCGGCCAATCGTTCTGACGCCGGGGGAACGCTCAGGAATTCTTTCCCCAGAAACTCCGCCCTCAGCACATGCCATCGCCTTAGTTCCTTGACGATCCATTCCCCGGTGTAGTGACGATCCTCTAGATCCTTTTGTCGGATCGCGCGTTCCTCTTCATCGGATACCCGTTGCACCTCTTGTACTTGTTGATCCCACGCACGTCGGTACATTACTTGCATCTCTTGCTCAAACAGATAGGCCAGCACGCAAATGAAAATGTGACCGCGTACCCGTTTCTCATTCCAGTGGTACATTGGCCCGACATCCAGAAAATTCTTGATCTCCCGAAACGCCCGCTCAACGTTCATGAGCGTCTTGTACGAGGTGACCACCTCTCCTGCAGGAAGCGTCGTGTTGGTCTTGATCACGAACTTACCGTCACGAAGCGATTCTTTCAACAGCGCGACTTCGTTTCGCGTATGTGTTTGATAACTTAATAGTTGACCACGTGGGCGTTCTTTGACAACTGAAAAGTTGACCACCCCAAAA
>NZ_LSUQ01000069.1 GCF_001642725.1 Ferroacidibacillus organovorans
AATATACGGTAATGGAGTAATATATGGACCTGTCACTGATGCCAAGTCCATAGATTACTCCATTGGAGGGAAATGGAGAGATAGGATCATGATTTTTACTTTTCATCACATTGTTTCACTTTGAGATTTCAACGCATCAACCCGGATATCGAAGTTCTTTGATAGCCCCTGCGCACCCGCTTTGGTTACCTCTATAGCACGCGTGGACGCTTTTTGTCCAATCCACCCTAATTCAAAGAATCGATTGGTGATGGCTGCTCCAAGTAAACCAGCCACATGATATCTACGTTCACTCCAGTCTAGACACTGACGTGCCAGCGCACGCCGCCCCGTTGGAATTCTGCGCATATCCACCCCAATAGCAAGGAGTCCATCGGCACCTCTATCGGTTATGGCGAAATTCTTACCTTCAGACATGAGCCACTCGAATTCCAACATCTTCGATGTCAGGGCAACACCGACCTCGCCAGCCAGATGGTCATAACAGGTTCGCGCAAAGTGCAGTGCCCTAGTCTGTTTCGATTGTCGCAACGAACGAACTTTCGTTGGCTTCGCAACAATGGACAGTGCTTCAAGGACATGTGCTACTTCGGGGGAAGCGAGGCGGAAGTAGCGGTTTCGACCATGGGATTCCGAGAGAATAAGACCCCCATCTACCATTTTGGCTAAATGGGCACTTGCCGTTTGTGGAGTCACCCCGGCGGTACGAGCGAGTTCGCTCGCCAGAAGCGTTTGACCGCCAAGCAATGTAGTGAGCATGGTGCCTCTTGACGGATCAGCAATCAAAGCGGCTACTTCGGATATGTTTGGCGCTGCGTCCAATGTCTTCATCTCCAGATTACAATGATACTTCGATGATAGACGAATAATATGCGGTTTACAATCAAGTAGAAGAATTGAACGATGGAGAGGAAGACTCATGATGCACAAAAAACAGATTTCAAAGACACAGGTCATCCAACCAAAAATCTTGTACTATGGCACACCAGTCGTGTTGCTGACAACCTTTAATGAAGATCAGACATCAAATATCACGCCAATGTCTTCAGCTTGGGCACTTGGGAATCGTATCATTCTAGGACTCGGCGAAGGCGGTAAAGGGCTTGAAAGCTTGATTCGGCATAGTGAATGCGTAGTGAATTTGCCGGATTCATCGCTTTGGGAATCGGTGGAGTTGTTGGCTCCATTGACAGGGAAGACGCCGATTCCTGAGTATAAAAAGGGTGTGTTCCGATATGAGAAAGACAAATTTGCCGCAGCCGGATTAACGCCAGTGAAATCGACTCAGGTTGAACCGGATCGAATTGCCGAATGTCCAATACAAATCGAAGCGACAGTCAAGGGGATTCGAATCGTCGGTGAACAGGTGCGGTTCGGAATCATCGAAGTGGAGGCTCTGGTGGTACATGCACATGATCGGATTATCGTAGGAGCTAACCATGTTGATCCAGTTCGCTGGAACCCGCTCATCTACAATTTCCGGCACTATTTTGGCCTTGGAGATGAGTTGGGAAAGACGTTTCGGGCGGAGATATGATATTCACAGGCTCGGTCTTCCGGGCCTGATGTATTGGTTTATTCAATACGATTCTTTATTGAAGTCTTCTTTGAATCTCTTCTATCTCGGCGTGAGATAGGTTTGTGAACTGCGCGACTGTCTCTATATCCTGGCCTGCTGTCAACATCCGCTTTGCGACACTTTCCAACGCACGTTGCTACCGCAACTCCAACTCCCGACGCGATAGCCTCCAATTCACTAAGGATTTCGTCGTCTTCGGCTGTTTCCAACAACAACAACAGCCAGCGGACTAGGCGGTCTTCATGAGGATTGATAGTCCGGTTGCGCCAAACCACCCTAAGTTTCGGTATCTCCATGAAGCGATCTCCAATGTAGGGAAGGCAGGGTTGATGTTTGGTTTCCGGCAGGCATGGCGGTTCGCAGTGGTGACGTTGGTTGTTCCTCTTGTATTATTTTGGTGGTGTTCGTAAAACATCGAATGAAACTAATCTGATTGCCGTGTTAGGAATGAAGTAGAATCGTCATGGTGTAGAGTTTGAGGGAACACCCGGATGTGACAACCGGGAAACAAAGTTCTTAGTACCTGTCGGCTTCCGAAAAACGACGCGCTGCAACATTCGCGTCATCAAGGGCACTGCATTCTTCGAGAATCTTAGTTTCACCACTTCTTATAAACAAAGTCACTGCGTAGTTTTCGATGTCCATCGTCCCATCGGCAAAAATTGAACGTGCCACAGGTAATACTCGAATTATTTCTTGACCGTACGGGATAGATATGCATTTGTCGATAACCGTTCTGAAATTAGTGGGTTCCATTTCTGCACTCCTCAAAGTTCAATCCAAGATTCATGTGCATATGTAGACAATCGGGGGTTTCGCAATCAGCTACGACGCCGCAGCAATAATCTAGTTGCACATGAACCGTCGCTGAGCACATGGGGCATGTAAATGTCGTTTCGCTCAATCCATTGCTAAGTAATTCATCAGCACTCTTCTGAACAACTTCAGATATTGCTAGGATTTTTTCTAATTCAGTGTCTTTCATGAACTCAGCCCCCGGATTTATTTAAAGTGATCTTATCATGGGAACGTACGTTCGTAAATAAGAAAATCCAAATTCATTGGAATACGTAACCTGAATTCACAAGAAATCTACTTGGTTCTGTCGGCTTTTCTGTTCGAATTGAAATTTTACACCAACGTACACAACGGGGTTCGGGTCGAGCCCTTCGTGGTCAGATAAATTTGGTATAGCCTGTGCATCCGTTTCATGGATTTGGTTCTTCGTTTTGGTCGTGCTAGGTAATGTGGCAGGGCGTGCCGCTGTGAAGAAGGCTTCTTTAGATTTAATCAATCGAATTTCAGCGGTAATGATGTGGTAACCAGCCATCTATCTCGGCTAAATTATCTATTCGTTCAGGCAAAAAATAGGAAAGCTCAGTTTGTGGATTCCATGTTTTTGTAACAATCCGAATAGCCCTCTCATACGCCATTTCATGCGGCAAAGTTTTGAAGCGGTAGCACGGGAAAAGGGAAGACAGGGCAAATGAGGCGACCTGTATTTGTAGATGATGGTTGTCATTCGCACGGGTGTGTGCTTGTAAATGATAGCTTGGAAGAGGATTCATGCACAGTTACGCAGAAGTATCTTCCAATCGAAATTTGTCGGGAGTTGTCATCTATGAATCTTACTTTGCCGCATAGTTTATATTTGGAACTTGGGGCGATTATCGCACTTGCAATAATCGTAAAAGCAATTACCCCCATCAAGAAGCGTAAGTCCTCAAAGTCGCGAGGTTCCAACCAAAAGAAGAAAGCCCAATCAAGCACTCGAACTTCCTCTGCAAAACGTCCGGACGCTGAAATTCTTCTCAGTCCCATTGAAAAGCTCACATGGGCTGAATTTGAACGACTTTTGGCTCTGTACTTCCGTGATCACGGTTACGATGTTGATGAACCCGGAATCGGCGGTAATGATGGTGGGGTCGATTTGGTCATTACTGACAAGCGCACTAAAGAGCGTACCGCAGTTCAAGCGAAACACTGGGCTGATCGTCGTCACGTCGGGCCAAATATCATCCGTGAACTGCACTCCGCACGACTGAACACGAAACCTACTTGTCTATATGCAATGCTTGTCACATCGTCTGACGTTTCACCTCAGGCACGCAAAGAAGCGCAAGATAGGCATATTGAGTTTTGGCACGGGGCAACGCTTGCACATAGGCTGGAGAAGTGGGGCAAGTGGCAGGGGAATCAACGGCGTAGACGTTCGAAATGATGCGTGCTCGCCTAAGGGAAGAGAGGTCGAGACAATGGGGATAAAAATGTCGGAGGCTTATTATAAACCTCAAAACCGCGTTATACGCGTAGATGAGGCAGATAAGGTGGAGGCTTCTGAACTCAAGAGTAATTTATATTGTAGCTCCGAAAATTGCAGGACACGGTTGAAATTTGTTCACTCCTACAATAAAGGTGTAGAAAGTGAAATAACCGTTCCATCACATTTTGCCCTTGTTACAGGCATTGACAGTCCTCATAGTGATGATTGCCAGTACAACGTGGGAGGACAAGTTAAAATCATTGCGCGTAAGGCCGACGACATGATGCATAGCATAGCGAATGGTAAGTACAAATTCAGGTTACATCTTCTATTTGGTGCTTTAAATGCAAAGGAAGGCGAGGTAGTTGGCCCTACATCGCAGACTGGTTCAAACACTCGTGGGCAAGTCGAGACTACTTACACAACCAAAGGCAGTTTAACAGCATATTTGTCAACTGCGAGGAAAATTATGGAGTTGCGTTCGAAGATAGAACTGGAACGTGACATCGCTCAATATGTCAAAATTCAATTTCGGGGGGATACTGTTCGGTGGGCTGATTTTTATTTTGAGCGCGAAAATCTGCTTCGGTGCTACGAACGAGTTAATAGTCACAGTTACCCAATCTGCATCGAAGGGGAGGTAAAGTCAATCCAGATTCCGTCCAACAGCCGCAACTACGGAATAATACAGTTGAAAACGATAAGTGTTCAACCAAGTAGTGATGGTTACAGACATATCCCCATGGTGAAGTTTTATGTGGTTAATGGAATTCCATTGGAAAGCATCACAGTGGGAAAAAAAGTGGTCGTCTATGGAATTCCTAAATCACGGTCAGTACGTAATGACGATAACCAGCGTATCTGGTTGAACATATCGATATGGGTGAACCACAGAAAACAACTTTACGTTATCCCTGACTAAGGAGATGAAACGGTGTCTTATTGTAGGTACCTGGATAGTTGCTCGACTTCTTCTCTAGACAGTCCTGATATTTCACAAAGGGTCTTGATCTCGAACTCTTTTACGAGAAGTCGTTTCGCTATCTCTTGTTTTTTCTCCAAACGCGCTCTTCCATTTTTTATCTTACTGTTCCCAGTAAAGTGGGGAGATAACGCATGAGAGCGTCCGATTCAGTGTGTCTGGTCTCGCTGTAGTTGCTCAATCTCTCCGACACTCAGCTCTGTGAGTTCTGCCACGTCTTCGATAGGCACTCCTTTACGCAGTAAGCGCTGAGCGACTTCGGACGCCTTCTTTCGTTCCCCGGCTTCTCGTGCGCCTTGGATATTGGAATTCCAATCATGAATCGCTTTCTGTCGTGCTTCATATAGTTCACGCGCTTCACGATCCTGACTCAAGAATTCCAGCGTGGTCAATGCTTTTTTTATGGCCGGTTCCTCCATCGCAAGCTCCTCCAATTTCTCTCGCGCCGATCCCAGTAAGAACAGTGTCCAGCGCACCAGTTTTCGTTCTTGTCCAACTGCGATTTCCCGAAGCTTCTGCAACTCAATCATATGAATTTCGATGTCATCCGTCAGGATGAGCCCGGTATTGTCTTCCCGTAGGTGAAACGTGTTATGGTAACGGTCGTTGTCGATATAATTGAACCCAAGGATGTTGATGGTTACTGTGCGGCATAGACTCCGGTAAATCTCACCCTGCACCAACTGGCTCCCGTACATTCGCGCCCAGTAGTAGAGCGACCGTTTCTCCATATCCTGCTGGTCCCGAAGCTGAATCTCGATATTAATCAGCGTTCCGCTGGCCGTCCTGGCCTTGATGTCCAAAACGGACATCTTATCATAGACTGTTGTCTTGTCGAGATACGGGTTGAGAATTTCAATCTCCGTCACGCCGGGTTCATTGGCCGATTCGAAGACGGCATTGAGAAAATCGAGAAGGACGTCTTTGTTTTCCTCGACGCCGAATATGCGCTTAAAGACGAAGTCTATGCTGGGTTTTAGTAAATCCATCATCATCCCACCTATCCCAGTTTGATCATACCACATCGTATGAACATTGTTCATCCATTCAACGGAATTGGACCCTCACATCAATGCGATAATTATCCCGTGCATACTCGATCCGCTCAATAATCTGCTTGAGCAACCGATTCTTTTCTTCGGGCATGCTGTCGAGTTGTTTCCAAACATTCTGCAGTTCTTCAATGCGCCTTAACCTGTCTTGGTCTGAAACGGGGCCACCGACCTGCAGGGCTTCCTTCAAATGTTGAATGTCATTTCCCTTCTTCATAATCAGGTCCTTTTGATGATCCAACCGAGTTCGATACTCCTGTTTGGTCAAATCCCCGGACACATACATGTCTTTGAGCCGGGTCACCCCTTCGTGCAGCCCCTCCAACTCGGTTTCCTTCAAATGTAATAACATCTGCGGGGCCATATCTGGCGTATCCGTGGTTTGAATCGGTCTGGATCGGATTTCATCCTCGTACTCGCGAAGGCTTTCGATCACGGCCAACTCAATATGCTCAAGGTCTGCGCCGGGATTGCCGCAGCGTTTGCCAAACGGGTCGATTTTCTGGCACTTCTTCACGAGGATGCGTCCGTTCTCTTTCGGCTGAAACTGGTGGGCAGCACCGCACTTACCGCAATACACCAATCCAGAATATACGTAGGTTCCGTGCCTGGTTCGCTTGGATTGGATGCGACGTCGCTCCAACATCTTCAAAATCTCTGCATGTTCCTCCGGTGTTTTCACGGCAGGGTGAGCGTTGTCGACGATGACCCAGTTTTCACGCGGGTTCACCCGAAACGGCGCAGTTTTTCGATTCTTGTGCAGTCCACCGCTGGTCTTGCCGTACACCACGCGTCCAAGATGCACTTCATTGATGGCTAGCCGATAGAGTACGCTTTCCTGCCACAGCTTGCCTTTGGGGGAGGGAATACCCATGCGGTTCAGTTCCCAGCACACAGCGGCACACGTGGCCCCACTAAGCAAGCGTTGTTTGATGAGTTTGTAGATGTCCAACTTATCGGGATCAAGTTCGAGACTTCGAGCTTCAGAGTTATAGAGATAGGGAAAGGGAGCCGGGCCATTGGTCCAGTGACCGAGGCGAGCACCAATTTTCTTACCGCGCTGGAATCGCTTTTTGATCATGCGGTATTCGTACCTTGCAAACACGCCTTCGATGTCAGTGATGAGTTCTTGGTCCTCGTCGTTCAGGTCATAGACGCGTTGAGGAGTGACGACGAGGGTGTTCGACTGTTGGAGAATTTTCTCGACCCGTGCCCGGTCTTCTTTGTCGCCTCGGCTTAGCCGGTCATAGTCCATGACGACCACTGCGTCGTAGAAATCATTCTCCACATCTTTGAGCAGGCGTTTGAACTCCGGTCGATAGTCGATGCTGTCGGAACTTCCGATTTCCCGGTATGTGACATACCGCCAGTTGTTTTTGCGAACGAAATCGGTGAGGGCCGTTTCGTGTTTGAGCAGGACATCTTCTTCACCGTCCGTGTCGTCGCGGCTTTTGCGTAAGTAAACGGCGACTTCGTAGATTTTCTTTTGCTCCATAGGGACATCACTCCATTGGATGAACCAGGTATGTTTCCGATGACTTGTTCCAAGCTGTCTCCATCGCATGGCAGGGTTCGTGTCAGGTGATGGAGGTACCGCTTGGATGTCCATCTTCACTCCAGGTTTGAGAAGAGTCAACGGCAGGAGATGGAGAAAGGATGGGGGTGCGAAAGAATGGATTTCGCACCCTGTTTGGGCGGATAACATGGACTCGGCTACCCATCCACAGATGAATTTCCGACCTGCTTGTAGTCAGGGTCTTCGCAACATGCTTTGGTTCGTACGCCTGAAATCAATATCTTTTCCTGACAGACGGAGCAACAGATTTCGATGCCATCTGAAGACACGCAGAACATATCGGGATTCAGGATCGAGTAATGACCGCGCGGACAAATGTAGGTGGGTTTGCACATCCTTGTCACCCCTCTGCTAATCACTTGAACAGCATGGCGACGGTGATTAGAATTCCATCTGCGCCCGATGTTTGTGTTCCTCATACGCCCAGTCCAAGCTGCGGTCATGAAAACAGGCGAACACGTTTTCTACGACAAGGCGGTATTTTGGGGACGGCAGGTCGCCATCCCAAGCCCGATCATAGTTGGTTAAGGCATGAAAAAGGCCGTCCCCTTTTTTCGGGACGACCATGAGGGCGGAGATTCTGCCGTCGTTGATACCAAATTTGGACGGTTCATCGAATACTCTCGCATGCACGTAGTATCCGTCTACGACACCTTCGTACCAAGTCCCACCGAAGTGGCTCGGTTTGACCGTGAATTCATATTGCATGAGACGAATCCCTCCTTGTCAGTCGTCAGCTTAGCTCGGTCTCGCAAAGGAAAGCAATGCATCTGTTTCTGAGATGGTCACGGGATTTCATTCTTCCGGTTCGATGCCATATAGGACGCCCTGTACATACTCTCGTTTGTGGTCGAGCAGCCATCGTGCGGTGTCTGGATTGTTCAGTGCAGACGCCAAACGGAGCACGGCGAAAAAGTCGAGCATGTTGGTAGTGCCAGACTGCCGAATGGCTTCAAGACCTTCAAAGACAGATTTGGGAACACGAATCTCGTCCATATCATTTCTCCTCTCCGGATTGAAATTGGATCAAGCGTGGTGTTGCGTCTTTGAGCCGCTAATCGGAGGTTTTCGCATCAATTGAAAGGAGAGATTTGTATTGAGCTCTCTTACATCCCTTCATTACTCATGGCATTCGCACCGTACCGCCGGTCAACTTTCGTCGATCACGAGATAGCCAAAACCCGTGGGGCTGATCGAAAAACGATAGCCATACGTTTTTTCAGCATATTTGACGAGTTCAAGAGCGTGGGCCTTAGTCTCCACGTGTACCTCACCATCCTTCATGCACGCGTCGAACCATGGCCTCCAAGAGTTGATTTAGCAATGGATTCACCTCCTTTGCGCTGGCTGTCAGGCTAACTCTTGCGGTGTCGGATTATTTGTGCTCATCAAGCACCCGACAACCATAAACGTTGAATCCGATCAGGAAGTTAAATCTGTAGGTGATCCTGGCGTAATGCAGGAGTTCGAGACCTTGCGATTCACTTGACAACTGAATCGCCCCCTCCTGTCGGACGCGCCAAACCAAGTCCTCCAAGGTTTGCTTATCCACGAGTCTTACACCTCCTCGCGTTGGCCGATAGCCTAACTTGTTTTTTGCCCGGCAGAAACTCCGCGCGGGATGCCATCGGGAATGTCGGGTGGGGAGTCGGGGGAGGGATGATAAGGACGGTTCGTTTTCCGGTAAGGTTCCGCATCCCAAGCTCCCAATGCGTATATCATGGGCCATGCCATGATGTATCCCGCCCAAATTTGTTGATTGTCATGTGCGTCATGGTTAATCATCCCCGTCGACGACCAAGTAGTAAAAACTTGTGTGGCCTTCAATCCGAAATTGGTAGCCATACATCATTTGTGCATACGTGATGAGTTCCAGCGCTTCGGCTTTGCTCTGGACTTTCAGACTCCCTTCTTTACGCACACGGCGCACTTTATCTTTCAACTCTTGATCCGGCATGCAGCGTCCTCCTTTCGCAGTGTGTCATCATAGCTCCGGAATCCAACTTCAGCAACGGGGAGGTTTGGCTATCTACTCCCGATTTCTGCGCTGAACAAGATGCACGGGATGACTACGGCGTATTCGCTGGTGGTGTCATCACGAGCGGCGGTGTGTGGGCCATGTTTGGCTGAGACGGGCTCACAAACCACAGGAGGGGCAATGGCGTCAAAGTCTCCTCAATGGAGGCTGTGACGCCGCGTGTGGCAGAGACACCGAGCGGTTCGCCAGCATGGACAACCTGTGCTGTCGAAACCGTCGGGTGCAGTCCCTGCTCGGTCACGATGAGTCCGTTTCCAAGGTCCAGCGTGATTCCCGTACCTGTAACTGTCGTGATGGTCCCCCCGTGAATGGCCAGCACCGGTACGCCTGCGGGACAATGGATCATCACGTTCAAGGGTTCGCTGTGGGAGTGACCAACACCCGATACCGGGTCTAACGTATCGGTCACGGGCCATGCCCAATCGGAGCTAAGTGGGTTCCACGTTTGGTAGATGGTCGCCAAGCGCAGTACCTCGCGGACATAGTCTGTAGAATGGTTGTACTGGAATACTGCTTGCATGGGGTTCTTCGCCACGTTAGATATGGCAAGGTAATGCGCAGCAGAGAAGATGGCGTCAACCGGATCGTACGGGTCTATCTTGCCATCGCCATCTGCATCGACCCCATACTCGGCCCAGGTGGATGGCTCAAATTGCATGAAACCGACCGCTCCTGCCGAGGACACGGATAAGTCTCGTCCAAAGTCGGTCTCCACCCGATTAATGCCTGCTAAAACCGCCCAAGGCACGTGGTACTTGGCACCCGCTCGGTGATAGATCGGGAGCAGTTGCGGTGGAATCGGTTCAATGGCAACTGCAGGCGAGACAGGTAGGGCATTGTCACGGGACGAGATGACTACGCCGAGCGTCACGATGAGAAGCAGAAACAACAAAAGGACGATGACGATCCCCCAAAAGCCGAGAGCGGCGACTGCCCAACCGATGACGAGTCGGACGGGCCGTCTCATGACTCGTCACCTCCATCGTCACCATGACCGCCTTTCGAACGAAACCGACGGAACACGTTTTTGGCAAACCCACCTGCATGACCGACAGATGTCGAAGTGTCCCGCCAGTGATCGCGCACGTACACCACCGATGTCCGCAGCATTTCGTGCGGCGTGGGCGCACCCACCTTGGAGAGTATCGTGCCAAGCACCCGCTTTCGGAACAGGAAAGCGAGGAAGAACAACAGGGAGACGAGCACCTGCTGTAAAATCAAAAGTCCTGTCGTTTGCGTGACCACATCGGCGAGGAGTAGGGTGAATCCGAAATAGAGACCATACACTACTTTGGTTCCAAGTGCTCCGATGAGCCAACCGAACCAAGCGCGCACCAAACCGAATCCACGCCCCGGCAATACACCGATGAGAAAAACAATGGGGCAGATGAGGATAAGGGCCAGCGCCATCTCTTGTGCAGCAACCAGCATCCCGGCAATGACGGCCGCAAAGACCAAGAACGAAAGGGAAGCCACCAGTGAGAAGAGCGCGAGCACCATTCTGGGCACGACGCTTCCGGCCCCCAGCACATCCGGCATGTCCGCGTGTCCGCCGTGATTAATGGACGGATTCCCTAAGGTGGTGGCGAGGATGGTTCTTTGTTGCGATCCGTCCGGGTATTCACGGATGAGAGAACGCCAGTCCTCACCGACAGACACGGGCAGGGATACGTTTGCGGATGCAGCAGATTTTTGAATCGACGTCGCCTCAGCTGGTGTCACAGGGATGGGCCGTGACTCCGTCTGGTCAAACTCTCCAATGACCCAAGGGCGAGTGACTAGCAGATCCCACACCTGATTGGCGGTCACCACGAGTTCCGTGTCCGCCGCTTGCGTGGGCGTCGAGGAAGTCCCCTCGATTTTCTGAAACGGCTGTGCG
>NZ_LSUQ01000070.1 GCF_001642725.1 Ferroacidibacillus organovorans
CATCTACACCATCCCGCACGGTGCGCGCAAAGGCGATCACGTTCTGGTGCGCGTACAGCGGGAGGTAGGCACCCTGTTGCAACACCGGATGGGCGTTTCGAATCGCGCCAAGCAGTCTGTAATGTGAAAGCAACGCCGCGTTCGGATGACCCCACGGATACGTTCCGCGGTCAAGCGGATCTTTGAATCCAATCAGACCCGCTTCGTCTCCATAATAAATGGACGGCACCCCAACAAACCCATACTGAAAATCGGTCACCAACTCAAGCTTTTTCACACCGTTTGCCACTTGTGCAGGCGTTGGTTTCCACGTCGCTTGCG
Source organism: Ferroacidibacillus organovorans (assembly GCF_001642725.1). Lineage (GTDB taxonomy): Bacteria > Bacillota > Bacilli > Alicyclobacillales > SLC66 > Ferroacidibacillus > Ferroacidibacillus organovorans. The sequence continues at coordinate 322 of NZ_LSUQ01000070.1, forward strand.
CGTAGGCGCTGAGCTGACTATAATTCGGCGCTCCTTCAAGAATCGTCAGGATACGCTCCACATCCTGTGAACTCAGCAGGTTCATCTCTGCGTACATCGCAGGCGTCGGGTACGACTGCAACATCTGCATCATCGTATCGTTAAACTGGCTCGCACTCATCGCATAATTCTGAACGGACCCGTCGTCATAGTTTCCGCGAAAAAATGAAATCACGGCGTTGCGAAACGGATAGTTCATCGTGCTGTCCCAGGTTGTTCCGGTCATCCAGTCGACACCGCCGTCATTGGTCGGGTTGTTCCAATCCTCGCCAATGATCGCGGCATTTGGGTCAACTTTTTTTACTGCGTTGCGAAACGCCGTCCACCACGCGACCGAGAAATTGCTGTTATTCGCAGAGTCAAGTCGCCAACCCGAAGCGCCAAGCGAGAGCCAGTATGCCGCCACAGAATTGGTTGCAGGGTTTTTTCGATGCGCTTTATCATACATGCCATAGATGAAGTTCTGATAGGACTTATTCTGCGTATTGGTTTGCGGTAGCGTGTCGACTCCAGACCACCCGATGTAAGGTGGATTGTTGCCAGGAGACCACTCATACCATGATGAATAAGGGGATTTTCTTTTGGGATTTTGGTAGCTCTGCCACGCACCAATTCCTGGGTAGGTTCCGAATTTGTTAAAATAAAGGCTATCGCTCCCCGTATCTTCGAAAACACCGTCAAGGATGAGATGAATACCCATTTTATGCGCATCTTTCGCGAGCGTAACATACGTTTTTAATGTCCCGAAACTCGGGTCGATCATTTTAAAATTGCCTGTATCGTATTTGTGATTAGACTCCGACTGAAAAATTGGCGTTAAATAGAGTGTATTGACACCGAGCGATTTTAAGTAGCCAAGCTTATCGATGATGCCGCGAAGGTCGCCTCCATAGAAATCTGTACTGAAATTCCCATCGCCACGCAGTGCTACTTCTTTTAAATCATTCTTGCTGTTGACGTTAACGACAATGTTTGGATCATACGGTGTGCTGTTCCAGTTTTTGTGGAACTGAATCGGTACAAGTGTCTCCCCTTGCGACCCTTGGCCGATAGCAAGATTTTTCGTTGGACTGGGATCATTCGCTTTATTTCCATTATCGAAGCGATCTACAAAAATTTCATAGATGATTCCATGCCGCAGCCATGACGGGGTCACAAACGTGTGATCGTAAACGGTTAGGTTATACCCGATCAACAGATTCGGATCGGTTGCAATGCTTCCCGCACCGCCATACCCATTTCCATTGTTACCATAGTACGCCACGGAGCGCCCCTCTTGAACCTGAAACATGTACGATTCGACAGTGGGCTTTCGTAGATCGAAAGCAGGGATGACCCCTTCGTAGAAGACTGTCGTCGCATGAGATGAAACGCCGTGTGAAGCGGCATTCACCGAGCGTTCGCGATGCATTTTAATCGAAACAGACGCGCCCGCGATACCGTTTACATTAGAAAGAAGAATCGCGGCGCCTGTCATCGCTTGCGGGCCCGCGATTCGCAAAACCACCGACGAATCGGTAGGTACTGCATAAAACGGATTGCGATAAAACGTATCAAATGAATTGCTATAAACGTGGTTATACCATGGTGAAGACGCGGCACGTTCACCATAATTTCTTATACTTTTGGCTTGCGCGATAGCGCGCAACGGCGCATCCCACGCGGCTGACACTAGCGTCAGAAAAGCGAGCGTGAGCGATGTTCCGGCGAACTGAAAACGCTTTATAAACCTCGTCCTTGCATCCGTTGAATTTGCTTTTCGGTTCATCTCATCGTAACCCCTTTATCTCTTTCCATCTCGCAGCTAGCATATTTTTAGTTCGCGCAAACGTTTGCACAAACAAAACATCAACCATTCCTAAAGTAAACGTAACACATACCGATCAGCCTTTCTAGTCAAATTCGGCGTATTTGTGGAAGATTCGCAGAAAAAAGATTCGCTTTTTGTGAGAAGCGAATCTTCGACGTTAATGATTCTCTTTTAACTAAATCTCATTGATTTGTAAACGCGCCACTCGTGTTTACTCTGCTGCAAAGCGCGCGCCCATTCGATAAGGTGCGAGAACAGCATACACCGCTTGATGCCACGGTGTCGCGATCCCTTCTTCGCGCGCCATGTCAATCAGTGCGCCTTGCAGGCTGTCTACCTCAAGTGGCAACCCTTTTGCCAGATCGCGATGAAGCGATGACGTCATGTTGGGATCGATTTGATCGAGCCTTTGCATCATGACGTCAACCATGTGATCCGTTAGCCCAATCTGACGCGCTTTTGCGACAGCAAGCAATTCCTCAACCATCCCCTGATAGAGGTTGCGCGTGGCGGGTGTCGACGCCGTTACCCCAATGGGTGCCCGCGTGCTTGCGGTCACCCCGCTAAACGCGCAAAGAAATACGTATTTCTTCCACATCTCCCTCATGATTTCTTGATGGAGAAGTCCAGGAAATCCGGCGTTTGTAAACACATCCTGCAAACGTAAAAGCAGGTCAGGAAGATCTTCACGAACGGTTTGTGCGCCGCGCAACGGGCCAAACACCAAATCGCGAATGTCACTCGTCTGCACGACATGACCGCGTTCATCAAGCGTCACTTCAATATAGCAAGAACCTCCGAGCAGATGGCCAGGATCAACGGCATTCATGAGTTCATCCATATGCCTCACGCCATTCAGTAGAGGCAACAAGACCACACCTTTTTTAGCGAGCGCCTTAAGATCAGGCAAGGCGTTTGTAAGGTGATAATTTTTTACGGCAAGCAAGAGCACATCGACATCTTCCATATCAGCGATGGATGTTGTGACAACCGGATCAATTGAAAAGTCACCGTGCACGCTACGCACAGAAAATCCTTCTTTTTGAAGTTGCGCCGCGCGCGCAGGACGAACGAGAAAGCGAACGTCCACGCCAGATTTCGCGAGTAGACCGCCAAAATATCCACCTACCGCGCCGGCGCCCATCACACCCATTTTCACAAAGAATCCCCCTGTCTCATTTCATTGTGACAAAGCGCAGTGAGCATCACATCTGCTCCTCATCCATATCCACAGTAAAATAGCGTGCCTCTGGGTGCGAAAACACCATGGCGGAAACGGACGCCTCTGGATCCATCATAAACCCTTCTGTCAGTTCTACGCCGATCTCTTCTGGCCGCAAAAGACGAAACAGCAGCTTTTGATCATCGAGACGCGGGCACGCCGGATAACCAAACGATACGCGAATCCCCTGATAGCGCGCAATGAATCGCTCACGCATCGTAAGCTCTAACGGATCCGGAAAACCCCAACCGTCGCGCAGCATGTGATGCAAACGCTCGGCAAACGATTCGGCCAGTTCTAAGGCAAGCGCCTGCACCGCGTGGGAACGCAAATAGTCGCCTTGCTCGCGAAGCTTCGTTGAATAATCGCGAATGCCTGCCCCCGTCGTCACTGTGAGAAATGCGACATAATCCATGACACCCTGTTCGCGCGGACGCAAAAAATCTGCGAGACAAAGGTGCAGGTCCCTTTTTTGCCGAGGAAAATCAAACGTTTCAAGCAGCCGCGTATGATCAGCAGGATCAAAGATAAGGATGCGATCACCGTCCGCCTGCGCCGGAAAAAACTGGTACACAGCGTTTGCAGTGATCAGTCGATCTCGTTTCGCCTCTGCCAACAGATCATCCATCATCTCTTTTAGCTCTACGATTTTGGGCTCTCGATCGACGAGACGTTTCTCAACATTTCCGCGGTACCCCATGTGTTTACCAAGCAGCATCTGCCAGTTGATATAAGGTTCAAGGAAAGAGAGCGGATAATCGCGCAAGACATGGCGCGCAAAATCAGGCGGTGTAAAAACTGGCGCATTGCGAGAAATGACAGACTCAGAAGAGCGGTTTTGCGGCGCTGCAATCACTGGTCCACTCGATCTCATCACGTCAGATTTCACACTCTGACGCAGCGAGGAGATCAGTGATTCGCGCAACTCTTCGTTGCTGAGTCGATTCGCAAGATCGAGCCCATCCATCGCGTCTTTTGCGTAAAGGACCAATCCTCCATACTCCGGCGCAATGCGCGTTTCTGTAAACTTCTTGGTGAGCGCCGCGCCGCCCACGAGCAGTGGAACGTCAATCCCCGCTTGCTGCATGTCCTGCGCCGTGATCACCATCTGCTGCGCCGATTTGACGAGCAGTCCGGATAGGCCGATCGCATCTGGTTTTTCGCGATGAAACGCTTCAATCAGAACCTCAGGTGGAACTTTGATCCCGAGGTTTACGACACGGTATCCGTTGTTTGAAAGGATGATTTCAACGAGATTTTTTCCAATGTCGTGAACATCCCCCTTCACGGTCGCAAGCAGAATCTTTCCCTTGACGGCAGAATCCGCGCGCTCCATGAACGGTTCGAGAAAGGAAACGGCCGCCTTCATCGCTTCTGCGCTTTGTAGCACCTCCGCGACGATCAATTCATTGTTGTTAAACAGGCGCCCAACCGTCTCCATGCCTTTCATGAGCGGCCCATTGATGATCGCGAGTGGCTCCTGCGTCAAAAGCGCTTCTTCCAGATCGCGAGTCAACCCGTCTTTTGTTCCTTCGACAATGTAGTGCGAGAGTCGCTCTTCGAGTGGAAGCGTTTCAACAGCGGCCGCAGTAGTCGGTTTTTTCTCGCGATAAAACGCCGTAAATTGAGCCACATTCACTTCCGAGTTGTCAAAGAGCAACCGTTCGGCGAGCTCCCTCTCCGCTTGATCAATGGACGCATAGCGCTCCAGTTTCTCCGTATTCACAATCGCAAAATCGAGCCCTGCCTTCGTGCAGTGATAAAGAAAAACCGCATTTAAAACCTCTCTACCTGCAGCGGGTAATCCAAATGATACATTGCTAATGCCAAGGATTGTGTGACAGCGCGGTAGTTTTTCCTTGATCAGGCGTATGCCTTCAATCGTCTCTTGTGCTGCACCGAGATAATTGACATCACCCGTACCTACGGGAAAAACCAATGGGTCAAAAATAAGATCGTCCGGGCTTACACCGTATTGTTCAACCAGCAGTTGATAAGAGCGGAGCGCGACTTCAATCTTTCGTTCACGCGTTACCGCCATCCCTAACTCATCAATCACGCCGACAACGATCGCGGCGCCAAAGCGGTGAATGAGCGGAACGACCTCATCAAAACGCTTCAATCCATCTTCCAGATTGATCGAATTCAAGACCGCCTTGCCCTGCGAATACTTGAGGCCGACTTCCATCACGTGCGGATCGGTCGAATCGATCATCAGCGGAGCCTTTGTCTTTTTTGCGACAAACTGGAGAAAGAGTTCCATATCCTCGACTTCATTGCGATCTGGGTCGGCCAGACACACATCGATGATCTGCGCGCCTTTTTTCACCTGCTGTCGAGCAACCTCACTCGCGTCTTCATAACGCCCATTGACGATCAAGTTTTTAAACTTGCGCGACCCGATGACATTGGTGCGCTCCCCCACCAGCAGTGGCCGATTCTCTGGTTCGATAAACACCGGTTCAATGCCCGAGACCCCGGGCGTATGGTGATCCTTTCTGGCGCGCGGCGCAAGAGTGGAGAGTGTCTCATTCAATGCCCGAATATGCTCGGGTGTCGTGCCACAACACCCTCCTGCGATATTGATCCAACCCTGTTGCGCGAAGTCAGCCATTTTTTTTGCGAGACCGTTTGGCGTCTCGTGATAGTGCCCATCCTCATCTGGCAGTCCGGCATTTGGATAGCAACTGACAAACGAGGTTGCAAGATCTGCCAGTGTGCGAAGGTGATCGCGCATAAACTCAGGTCCTGTCGCACAGTTCAATCCCACAGAGATTGGCTTGACGTGTTCAATCGACAAGTAAAACGCCTCGATATTTTGTCCGGCAAGCGTCGTTCCCATCGGTTCGATCGTCCCAGAGATCATCACAGGCACCTCGCGATTCACCCGGGCAAACGCGCGCCGAATTCCGATGCCACCTGCTTTGACATTAAGCATGTCCTGTGCGGTTTCAAGAAGAAGCGCGTCGACGCCTCCTTCAAGCAGCGCCAGCGCTTGCTCCTCATAGTTATCCGTAAGAATATCAAACGTTGTGCCACCCGTTACCGAGAGCGTCTTTGTCGTCGGCCCCATCGCGCCGACGACAAAACGCGGCTTTAGCGACGTCGACTTAGCGTCAGCCGCCGCGCGTGCAATGCGCGCCGCGGCGAGATTCACTTCGCGCGCGCGCTCTGCCAAGCCATACTCCGCGAGAACCAGCGACGTCGCGCCAAACGTGTTTGTTTCAATCAAGTCGGAACCGGCATCGAGATACGCGTCGTGAATCGCACGAATCAAATCAGGCCGCGTCAGATTCAACCACTCATTGCATCCGTCATACGCCGCACCACCAAAGTCATCTTCGTGCAAATTATAGTTTTGAATCATGGTTCCCATCGCGCCATCCATGATAAGAATGCGTTTTTGCAATTGATGTTCGAGCTCAGATGATTTCATACCCATATCCATATCCCTTCCTGTCACTCTGAGGCGGCCAGACACAGACCGCCTCACTGCGCGCCGTGAAATAGAGCCATCCTTGCGACACAGGGCGCTTCCACGCGCGTTCTAGCGCGATCGCATACGCACTAACCTGACGCGCGTAGCGGGCGGCAAGCGTGTCTAGATCTTCATTCCCGCGATCCGTCTTGTAATCGATGATCGCGATCTGCTCATCCTCAATGAGAATTGCATCGACCGTTCCCTGCATCATAACAAAACCTGCCGCGACGTGCGCGTCTTTTATGTGTTCCTCAGGCATTGCGAGCAGCCGCTCCACAGGGTCGTCCACACCTTCGCGATAGCGCACCACATCCTCTTTTACCGCCATCAAGAAGGACACTTCGCGACGGACGCAATCCGGGTGACGCAAGAGACGCTGACCCAAACCTGATTGAAAGAAGGAAACCAACTCATCATAAGGAATTTCATCGTCTGGCAGCGGATCAAGCCACCCTGCCGTGCGCAGGCGTGCTACTTCTTCACGCAGCACCTCTTTTGCATGGAGCGGTTTTCTTAGATCAACTTGCTGCAACACCGCATGCACAAACGTCCCGCGCGCGAGACTGTCGACACGTTTTTCTTTGCTCCCTTGACCCTTTCGGCGAAGCGTGGAAAGTGCTGGAATTCGCTCTGCCACGCGAACTGCATCCTCATCATCCCACGCTCGCTTCCACTCGGTGACGCTCACCTTCGCCGGGAGCGAGACGTTTTTTGCACGCTGTTCATAGAAAGTGAGCGACGCGCGCGCGACCTGTTCAATGACGCGCAGGGAAGTGCTCGGTCTTGCATCAGTAAACTCACCTTGGGGTTTTTCAGGCTCTTCCTGAAACGGTTCGCAAAGCGGCGACCATTCGATTGGCGCAGCGCGATGCGCCTGCATTTTGACGACGACCGGAGCGATCCAATCGAGCATTGCACGCGCGCGCGTCAAATCAGAAAACGATAGTGCCGCGTCTGACGTTGCAGCGCGCGCCACGTCCTCATACGACTGCCGGGCGACCGCCAAATCTCTGACCGTCCCCACGAGATATAACTGTTCGCGCGCGCGGGTCATCGCCACATAAAGCACGCGCAACTCTTCGGTCAGCGCCGCGATGCGCTCCTCCTCCTGAATCACCCGCGCGAGCACCGTATCGGCGCGCGCGCGCCGCGACTGGTCGACAAAGCGCGGCCCTAACCCAAGGTTGCGGTGAAAGGCGATGCCCGCAGTTTTACTCGTCAAGCGAAAGCGTTGCCCCAACCGCGCGACAAACACGACCGGAAACTCAAGCCCCTTGCTCTTGTGAATCGTCATGATTTGCACCGCATCTTGCATCTCAAGCGCGCGCGCGGGTCCTTCCTCATCCATTCGCTCATGCTGCGCCACTACGTATGTCACGAAATCTGAAAAGTCACCACCGTGTGACGCATCAAACGCCAGCGCCTGATGCAAAAGTGTCTCTAGGCGCGCCACACGTTCCGCGCCTCTCTCCATGACAGAACAAAGCGCCATCCAACGACTCGCCCCGAGCAGATAGGACACAGCCGCACCCGCGCTCATCATGCGGACCTCCGTTCGCCACACATTCAGGATTTCAAAAAAAGACTGAATGCGCGAACGCAGCGGCGATTCGACCTTTTGCTGTTCAGTGAGCGCGTCAAAAAAACAGCCGCGCTTACCCGCACGAATCTCGGCGAGATCAGTCGTTGAGAAGCTGAAGATGCGCGAGCGCAAGACAGCCGCCAGCGGGATGTCTTGGCGCGGGTTATCAATGACTTGAAGGAGGGAAACCGCGATGCGGATCTCGATGCCATCATAAAAACTCGGACCCTGATCGGATACGCAAGGAATGCCATGGCTTCGCAGCACATCGGTGATAACGTTCGCCTGTCCGCGCGCGGCGCGAAGTAAAATTGCGATGTCTCCGTAGGAGAGTGGCGTGTATTCTGACGCAGCAGGGCGGTACACCTTTTTTCCAGCGCGTCGTAACGCGTGAATCTGCCGCGCGATCTCCTGCGCCTCCCGCTCAGTCTCGCTCGCCTCGATCTCTTCTTCGATATCTGTGTGCGCAGTCGCACCGTCTTCGTCCTGCGTATCAAGTGCAACTTCGTCTTCATCCCGCGTTCCTTGCGATGCAGCGCGATCGATGATGAGCAGTCGCACAGGCGCATTCAGCGCGTCAGGATCAAAGGGATACTCTGCGCTAGCGGACATTTGCCCCTCTTCCCGGTACGCAAGTCCGCCAAACTCGCGCGTCATAATCATCCCAAAAAGTCCGTTGACCGCCTCAATCACCGAAACGCGACTGCGAAAATTTTCCGCGAGCAGGATCCTCTTCCCGGGTGCCCCATCAGCAAGTTGCATTTTTTTCAGAAACAGGAGAGGTTCTGCCATGCGAAAGCGGTAGATGCTTTGCTTTACATCACCGACTTGAAACACGTTCACCTCGCCCGTGCGCGCCACAGCAGTGAGCACCGCATCCTGAATTGGGCTTGTGTCTTGATACTCATCGACGATGATCTCCGCAAATTGTTCTTGAAACGCATAGGCGAGCGCTGTCGGTCCATCCGTTTCGTTGCGCAGTGCCTGATGCGCATAATGCTCGAGATCGGAAAAGTCCACCATTCCGCGCATGCGCTTTTTCTCTTGATACATCTCTTCAAACGCAGTGACAAGAAAAACTGCATACGAGAGAGGCGGCACCGCTGCGCGCAACTCTTCGAAGTACACCGCAGGAGGCGTTTTTAATTCCTGAAGCACTTCTTTTAAGCGATCTTCTGCCTGTGCGCGTACACCTGCAATGCGCTCTTTAGCCGCATCCTCATCTTTGACGGAAGGGAGCCGACTTAGTCCCTGGCCTTCTGTTCCATCCCACGCGAGTTCTTGAACACGCTGTTTCACATGATGAACAAGATGGATTCGCTCTTCGAAATGTCGCTGATACGACGCCGGACCATCCATGCGCAAAAGTTCAGACACGATACGCTGATAGTGCATAAGTGACTCATCCAATCGACGCAAAAGCATCTGCTGATACGCGTCGATAAAATGGACGTCACGCAGTGTCTCACATGCGGCGTCCTGGCGCAAACGCTGCATGACCTGAGCAAGCCACGCCATAGGACGCGGTTGACTCTTTGCGAATTGGTGAATTGCGAGAATGACATTGCGCAAGGAGCGTTCCGAACGATCGTCGCCATAGGCGTCGACAAACGCCCAAAAATCAGGGTCATCCTTCTGATACGCGCGCATAAGCACATCATCCAGCGCCTGATGCATGAGAATCATCGCGGCAGCCGGCTCCAATACAGAAACCCCCGGGTCAATCGGCAGGTCAAGCACGCCGCGCCGCAAGACGTTCATGCAAAAGCTGTGCAGCGTCGAGATCGACGCCTGGGGCAGGCGAGCGAGGTTTTGCCGGAGACGCGCGGAGGTGTCTCCCTGCGCTATCCGCGCAAGGATCGCGTGTTTGATGCGCTCCTTCATCTCAAGCGCCGCCGCCTCCGTAAACGTGACGATAAGCAGGCGATCAAGGTCAAGACCTTCGTCAAGCACACGCGTGAGGACGCGCTCGACGAGCACGCTGGTTTTTCCAGATCCAGCGCCCGCAGACACGAGTACTGGACCGCTGCGCGCTGCAATGGCTTCCTGCTGTGCGGGCGCAAAGATACGAGGAACCATCACTGCACCTCCCTGACATCAAGCGCAACGACGTTTAGCTGCGCAATCACGTCGTCTTTTGCAATGCTCTTGAACACGCGCATCTGACGTTCATCAAAGTGCGCCTCAAACTGGCAGACGCTCTGCAGATTGCAGTTTTGGCATGCGCGCTCTTGTTTCAATTGATAAGGAGCAATCGCGGTAACGCCATCTACCATACTTCGCGCCAGTTCTGAAGCCTTTTTCAGCGTGTGTTCGCGCAGCGCGCGCCACACTTCAGCACTGACCACCATGGCGTTTGTGTGAATCCCCGTTTTTGTCAGCATTTGCGGAAACAAGTCCTTTGCTGCCGGAAGGTTTCGATCCAGCAGTTGCAACACATCGCGATTCGCGAGACCGAGACCGCGAAAGCGGATCGGCTTACGCAGGGAGAGCGCCGCCTCCTCGTCCCGCTTTAACTCGGAAAGCGGATCGTACACAGGGACATAGTACATGCCGGCAAACTGACTCGGCGCGTGAAAGAGCGCCTCGCTCGCCGCTTCAATCACATGTGCATACACGGGCAATTGAAGTGACAATCCAAGGTACATGCGCAAAAGATCAACAGCGCGCGGCCTGCTTTTATAGTCAATCACGCGAAAATACATGCGCTCTCCGAGAAACGCCAAATCAATTCGATCGATGCGGCCGCGAATTTTCAGCAATTCGCCATCCCCCAGTCGAATCGAGATCGGGGGTAACGTCGCACCCTCATCAAAGAGCACTTCGGTCTCTGCCGTTTTGTATGCGCTGCGCACATCGTGCTCATAG
>NZ_LSUQ01000071.1 GCF_001642725.1 Ferroacidibacillus organovorans
ACTGGATACTGCCCGCAAGATATCCTGCAAGCGATGCCACATCCAAGGTTGGAAAAGGAACAAGCCTAACCCAAGCGGTAGTCGCGCTCGTACCGATTGGCGTCGATGTTGAGAGCGTGAAAACGCGAGACGCGCCAATCTGGTTTGCAACTTCCTGAGAGAGCGTCGCTGGCAATCCAATCAAGATTGCAGCACTCGGTTTTTTTGCATACACCGACTGCATAACGCTTTGTGGTGTCGCATGCGTGAGCATCGACTGAACCGTCACGCCACTTGGCGTCGTTTCCAGTGCCTCTTGAACAAGCGGTTCTGCGAGATACGCAGATGCGCCCCCAACTGTAACCGAAATTTTCGACACGGTTGGTCGCAGATCCGCCACATTAACAAATCCACACCCTGCCAGCGTCGAACAAAGCATCAGGGAGACCATGTTGTACCATACGCGTTTCATGAATGATATACACACCACTTTTAGAGCGAATCAATCGCATGACATTTTACCTTCATCCGTGCCATTGTACCATGTGAATTGCGCGTCACAAAATGGAGATCTGCGAAATTCGCTGCAAACTTCTTCGCAAAAATGCTTGCCGATCACACACAAAGTAAGCATAATCATAGATGAGGTGTGAATCCATTGAAGAATGAACATGATCATCGCTCTGTCGCGCAAGCATTCTATCAACTCAACTTTTATCTCCAGGCCATCGGCGTGTCATTTACAATCAAAGATCTCTACCGAGCGGCCTATCTCGAATCTCGCAAAGATCGCTACCAAGATGAGTGGTTGAATCATCTCGAAGAAGATCCGCACGTCCTTGAAAGCATGGAAGAGCCGTTTACGACACACTCCATCGCAGAAACACTGATTCGCACAGGGCATGAGCCGGTTTTGCGCGTCCTCATGAAACGCGTTCACGAAGAGAACATCGGCTTTACCCAAGCGTACATTGTCGGCGCGCGCAAACGTCCGCAGTCTTAGTCTTCAAAGAGCTTCGCGTCACTACGGTGCGCTGTATTGGGCAAACCCCTGCTCGCTGATCATCCCCGTGTCACGTTGATACGCCGTGAGCGCTGAGAGTGGCATGCGCGCCGCCGCGCCGCTTACGGGCACGGTGAGCGTGCGCGCCGCAAGATCTCCAAGACCTGCCGCCAATACGTAACGCCCATTCACTGCAAGTTCCAATTGAGCAAAATCCACACGATACGGTTCGCGGCGATAGGCAGCGAGTAAAAAACGCTCTGCGATGCCTTCTGCCGCGCGCTGATTCCCCACATAAGAAGGCAATGTGCCTGTGGCTGTAATGGAGAGACCGCCGTCCGCTTGACGCACGATGTACACATCCGTCAATTCGGGCACCGCAGCAGCGAGTGGGGCGATCACTTGATTCTGAATCGCCGTCGTAATGTTTTGGTGTAGCGCCGGTTGATCTATCGATCCGCCTTGTTGAAAAGACATGCGTGCACCTGCCGTCGCAGGTTTTACGGAGATGCCGAGAAATCTCCTGTTGAAGCTCTGTATCCCATTGAGTGATAACGCCAAAACCCAACCCCTGGTTTGCGGTACCGCGATAAGCGCCGCGCCACAGAGCAGGATTCCTATGAACGCACGACGAGCGCGTTTTCGTCCCTGACGCTCACTCCCTCTGATCACGTCACAATCCCTCCGAACAACTTGTCCTTTCAATCCTATGCAAAATACGTTCTACACATGACAGCTTGACTCGATAGAGGGAGTGTTCCAAGCAAAAGGTGCGCGATTTTTATCGCGCACCTTAAATTATCCTGCGTGATTCGCTTTACGCGCCTGCCACTCCTCTTTGCTTAGAAAAATCTCGCGCGGCTTGCTGTTCTCAAATGGCCCGATAATCCCCAATTCCTCAAGTGAATCAATCAAACGCGCGGCGCGCGAATAGCCAACCTTGAGTCGACGCTGTAAAAAGGAGACTGACGCTTGCTCCGACTCCACCACGACGCGCACAGCATCCTCAAACAGCGGATCAAGTTGGTCGAGATTGGATGTCACCTCTTCTGGCAAAGCGCTGAAGTCTTCTTGATACTCCGCCTCCTGCTGATTGCGCACAAAATCCACCAGCTTCTCCACTTCAGGCTCCGACAAAAACGCGCCTTGCATGCGCAGTGGTTTAGAGGCGCCAACCGGCAGATACAACATATCGCCGCGGCCAAGCAATTTTTCAGCACCACTGCCGTCAAGAATCGTCCGCGAATCCACACCTGAGGAGACAGAAAATGCGATCCGCGATGGAATATTGGCCTTGATAAGTCCCGTGATGACATCCACCGAGGGGCGCTGTGTTGCCACGACGAGGTGGATCCCTGACGCGCGCGCCATCTGCGCGAGCCGACAAATCGCGTCTTCTACATCGCCTGGCGCAACCATCATCAGATCCGCCAGTTCATCGATGATCACAACGATCAGTGGGATACGCGGTTTCCCTACACGTTCCGCGTAGTTATTGTAACGCTCCAGATCGCGCACCTTCGCTTTTGAGAACAAGTCATAGCGACGCTCCATTTCGACGATCACCTTGCGAAGCGCCGCCGCCGCGCGCCGCGCCTCCGTGACAACCGGCGCAAAGAGGTGGGGAATGCCGTTGTAGACGCCCAGTTCTACCATTTTCGGATCGATCATGATGAATTTGACCTCATCCGGTTTGGCGCGAAACAGGATGCTTGCGATGATCCCATTGATACAGACGCTCTTTCCCGACCCGGTTGCTCCTGCTACCAGGACGTGCGGCATGCGTGCCAGATCGCCGATGATCGTCTGCCCTGCAATGTCTTTGCCAAGCGCGAAAGACAGGAGGCTTCCTGCCTGTGTAAACGCTTCGGTTTCTAGCACCTCGCGAAATGTTACCACGGCAATCTCTGAATTCGGAACTTCAATGCCGACTGCCGATTTGCCGGGAATCGGTGCTTCAATGCGAATATCCCGCGCCGCAAGCGCGAGCGCCAAGTCGTCTGAAAGACTGAGAATGCGTGAAACCTTGACACCACTCGCAGGTTGAATCTCGTATCGAGTCACTGCGGGTCCGCGGCTCGTGCCGAGCAACCGTACAGAAACACCAAAACTCTCAAATGTCTCTACCAGTTTCTTGGCCTGTCCTTGCAACTCTTTTTGCAGCGCGATCGAGTCTGATCGACGGTTGGCGGCGCGATCAAGCAGGCGCGGATCAGGCAAACGATACGGTTTGACCGGTGCGACCGACAGGGGCGCACCACTTCCCGGCTCGCCATCGATCTTCAGACTCGTTTGGTGAGCGAGCGGTGGATCATGGAGCACTCCCGGTTCCGGTTGCGCAATCCGTACAGTCAGGATCGATCGCTCTTCGTCAAGCGTCCATGCGTCCGTATGTTCCTCAGCGTCAGATCGCTCACCGCTCTGTTCACGCACACCCCCGCGTTGCTCAGATATGGTCTGCGCGCGCGTTCCCTCTTCCTGAGATAGGTGACGGCTTTCATCGCCAGGTACGTCAAAAAACGCGTCATAGACTCCATCCTGCGGAACATCGCGACCGAAATCCTGAAACGAGAACGATTCCGGATCATCCCGCCACTCATCAATCGGTTGCTCACGCTGCGACTCAACGCGTTCCAAGCTCACTGGAAGCTCCGCGTGCGCACCGCGTGCGCGCTTCTTTGCCGCGCGCTTAGAACTTTGTTTCGTCTCACTCAAATCATCGGTTGCAGCGCCATCCTCCACGTCAGTCTCCCGTGCAGCGCGCGCCGCGCCCCGTCTCGGTTTAGCATTTTTTTGCGCAGACAGCGCACGCGCGAGTGCCGTGATCATGCTCGTCCATCCGCGATCCACTCGGTTTTCAAGCGACCTTGACATGCGCTCAATCGTCTGTACCAGCGACCTGCGCGTCATCAAAACGAGCGCCGCAAGCACTGCGCCGACCATGACCAGGACCGTGCCTGCCACGGCAAACAAATAGCGAAGACCTGAAAAAATAGCGAAGCCAACCATCCCACCGCCTGCGTTCGCGGGAGGAAGCGGACCACTTGAAGTGAGGATTAGACTGTGAAGTGAGTCGCTAAGTGTCGTTATCCCGACTTGCGTCAGCCGCAAGAGATCCGGGTTTTTTCCATACATCGCCACGCCTTGCGTATAGAGGCTGAGTTCACTCCATGTAACGATCACCAAGAGGAGGATAAAAAGTCCCGTCTGAAATCCGGTGTAGCGAAAGCGAGCCCGTTTGACCATGATGATCAGCGCCATCCAGAGGATATAGAGCGGGATCATAAAATGCCAATTTCCGGCCAGCATGATGCAAAGATCGTCGAGCGCTTGACCGACTGCGCCGAGATCCCCAAGCGTTACAAAGCCGAGAACCAACAAGGTGAGTCCCAGCAACTCATAGCGAAGCACTCGTTTTGCGTGATCCAGTTTTGCCATATCATTCCCCTTCGACCTACTTCTTTCGCGGGAGAGGTATAAAAATCCTGCCTGACGCTACCTGAATCATCGATTCCCGCGAAATGGTCTGCCGAATGCGGAGCAAATCCTTGCAATGCATCAATACATCATACGCTCATCGTGATAATACTTGAATTCCAAAAGATTGTTTGACGGGTCGATCAAAAAAAACGTGAGGTGTTCCTCGATCCTTCCCGTAAACCGCGTCATCGGTTCCTGAAAAAAGGGGACGTTTCTCTGATACGCCAACTTGACAAGATTGTCATACTGCGCCTTTTCACGAAACGTCACGCCAAAATGACGAGGGTACATCTTGGGGTTCATGTCGACCCCGTCAGGATCGAGATGGCACACCACTTGATCACCAAAAAAATCGAGCGTGATGCGATCCGCATAGCGACGCGCCAGTTTGCAGCCGAGCTTTGTCACATAAAAATCGTACGTTTCATCCAGGTCTTTGCAAGGAATCGCTAGGTGAAACACATTCTGACTGTCTCTCACGCGTCATTCTCCTCAAAAAGCATCAATGTGTCGGACCTTAGTCCCATCCGCAGTGTCTCCAGTGGAATCGGATCGTGAAACGAGATGTTCGCCAAGTTCACTTCCGGACCCAGGCGCGAGATAAAATACGTCTGTAGCGTTTTATTCGGTGCCTCGTAGACCATGAACTTAGGATCCACCGCATCGAAAATTTCTTCCATCAAACCAAAACGCAGCTCGCCGTCAGGGCGGACGATGCCAGCCGTTCCCGTTTCACGCGCTTCCGTGATCACCTTCCACGCACCCGCTTCAAGGTCCTCCCGAATATATTCAATCCATTTGGCTGGACGGAGATTGATCGATTTTTCCGTGTCCTTGTAACCCACCTCCGAAAAAACGCGAAAGTTTTGCGCAAATTCCCGAATCCACGACGCTTTTTCTCGATTAGAGAGCCCGACTGTGCCATTGGAGATCTCCACATAGTGACAGCCAACAGACTGGCAGAACAATTGATAGTCATCCAATTGATGCTGCATATAATATTTTTCAAAAAGTGTTCCACCAAAGAAAAAATCGATCTGATGCTCACGTAAACAATGAATTTTCATTTCTAAGTCACGCGTAACAAGCGATGTGCCCCACCCAAACTTCACAAAGTCAATCAGGTGTCCCATACTCTGCATGACATCTTGAAAATACTGGGTAGGCACTCCATTGTCAATAACGATCGTGAGACCATTCTCGCGCGGTTTGGCGCTTCGCGTCGGAAGTCGGAGCGCAGTAGCATAGTTCAAGGTCATACGTCCACCCTTTCAACGACAGGAATTCCCGCTCGACTCGTGACGCGCATGACAAACGGGCAGGGGATTTCACGCGCGCACCACTCCATGTCCTTTTCATCAAACTCAGGACGAGTTTGATCATAAAACTTCTGCGCCACCACCGATGAGCGAATGCGCGTTGCCACTGTTTCCGCAGAGAGGGGAGTCGTTGACGCGAGGATGCTCTCGATGTACTCGGCGCACGCGAGATCGTCGTCGCTTGTCGGATGCGATGCGATGAGCCGAATGCGTGAGCATTCAAGCGATGGCGCTATGCTTTGCACAAAGCTCGCCGTTTGTTTCGCATTGCTAAACCCGGTTACCAAAACATGCTCTGCCGCAAGCGCCTGCACGGCCGCCTTGACACCGTTTGTTGTCATTTGAATGATGCTTCGTCCCGCAACATCTGCCGCGGCCATGCCCGCCGGAGAGTTGTCAAGGTCAAAACCAGGGACGGCAAGGCCAGCGATTTCCCCCGCCAAAAGCGCGTCAGACCTTCTTTCGCGAAGCGCAAACGCCTGCTCTTTATCGCGCGCGAGCACAATCTCTTTGGCTCCGCCTATAAACGCTACCTGTGCCACAGTAAACGCGCGGATCACATCGATGACGACATGAACGCCAGCGGCTGGCGCGTATGGCCCATTTCCTTGTACTATCTCAATGTTCATGTATTCCCAACCTTCAAGAAGAACGGTTCTATGATTCGTATGAATGGATCATAGCGGTCTTTTCTTAAAGTCATCTTGAAAAAAAATCCTTCGCTGCCTTCGCGAAGGATTTTTTGCGTTGCTCATGATGATCCGATCGAAGTCTGTGGAATCTCCGTGGCAATGACGTTTCCCGGCTGCCACTCCGCTTTCAGGTAGTCAGCAGCATGCGGTGAAATCAATCGATGAATCTTCGCTGAACCTGGCCCCAGCGGCTCCACCAACATCGTGACACCCTGATGAGTAATCGTCGCAAGCGGTTTTACGTGTTGTGGATCGCCATATCCCTCATACACATCTTCAGCTGAAACGATCGACCACAGAATCATTGGGTCATCCCCACTCCCGTGCGCATCGAGCGATACTCACTGATTAGTTGACGAAGTTTCCCCATCGCGATGCCGAGCCCGCCGATTTCATTAATTAATCCGTACTGTACCGCGTCTGGCCCGACAACCGTTGTGCCTATGTCGCGCGCGAGTTCTCCCGTGCGCAACATTAACTCACGCAGTGTTCCTTCCGTGATGCGCGAATGGGTCGTGATAAAACGGGTCACACGCTCCTGCATTTTTTCCAAATATTCAAAGCTTTGCGGGACGCCGATCACCAGTCCGTTTAGTCGGATGGGATGGATGGTCATTGTAGCCGTCTCTGCGATAAACGAGTAGTCACTCGCCACCGCAATCGGCACGCCAATCGAATGTCCGCCGCCTAAAACGAGGGTAACTTTGGGTTTTGATAGCGACGAGATCATCTCGGCAATCGCGAGTCCCGCCTCCACGTCGCCGCCCACGGTATTCAAAATGATCAAGACACCCTCAATGCGATCACTCTGTTCCGCCGCCACCAACTGCGGGATGATATGTTCATATTTGGTCGTCTTATTCTGCGGTGGAAGCACCATATGGCCTTCCACCTGTCCGACAATCGTCAAACAATAAATGTTCGACTCATCCGATACGGGATTGGTCTGTCCCAATCGCTCAATATTATCCGCAACCGTTCCGTCTTTCATCGTGTGGAGCGGTGAATCGCCGTTTGGGTGTTCTGAGAAATCTGGTTCCATCGGGTGTGGCGGTGTTTCCTGGTACACTTCGGCTCACTCCTCGCAAAATCCGTCGCCATCCGCACAGCGTCGCTGTTATGCGACCTCTCCCTAGTATGGCTCGAATGACCGCCTCTATCCTGCATCACCTGATTTGCCCATAGAAAAAGGGGATCTGCGTGAGATCCCCTTTTCCGTCCCTACCCGACAGTCATACTTCCATAATAATCGGCAACACCATCGGTCGCCGCCTCGTCTGTTCGTAGAGAAAACGCGTCAGTGCATCGCGCACGCCCATCTTCAGCCCCGACCAGTCACTCACGCGATCGGTCATCAATCGCTGAAGCGTCGCTGCGACTACCCGGTTCGCTTCATCGAGCAACTCCTCCGACTCGCGCACATAGACAAATCCGCGGGAAATGATATCAGGACCAGAGAGCAGCTGTCCTGTTTGCTTTGACATGGTCAACACGACGACGAGAATTCCGTCTTGAGACAAAAGTTTACGGTCGCGCAAGACAATATTTCCGACATCCCCAACCCCGAGACCATCGATCAGGATCGCGCCTGCCGTCACTTTTCCGCTCACGCGCGGCGTGCCATCCTGAATCTCGAATACATCGCCCAATTCGAGCATAAAGATATGATCTTGATTGACGCCCGTCGCCGTCGCCAGTTCAGCGTGCTTGCGCAGCATGCGAAACTCTCCGTGAACAGGAACGAAATACTTCGGACGAATAAAATTAAGCATCAGCTTGAGCTCTTCTTGACTGCCGTGACCCGAGACGTGAACGCCTGAACCCGGTTGATAGATCACATCCGCGCCGATGCGCTGGAGAAGATCGATCGTTCTTGAAATCGACTTTTCATTTCCCGGAATCGGTGAAGACGCGATGATCACAGTATCTCCTGAATAAATCTCCACTTTGCGGTGCGTCGCGCGCGCCATTCTCGTGAGGGCAGACATCGGTTCACCCTGTGATCCTGTCGTCAACAGCGCAACCTCATGCGTCTCAAAGCGCGACAATTCTTCCAGTTCAATTAAAGTGTCCGGCTCCACTTCAAGATAGCCCAGATCCTTTGCAACGGAGACGTTATTTACCATGCTGCGTCCGACAATCGCCACTTTTCGACCATTTCGCTCTGCAGCGCGAATGACTTGCTGCACTCGATGAATGTTTGACGCAAATGTCGCAAGAATGACTCGTCCTGGCGCCGTTTGAAACACGCGCTCAATCGTTGCGCCGACGCTGCGCTCCGATGGCGTGAACCCTGGGCGCTCTGCATTCGTGCTATCTGACAACAGTGCGAGCACACCTCGTTCACCAAGCGCAGTCATCTTTGCGTAGTCTGCGTGGATTCCGTCCACTGGCGTCTGATCGAATTTAAAGTCACCCGTCTGAACGACGACGCCTTCTGGCGTATCAATCGCAAATCCGACCGAATCGGGAATGCTGTGATTCACGCGAAAGCAAGAAACCTTGAAGTGACCGAGTGTCACTTCGCTCTCATTGGTAATTGGGATCAACTTTGATTGATCGAGGATGCCGTGTTCACGCAGTTTTCCTTCAATCAGACCAAGCGTCAAGCGCGTGGCGTAGACAGGCACCTGTAGGCTCTTAAGGACGTATGGCAATCCGCCAATGTGGTCTTCGTGTCCGTGTGTGATAAAAATACCGCGCAAGCGCTGTTTGTTATCCGTCAGGTACGAGATATCCGGAATGACGATGTCAATCCCAAGCATCTCTTCATCCGGGAATTTGAGCCCTGCATCGACAACGATCATATCGTTCCCATACGCGTATGCAGTCATGTTCTTGCCGATTTCGCCGATTCCGCCGAGCGGAACGATCGAAAGTTTGTTTGAATAATTCTTGCTCAACTGTGCACCTCCAAAAAGTAAAACCATGAGCGCTTACGAATGAGCCCCGTCGTTCCCATACGTCATTCGCCACATGCAGTGCGTGAGATGGCGTGACGAGCGTATCTGTCCGCGCGAATTAGAAGTAAGGACAGGCGCACACCCACCATCTGCGTCTATTTACATTCTCCGCAAAGCTACCGTTCCGTTCATGGTGACTTGATTATACATGACAAAGGCGAGCGCTCACAACTCACGCTCGCCAATCTTTATCGTCATTGCAAATTTAGTGAAAGGACGGGAGTAAAACAACTTCTGAAAGTTGCCTACGCAACTCTGTTCGCTGCGCTGGTGTAAGGTCGACCAGCGGAAGGCGAACGCCGCCAACCGAGAGTCCGAGCATCGCCAGCGCTGACTTGACTGGCGCTGGGTTTGGCGCGCGAAATAATTCTTCAAAAAGTGGCAAAAGTGCGTGATGCTGCTCACGCGCTTGCTTTAGATCGCCTTCAAAAAAGGCGTCGACAAGTCGAGCCATGCGCGCGCCTACAACATGCGAAGCGACGCTGACGACACCGTGGCCGCCAAGCGCAAGAATCGGGAGCGTCATTTTATCATCGCCACTATACACGATGAAATCGTCATCTGTGCCTTCGAGGATGCGGGATACTTGCGTGAGATCCCCGCTTGACTCTTTGACGCCAACGATGTTCTGGATCGTCGAAAGGCGAATCACGGTCTGCGGGTCAATGTTGACACCCGTTCGCGCGGGAATGTTGTATAGAATCGTCGGCTTATCCGTCGCCGCAGCGAGCGCCTCAAAGTGGCGATAGAGTCCCTCTTGAGAGGGCTTGTTGTAATAGGGCGCTACGAAAAGAAATCCCTGGACACCGAGCGCATCGACTTCTTTGGTCAATTCAACGGACGCTTGTGTGCTGTTGAGCCCCGTTCCCGCAATCACCGGGACGCGGCCGCGCGCGAGCCGGACCGATGCATCAAAAAGTGCAAGTTTTTCATCGTGCGTGAGGACGGGTGACTCTCCGGTTGTTCCTGCAACCACGAGTGCCGTCGTGCCCGTCTCAATCAGATGATCAATCAAAGCTTGCAAACGCGACAAATCGAGCTCAAGCCGCTCATTAAACGGCGTTACCATCGCGGTTAAAACGCGACCAAACACGTCAGACTCCCCCTTGTGCGTGCAAATCGAATTGATCATGGATCGCGCGAACGGCCTCTGCCACATCTTTTTCGTGGACGAGGCACCAGATGGTGGTGTTCGAATCGGCAGATTGAAGGATCTCAATGCCTCGCTCGGTAAGCGCCATGACGATGCGCGCCATCACCCCTGGCACTCCGTGGATTCCAGCGCCAACTGCGGCCACTTTTGCCACGTTGCGAACCGCTTCTACCGTCAGTCCCAACTCATGAAGCCTTGTGATCGCGCGGTCTTCGTGAGTGAGCGGCACCGTGAATGTCACTTCACTCGGTGTCACATTAAAAAAATCCAGCGAAATGCCTTCTGCCGCCATTGCCTGAAACGCATCCTTTTGAAACCCGCTTCTTCCTGCGTCGGAGCGCACTTTAAGTTGCGTCACGCGCGCACTGTGTGTGACACCTGTGAGGATGCGATCCTGTGCAGGCCTTTCCTCAAGCGGGCGCGACGCGCTTGTCACAAGCGTTCCCTCGTCTTTTGATCCCGTCGCGCGCACGCGAATCGGGATGTTTTTCTGCATCGCAAGTTCAACCGCCCGCGGATGAATCACCTTTGCGCCCTGATACGCGAAATTACAAATTTCTGTATACGTAACGTGGGTCAAGCGCGCCGCGCCGTTGACAAGC
>NZ_LSUQ01000072.1 GCF_001642725.1 Ferroacidibacillus organovorans
GTACAGAGCGGATCGGTGGTCAATAGGGTGTATCGGTAGAGGGCGAGCAGCCTCTTGTGATATGACGAGGGGCCGACACAGACTTCCTTCGTTTCGGGGGCGGCGGATGTGGACAAATGTCCCGTAGTCGGACGGCTGTCACGGCGCGCCCCGCGCGGGATGTCGCGCCTCACTCGAGTCATTCGCGATGCGTAAGACTATGCGAAAGGCTATGCCCAACCCTGTGCGAAACCCTCTGTGGACCAATTCGGAGGAGATTTGCTTTACGGACTGTTGCGATGGGAGAACATGGCCAGAATCTACAGGAGTTGAACCAGTGAAGTTCCGTCGAGGTATCCCACTCCATCAGAGCGCATAGACGGTCACTGATTTTTCATGGAAGAATCCATATTCAACTTATATAGTCATCGACCGGAATTCGACGCAGCGCGGGTGGCTACGTGTCCTGCGCCACATCGCCGCACACGTTGGTGCGGGCGACGGTAGACCGATTTCCTCCATTCGATGCGAACGTGGGAACGTGTTGCGGCGAAGCAAATTTGAGTGGCAATGCACCTGCGGATAACAGAATTGACTTGATGGCGAGCGGGAACGAGAGGTACAGTCGGACACAACGTTTCCGGGGGTGGATCGCCATTGTGTCCGATCGCGAAGCAACTACTGGCCGAAAAACTGATTGACGATTTTTACGAGGCATACGCGCGAGGTGGCCAACAGAAGTCTCGGCCCCAAGAAGACCTGGTGGAACAGCTCAAGGCACGATTGCCAACCGATCAGCATGCATGGCTGTATCGCTGGGAAGCCGAGTGCGTCGAGACCTGTACGCACGAACTACAGCAGTTTGCCAATTTCATCGCGGACCTTCTGATGGCGACTCCTGTCCACGCAAGCGATGCAAGACGTCACGAGTAACTGTTGCGCGCTGGGGGTTGCTATGTCTCATGAGTACCGCCAGTTTGCGCCTTCTCGGCCATGCGATAGAGGGATAGCGTGCAAGGCGGCTTGGAAGTTTTCCACCGCCGCTTTCGACGGTTCGTTACAAGTCAGTCGGATGACGACATTCCCGCAATGGAACGTGACGGTGGTCAGGTCTCCGGGGATCGTGACCCCAACCGATGTTGGATGCGCATGGGGTTCGTCCAATTTGTCAGGCGGCTGCATGGGGACACCTCCGCATAATCATTCGCAATATGCGGATATCCACTACCCCTCACCGGAGCGAATCGGTGGGCAACGCGGTGCAGCAGCGGAGGGCGAGCAGAATTTCTTGCGCACTGGCTTCGAGGGGGTCAGCCAGCGGGGCCTCTCTACGGGTGCCATGTGGATCGATGTCCCGATCCGTTTTCCTCTCCGATCCGCATCGTATCGGGTATCATCCGTTCAACCGGCCCCTGGTGTTTTGTGCCAAGTTCCGTGCCTAGTTGTGTTCGGCGTTTGAGGCGACGCAAGATGAGTTATCGGCTGCGTTCTCGACGATCTTCTTGTCGGAAGCGTCACTGTGTCCGTGTGGGGGGCGGCGCTATGGACAAATGTCCCGCAGTCTGACGCCCGTCCCGGCGCGTCCCGCGCGGGCTGTCGGGATTCCGTCCAGACGTTCACGATGCGCAAGACTGTGCGAAAGGCTATGCCGAACCCTGTGCGCAACCCTCTGTGGGGCAAGGGGCGCTGTGATGGATCCGCCCGGAAAGTGCTGCCTCCTCTTGAGCAGTGAACGACAAGTCAAACGTCCAACCCCCTTCCAAAAATGCGCCGTAGGATCACTGCAAGCAGAGGGAGCTCATCCACGCTGAACAGAGGGAGCGAGGCGGCCTGTCCGAATGGCCTTTGACAGGGAGGTGCGTGCCGCTGATTGATAGAGACCGCGACGATTGTGCTTGGCGTCCTCGGCACAGAGCGAGAGAGAGCGGGATTGAGAGGTCTCGGAACAGGGATGGGCATTGCGCCCACTCAGACACGTGAGGGGGACCGGGCGTCGGCGTAGGACGGAACCTCCTTGGTGGGATCGCGATACGGGAACGCAAAGAGGGTGGCTATTTGATGTGCCACCCTACCCACTATTGATTGGTATCATCTTACCTTCGGGAAACGAGCCTGTGGTGCCAAACCCGTGCCGACACGGAACGGAGGTAGGTGGTAGAGGACAAGGAGCGTGGATTCCGTTTCTCAGTTCCGAAGGATCAGTGATCGGGAGTAAGAAAAGAGTGACGTCCACGCGCAGCGGATTGGTGGGGCCTGGGTGCCTTTTACTGCAGAAGTAGATCATCTACGTGTATACTGATGCTGAGGTACACCGAGCAACACTCGGCCCGGTATGTTCTGCGAAGAGTGTATGTGATGGCTTGTCAGTATAAATATTCACGCTTTCAAACTCGGCCTATGCAGATTTCGGCCAGCTATGCGCAATACGATCGCAATTCATAAGCGAGGGCGAACAAAGAGAGTTTAGATTGGTTTATTACATCGCAGGGAGAGTTACATCTTCAAAGGAAATTAGGATTTTTGAAAACAGAAAAATAGTTACAGGCGCTGTAGTAGACTAAGTATAAGAACCGCGGATGTCAGGAGGAATTCCCGATATGATGGATGCACAGACATTGCTCCGAGCCTACGACCAAGAGTTACGCACTGACGCAGAAACCCAAAACGCGTTATCCGAGACTCACCTCGGTCTATTACGCTTGGTCACGTTCGATGGCGATCAGGGTTTCGTGACCTATCCACACCCTGACGATGCTGAGGCGACGCAAATGCCCCAATTGGTGCCACGAGTTCTCGATCACTTCCGTGAGAAACCAACTATCAACCAGGTCGAGTGGAAGACACGCGATCATGACGGTGTCCTCGGACTCCATCAGGCATTGGTGGGAAATGGGTTCCAGCCCGACGATCCCGAGTCGATCATGATCGGAGAAGCCAAGATGCTTGACGTCAATGTGCAACTGCCAGCTGGAGTGACACTGCGCTGTGTGACTGAAGAAGCGGATATCCGTAGAATGACGGCGATGGAGTCGCTCGTTTTCGGAAGACCCTTGGACGACATGGCGGATGTGCTACTACGTCGACTAGCGCTTAAGGACGGAATGCAACTATGGGTAGCGGAGGCAGAAGGACAGATCGTGAGCGCAGGTCGCCTAGAACCAGTCGTCGGAACGAACTTCGCTGGAATATGGGGCGGAGCCACACTTGAATCTTGGCGCGGTCGAGGTATCTACCGAGCGCTCACCGCTACTCGGTCCCGTTCTGCTCTGGACTTGGGCAAAACACTTATTTACAGTGATTCTACTGAATACTCACGTCCAATCTTGGAGCGCTCCGGACTCGTTAAGGTCTCTACCACGACCCCATACCGTTGGTACCGATAAACTTGACTGGCAATAAGTGCTCACAGAAGACACAATCGGTAGATACTAGGATAAATTCGAGGGCATAAACCGAGCATGCAATGAAACCTACTACTGCATGTTCATCAAGTTCGCCAGACACGCTGGTTATGTCACACATGGGCAGTAATGTTCAGAAAAACAGGATTCATTACTACTGTAGAAGAAGTTATTAGCAACAGAACAAAGTGAGAGGAGACATGAACATGTCGGCGGAATTAAGTCACACTTGTTTATTTACGGATAGCGTACAGAGATTAGCTGACTTTTACGGCAAAATACTTGGTATTGAGCCAGTTGTGTACGGTGAAGGTTATGCCGAAGTGCAAACGTCGAAAGGTACTTTGTCATTCTACAATGTAGAAGAACAAAATGAGATGGCTCCTGGTTCGGCACAGTCAGGTCCCAATCGAGCTATGATTCTTGAGTTTCATGTATCCGATGTAGATGCTGAATATAACCGACTAGTCGGCATGGACGTTGAAGTTGTCAAAGGACTCACAACTCAGTCGTGGGGCAATCGGTCATTTTATTTTCGGGACATTGATGGTAATCTGGTAAATTTCTTTTCAAGAGTCGATGTCGGGAACTAAGCAATCGCTTGCTGAACAAACGGGGGCAAAATTGCCTTAGCCACCGCTGAGCCGCTGGTGTATCATTATACAGGCTGGCATTGCGATGCTCCCTGAAGTATCGGGCAGGAATTCCCCATAACAGATATATCTAAGTAACTGGTAATATTACCCTACACCTCTGATTCTTCACGCGTTCAGCTGACACTGACGGTTACAAGAGATCCACACCGACGCGATGGGGGGGCAGCTGCTTCAATTCCTGTCAGCCAAACCATATCGATATGGGAAACGCAGAGGGCACTTGAACGTTGTTAGTGTTCCTTTTCGCTGATTTGGCTGTTGGAACCGAAACCAGTCCCAGTTTATCTGACCAGGAGCATTTCTTCGATGTCTTGCTGAAGGTACACTGTGGGATGCCACATCCGACAACCGTGAACTTTACAAGCATATGGGTACATTGAATATAGCTCGGGTTTATGGAAGGTATTTAGTGCTTCACAATGGTTGCAATAGAGAGGGGGAGGGCTAGTGAAGGGGTCAGTTCAATCGAGACAGCTTGCTGTCGTAATCGGAGTTAATGATTATGGTTCGGCGCAATCGAACCTCCGCTACTGTTCGAACGACGCCGAGGCCTTCTACGAATCTCTGGTTCACTACGCATCGTACAACTCTGAAAACATGGTTTTGTTTTCGGACGGTGAGCACCAGTGCGCCAAGAAGCCCCATTACACTGATATTCTATCTGAAGTATATAGTATGTGTAGCAATGCCACGGAGAGTGACTCGATACTGCTGTTTTTTGCGGGACACGGAACGAGAGACGATGAGGACAGTTATCTCTTAACACAGGAATTTCGACCCAACGTTATCAGTGAATCATCAATTCCTATGCGGAAGATCAATGACTATTTTACCCAGTCTAAGGCCAAGTTCAAATTGCGCTTCTTCGATGCATGTCATTCGGGGAGAATGGGGCGTAGAGGCTTGTTGAACCCCAGTGTGGATGATGCCTTTATCATAAATGCTGAAGGATGGGCTACGCTTGCAGCATGCAAGGAGACTCAGTATGCACATGAGCACGATACAATTAAACACGGTGTATTTTCCTATTACTTGGTAAAGGGTATCTCCGGAGAAGCTTCGACAAACGGCAGGACCGTTGCGCTAGATGATCTGAAGCTCTACGTGATGAACAAGACGATCGACTTGACTAGTAAGCTTGGAATGGAACAAACTCCTGTATTCGCAGGAGAACAGTCGGGTTCATTGATAATTAGCAGAGTTCGACCGGAACAAGATACGGCTCTGCCTGTTATCTTGCTTCAGATTGAGAAATCAACGGACGAGCAGTTAGAGCCATCACCTGAGCGACCAGACGCATTGTATTCAGAGTTAAACACGCTGCTCTCAGGAGAATTCGACTCCCGTGACTACGTTGCAGCAGACCAGGAAGATAAGATGCGACGCATATCCAGTTTAACGTCCCTAATTGACGATTGGGGAAAAAGCGGTTCAAAACGATACAACGAGACATCGAACCACGCGCAGATGCAAAGTCGATTTACTTCGGTCGAGAAGTTACCTCTCAATCGGAATCTGGCCGAGTATTTGAGTAACAACACCAAGGTCTCGGAGGTGATTGAATGGAGGTTTTTCAACCAAACTGTAACTCGTTATGTCAAACAGACCCAGACTGAGGTAGAGGAACGTCCGTCATTTGGAATTGGATTGTCGTCCCAAAGACAGGTTCGGAGATATCGCGAGGTCAATGTGCCTCATGAAGAAGAAGTGTTGGCCGGAATTAAAGTTCAGGATGGGTATCCCGTCACGGATAACTCTATGCTATTACAGTTCAGCAGTGACTCACATTTGGTACCTCATTGCGGTTTGGTTTCCACTCTAATTCCGAACAATTTTGGGGCATATCTTCTCTGTTACTTCGTTTGCACGAAACTTGGCAAGGAACTTAAGGAACTATGGGACGAAGATTCGTTTAACGTGAGGCATTTCTCAGCCGTGTCGTTCAGTGAGAAATATAAAGCTGAGCTTAAAAGAGAACTTGACCAAGTGTATTCACAGTTCCTGTCATACATCATTGAACGCACCAAAGCGAGGCAAATGAAATTATCGAGCCTTGGTGCGGTTCCTGGAACTTCCATGGTTAAACCATGATATTTCGGCTTGGAAAGCGCCTGACTCAAATCAAGATGGCTACCGAACGGTGCGTCCGGTATTTTGTTGCACGTCGCCATTTGCATCAAGCGCGACTTTCTTCGTTTCTTCTGGTCGCAGCTACGGCATTGGACAAGTAATCTTCCAAGTCGATACCACCGTGGTCTCATGGAACATCAGGAGAGAAGAGTACAAGAAACGGAACGGTGAAACCATTGACTAATTGCAAAATTGTGGAGCGGGCACCGACACCAGATGAATATCGTAATCTTTGCGTTTCTGTAGGCTGGGAATCTGTGATGAATTTTGAGGTTGCCCAAAAAGCCATTGAAAACTCTTTGTTTGCAGTTGTAGCAAGGAAGGATGATCAAACCGTAGGCATGGGTCGGATTATAGGAGACGGTGCGATATTTTACTACGTTCAGGACATTGCTGTATCACCAAAGTATCAAAAACGTGGTATTGGGACAAAAATCCTAGACACGTTGATGGATTATATAAAGACTCATGCCCCAGAGAAAGCATTTGTTGGTTTGTTTGCGGCAGAGGGAACTGTGCCCTTTTATGAGCAGTATGGATTTAAAGATTATTCACCGTCGATGACAGGGATTTTCCGTGTAACGCCGATCTGACACAAAAACTTATCTTGTTGCGCATAAGGGGCGCAAATTCATGAACACTGATTGCTTGCCTGATGTATGATTATACGATGGGCAATCCTTTCGTAATCTTGCGCGATCGGGCAGCATAGTTCCATAGCGGACATGGTATTATTTGGACAATAGTCTCTGGGAGGAACTAGCTGGCATGGTAATTGAGATGACAATACAGGTTCGAGTTTCGGATTTTGAAAAAGGTCTCAACTGGTACAAAACTCTGCTTAGAAAGGAACCTGATTTTGTTCCGCATGAAGGATTTGCAGAGTGGGAACTCATTCCTGGAAGTTGGCTACAGGTAGCCGAGGGTAACCCTACACAAGGAAACGGTCCTCTTCGTCTTGGCGTTACTGATATTGAGTCAGAGCGAGAACGGGTTATGAAGGAGCTAGGCGTTGAACTGTTTGAAGTGTATTCACGGGAGGAAGTTCCTGTTAAATGGGGTAGCTTTTCTGACCCATGGGGAAACCGTCTTGGACTTTTTGAGTATCTGGATAAAACAGAAGAAGCAAAGACCATAAAGAGAGTGCTTCAGAGATAACTTTACTTGTTGCACAAGGGCTTGAGCGGAAGAACTATGTAGCAGTGAAGTCGCATGATTCTACATCTCAGTGGGTCGATGCTTGTGTCGCATAGGGACAGGAATCTTCAAAAAGCAGTGATCACAAAGGGGGAATGCTAGTTTGGAATCAATATCGTGAATTGCTCGGTAAGCGCGTAGAGTAGTCTTGCCTCACATTGTTCGATGAATATAATGTAGATTACTTCAATGGTCTCTACTGTGCGGGGTGGTCCTGTGAGTTGTCGTCTTGCGTTCTTTAGTCAAGAGTGGGAGTCGTCAGTGGGAAACTTCAAGTTACATGATTCACAAATGGTTTTCAGTTTCTTGCCGAGTAAAGCCCTTGACTTTTTCCATAATCAGGACGCTTGCTCGGTCGTTATTTTTATTGATGAAGAACCTGTCGTTTTTTTTGTCTTACACAAGTGTGGAGAGACTTCTGATTTTACCGAAAATAATACCGCGATTTTTTTGCGATCTTTCTTGATTGACAAGAGACATCAAAGAAAAGGCTACGCAAAATTAGCGTTGGCTATTTTACCTAAGTTTATGGAAGACCATTTGCCTTATGTGGAGGAGATCGTTCTGACTGTAGATGAAAACAATTTAGCAGCAAAAAGATTATATGAAAAATCCGGATTCATACACAAAGGGAGAACTAAAGTAGGTAGAAGTGGTCTTGAACTTGGTATGCACTATTCGCTCAAGGGCAGTTAATCATTTTTGGCAAGCTAATAGCCAACAGCAAATGCGGAGTGGAAATTCGTGCCATTTGATACTCTTCCCATTTCTCATTCTTTGATCTTCATATACTTTCATCAACAAATGGTATCGACAACCACATCCCTTTGAATCAGTCATTGATCACACGGTGCGAGTTTGCGAAGAAATCATTCCAAGTTCTTTGATTTTCTAAGAGACATATTACTGTACTACGGGTGCGTATCTGGAATAGCCACCGCAGATCCGCTGGCGTATGATTATACATAGGGTTCGACCCAATGATCTTGCGCATACGGGCAGTTTAGTCCCATACCGTGGAAACTATATTCAGGGAAGAAGAACACCATGGACAAGGACGTAGAGACCGCCATCGTAAAGACGTTCTTCAACAAAAGGGTTCAAGATCGGATCTTGTTAGAGTTGTTTTCCTCGGATAAGCGGCGAAATCGAGGACTTAATCGGTTGTGCCATCACTACCGACAGACTCTCCGTGAAGAATATCTGATTGAAATACCAACGCCTAATTCAGATCCCAAAGAAATTGCCGACATACTGAAGAGAAATGGTGCGGGCAAGTCATTTTATGCGATGTCATGGAATCCCGACATCGACGGAAAACATTTGTCCATTGACGAGGCTCTGGATGCGGTGACCACGATTACCGAAATTGGACACGAACATCAATGCCATCGGGGCCTCGCTTATAGTCAATGCGTTCAATCAGCAGTTTTGCGAGTCGATTTCTCTCCTTGACATCGACGCGTGCTTCCCAAGCCGATTTGAATGCATCGAACCTTTGCACCCGCAGCGCGCGCGTCAGTTCGGCGCATCCATCAAGGTGATCGCGTAGCTGATAGATTTCGTTCTCCTTTTTCACCATCAGGGTCCTCAAACTCTCCAGTCGTGTGGTGTAGTCTTGTTTGGAGAGATCGCCCATCACGAACAGGTCCTGCAACCGGTTCACCCCTTCTCTCAGGCGTTCGAGTTCAGCCTCCTTCGTTTGTAACAGACACTCTGACACCAGAACGGGTTCCTCGGCATCTGCAGGCATTTGGAGGAGTTCCGTTTCATATTGCCGCATACTTTCGAACACGGCGGTTTCTACAGGCTCGAGTTCAATGCCCGGATTGCCGCAGATGATCCCGTCGTTGCCCGGTCTTTGGCATTTCTTGACGAGGGTTCTGCCGTTTTCTTTCGGCTGAAACTTCAGCGAGGAACCGCACCGGCCACAATGGAGGAGACCGGAGAGAAAGTAGGTTCCGTGCCTTGAATGCTTGGGCTGAACGCGACGCCCTTCCAAGAGTTTGATGATTTGCAGATGTTCAGCCGGTGTCTTCACGGCAGGGTGTGCGTTTTCGACGATGATCCAATTTTCTCTGGGGATCACTTTGAAGGGCGCTGCCTGCCGCTTTTTATGCAGTCCACCGTTGGTCTTCCCATACACTACGCGTCCCAAGTGGACTTCGTTGATGATCAGCCGATACAGTACGCTGTCCGACCAACGTGCTCCTTTTGGAGAGGGGACAGTGCGGCGGTTGAGCTCTGCGCAGACCGCGCTGCAGGTTTCACCGCTTAAAATTTGATCTTTGATAAAACGATAGGTCTCTAATTTCGCAGGATCAATCTGCAGGCTGTGGACGTCTGCGTTGTATACGTAGGGAAATGGGGCCGGACCGTTCGTCCAGTGGCCTAGGCGAGCGCCAATCTTCTTGCCGCGCTGGAACCGCTTCTTAATCATCCGGTACTCATACCTGGCGAACACGCCTTCGATGTCCGTCATGAGTTCTTGGTCCTCGTCGTTCAAGTCATAGACACGTGTCGGCGTGACCACGACCGTGTTGGAGCGCTTGAGAATTTTCTCGATCCGCGCGCGGTCCTCTTTGTCGCCCCGACTGAGGCGATCATAGTCGACCACGACGACCGCATCGTAGAAGTCGTTTTCGACGTCGCTGAGCAGGCGTTTGAATTCGGGCCGGAATTCAATGCTGTCGGAACTGCCGATTTCCCGGTAGATCACATAGCGCCAAGTGTTTTGGCGAGCGAGATCGGTGAGGGCGGTTTCGTGTTTGAGCAAAACGTCTTCCTCGCCGTCCGAATCATCGCGACTCTTGCGCAGATAGATGGCCACTTCGTAGATTTTCTTGGGTTCCATGGTGGTATCACCTCGATTCGTGGCATCATGTGTTCCTTCCTTTTCAGCTTTGCTCTGGACGGTGAACGAGTCAACGGCAACGAATGGAGAGACCGCGGGAGTTAAGGCTGCGGATGAAAGGATGGGTATGGTCTTGGATCAGCCCCGAAAGAATACTCGGGGCGTCTGGTTCACGGGATCCAACTGGGATCGATGAGTCGCATCATGAGTGGATACAAAGCACTACGGAAGCTTTCCACGGCGGCAGTTGAGGGCTCGTTACTGGTCACGCTTATGGTGAGTTTCCCGTGCTGAAGGACCATTGTCTTGGCTGGACCGGGTTTGACTAGGGAGGCGGGCTCGTTGACGGGCTCGACGAACGACGCGTCTGTTGGTGAGGGCATGGGGACACCTCCTGCA
This sequence comes from Ferroacidibacillus organovorans, assembly GCF_001642725.1. Lineage (GTDB taxonomy): Bacteria > Bacillota > Bacilli > Alicyclobacillales > SLC66 > Ferroacidibacillus > Ferroacidibacillus organovorans. Next base: position 10,617 of record NZ_LSUQ01000072.1, read on the forward strand.
TTTGATGTGACGGGGTCAGGGTGGACGTCGACCTAAGCGCGGGAGCAGCGATGAAATAGTGGCAAATTCAGCGTACAAGTTTTATGGTCGGCATGGTGCCATCATCGTGACCGGAGCGTGCCAATAAGCCAGGCACACGTGCGCAAACTGCCGACATGCGCGCACCGACGCTGGGTGGTAGAATTATCCGTAGAACATTCAGTTTGGTGTTTCTACGGAGTGCATCTCAACGCACGCGGGCAAGCTGAGCACGTGAGAATGAATTCCAGGGAGGAAGATGCTCTATGTCAAACGATGCGCAGAGCCACAAACACACCAACCGCCTGATCCACGAAAAGTCGCCTTACTTACTCCAACACGCGCACAATCCCGTCGACTGGTACCCATGGGGCCCAGAGGCGTTCCAAAAGGCCGCCCGTGAATCGAAGGCAGTATTCCTCTCCATTGGCTATTCGTAGCCCTGCGGGGCTACGAATAGCTGTATACGCTGAAAGTGGAGTAGTTTATCGACCTGT
>NZ_LSUQ01000073.1 GCF_001642725.1 Ferroacidibacillus organovorans
GTGAAGTAGGAACCGTGAGTTGATTCTAGCCTCTGCGTTTCATTAACGTGGGGGCTATTTTACGCTTACCCAACTCCCGATCACGCCACCGGGGCGCACCAACCGCGTCATTTCCGGGATGGATAGTTTGAGATCTGTAAAGTGCAAGAATCCTGTACCGAGCACCACGTCGAAGGAACCTGCGTCAAAGGGCAATGATTCTGCTCGTCCGTTCATAAATTCAATCCAATCAATCTGTAACGACCGCTGCTTTGTTCGGGCGCGCGCTAGCATACCCGTTGATGGGTCAACGGCGATGATGTGACCACCGGGTTGGACTGCATCTGCCAACCCGCCTTCGAAAGTCAAAGGCCCATTGGCGCAGCCAAGTTCCAACACCCGCATTCCCGGCTGCACACCGACAAATTGGATAAAATCCTTTCGTTGCTGTGGGGTATCGGGCCAGACTTCATCGGCCACCTGCTCATAGGCGTCGTAGAGATTGAACTGCGAGATCCGCAGGAACTGCAACCGCTGCTTGAAATAGCCCGCTTGCTCCAGCGTCTCGGAGGCACGCTCGAGCGCCTGTTCCCCTTCCTCGGTCAACCGGACAAAGCGATGTCCATCCCGTTCTACAACTTCTACGTTGCCAAGCAGGGCGGCAAACATCAATTCCTCACTGAGACTGTAGTCGACCCAGGGACGGTGCCAACTACCAAGCACGTATTCGCGCTCCGGAATTTCGCCGAAATGATGGAGAGCATTTTGGTTCTCCCAGCTGGTCACCAACATGTACAACTGCAGCAGGGTGCCAAAACTCTGCTCCTTTACAAACTGGGTTACCCGGTTCATGGCGTCATCAATCAACGGTTCATCCACTTCCAACTGCCCTGTGCGCTTGTGCGTCAAGTATACGGCGGTGGAGGCGACGATTTCATGCACCGCGATTTGTGGGATGCGGTCAGGAGATGGAAAATGATGCAGTACGCGCACTCGTTCCTCCTCGGTCCAGTGGACATGGGCGAATTCACGGGCACGTGTGCTCATATCGCTGTATAGGGCGGCATCCAAGCGGCCTTCGCTGGACAGTCCAGCGAGCCAGGGACTGATGACGATGCCTACATCTTGCATGGCGTGAAGGTCGTTCGAGAGATCCGGAAAGATAAACATCCGTACACCTCCCACAGATTGGGGTATGCGGATTCAATTCGGCAACCTAGCTTCTAGTTCCTGCCATGTGTCCACATTTGTATAGAATTTTGTGAACCCGGTTTACTTACGATTTCGCGGTCTCTTTTGCGGCGATGCAGGGGCTTGGTGCGTAGAAAGCTGGATGACGCCTTGGAGGAAGTCGCGGACGAATTTCAATTGCTCCGGATTTAACATTACGCCGTTGTAGGTTAGATCCGGTTGCTCCAGAATGTCTTGCAAATCGATGGGGTAGTTGGCGGTGGCATCGGACTGTCCGCGCAGATACTCGATGGATACTGTCAGTGCAGCTGCGAGTTTGGCCAACGTCTGCTCGCTTGGCCATGATTTCGGGGAAGATTCCCAGCGTTCTAGCGTTTTGCTCGATACGCCGCACAACGAAGCCAATGCATCCACAGTCATACCGAGGCTTGTGCGTGTGGTCCGCAAGCGGTGCGCAAAGAGCACCAGGCCGTCATCCAAATATCCGGCCGACTGTAATGCCTGTGCGTAGGGGACATCGAGCGCTTGCGCGAGTGCCACAAGCGAACTTGTCTTTGGTTTGCGCTTGCCGTTTTCCACACTGGAGATATACCCGAGCGACAGCCCGGACCTCGCGGCCAGTGTCCGTTGTGTCCATCGTTTTTCCAGGCGCACTTTGCGAAGCCAAGACCCAAAATCCTCGTTCACTTTCACCGCTCCCACGTGCAATGCATCACTGGTGTGAATCATACCATCCGGGTCGTGAGGGTGCAATCATAAAAGTAATCAAAAGTGAACAAAAATACGGTTGTCAGATTCTGTGGACGAGACTATGATTTCCTTACCATCATTTGTAGGCCAAACGGGAGGCGTGCTCATGTCGAAGTTCAGCGGACTGATTCTTGTGAAAGTGGACGAGTTCACCCGAACGCGGATTGTCAATGGGTTGTCGCAACGAGAGCTGGCGCAGCAAGTGGATTATAGCGTGGCGTATGTCAGCCAACTGGAGCGCGGCCTGCGCCATCCAAGTCCCCAGGCGGCAAGGCAATTTTGCGTGGCATTGGGCGCAAAGTTTGACGATCTTTTTTGTCTCTGTAATGTTCACAAAAGTGAACAAATGAATGCAAAGGAGACGAGTTGAAATGCTTGAGCCTAAGAAACCAGCGGAAGCCCAGCAGAAGCCCATCGCAAAGGAAACAAACCCCTGTTATCCAGATACACACCGGGCCTACGAAAAGCTCATGCAGCACGACGCATACAAGCGGGTGAAGGGACGCGTACGACAGAACAAGTGGGGGGAGCGCTCATGAGAGAGGTGCCCATCGATCAAGTGGAGGCGTGGCTGTACGCATATCCAGTCTGGCAAAGGCAACTGCAGAACCTGCACACGCAGTTGGAAGAACTTCCAGACGGGGGGCGCCGATTCCGGCCCGCGCCCTCTTTTTGCAAAGGATCGGTTCGAGATGTCACGTATGAACGGGTGGCGAAGCGTCTTGAATTTGAAGAGGTGTATATCCATCCACTCGAGGTGCGGGTTCAGATCCTCGAAAATGCGCTGCTTGCCCTCACCACCGATGAACTGAGATTGGTGAAGTTCAAATACTTCGAACGGATGAGCAACGCACTTATCTGGGAGGCTCTGTTCATCTCTCGCCGGGGGTTTTTCCGAAAACGGACGTACGTGGTCCACAAATTGTTTGAGGCGCTGGGGGGAGAGGGAGCCCCCATTTGGTCGCAAGAATGGGAAGAGGAAGTGGATGGTGTTCACTCTGCTTGGTGAGGAGATTTTGGTTCCGGCAGGTCGACAAGGTTCAGGAGAATCTCCTGCCACGTCGTGATAAATTTGTCCAGCGCGTCTCGCGAAGGGCGGTTGTAGGTGACGGTCAGGGCGCAGTGGTCACGGCGAAACGTGACAGAGGTCGTTCCGTCTGGGTTCGTGCTGCGTCCTGTTTCTTCAAATTCATGAGTAAAGGTCGGGAATCCAAGCGACTTCATGGGAGACCTCCTTGTGGCGTAACCGCCGAGTGATGAGCTGTTGGACGTTGGTCTTTTGATGAAGGGGATATCAATGGTGGGAAAACGCGGGGCACTGATTCGAGGATACATCGGCTTTCATCGGTGCGGGTGCCACCTCTGGGACAGAAGAGTGCCTATAGAAAATGGTTGACAGAAGTGGATTCAAGAGCAAATCTCAAGGTGTCAAGCGCGTGTCCACGCGTTCATGGTTCGAAAAATCAGGAGAATCGGGATCCCAAGGTGATTTGGCACTGCAACGGCACCATCGAATGAAATTCCCGTGCTAGCATGGGAACATCTGAAGAAAGGGCGGTGTGGAACGGATGAGAAAAAATGCAATCCCATGGTTCGTGGCGGCGACGCTACTGGGTTCACTTTCCGCAAATCCAGTATTGGCAGCCACGGTATCTTCAGCGTCAAAGGCGTATCCTACGCGTATTGAGTGGAACGGGAAGGTGCTGATGAGCCCGCAGCATATGGTTCGGAGAGACTCTGGTGCAACGCAGCCAACCAGTTGGCTGCCCATTTGGTACTTGTTTCAGGTGCTCAAGCCCTTGGGTATCGAGAGTTCGTGGAACGGCAAGGATTGGAACTTGACGGTGCCTTCGGGGGAAGTCCAGGGCGGAACATCCTTGAAAAATAGTTCCCCGCCGAGTGGAGATATCCGGATCGAACTAAACGGACGTCCGGTCGAGTATGCGCCATGTATCGTGCATCGTGATTTCAGCGGACAGGTCATGACCTCCTATGTTCCGATCTGGTACCTCATGCAGGCGCTCGATCGCATCGGGATTCAATCGACATGGGATGGCACGACTTGGTCCCTCACTACATCGAAAGCGGTACCCGCTACAAAGATGCAGGTCGTCAAGGATTTTGCCAAGACGCTCCACATCGCTCTCGATTCCAGTGGCGTCAATCCGTTTGATGATGTCCCGTCTGCCGACTGGCCTTATGTTCATACCGCATTGACTAAGGGATATTTCATGCCAGATAGCCCAACTCATTTTGGCGCCTCCGACAACATCTCGCTGGAAACAGTGGATCACGCCTATCAAACGTATGTGGGGATTCCGGACGGCGACTTGTCCTGGAACGCTGGTGGCAATACGGTGGCGTGGGCGAATGCTGTCCAGTTGAATCTAGGCGTCACGCAGGGGACGATGACGTCGACAGAGGAGACGCAGGTGATGTCCAATTTGGCGGATCTTTACCAAGGCTATTCAAAAACCTCGGATGGGTCGTATCACGTGTGGTTTCAACCGTATGATGCTAAGGTTGCATTTGCACACAATCCGAATGTGACAGCGGGAGTGGCTTCTGCTGGCCAGGAGAATTCGATCCGGCTGGCGGATCAAATCACGTTTTCGGTGCAGCCACAGGATGGACTGACTTTCATCCTTCCGGGTTTGGCGGATACAGATGCTATGGAAATCACGGCCGGATCTCTGTTCAACAAGTCGGGAAATCACACGGAGTTCAGTATGGATGGCGGCGGCACATGGTCCGTGGCAGACGGGTTTGACGGATACGATTCAAGGGATCCAAGTAACGGTGGCGTCAAATCACCAGTGAAGGAAGTAATGGTGCGAACCGAAGGACATGCAGAACTGGGGGTGAGCGAGATAACAACCAATCGCGACACGACGTTTGTACAGGTGGATTTCAGTCCGTCATCTGGTTCGCAAGTTCCGAACATCCAAGACAGCAGTGGGCAGCCGGTTTGGAACGGATGAACGTCGCAAAGTTGGTTGTTTTCTGGGTTCAGTAGTGTTTGAGCGCCTTGTCATGGTGATTGATGTTGCGCAGCAGGAGGGTGTGCCCATCGACAAACTCGAAGGTGATTCGCAAGTCCATATTGACAGAGCATTCAAAGACTGCGTCGGTTCCCTGTACCCGTTTCATGCGTAATGATGGGTGTGCAGGAGGAAAAGCGATCAAATATCGAAAGGTTTTTTCCACCTGTGCCACGACCCGAGGGTTCCCCTTAGCAAGGCGTCGAAACTGATGAATGAAGCGCTCGGTTTGTGTCAGCTTCATGGGGTTCGGCGCTCTTCGTTGTTACCCAAAAGATCTCTCATCATGTCCTCGGCGGAATCGTATGCCCGACTCACCCGTCCTGCCGCCTTATCTGCGTCCGCTTCACGTTCCCCTTCTTGCCACTCTTCTGTCCAGTACCAGGATTGATTATCATGTTCCACGATGGATTTGACAGCCGCATAAGCGGTCTCTAAATCGATGGGATCGTCAATCCGGTCAATCAGCCGATAGAACTCCTCTTTATTCACTGCCATTCAAGTCCGCCTCCTCATGTTCTACTTTCATCAGTATACCATTTGGCTCGGCAGCGCGGCGTGGATTTGCACGCTCGGATTGTCTGGTTTGTTTTGCTCTCGATAGACGAATTTTGAGAAAGGTGGCGAAGAAAATGGGCCGTTTGCCGATACGTTGGACGAAAGCTGCCTCGACTGTAATGGCGATGTTGTCCGTGATGTTCAGCATGACAAATACCGCACTTGCGTATGTGGCGCGGGCAGACAACCCGCCAGATACCTCGGGTTCCATTATCCCCAATGGTCAAATTGTCGGAGGAACCCAGTTTGTCATCCGGCAGACGAACGATCCGACGCTGGTAGACATTCAGGATCGAAGTGACCGCTACAAATACGGCTCCGATGGTATGCCGATTTCCAACGGCAACGACACCCTCGGCGGCATCTGGGGGTTCGACCATGTTAGCCACAACGGCGTGCCCATCTCCTCGAACAATGGATACAAGATGGTCGGACAGTCGACCGTGTCGCAGTGGATCGCCGCTCTCAAAGGCGATCCATCCTATGTACAGGCTCATCTGTGGAACACGACGTTCGTAGACAGTGCCGGACAGACGTTTCCTGTCTCCAATGTCTCGCAGATTGTCGAAATGAGTGGGGCGTCCTTTGTTCCCGGCGATCCTTGGTACGACCAGCCGGTATACGCCACCAATCCACCGCGGGCGCAGGTGTCGATTGTCGGTTCCGCCCAAGTTGAACAAGGCGTACCTCTACAGTTTGAAAACCACGCGTGGATCGAGGCGTATCACACCGCCTATCACTTTGAGTACGTGACAGTGACCAGTGCTACCGGGCAGGATGTAACGTCCCAGAGTTTTCGTGAATCCAATTTGCAGGGTCGCGCCCCGTACAACGGCGAGACACTGTACGCGCCAGACGGCTCCGTGATGGTTGAAGTGGCGGGCGGCGGCACGACGACGTACCCGCCGACGTTCGTCGAATCGACGGACGGGAACAGTGGGCGGGCAAACGAGATTGATACGTCCAGCCTTGCACCCGGTCGATACGTGATCCACCTGTACGTCAAGGACTGGTTCAACCGCGCCGCGACGGCAGCAACAGCATCGTTTACGGTCACGAAATCGCCTACGCCACCGCCCCCACCGCCTCCGCCGCCCCCAAGCGGAGGAGGATGCACACCGTCGTCGGTTCCACCCATGCCGGGAAATTTTGTGCTGTCGTACATGTGGACGTCAGACGGATCGGGCGGACAGATGCTGACCTGGACAGACACCCACTGGCAACTCCAAGCCCGAACAGATGGCCAGGGATGTGTGTCCTATGTGTGGGTGGACGAGCCCATCACCTACCATCATGACTACCCGCAGAATCTAAGCCACTTTCAAGTGACCGGACTCTTCTATGACCCAGGCCAGCCGGGGGATGTCTGGTCGCCGTCAAACCCGGGTGCCTCCCAGCAAAACAGCGATGCTTATGTGGATGGTTCCACCCTTGGCGGTGCCACGCCGCAACCTACCTACGGAAATCCGGCGCGAAATCCCGCCGTGTACGTGCGCGTGGGTGGGGGCATGGCCTATCGCTTGGAATGGTCCGGTTCACCACACGATTTGCCCGCCCTATCGAATGTGAACTTCAACTTGGTCAACCCGGACGGCGACACGCGCGCGTGGACGCAGGCGTTTACGCTTCTTCCCGGCACCCTGATGAGCAAGGGAGATGTGCCAAGCTGGGATCCGTACGGGAACGGGTACCCGTCGCCTGCCACCGAATACGGCTGGGTGTACACGCGGATCCCCAAATACGCAACCGGTGGTGTGCCCACGTCCTACTCGCAACTGACCGCGTGGAATCTGACGGGCGACCCTGGCAGCGCTGCCCATCTCGCATCGACTGTGACGATCACGACGCAGTCAGGGGCATCGGTCACCTGGACGAACCCGGATCTGGCGCAGGCGCTCGGTTACCCGACGTGGTATTTCCTGCATCAAATTCCGGATGCATCCGCGCGGTACGCAAACACCGCCTCGTCTTGGTCCGGCATGGTTGCAAGTCCTTTGCCCCAAATGACCGTCACCGGACAACGGGTGCCCATCCCAATGGCGGCCGGCCCATAACACACCTTCAGTTGGTTTTGTGCGACAGGTTTCGGAACCGAATGTACTTGGCACCGGGTTGGCACCAAAGGGACTATTTGCCGTGATACCGTAGTCGTGATGGGAGGTGGGTCGTTTTGACGCTCGGGTTTCGCGTGCTGATGCAAGCGAGCGTGTCTGTGTGACTTGAGTGGATTTCTCATAGGAATTCGAAAGGAAAAATCGCGAAAGGAGTGAACAGCCTGTGCTGTATATGGCATTGCCTGTCGATCTGCGTGATCGGTACAAAGGGAGCGAATGGCTCGCGTATGCGAGACGAATTGACGAGTTCCCGTGGCAAGCGGGGGATACGCTCGTGGTATGCGAATGGATGATCCAGAACCGCCACAGCCTTCTTCAGACGCTTGGCCGTGTATCGCAACGTGGTGCACGCGTGGTGTTTGTCGGATCCAATCTGCATGAATCAGACGCGTTCAAACGAGACCTGTGTCTGGTGGGGGTGTACGACTTTTTGTTTGTTGGGGAAGAGTTGGTGTTGCAGGAACTGGATGACTTACTGGCTCATCCGCGGTCGCAAAATGACGTTGTTGCGTACCTACAGGAGGATATGGCCGATGTTCTCACCCCGCCGCAGGTGATTGACGTGTTTACGGGAGAGGGGGATCCGTTTTCTTGGGCACCGCTGCGCGAAGAGGGTGAAGCACGTTTTGACACATTGGTTCAGGAACCGGCCGTTGGTTCACCACGCTCTCAAGGGACGCAGGGCGATGTGAGCCCGGTTCGACGATTTATATGGCCGACACCGTCTCCGGTTCGCGTGCAGATTCAAGGTGACCACGGCGGCGGGAAGTCGTTTCTCGCACTGCAACTTTTGAGTCTTTGCCACGCGAATGAGTTGCCCGCGGCCCTCGTCGAGGAGGATGCAACATCTCTTCAGGCATGGTGTGAACCGCGCCTTGCAGACCACGTGATGACCGAAGAGCCGCCCCCGGGATACCGGGTCATCATCGATACGCGACCGGACGTGGGTGCGTCCGATCTGATCCTCGTCATCACTTGGCCGGGTGCATCGATTTTGCCGCCCAGTCCTTCTGAACCAGAGATACCGGTGGTTTGGGTCGTCAATCACCATACGCCCGGTGTCCTGTGGTCGACCCCTGCAGACATCGATTGTATCCTCATTCCGCACGAACCCCGCCAGTTTCACGCGATGCGTATGAAGACGCCGCTGGTGGAATTGGATCCCACGTTTGCGATGCATTTTCAGCCCCTTATTGAGCGCATTGCTGCGCGTTTCGTGGATCCCGATAGACGACCCATTTTTGGAGGTGATGAGCATGTTGTTGCTGCTCGAGCATGATCGGGTGAAACAAAAGGCGGCGATGGCAGCTGCCAAGCGTGCGGGCCTGAGCTTGACCGCGATCGATGAGGAGGATGCGTTGCGTCCGGTGGACATGCCCTCCGTAAAGTTGCTGCTTCTCGGTCGGGATTGGCCGGGGGACCTGCTGACCAAGTTGCGGGAACAAGGACTCCATGCTCCGACAATTTATGTGTCCACATCTTTGGCGGACGAGGCGGTTGACATAGCAAAGACCCTAGGATGCGTGGATGTCGTCGCGTATCCGCTTGAGATGGAATACCTTCGTCGTTGGATCCCACCCGCGACCAAGGGTGAACCGAACACTTCGCTCCCCGAGTCCCACTCGCCGCTGGAAGCGATCTTGGCGCGACGACGAGCGCCGGATGGGCGACCAAGAGACTTGGATCCGCTCCATGACACTGCTCAGGATGACCCGGACGCGCCGCTGCGTGGACGGGTCATTGTTGTTCACAGCGCCCGCGGTGGTGTCGGCAAGTCGACGGTGACGGCACTCATGGCACGCATTCTTGCGAAGCAAGGCGTCTCGGTCGGCGTGATCGATCTCGATCCGAAAGGGAACCTGCAGGCCATCCACCACCGACAGGCGGCGCTGACGACGGATGATTTTACGCGCCTTCCCGCCCAGATGGACGATGCCACGCTGCGTGAGTCGCTGGTATCGATTGATAGTTGGCATCTGCTCCCGAGCGGCCGCATGCGCGACGGCCTGGACCCGGGTACGCTGCGCCGACTGGTTCAACCGTTTGCGCGGGCGTTCGACGTTGTCCTCATCGACACCAGCCCGTCGTCGGCCATCACGTATGCCGCGCTGGATCTAGCCGATCGGGTGGTGTTCGTGATGACGCCGGAGTGGATGGCGTTCAAGCGATTCGTCGAGGAATACGAACTGGTCCGGCATTTGAAATCGCCGGAACGTGTGGTGGTCACCGTGAACCGCATTCGCAAACACGTGACGGAACATCACCGCGCCTTGCGCCTGCTCGATGAAGCAGGCGTTCGGTCGGTGGTGGTACACATGCCAGAAGACAGGCGGCTGTACCGTGCGCTCATGAGTGCCGGACCGCTCGCTGGCAGTCGTCCGGTGCAGGATGCGACCCTGCACGTGATTGAAGCGCTGCGGCTGGTGCCAGAGCGCTTGCCTGTGCGCCGCAGTCGCCGCTGGAGAAAGGTGGTGGCGAATCGATGAGAAAGAGCACGTTGTCATTCGTTTTGGGGCTCGTCTGCGCTGTCCTTGCGGGCGTCATCGGATCCGTAGTCCTTCTTCGCGCGGCGAATACGGAGACCGTTGTCGTGGCCACGAGACCTTTGTACCCGTACACACGAATTGCGCCCGCTGACGTCACGACGGTCACCCTGCCAAAAACCGCTGGCATCACCGGCATGGCAACAAACCCTGACGCGGTGGTCGGGAAGTACCTCTCGTTCGCTGTGCCCAAAGGCGACCCGGTGACGACGGCAGATTTGAACCCGTCCGGCGGAAGTTTTTCGACGTTTCTCACCCAGTACACGGAACGCACTGGCCAGACCGGCATGCTGATGGCACTCCCTGTGCAGACGCCGCTCGCGTCGGTCGTGAATCCTGGAGAGAGCATCGCGCTGCTTGTGACGACCCAAACCGCCACTGGACCGATGCTCACCACAATTGAACCAGTGCCGGTGTTGAACGTCCTCGCACCTGCGAAAGGTGGCGCTCCCACGGCACTGCTCCTGTTTGTGTCCGAGCAGGACTACCGCGTGCTCGCGCCTGCGATTTTAAACAACAGCGTCCAAATCGGTCTCATCCCGCAAAACGGGACGTTCGCCGCACCAGAGACGATCTCCCTGTCCTCGGCAGCAGCACCTACGACTGCGTCGGGGAACACGGAGACCCAAGTCACGACGTCCCCACCTCCAAGCACTGGCAGTCAGTCACCCGGTTCCAAGGCAGGTGGACGCTGATGGCCAGTGACAACACACAGACACCGAATTACGTAGAGCGGCTGAAGTCAGCTGTGTTAGCGGATCCAAGAATGCGCCAACCAGGCACAACCCGCACCCAGTGGCACACGGTGCTGTAC
>NZ_LSUQ01000074.1 GCF_001642725.1 Ferroacidibacillus organovorans
CTGTAACGCCTGCGCAACCTCATCCTGAATTTGCGCGGCAGACTTCATAAATACGCGGACCGTTTCGTGTGGATACACATCCGTCGGCGGCAAGATGCGATTGATCGAGGCGGTTGTCGGATTGGGGGAGACTGGTAACAGATTGCGCCCGACAAGCGCATTGATCAGGGATGATTTTCCGGCCGAAAACGCACCGAATACTGCAATGGTTGACTCCTGATTGAGCAGTCGCTCGGCGCGCTGTGAGAGTTCTGCGCTGAGTGAGTCAAGGTCCGTCCCTGCAAGGAGCGTTGACACGCGGGCGAGTCGCTCTGCGACGTGAAGGATTTCCTGGTTCATTGCACATCCATCCCTTCTTGCCACGTCCTTGCGAGTGCAGCGCAAGCTTCCGCGCGCAGATTTGCGGTTTCTTCTATCGCACAAAGTGATGAAAGATACGGTTGCAAGCGATCGAGCAGCGCGCGTGAAGACTGTGTCTGCTCGTCCAGCTCCTTTTTCAGAGCAACTTCGTACATGGAAGCGAGTTCCCGCGTCACTGCGCGCGCGGTTGAGCGCAGCGCCGCATCGATTGTTTTCGCATACTGGTATCCATAGCTCTCCGTGGTTAAAGCGCCCGCCGCGAGGTGTGATGTCACCCAGGCCGGATTGACACACTGCTCAAGCCGTTCAAACAGTGCAACGCACTTTTCTTCAAATGAAACGCCCTCTTGCATCTCGCGAAGATAGATTTGTCGAAGGTGCGCGATGATTCCTGTGTGAAATTTTTCAGCGACATCCTCTGTCAGCGCGACACGACGCGCCTCTCGCTCACGCTCCACTTTCGCAGATGTCGACAAGAAACCGACGCGAAAGTTTGGCGCTTGCGCCTCTACGAAACGGACGGCCAATTCAGTTGTGTGATAGGGCAAGAGGATCGCCTGATTGACAACCCCATCAAGCGCCTCTTGAAAACTGGACACGCGCTTTGCGCTCGTTTCCTGCGCATGAAGGACATGTTCTTTTGCCTCCTCACACGCACGCACCACAGAAGTCAAGCGCGTCAGTGGATCAACAACTTCTGATGTGTCCACCCCTTCTAGAGGCTCATATGCATCTAAGCGGGCAGACGTCAGTGCATCCGCGCTGGCCGCGTTTGCCTGCTCAACGCACCAAGCGCGGTGCTCTTCAAGCAGTTGCATAAGCGCCGGAATAAAACGCGCCTGCTCATCGCGTGCGTCAAGTGTTACCTCCAGTTGATCCTTAAACGTAAAAAGTTCACTGTCAGGCATTTCAGGGTGAAGCGCGCTGACAAAGTACACACCCGTGAGATCCATTCCCTCGTCTTGAAGCGTCGCGCGCACGTTTTCGGCAAACCATTCGAACGAGAGTTCCCACGCGTTGTGTTTGTCGATCTGATTGACGACAAAAAAGAGCGGACGATTCAATTTCAAAAGGGCGCGCAACAAGCGCAGGTGATCTTCTGCGAGAACGTGATTGTAGTCCGTCACAAACACGATCACATCCGCGAGAAAAAGCGCGTGCTTCGTCGCCTCTTCGTGGCGCACATCGGTAGAATCGACTCCCGGCGTGTCAACCAGCACAAAGTGAGCCGGGAGATTCACGGGAAGCGTGACATCGATGCGCACCACATCGCGCGCATCCGTAGACCACGCCGCAAGCAACTGGCGCGCCTCGTCATCGTCACCAACCCGCGCCGCGCGCGTGCCGTCGCGAAACAATGCCACCATGCGCGGTTCGCCGTGGCTCACAAAAACAAGATTGGCGCTTGTCGGCAGCGGACTCGTCGGCAACGAAACACCTGCCAGCGCATTCATAAGGCTTGACTTTCCCGCAGAAAAATGACCGAGAAAAACAATGTGCCGAGCCTCTGTCCGACGCTTTTCAAGAAGCAACAACACACGTTCCACGCGCTGTTGATCGCCGTGTCCCTGCGCGAGTATCACTAATTGCTCCATCCAGTTTGCCAGCGCGTCGATTGGCACTGCCTCTGCCACCGCTCCCGCCATCATCTGTATCGCTTCCTGGTTCAACGCGAAAACTCCCTTATTCCCTACGTTTCATACGATAAACATTCACCTGCGTTCCCTCTAGTTTACCGATCGACAGAATACCTGGCAAACCCGCAAAAAGGCCGACGTTAGCGGCAGGCTAACGTCGGCCTTTTAAAAGCCTTCAATTTACAACCTTACGACGTTTCGCCGCGCATGTTTCGCTGCATCGCGTAAGATCCTTGCGGCTGATACGCATGCTGGTGCTGCATGCCGTTTGCGTGCACTGCCTCATACCCGTAGCGATCCGTCACGGGCGCATACATCGTGCCCACCGTCGAGCGTATTCCAGACTTTGCAACCGTTTGCGCCATCTCTTGCGCCGCCTGCTGGTTGTTCTGAATCGAACGCATAACATCGTCACGAGACGCCGTAGCGCCTGGTGGATACCAGCCTTGCCGACTCATCACTTGATAGCATTCCGCCTGTTCAGCGATCGTTTCGTAAAGAAGACGCTGCAGAGTCTGGCGCACCATTGGACAACTCGCCTCCGTCACCGCAGTGGCGTACTCGCGAATGTTGTGTTTCAATGAGATGATGATGGCGTGGAAACGGTCCTTCATTTCCATCTGCGTCGCCGTGTCGCGAAAGTCCATTCCATACGGCATCCGATTCATCGTTTGTTGCATGAGGAGCCTCCTTTAGTGGGCTGCGTTTTGGTGTGACGTTAGGACATGCATGAGTTCGTCATGCCTGCGCTGATGCTCCGCCACGGCGTGATGGAGAAACTGGTGAACATCCTGTTGCGTCGCCGTCGGCAGTGCGATCGCACACGTTTTTGCCAGAAGCGCTTCACCACCCAACAGGTCATCAAGATAGTTCAGCTCTTTGGTCGTAAGGGCTTGCATGGGCATCCTCCTCGCGTAATGTCCTCGCTAGTTTTCCACACCTTGGCTATACTATCCATGTGTCAAAAAAGATTCACACACCGAGAGGAAGATATTCTGTGGCACACATCACCGTCGAAAACGGCCCGTCATTTGAAGTCGAAGATGGTACAAAGCTGGTCTTGGCGCTTGAAGATCACGGCGTTGACATCTTACACCGTTGTGGCGGCAACGCGCGCTGTACAACGTGTCGCGTTGAAATCCTCGCCGGTCAACCAAACCCTCCTGAAGAGGCAGAACTTGAAATTCTCAGTAAAAAAGGTCACTCAGAAGGGCAGTATCGGCTCTCTTGCCAGATTCGCACAAGCGGAGATCTGACCGTCCGCCCCGCGATGACAGTGACGACGTCAAGCATGGATGCAGGCCCGCGTCCCACAGAATAGCGCCCATGGTGAGTGTGGGGTGAATGGCGATCACACGCCGTCACCCCGCACACCGCCCTGCGCGCAGTGAACGCGCAGTTATTTACCCGTGAGATGGGGATGTTTTTTTGAAATCACCTTTTGTAAAAACGATGATTCTCTCACTCGCCATCCTCTGGTTGACTGGTTCAGGCTTAATCACCCTCGCGCACAGGATCAATACATCCCTGTCTGCGAGCGCGAACCCTGACGCAGAGGCGCGTTTCGTCGCACAGATTGTCGCTCACACCCTTCCCATGCGGACAGCGACGACCGTGCTCTATTTGAACGGAAAAGACGGTGGGGACAATTATTATCGAGTCGCCTACCTGCTCTATCCGATAACCTTTGTGCCGTACTGGTCGTGGCATCGTCCGAATGCGGGTGGGGATGTCTGGAATGCCAAAGCGTTTTCGACACGCGCCGGAATCGCATCGATCATTCGCCGTCACCGTGTTCGCTACATCATCGCACTTCACCATCCAAAGTTTCTGTCGCTGCTCGGCATAAAGCCGTCTGCCAGCAAAGGTATGCTCATCCTGTTTCAAGTAAAGAATCCGCAATCCCTTCGCGCGAACGCGCGATTCAGTTCTTCATTTCACGTGATAAAGCAGGTATCTTTGCGATGATCGCTACCCTTCTTTTTTTCGTTACAGTGATCGGTATAGGACTTTTGCTCGACCCTTTTTTCGCGCATATGCATCGCCTCGAGCGCTTGGGATTGGCTATCCTTTGTGGCTCCGTTCTGCTGCCCTTCCTCCTTTTTTTTGCGAGCGCCTATTTGCACATTTTGCCCTTAGCAAAAACTGGCGTCGGCGTTTTCTTTCGCAGTGGCGTCACTGTACTCGCGCTCGCCTCCATCGCGCGTTTCCTGCTAAGTGAAATCCGAGCGCTGCGCGCGCCCGGACGTTCGCGCAGCGCTCCGCGAAAAAAACGCCGTGTGCAAATCAGCGTGATGATCAGCACACTCTCACTGATCGCTTTTGCCTTTTTTGTCGTCATTGGCATTCACACGCGCCTTTTTGGTTGGGACGAGTATTCTTACTGGATGTACGCCGCAAAGGTTCTCACGGTGACCGGTGGGGACATCCACGCGCTGCTTCCAAACGCATACGGTAGTTACCCCCCAGGGTTCCCCGAACTCGCAGCGTGGAACGACGCGCTTCAAGGGGATGTGTCCATTCAACACGCCAAATGGATGGCGCCGCTCTATTTTCTCGGTGCACTCACGCTGGAATGGGGCCTTTTCAAACGATATCAGACATCGACAAGTCGGATTCTGATCATTTTGGCATTGACCGTTTGGGGGTGCCAATCGTATGATCTGTTTACCATCCTCGCATATGGTGAAATGCCGTATGTCGACCTGTACACACCGGGTGTGATCTATCTCGCATTTTCCATGCGGTCAAAGGACATGCGCGACCTGAACACAGGTGTCATTTTGCTTCTGTTCTCAGCCTTTCTGCGCGTTGACGGATGGATAGTCGCAGGATTCACCCTTGTCCTATTTTTCCTTTTTAATGCGCGGCAAGTCCTTACAGCCGTGCGCGCAAAAAAGCGCCTGCTCGCCTATGCGTGCGCAGCGCTCCCCATTCTATTATGGAACCTCTACCTGCTTCACCACCCCACCCTCGCCGGCTGGGGAACTCGTTTAACGCTCTCGCGCGTCGATGCGCGCTTGCCCTGGCCTTTTATGTCGCGCGTCCTTGGCGCCATGTGGATGACCGTTTCAAACCTGCGCGTTTCCCCGATCATGGCCGTCTATCCACTTCTGATCGGCTATGCCCTCGTAAAGCGAAACCGCGCGCTCTGGTTCCTCCTCGCGGTCGTCTTAACGCAGTTTGCCTATCTCTTCACAGCGTATATGACCGTCTTTTCATCCTTTGAGGCGCTCCACGCATCAAGCCTTGACCGCTATCTGTTGCGCGTTGACCCATTGATTAGCGCAGGACTTTTTTTCGCACTCTATGATGAAAAAACGACTAGAGTTTGGGCGACCATGTCACAAGCGCGACGCCGAGCAGGATAATGACAGCTCCGATCCAGCGCGTGAGTGACACATCCTCGTGAAGGATCCATAATGAAACGGCCAGACCGAGAATGTACGACAGGCTCTGTAGTGGATATACCGCACTCAATTGCGCGCGTGACAAAACGGCGAACCATAGGAGGGTGGCGACGACATAGAGAAAAAGTCCCGTTAGAATCAGCGGGGAGACAAAGACTTGCAGCGCATTGTGAAGCGTGAGCACGCCCATGCGGTTAAGTCCCAACTTAAAAAGCACTTGCCCAGTGACGAGCAAAATCACATTGGCCAATACGAGCACGATAATCACACGTCCGCCTGCTTTCAAAAGAAGAAATGAATCACTTCACAGAGTCAGGCGCAATCCGCCCCGGTTGCTAGTTTACTTTATCGCGTGACACGTTGGCTATCGCGTCGAAGGAAAAAGTGCGCAAAAATAAATAAAAGTTTATGAAACGGGGGAAATTTTACGATGAGTTCATGGTTTACGTACGACCCGCGGCTTGACCTTGAAGTTCCATCCCTCTCACTCGAGTGGAGCGAATACAACGTGACGGAGCGCGAAAAAATCTTGGAGCAGTGGGAGCGCGTACGCGGCGCGATTCCTTCGCGCATCTCTTTGTTTGAGGCGAGGATCGAAGAATTGCAAAGCCAGCTTCACCACGAAGAGGAGTGGGACCAGACCGTCTCCCTGATGAATCAGGTGGCTGATTATGCCAGTCGCATCAACGATTTGAACATCCTTTTTCGAACACAACCGGACGCGCATCTTGAGCATGACACGCCGTCCCAACAGGAGCATCACGATCGGGAAAAATAAAGAAGGTGTCTAATTTTGACGATTTATGGGCGGAAGATTATAGTAGATCTGTCCATTGTAAAAACATGAAGACAGAGGTCTTCAGATCCTTTAAGAAAAGAGGTCTTATCTTGAATCGTACCTTTGCACGATCTGCCACGGGACTTGTGGCGCTTTCCCTCCTTTTGGCGGGCTGTGGCACGCAGAACACGACCACAGCGCCTGCAACAAACACGCCCACGACGCCGAGCAACGCCAGTTTTAAAGTTGGTCTTGTCACCGACGTCGGCGGACTAAACGACCACAGCTTTAACCACTTGGCTTATGTCGGCCTGCAGGCGGCTGAAGCGAAGTACGGAATTTCAGGCTCCGTCGTCCAGTCACACCAGACGAGTGACTACCTCACCAATCTGACCAACTTCGCGCAGGCGGGTGACAAACTTGTCATTGCCGTTGGTTACCTGATGAATTCAGCTGTTCAAACGGTCTCAAAAAAGTTTCCTAAGACAAAGTTTTTGATCATCGACGACGCAATCACCAATCGCCCCAATGTCGCATCCGCCCTTTTCAACACGCAAGAGTGCGGCTATCTGGTCGGCGTCATGGCGGGGCTCATGGAAAAGCAAAAGGGCATCGCGCAGATTAACAACAAGAACACGGTTGGAACGATCGGCGGCATGCAGATTCCACCTGTGGAAAGCTATATGGCGGGCTTTGTCGCAGGCGTAAAAAAGGTTGACCCGACAGCGAACGTTCTCGTAGGTTGGGCCAACTCCTTCACCGACCCGGCAAGCGGTGAAGCGATTGCCAATCAGCAGATCTCAAATGGCGCGGACATCGTCTTCCCAGTCGCCGGTGCGACTGGGAACGGCGCGATCACTGCCGCGAAACAGCATAACGTTTTTGCGATCGGCGTCGACGCGAACCAAAACTATCTGGCACCGCAAACGGTGATGACCTCCGCGCTCAAAGCGGTTGACGTCGCGACAGAAACGGTGATCGGACAAGCCTTGCACAACCAATTCAAATCAGGTATCGTCACGTTTGACCTGAAAAATAAAGGCGTTGGTTACGCCCCGCCGATCAAGGCCGTGCCCGCTTCCATCGTCGCGCAGGTGAACCACTATGCGACACTGATTGAGTCTGGAAAAATCACGCCACCTTCGACGCTCTCGTAAGGTGGAGGAGGTTCATGAGTGACAACGCTTTCTATAAACCACTTGCGCAAGACGTTTCCAGGTGTCGTCGCAAATGACGATGTCAACCTGCACATTGCGGCGGGCGAAACGCATGCAATCCTCGGAGAAAACGGCGCAGGCAAGTCAACCCTGATCAAGATGATCAGCGGCCTGTATCGGCCTGATTCTGGAGAGATGCTCCTCAATGACAAAGTGGTCACCTTTTCGAGCCCGCGCGAAGCGATTCGCGCGGGCATTGGTGTTGTTCATCAGCATTTTATGCTCATTCCGGCGCTGAGCGTGGCTGAGAATGTCGTACTCGGCAGTGAGCCGGGCGGCTTTCACTTTCCAAAGCGGCTCGCCTCGCAAAAGGTGCGCGAGCTGTCTTTGCGCGCCGGTCTACCGCTCGATCCAACCACGCGTGTAGCGGATCTGTCCGTTGGCATGCAGCAACGCGTCGAAATCGTCAAAGCGCTTTATCGACAAGCGCGCATCTTGATTCTTGACGAACCGACGGCCGTTCTCACGCCACAGGAGACCGAAGACCTGTTTGTCGTACTGCGCAAGCTAAAGGAAGAAGGCATTCCGATCGTCTTTATCTCGCACAAATTGGACGAAGTTCGCGCCATCGCAGACACGGTGACGGTGATGCGCGCCGGAAAAACTCTCCATACCCAACCGATTGCATCGGCGAGCGCAAACGAACTCGCCACCATGATGGTCGGACGCGAAGTGTCCCTAAACGCGCGCACCTCAGCCAGCCACCCAGGCGACGTCACTCTGAAAATACGTGACCTTTCCGTTTTGGATGATCGCAAGTTACAAGCGATAAAAGGCGTTTCTTTTGAACTTCGCGCCGGAGAGATCCTCGGGGTTGCGGGGGTTGACGGCAACGGACAAACCGAACTGGTCGAAGCGATCGTCGGCATGCGCAGTGCAGTGAGCGGTTCCATCCATTTTGCCGGTCAAGACATCACGCGCGATTCGGTGTCTACACGCATCGCTTTGGGGATCAGTTACGTGCCGCAAGACCGCCAACACGACGGACTCGTGCTCCCGTTTACTTTGACGGAAAACCTGATGCTGCGCGATCTATTGCCGCCCTATGCCAAACGCGGATGGTTAACACCGCGCAGCGCAGAGAGCCAGTCGCGTGAACTCCTTGCGAGATTTGACGTCCGCCCCCCTGTTCCTGACGCGACGGCACAGAGTCTGTCGGGTGGCAACCAGCAAAAGGTGATCCTTGCGCGCGAAGTTTCTCGCGCGCCGCGCCTGCTCATCGCTGTGCAGCCAACTCGCGGCCTCGATGTCGGTGCGATCGAAAGCATTCACCACGAACTCGAAAAACTTCGCGATCAAGGCAGCGCCATTTTACTCGTATCCCTTGAACTGGATGAAATTCTCGCACTCTCCGACCGCATTTGCGTCCTTCACGCCGGAAGCATCGTAGTGACACTCCCAGGGGAAGGTGCCTCGCGCGACACGATTGGACTCGCCATGACAGGCACAGATCCAAACGCAAAGGAGGTACTCCGATGAAGAATAAACTGCAGCAGATGACCGTTCCCCTGTACGCCGTACTGACGGGTCTGATACTCGGAGCGATCATCATGCTCATCTCAGGGTACAACCCCCTTAGCGCGTACGGTTCTCTGGTTGTCGGCGCGTTTGGCAGCGCCTCCGCAATCGGCAATACGCTGACCTCGGCGGTACCGCTCATTCTGGTCGGCCTCGGGATCGCGGTTGCGTTTCGCGCGGGACTCTTTAACATCGGCGCAGAGGGACAATACTGGATGGGTGCAATCGTCGCCGTCTGGATCGGCTACCACTTCCCTACGCTCACACCGATCCTGCACATCACGCTCGCACTGCTTGGCGCAATGCTGGCAGGTGCTCTGTGGGGCGGCGTGATTCCCGGTCTCACCAAGTCCCTCGTCGGTGCACACGAGGTCATCACGACGATGATGCTGAGTTACATCGCAATCTTTTTTGTCCACTACCTCTTGGAGCAAGGCCCGATGATGGCGCCCGGTTTTGTACCACAGTCCAGACCGATTGCCGCGACCGCCGCACTACCCAATCTCTTTCCTGCGACCGGCATCTTTTCAAACGCGACCCTGTCATCCGGTTTTTTGATCGCGCTTGCCGCCGCCGCCGTCACACACATTGTGCTGTTTCGTACGACATTCGGCTACCGCTTGCGCACAGTTGGCCATAACCCGGCGGCCGCCAAGTATGCAGGCATGAGTGTCACACGTTTCACGATCCTCTCCCTCGGTCTGAGCGGTCTACTCGCAGGCCTTGCAGGCGGCGTACAGATGCTCGGCGTCGATCAGCAACTCAATGACTCCGTCTCATCCGGTTTTGGCTATACGGGGATCGTCGTTTCACTTCTCGCGCGCAACAACCCGTACGCAGTGATTCTCGCCGGGATCTTCTTTGCGGCGCTCTCCGTCGGCAGTCAGACGATGCAAATCAATTCTGGCGTTTCTGCGAATATGACCGACGTGATCACTGGGATCATCGTCTTTTTCGTCGCGGCCGATCGACTATACCAATACGGATTCAGTCGCATCCGCTCGCGCGTGCGCGCAAAGTCGCTGGAAAGGACGGAACAAGGATGAGCGCGATTGCACAGATTTTTACAAACCCTGAGTTGTACGCGGCAACGATTTCCATGGCGACCCCGCTGGCGCTTCCCGCGATCGGGGGAACCTTCTCAGAGCGAACAGGCGTCGTCAACATCGCGATGGAAGGAAACATGCTGATTGGCGCATTCTTTGCGGTCATGGTCGCCGCAGCGACCCAGCAGGCGTGGCTGGGGCTACTCGCCGGAATGCTCGCCGGTGGCATCCTTTCACTCGGGCTCGCCTTCACCGCGATTCGCCTGCAATCCGATCAAGTCATCGTCGGCATGGCGCTCAACCTGTTTGCGTCAGGACTCACAGCGTTTTTATTAAACACAGTGTACGGTTATAACGGGACACCCACCAATACGCCGTTTCTGCCAAGCATCACAATCCCTTTCGTGTCATCGATCCCGTTTATCGGCCCCATTATCGGCCATCACGACGTGGTCGTCTACTTGATGCTTCTCATCGTCGCTGGAAGTCAGTATGTCCTGTTTCACACAAAGCTCGGGCTGCGCATGCGCGCCGTCGGCGAAAACCCGGAGGCCGCAGATACGGTTGGCATTCACGTCGCGCGCATGCGCTACCTCGGCGTCTTTATCGGTGGTATGCTATCCGGTCTTGGCGGCGTCTATCTCTCCATTGGTTTGCTCAACGCGTTTGATGTGAACATGACAAACGGACGCGGATACATCGCGCTTGCCGCCATGATCTTTGGCAAGTGGACACCACTCGGCTCGTTTGGCGCTGCGCTCCTCTTCGGATTCGCCACGGCGCTCAGCATCGCCCTGCAAAACGTTGGAATTTCGGCAAACCTCGTCTCCATGCTCCCCTATGCGCTCACCATCATTGCGCTGACAGGACTCGTGGGAAGAAGCCGCGCACCTGCGGCTGACGGAATTCCTTATGCACCGAGCAAATAAATCTTTGCAAATCGAGTAGGAGGGGGCGCCTAGCCCCCGACCTCTCACACCACCGTACATGCGGGTCCGCATACGGCG
>NZ_LSUQ01000075.1 GCF_001642725.1 Ferroacidibacillus organovorans
GTCGGCAAATGCGTCGCAATCGCGCCAGCCAGGTCGCGTCCCGTATACGTCGCGCCCATCAAAACAATTTCTGGCTTTGCCTGCTCGATCACATGGAGACACACTCTGCTATACGGTCGCGTGCGATAGTCTTTGAGCTCTTTAGCGTCACACAGATAGACGCGATCTGCGCCGCGCTCGATCGCCTCGCTCGCGAGCGGTTCGACGTTATGCCCGATGACCAGTGCCATCAGTGGCGCGTCAAGTTTTTGCGCGAGACGTTTCGCCTCACCGAGCAACTGCCAGGAGACACTCTTGGCGGTTCCTGCACGTTGTTCGACGACAATCAAAATTCCACGATACGCGGAGAAATCCATGATTGGATCTTCAATCTTCGGTCGGCGCGCAGGACGCGCGGGTGCATCTTTTTTCGCTTCTTCTGAATTCGCTACTTCTTCTGGCATACGTCTCACCTCGCTCGATCAATCGGTCACCAGCCCAAGCGTGCCGGCAATTCCGTGTTCCAGAGTCTTTCAACGAGCGCCGCCGCCGTCTCCCACACATCAGGCGCCTCGATCATCTCCGTATGGACGGTGCGCGGCTCCGGCACCCACGTCTTACTCACGATCGTCGGTGATCCGCGCAGGCCGATCTTCGCGCGATCGATGTCAGGGAAATCATTGGTCGTCCAGACGATTGGTTTGTATTTCGCGGCGCGCAGGACGCCTGGGAGACTCGCTCTGCGCGGCTTGTTCAAATCTGTAAGCGCTGTCAACAAAACGGGCAACTTGGTGCGAACAACTTCGACACCGTCCTCCAAATGGCGATGAACCGTGACCGTACGCGCGACAGGATCGACGTCAAGCACCTTTTCTACATACGTCAACTGATCGTAGTCAAGCCTACACGCAACACCCGGCCCTACCTGCCCCGTGTCACCGTCAAGCGTCTGCTTCCCGCAAAAGACCATATCCACGGCTTCCATCTCTTGCGCCACTTTCTGAATCGTGAGCGCCACCACATATGAAGTGGCAAGCGTATCCGCGCCCGCAAAGCCGCGATCCGAGACGAGCACCGCCTCATCTGCACCCATCGAGATGCACTGTTTAAGCGCCTTTTCAGCCGACGGCGGGCCCATCGAGACAACCGTCACGCGCGCGCCCATCTCATCTTTTAGGCGCAGCGCTTCTTCGAGTCCGTGCAAATCATAGAAATTGACAATCGCCGGTACGCCTTGGCGCACGAGTGTGTTTGTCACTGGGTCAATGCGAATCTCTCGACTATCGGGTACCTGTTTGATGCAAACCACAATGTGCATCGTAACCATCCTCCGCATCTTGCGTCGTATCGCGCTGCGCCGTGTCAACGAGCCCGTCTTGGTCCAACTGGTGATTCACGGCGGTACACAAAACGTCCCACCCTCCTCCGATATGTGAAATCATTCACAATCCAAGCTACAGCAGCGTGTGGACGATTCCTACTCTCTACATTCTATTACACAATAATTCCAAACGTTCTCTATAAAAATAAGCGATCGTCACACCTTCTGCTGTCTTGAGGTTACACCTTCCCGCCGTCCGAATCAATAGTATAGATGGACGATTTGCACACTTTTGAACATACTTGCGATCTTCCGAAAGGCGATCACGACTTAAAGCCCATTTTCATCCACGCCATGTACAGTTTGGATGTGCTCGAATGCTGCACACGATCCAAACCCAAGGGAGACATGCTTGATGAAGATTCAACATAAAAAAGTACTGGCTGGAACGGCCGCAGTCTGCGCAACGCTCGCGCTCGTTCTGAATCAAACCGGAGCCTTCGCAAAAGTCACCACCGCACACGCACATCCGCCGACAGCTGCGGCGATCGTCAAAAAGGTGACAGACAGTAAAGCATTGGCTGCGTATTTACACCTCAAGCCGCAAATTCTAAAGCGCGATCTTAAGCATCACATGTCGCTGCTTGACGTGGCGGTCAAAGAAAAGCGCACAAAACCACAACTCCTCGGGGAGTTGAGCGTATTGGTGCGCACCGATGTTGCGCAGGCACAAAAAACACGCCATCTGAGCGCCGCAGAGACCTCCCTGCTAGAAAAAGACGCGAACGCCATGCTCGGGCGCCTGATTGTCAACACAAAGGTCGCTACGCATAAAAAAGCGCCCCTCTCCGGTGGTCTGATCAAAGAAGTGGCAACAATCCTGCACTCGACGCCCGCGACAGTGAAAGCAAAGCTGCGCGCACACGAATCAATTCTCCAGATGGCCGATGCAGCCCATTTGAAAGAGTCTGTGTTGATCAGTGACTTGGTTTCGTATCGCGCCAAACATGAGAAGCGCCACGTAAGCACGGCCGTGCTTACAAAACAAGTCGAACACCTGATCGTCAAGAAATAATTCATTTCACGAACATTTAACCATTGACAACATGAAACACGCAGGCCTTGAGAGCGGAAAGAAGCGCTCAAGACCTGCGCGTTTTTGCATCCTTATTGCGCGTGAACGATCACGCGAATACGCGCCTTCCATTTTGTCACGCGTTCGCGAACAACACGCTTTCCCGAAAGCAGCCACAGATACACAACTGGGAGCACCACAAGCGTGAGCAGTGTACCGCCAAGCATCCCGCCCACCAAAACGATCGCCATCGGCATGCGCGTCGAGGCGCCCGAGCCGATTGGCAAAAGCAGCGGAGCCATCGCAAGCGTCATCGTCGCCGTCGTCATCAAAATCGGCCGCAAGCGCCGTGAACCTGCCTGCACGATCGCATCCACGGTAGAAACGTTCGCGTCGCGCAGGATGCGTTTTGTCGCATCGATCAGAAGGATTGCGTTCTTTGAGACGAGTCCCGTCAGCATGATCGTGGCGATGAACGCGTAGAGACTAAAGGGTATCCCTGTGACCCACAAACCAAACAGTGACCCAGTCAAAGCGAGTGGAAGCGTGACGAGCACGGCGAGTGGATCGATCAGGCTTTCATAGAGCGCCGCCAACAGCATGTAAACCAAAACGACCGACAGCTTGAGCGCCCCGCTAAGTGGCCCGAACGCGCGCGCTTTCTGCTGGATGGCTCCGTTAAACTGAGCGGTGTACCCCGCCGGCATGGCGATCTTTTGCAAGACGCTTCGCGCTTCACTCGCAATCAACCCGAGCGGCTGCCCACCCGTGTTTGCGCTAATCTGCACCGACAGCGCGCGATTGTATTCACGCTCAGTCGCTGACACGGCCGTCGCTGAAATCGTCGCGATCTGTCCGAGCAGAATCGGCACACCATTTTCGATGGCGACAGGAACCTGCTGAAGTTGTTGCACCGTCATGCTTTGCCCCGCTTTTCCCACTTGCAGCACAATCGGCTCCGAGAGCGCATTTTCACTCGGTCGATAAGAAGACGCCGTAACCCCCTGAAGCGCTGTGCGGATGGCCTGCCCCACCTGACTGCTGCTCAGGCCAAAGGAAGAGACCGCCTGCGAATTCACCGTGAGTGTGAGCATCGGCTGGCTGTTTTGCGCTGTGCTTACCGGATTGATCACGCCCGGAATCTGTGTAAGCGCGGCGGTGACACGCTGGGAGAGTGCCTGCAGCACGCTCATCGAAGAACCGCGCAGCACGATGGAGAGCGCGCCCCCACTTCCGCCACCTCCGCTGATCAGCGCATTAGGGAGACTGGTCTGAATCTTTAGCCCAGGGATGGTCGCCGCGATCGCCTGAACCTTTGGAAGAACAGAAAAAACGGAGGGCGGCGACGCCGATTGCAAATCGACCGTCAAGCGGCCGATATTCTCGGCGGTGACGGAGCCGTTGCCAAACCCGGTAGTGGAAAACACCGCGCTGACGCCCGCGAGCTGCTTGATGCGTGCGGCGAGCGCGTTTACCGCCTCATCTGTCGTGCCAATGCTGCTCCCCGTCGGCATTTGCGCGCTCACAAAGAAAACGGAAGCGTTCTGTTTGGGCGTATACGTCGTCGCGACCATGCCGGATTGCAGCAACGCGATGTCGAAGGTCAGGGTGCCTATCATCACACAAAATACGAGCAGCGAATGGCGCAGCGCATAGCGCAGGATGCGCTCGTAGCGCGCGCGCACGATCAAGAATTTTGCATCCCACCACGCGCTAAACACTGCGGTGCGCGCGAAGACACGTCCCCGCCACACGAAATGCGCCGCGAGAAGTGGCGTGAGCGTGAAGGATACGAAGAGTGAAAACACGGTGGCAAACACGATGGTGAGACCGAATTCCCGAAACAATTGCCCGATGTTCCCCTGCATAAACGCGACAGGCGCGTAAACGACCACATCGGTGAGCGTAATGGCGAGTGCCGCGCCGCCGATCTCTCTGCGTCCGCGATACGCGGCGGCGGCGGCGGACAATCCCCCTTTGTGGTGCCGCTCAATATTCTCGAGCACCACGATCGCGTCGTCAACAAGAATCCCGATCAGGAGGCTGAGCGCCATCAGGCTGATCATGTCGATGGAAAAACCAGCCGCATCCATGGCGAGAAACGTGGCGCACAAGGTGACCGGAATCGTAAGCAGGATGACCAGCGTCATGCGCAGACGGTGAAGCCAGACGAGAATCATGAGCCCTGCCGCAAGAATCGCGAGAAAGAGGTCGCGCTGTGTCGCGCTCATCGCCTGCCTCGTGTAGGATGTGATGTCGCCTGTCACGATCAGGTGCTCGCCCACGGGAAGCTGGCTGGCGATCTGGTGAATGGCTGCTCGCACCAGCGCTGCCGTGGTGAGCGTATTGGCGTTTGACTGGACACTGATGACAAAGCCAATCGCGTTCTTACCATCGAGGTGGCTGAGCGTCGTGACAGGCGGATTGCCCTGCGTGATCGTCCCCAGTTGTGAAAGTGAAACCAACCCGCTTTGCGATGGGATCGCGATTTGTCCCAAGGCGGTCAAACTCCCGACTTGACCTGTGACCTGCACTGGATTCGCCTGCATACCTTGCTGGATCACCCCGGCTGGCGCCGCGCTGTTTTGCGTCGCAATCGCGGTTTTCACCTGACTCACTGTCAGCCCATACTGTTCAAGCTTGGCAGAAGACAGTGTGATGTTCACCTGGAGTGGACGCCCACCGATCATGTTGACCGTTGCCACGCCAGGAACGGCTGTGAGCGCCGGCGCGACCGTCTGACTCGCCTCTTGATAGAGCGCCGCCTGCCGCTGCGCGCCATAGAGGACCACATCCATGACAGGGAGCGCGTTCGGGTCAGCCTTCAAGATGAGCGGTGGCTGCGAACCGACGGGTAGTGTGGCGGCCGCCTGATTGACGACGTTTGCGACTTGCACCGCCACTTGGTTGACATTCGTACCACCGGGAAAGCGCAGCGCGATTCGGGCGTTTCCGGCGCGCGCAGTCGCGTTCATGCTCACGATGCCATTGACTTGAGTCAGCGCGTTTTCAACCGGATCGACCAGTTGCGCGCGCATCGTGCCGGGACTCGCGCCTGGATCGGAGAGCACCACCGTGATGTGTGGAAAATTGACGCTCGGCAAGCGACGAACAGGCAGCTTGGTGTACGCCACGATGCCAAGGAGCACCACCGCCAGCATGAGCATCAGCGCGGCGATGGGGCGTCTGATCGCAATCCGCGTAAGATTCACGGCGCACCTCTTTGGCTCTCTACAGACATATCGAGCGACAAGCGCGCCTTTCGTTTAAACAGACGAGAAAAAAATCCGCGAGCGTCATCCACATACGTGAAGAGCACTGGAACCACGAGAAGTGTCAGCAGCGTCGACGAGATGAGTCCGCCGATCAGAACAGCGGCGATCGGCACACGATCCGCCGATCCAAACCCGGTGTGAAACGCCAGCGGAATCATCGAAAATACCATCGTAGACGTCGTCATCACGATCGGGCGCAGTCTCGTCTTGCCCGCCTCGATCAGCGCCACCGTGCGCGTCATTCCTTTTTTCATCTGCTGCCGCGCATAGTCGACAAGCAGGATCGCATTTTTGGCGACGAGTCCCATCAGCATGATCAGCGCCATGAAAGAAAAGATGTTGAGCGTCTGTCCAGTTACCCACAGCCCGAAAAACGCGCCAACCGTCGCGAGTGGCAGGGAGAAAAGGACGACCAGCGGCATGACGAATGACTCATACAGCGCGGCCATCAGCATGTAGATCAGGATGACCGAGAGAACGAGCGATTGGAGCAATGGCCCAAACGCTTGCGACTGCTGCGCAATTTCCCCTCCGAGCGTCACGCTGTAACCGGGCGGCAGTTGCAGATTGGAAAGCGCCTGCTGCACCTCTTGCGCGACTTGACCGAGCGACGGGTTGGTCGTTCCCGCGGTAACCACGTTCGTCAACTGCCTGCTCGCCTCCGTGAGCGAAACGG
Source organism: Ferroacidibacillus organovorans (assembly GCF_001642725.1). Lineage (GTDB taxonomy): Bacteria > Bacillota > Bacilli > Alicyclobacillales > SLC66 > Ferroacidibacillus > Ferroacidibacillus organovorans. The sequence continues at coordinate 6,327 of NZ_LSUQ01000075.1, forward strand.
GGCCTGGCGCAAGTGAGATACTCGCCACTTCACCGAGTGTGACCATCTGCCCGTGGCTCAGTGCGACAGGAATGCCTCCGAGCTGCGCCGGTGTAAAATGGCTGCCGTTTTGAAGGTGCACCATGATGTTCGTTTGTGTTCCACTGCCCGCCGACTGAATCGTAGAGGCGATCACTCCGCCGATCGCCGCTTGCGCCGCCTGACTGACGAGTTGCGCGGTCACGCCGAATTGCGCCGCCTGCGCGTCGTTTACGTGAATGAGCCACACGGGTAGAGACGCCGCGCTTTGATTCTGTACATTTGTCAGATCAGGCAGGTTGGCGAGCCGTCCTTGCACATTTTGCGCAAGTGCCTGAAGCACCACTGGATTCTGACCGCTGATCTGGATACTGACTGGCGTGCTGCTGTTGACGACGAGCGGATTCGGAACCGCAGTCTGAATCTGCATGCCAGGGATGGTCTCTGCGAGCGTCTGAATCTGCGTAAGCAGCGGATCGATCGGTGGGAGCGGTGTCGCATTCGCGCCGCTTAGCGAGATGCCATTTCCAGCCTTTTTCCCTTTGCGTGCACCCGCCTTTTTCCCGCCTTTCGCGCGCGTTCCGTTAGCGCCCGCACTGCGCGCCGCAGCGCTGCCATTTTTCAGTTTTTTTGTCTGTGTCTGTAACCCGCGATCGGCGCGCACCACGGTGAGCACCGCGTCATTCGTTGCATTCAACCCGTTTAAGGCGACGCCAGCTGTGGAAAACACCGCTTGAATCCCTGCCATCTTTTTCAGTTTGGCGGAGAACACGCGCATCGCGGCGTCTGTCGTCGCGAGAGATGTCCCTGTGGGCATCTGTGCGCCGATCCGGAATACCTGCGGATTTTCTGGCGGGACAAACGATGTGCCGATCCAGCCAAACGGCAGAAAGCATGCACTCGCAAGAAGCGCTGCGCCCGCCACAGACAGCGCCCGCAAGCGATTGCGCAAAGTCGCTTTGAGGATGCCCTCGTAGCGAAACCTAAACGCATCCATCAAGCGCTCCCCTGCGCGTAAATGTTTCGACGCTTCTTTACGCCGTGACGACAGAAACGCGAAACGTCGTTTTTTTGACGTGCGCAGATCGGTCTGTGTGTCTCCCTCGTCCGGCGCGTCTACCCGTTTCCCCTTCAGCCAGCGCGACGCCAGCATCGGCGTTAACGTAAAGGATGTAAAAAGCGAAAACAGCGTGGCGGCCGCGATGGTCAAACCGAACTCGCGAAACAACTGTCCGACCGTTCCCTGCACAAAGACGATTGGAACGTAGACGACAACGTCGGTCAGCGTAATGGCGACGGCGGCGGCACCGATCTCTGTGCGACCGCGCACGGCCGCCGTTCGCGGGTCGGCGCCGAGTTTCAGATGACGATCGATGTTTTCGAGCACGACGATTGAATCATCAACGAGAATTCCAATCAAGAGTGACAAGGCAAGCATGCTCATCAGATCGAGCGAGAAGCCGAACGCGTACATCACGGTAAAGGTCGACAGCAAGCTGGCAGGTATCGCAAACAAGACAATAAGCGTGTGGCTGAAGCGTCGCAAAAATACGTAGAGCACCGCAGAAGCGAGAACGACCGCCAGAATCAAATCGCGTAAAACAGCGCTAAGCGCCGCCCGCGTATAGACCGTCTGATCGGCGATGACGCGTAGTGTCGCCCCAGGCGGCAACGCCTTTTTAAGCTTGTTCACCGCACTCAAAACGCCCGACTCAACACTCAGGCTATTCGCGCCACTCTGTGCCGTGACCGTGATGCCGACTGCCGTCTTCCCGTTCAAGCGATTGATCGAGAGGGGCGTCGCGTAGCCTTGCGACAGTGTCGCAAGCTGACCGAGCGTGAGCAGACGCTGAGACAAAGGTGCCGCTAACGTGCTGCTTGTGCCGGCACTGGCGGCACCCGCTTTGGCCAGCTTTGGTGCGCTGCGGATCACCACATTCGCGAGCGACGAAACGGTAGTAAACGGCGTCTGTGTACCAACCGTGTAGGTTTGTGAACCGTTGTTCATCGCGCCCGCAGGCGCACTCGTATTCTGTGTCGCTAAGGCCTGACGGATCTGCGGCAAGGTTACACCGTAGGCGAGCAATGCGGATTCATGCACTTGGACATTGATTTGCGGAATCAAACCACCCTGCAGATTGACCGCACCAACCCCCGGAACACTCTCGATTGCAGGAACGATCGACTTTTCTGCGAGCGTGTAGAACTGCGTCTGATTCAATTTCCCAGACAGTGAGAGGCTCATGATCGGTGCCGAGGCGGGATCGGTAGCGGTGATGCTCGGAAGACTGGCCGTGGCGGGCAACTTTCGCGCAACCGCGTGAAGCGCCTGGGCCACATCATTGTTCGCGGTGTTGATGTTGATGCCTGCGGCAAACTGGAGCGTGATGTCTGAAACGCCTTGCATGGAAACGGATGTCATCGACGTGACACCGTTTACCGCCGTTAAGGCGTTTTCCAGCGGATCAGTCACACTTGTTCGCACATCTTGCGGGTCTGCGCCCGGATTGTTCACGGTCACCTGCAAATAGGGATAGTTAACGTTTGGCAATTCGCGGACGGGAAGAAGGCCATAGGAAATGACGCCCATCAAAACAAGCCCGAGAATCAGCATCAAAATGGTAATCGGGCGCCGCACCGCGACTTCGGTCACGTTCATGGTTTGCTACCCCCGCTTTTCGCAGTCGTACTCGAAGTCGCGGTGCCTGTGGATGTAGACGCAGGCTTTTTGTGGTGCTTGCCTTTGTGGTGCTTGCCTTTGTGGTGCTTGCCTTTGTGGGGGGCGGCGGCGTGTGAGGGATTCGCGGAAGTAGATGTAGACGGCTTTGCCGTCACCGCGCCGCTTGCCCGCGCAATCACATTGGAAACTGTGACGTGGTCGCCCGGCGCAAGGAACGTCTGTCCGAGCGTTACCACCTGATCGCCCGCTGTAACCCCCGCGAGCACTTCCGTCCACGCGCCCTGTGTCGCGCCAAGCGTTACCGGGCGCAAGAGTGCTCGTCCGTTTTTCACCAGATACACTTGCGGCGCGCCGGTTTGTGAATTGATGGCGGCGGTTGGCACTAGCACCGCATGCGGATCTGATTTTGTCACGACCTGAATGGATGCCGTCTCGCCTGAAGCCATACCGACAATCGGCCGCGCAGGCGCAATGGTCACCGTGAGGGAGAGTGTCTGTGGATTGACAACCGGTGAGATCGACGCGACAACGCCCTGCTCATTTTGACTCGGTGCAAACGGCAGCGTGAAAAGGACGCGCTCGCCCGGGTGCACTTGATTGATGTCCTGCTGGCTGAGTTGCGCCTGCAGTTCAAGCGTTGTGCCAATCATTGCGATGATCGGCTTTGCCGCAGTCACTGCATTGCCTGGCTGTGCGGTAATCGCGGTGATGACACCTGGAAAGGGTGCCGCAATGACCGTGTTGCTTAAAGCTTGCTGCGCGATTTGCAGACGTCCCTGCGCGGCAGTCACGGCACCCTGAAGCGCCTGAAGTGTTCCTTGATTTTTCGGGTGAAGCAATTCTTCTACTTTTAATTTCGCGGCGGCGATCGCCGTTTTTGCCGCCGCGAGAACACTCGACTGAGGCGGCGCCTGAAGCGCTGCGAGATTGTCGCGACTCGAAAGAAGCGTGGCCTGCGCCTTTTGCAGTGTTGCCTGCATGCGCTGCAAGGCTGTCTGTTCATTGGCGCTCGCCATTTGCACGGCCTGTTCATCCGTACGCAGCGCCTGGGCATACTGCGCTTTTGCCGTCGCGAGCGCCCGCGCCGCGATCTGCATCGCTTGACTCTGATCCGCCTGCAGGATCGACAGTTTTCCTTGATTGGCGAGATTTTGCTGAGAGATGGCTGCGCTTGCTGCATTGACTTGATCGGCCGCGACGCTGATCGCATTCGTCCAATTCGCTTGATCGGCCGCCAGCTTGCCCTGTGCGGAAACGACCGCCTCTTGCGCCGCGCTGATTTGATTTTGAAGTGCTGTCACCGCGTTTTGATTGGCCGTCTGTGCCGCCGCACTCGCTTGATTGAGTTGATTCTGCGCCGCTGCGATGGCAGCATTCCACGCCGCCTGATCGGATGAAAGTGCATCTTGGGCGTTTGTGACAGCCGTCTCTGCACTCGCAATCTGCGTCTGAAGGGTTGTCGTCACTGGAGTTTGCGCCTGTAGAGAAGTCAGTGTCGCTTCACTCGCCGCGAGCGCTTGTTGATCTTGTGTCACTTTGATTCCGTCCGGGCTGCTCGCACTCTTGATCGCATCCAAGGTATTCTGCGCGCTCACCACCGACTGTTGCACCGTCGCAGAAAGTCCATTCCCGGCTTCCGCCTGCTGCAGTTGCCCCTGTAGATTGACAAGGTTTTGCTGATCTGTTTGTAGCGTCGTCTGATCACTCGCCACCGCGACCCCTTGCGGGCTCGTGTTCGACTGCGTGCGCTGCAAATTGCCTTCTGCCGTTTGCAGTGCAGCGGTGCTCGCCGTTGCATTTGCCTGCTGCACAGTGACCGCAACGTTTTGCGGTGCACTCCCATTCGTTAAACCT
>NZ_LSUQ01000076.1 GCF_001642725.1 Ferroacidibacillus organovorans
TGAAAATCTCCGCCGCCCCCCCCACCCCCGCTGCTCGATCCGGAGAGCTTACTCGGAACTGCAATTCTGCCGATTGCAATCACCTGCTTGTTAGGCGAACGGTCAATCCCCATCGTGACCATAAACGCCTGTTCTTCTAGTTCAGCGCGATCATAACAACCCGTTAGACCGAGCGACAGACCAAGCCCGATCAAGATACCGATCGCCCGTTTCCCTTTCATGGCCAAACCTCCCTGTCACTTGCAGCAACCGCTGAAACTTTTTGATGCGGCATCATACTTCCCAGCCTCTTCATATTGTCCCCATCTGCGCAAAAGCATGTGAAGCGCCTTTTGCGCAAAAGATTCCGTTGAGCGCGTGCGCGCGAAGAGGTAAAGTAGAGAGACGCATTGTCACAAAAAAGGAGAAGACGCCCCTGATGGAGAAAAACCACGCGACACGCGCGGCGCGGATTGATGAAAAACATTTTCACGGAGAAGCTCCGCGACCCGAAGTAACGCCAATCTATCAATCTTCCGTTTATCGCTTCAATGACACGCGCGATGTGTTGGAGTATTACGAAAACCGCCCCGATGGTCGTTACCTTTATGGCAGAAACGGACACCCTAACAGCGCAGTGCTTGAGGACACGATTGCGGTGCTCGAAAATGCCTCAGGCGCAGTGACCACCGCGAGTGGGATGGGCGCCATCTCCGCCGCCATTCTGAGCGTCTGTTCTGCGGGGGATCATGTACTACTCTCTCAGGACATCTACGGTGGAACACTGGTTTTATTGCGCACCGTTCTCGCCCGCTTTGGCGTGTCACTGTCGCTTCTCGACCTTACGAATGAAGAAGCGCTAACCCGCGCGCTTGATCGAAAAACCAAACTGGTCATCGGCGAGAGCATCGCTAATCCGCTTCTCACCATTCTTGACATCGCGAAAACTGCTGAGATCTGTCACCGCTTTGGCGCGCTCCTGATGATCGATAACACATTTGCCACCCCAGCACTTATCAAACCTCTGTCCTTTTGCGCAGATATCGTTGTGCACAGCACAACCAAATACATGGGTGGACACAGCGACGTCAGCGGCGGCGTAGTCTGTGCGAACGATCCGCTGATTGAGCAAATCCGTCAGACGTCTGTCGCCGTCGGTACTGCACAGACCCCTTTTGATGCTTGGCTTGTCGCGCGCGGCGTCAAGACACTCAGCTTACGCGTCGAGAAACAGTGTGAGAACGCGACAAAACTCGCCGCGTATCTTGCGTCGCTGTCTTGTTGCGAAGTCATTCACCCGAGTTTGGCGACGCATTCCGGCCACGACCTCGCCAAGCAACAGTTTCACAATCAATTCGGCGCGATGCTCAGCATCCGCGTAACAGATGACCTGGAGATTGTCGATGAGATCATGCATCGCCTCCCGTCGATTCCGTTTGCCCCGTCGCTCGCTGGTGTAACAACCACCCTCTCTCACCCGTACACAACATCCCATCGCGGATTCACGGAAGAGGAACGGCGCGTGTTTGGCATCACAAAAGGGCTGATACGCATTTCTGTAGGCATAGAAGACATTACGGATTTAATGACCGAGTTCGCTTTTGCACTCGCGATTTTACAGCGCCGCGACCCCTGATGAAAATGACAGTGTACGAATTTATGCTATACTTATAAGCGATGGTTTACATATGAACTGAGAGGATGGGATCGAAGTGGCTTTTCAAACGCCTGAACTTCCTTATGCTGTCGATGCACTCGAACCACACATTGACGCGCGAACGATGACTGTTCACCACGATGGTCATCACGTTACGTATACAAATAACTTGAACGCTGCGCTTGAAGCGCATCCTGATCTGCAAGCGCGCACCGCCGAGGACTTGATCAAATCCCTCAACCAGTTGCCCGAAAGCATTCGCAACGCCGTTCGCAACAACGGCGGTGGCTTTATCAATCACAATCTTTTCTGGACCGTTCTAAGCCCTAATGGCGGCGGCGAACCCACTGGCGCATTGGCAGACGCGCTCCAGTCAGCCTTCGGAAGCTTTGCGAAGTTCAAAGAAGAATTTGCAAAAGCGGCAACGACACGTTTTGGCAGCGGGTGGGCTTGGCTCGTCGTTGATCAACACGGTAAACTTGCGGTGGTAAGCACAGCCAACCAAGACAATCCTTTGACAGACGGACTAACGCCGATCCTTGGGCTCGACGTTTGGGAACACGCCTACTATCTTAAATACCAAAACAAACGCGCTGACTATATCAGCGCATTCTTCAATGTTGTCAATTGGCCGCAGGTTGCAGCCTTTTTTGAGGCAGCAAAGGCATAAGCAAAAAGGGAGTATCTTTACAAAAAGCCCAGCGTGCGAACGCTGGGCTTTTTGTATGTCAGCTCACCGGTTTTCATCATCTGTTGAACCAGGTACGCCCTCCACGCTATGTACATCATTCACTTTCCACTGAAGCTTTCGCGCACGCTCAACGATCCCGAGTAATGTACGATAATCCTCACTGATCACAGCATGCTCGTTCTCAAGCGAACCCAGTTGTTCAAGCAAATGTGTCTTATCTCGGCGAAGTTTTTCAGACTCCTGCCGAAACGTCTCACTGTCACGCTCAATTTGCCGAATTCGCGCCTTGATCGATTGCAATTCATGGCGACGCTGCCGCAAAAATCGAAAGACAGCATTCCACGAAATGATCTCATCCCCTCCAGACGGACTCTGCTCATCAAACGCTTCTGCTTGAACCTCGTCTTTCCTTTCTTTTCGCTTCTGCTTTGCCGCATCAATCTCGTGAAGGTGAAGCTTTCGGACACACGCATTCCAGCGGTATCCACATGCGGCTGGCGTACGACCGAGGAATTCAGCACAAACATCAAACGCGGCGAGTTGTGTGCCACCATTTTGAATGTGCCGAAGAATGATATCCGCGAGTTTGATGTCATCCTCCTCAGTCCACGCATCTTGTCGCACCGTTTTCATCCTGCGCATGACCTCCCTGGACGGAGTCCTTAGCAGAATGTATATGCACAGAATGTGCGACATAGGAACAAATCTTATAAACCGATTCGATCCTTTCGCAGCGAATTCAAAAGCGCAAAGGCCGTCTTAAAGCGCAGGTTTGACGGCGTGCGTTTAACCGCGAAATAAATCGCAAAAAGTTGCAGTACAAAGATCACCATTTGTCTCATGAGAACCCATCTGCGCAAGCCATCCACCCCCGGTGTGATCACATGGTACTTAGTGTGACGATCAGACCGCTTCCTTATCCCTATGCGCCACGCAGACCACAAAACGATCGCCAAGCCCCCCCGGCATCACCAAGTGTTTGAGCGCGCCATATTCACTCTCCGAGACCACGTGCTGCGTCGCGTTCGCTCGGGAAATAATTCCCATTAAATAGGAACCTTGACGCGTGAGAGGGTCGACAACATAGCCTACTTCCTCCAAAATCTCGCGCACATACGAAAAATCAACGTCATACGTAATGTCCACGTCTCCCGGTGAAGAGAGTGGGTCGACAAGCCGATGGTGCTGATATCCGCGCAGACTCCCACGCGGTCGATCCGCAGCAATGACATCCGCGGTCTCACCACCATAATCAAGCAGTATCATTTCACGCGGCGAAAGAGTATTCGCGATGGATTGTAGAAATGAACGATAGGCGATGGGCACCTCAACGTGGTGGACCCCCGCTTTGGGAAGATGACCTGACCGCACGAGGGGTGAGACGAATGACTTTGCGTACACGCTTGCTTCGCGGCAAGGTTCCCCAGTATAGGCAATCTCCAAGGGCGTTCCATCGATTCTTTGATTTTCAATCATGCGACCTTCACGCACCGCGCGTGATGCTGCTGTCGCGGATAGATCAGAAATTCTCGCCAAATCCACGTTAATCAACTCACACGGTAGCGCATCAAGCACCTCGTTGCCGATGAGAAACGCTCCGCGAAACGTCAGGTCGTACGCGAGCAGTGCTTCCATAGATGCAAACGTCGACCACTCCACGCGGCAATCCGCACATTGAGCAGAGAACGCTGTGAGTCGCTCCCGCGTTCGCGTGAGCGATACCTGAGAACGGTCGATAGCCGCATAGCGAATCCTCCGGTTTTCTTCTGAAAAGGAGGCTAATCCTTGGAGAAGGGCGACTGCCAAATCTCCATCCCCACACCCGATCTCGACGAGCGAGAGAGGCTCCCCGGAAGGAGCCTCTCTCAAGATCTGCAGCGCAAGCAGCCGTCCGAAAACTGGGGAAACCTGCGCGCTCGTGTAGAAATCCCCCCGCCGCCCAAAGCGATTGCGATCCGTCATATAGTAACCAAAATCGCCATACAGCGCGTCGCTCATAAAAACGGAGAACGGAACGCCTTTCACGGAGTCAGAATCCGATCGATTAGTCCATACGTCAACGCATCTTCAGCAGACATAAAATTGTCCCGATCGGTGTCACGCTCAATTTGTTCAAGTGGCTGGCCCGTCGTATCCGCGAGAATCTGGTTGAGACGATCCCTCGTCTTTAAGATGTGCTTCGCCGCAATGGCAATATCGCTCGCCTGCCCTTGTCTTCCACCCAATGGTTGATGAATCATCACTTCGCTATTGGGCAACGCAGAACGCTTCCCTTTCGTGCCCGCCGTCAAGAGGATCGCTCCCATCGAAGCGGCCAGTCCCACCACGATGGTCGCGACATCCGGTTTAATCAGTTGCATCGTGTCATAGATCGCAAGCCCTGCAGAAACGCTGCCACCGGGGCTGTTAATGTACATGACAATATCCTTTTCGGGATCTTCAGAAGCAAGAAACAACAGTTGTGCGACGACTGCGTTTGCGACATCATCATCGATTTCGCTGCCAAGAAAAATGATCCGCTCTTTAAGCAACCGTGAATACAGGTCGTACGCGCGTTCTCCACGGCTCGTCTGCTCAATAATTGTCGGTACGTAACTCATCATAAATCCCTCCAGACAAGGCGCATTTCCTATGTACATGAAGAGATTATACCACAATCACATCGTGCGAAAGCGAATGCCGTATTTACCGCGATCTGTTTGATAAAGTTGAACCTCAGCGGGAATCTTCCGACCGTAAATTCGGCGTTCTCCCTCAACCCAGAGCGCTGCGCAGTATGCCTCAAACTTATTTGCGTAAAGCCCTGCCCAATAAACCCAGATTTGCCTGGCCACAATATCCCCCCGCACCTTTTCTGTGCGTAGTGTATCCTGTAGCCACACAATCCGCTCTTCCAGTTTTTGCGATTAAACCTGGCTCATCACCCAGAACATAGGCACTTGCTTCTTGACGATCGAATGCGATTCGCACAATAATAGAGGAAATTCAGGTTTAAGTCGCGTCAAGCTTGCCCAACACTGTTAGCAGGCCCTGGCTCATGACAGGAGATCCAATGAGGGGTGTCGATCGCCATGTTGACACAAAACGAAGTCGATGGCCTCAGGCTTAAACTTTTACCTTCCGGAGCGGATCGCGTGATGGATTTAGTGCACATGCACCGCGATCAAACGACGCTGACCCACGTCGCTCTTGAAAATGTCCCCTTGTTGATCCTTGCCCGTCAAGGCATGATCGCGCGCCTGCAAATTCAGGGGACATCTGTCAAGTTGTCGCAACCTCATGAGATTTTAAAAGCGCTTCAACAGTTCTTTACGACACCCGAAACTCTCTACATCTACACGAATTTGCCACCGATGCCAATACCGATTTATGTCAATGAATTGATTGACGAGGTTGCTGATCGCGTCACCTCGATGGAGACGCTGCGTGCCGCGATTGATGATGCGCTCGATCAAGGGGACAGGCAACGTTTTTATCAATTGAGCGCAACGCTTCAATCGATGAATGATCAGGAAAAAGGAGTCACACTGTGATCGAAGAAGATGTGATGTACGATGAACAAGAGACAACGGAAACCAGATTTGTCGGAATTCTCGGCCAGGTCGGACGCTACGATCTGGCCATTACCAAATCCGCTCATTTCTTCGGTAAATCGCTCGTCACGAATCTGACAACTGGACGATCTGGCGTTCTTGACCGAACGGATTGTGAGAGTTCTGAGCTGCTCATGCACGTTTTTCACGTAAGCGCTGAGGAAGCCAAAGAACTGTGCATCATTCTTCCCGATCGTGTGTAACTCGTGTTCGCGCGCAATTCGTTTATTTTTTAATGAAGAAAACGTCTTGATAGCGCGCCTGGAATGTTTCTGAAGCGACGCGATGTTCATCCGGATCTTCAATCGTTTCTAGCGTCTCATTCGGTGCGTCTCCGTTAACACGTAAAAAATAGAGAGTGGTCTCATCAGATCCTCGCTCATAATAGGCACCTACACGGGACGAACCGACTGGGAAGTATGCTCCCAACGCCAATTTTACTGGTTCGCGCTGATATTCGTTCAATTCCACAAAAAAAATGCGCTCAACCTGCTCCATAACCTGTTCTGTATACAAACTGCCTGGAAATGAGAGTGTAAGCGAATCACCCGATTGCCCTGTGAGAAGATACAGCATGCGGAACGCTTCACGTTCAAATTGTACGAGCATCAAATGGACATCTTCAAAATAGAACGCGCAGTGTTCAGCGCCTTGAAACTGAATGGACGGAGTCAATGTCAATCCCCCTTGAACGAATGTTCACGGCCTAACGGCAGAGCTCGAACAACGCTTGATTCTACAGTATAATGTTTGGAAAGGAGGCGCAAGGATGTCACGCAAAACGCGATACGTCTTTTACTCGTTGATCTTTGTATTTGCCGTAATCGGTTTGGCTCTGCATCAACCATTCGTCACTCTTTTCATGCTTCTCGTTGGAATCGCCCTGGGGATGCTAACCGATCGTATCGATAACCTGCGTGATGAACCGTTTAAAAAATATAACGTGAAGCATCACCACTATGAGGGGCCACACTCTCGCTCTTAGCCGATCGAGCTTGACCTTTAGAAAACCATTCCTGTATCATGGCTTAGTCAGGAAATACAGGAAATCACGGGAGGCTTATCCCTACCATGGCTCATGATGATGAACATGAAGTAGACGAAGAGATGGAAGAACAGATTATTATCCTCGAGGACGAGGATGGCAATGAACATGAATTTATTGTCGCAGAAACATTTGAAGTCAATCAACGCATGTACGCGGTTCTCATGTCGGCAGACGGCAGCTCGGAAGAAGGCTTTATTTTCCGCGTAGAAGAAAAAACGATCGACGGCGTAGAAACGGTTGACTTTGAAGCGATCGAAGACGACGCGGAATGGACTGAAGTGGAAAAAGTCTATAACTCGCTTCTTGAAGAAGACGAAGACTGATTTCCCATTTTCGAATCCACGCCACGAAGCGCGTGCACGGTTAAGCTGTCGATCAGGTTTCGACAGCTTTTTTGTTTGCCTTTGTTTTCTTTCAATGCAAAATTCACACGCTTGTCAAGATTATTTGCACATGGTATAATCATAAAACTGTAAGCGTTATCATATGCATAAAATAACAGAAAGGAGTAGAAAATCGGTCTTCATTTATAGTGTCCTAAAAGGAGATGAAATCTAAATGTCCGAACATGTCGTCGGTCTTGCGACCTCCCCTCATTTGCCACCTGTTGAAACGCCCGTGGCTGTATCAAAGTTCGCCGACCCTGGTCCGCTCGCAGTTGGTGCATTTTCCGCAACCTCCTTCATGCTCGGTGTGTATAACGCAGGAGTGCTTCATAGCGGTGGCGTCGCCGTCGTATTCCCTGCCGCATTTTTCTTTGGCGGAATGATTCAATTGATTGTCAGTGTCCTCGAATTTATTCGCGGAAATACATTTGGAACCATGGTGTTTGGAACTTACGGAGCGTTCTGGGTTATTTTTGGCGGAATTGAAATATGGTTTGCAAAAATGATGACACCAAGCGACATTGGGCCAGCAGTGAGCCTTTTTCTCGCGATGTTTGCCGTACTTACATTCTTTTTCTTCATCGCATCCTTAAAAACGGATCGCGTCCTCATCAGCATTTTTTTCCTCCTCCTCGTCACCTTCATTTTGCTGAGTATCGGGGCAGGCTCTGGTATTTCCGGATTTACCACATTCGGCGGATGGACAACCATGCTTTTTGCTGTACTCGGCTTTTATCACGCTGGGGCGGATCTTATCAATTCCACATTCGGCCGCACTGTACTCTCTAACGGACCTGTAAAGAAGTAGTTCATCCACAAAATTTTAATACATGATTTGTCAGCGAGGATTCTCCACTGCATCGTGGAGAATCCTCGCTCTTCTTGTATTACACACCGAAAAGTGGTTAGACTACAATCATAGACTTGACATATACCCGTATGGGTATATAATCGAGCTAATCATTCGGTGTTGACAACCACCACCAATGAATGAACAGATCCTTCAAGGAGTTGTTCTCATGTTCATCGGACCAAAAGAGCAAGACATTATTCGCAATCGCTTTGAGGCATTGCAAAAGCCGGTGAAACTGCTCCTCTTCGATGCGGCCATTGATTGTCCAACGTGCGCCGATATGAAGCAGTTGATGGAAGAACTCACCGCTATCTCTCCAATTGTAGAGCTTGAGGTGTACAACTTCCATACGGATGCAGATGTCGTAAAAGCGCATGGCATCACAAGAATTCCAGCGATCGTCCTCGCGAATGAAGAGGGAAAAGATCTTGGAATTCGCTTTTATGGTATCCCTTCCGGTTACGAATTTGCAACACTTCTCGAAGATATCGAGATGGTGTCTACCGGGAAGACCAATCTATCGCAACAAACACTTGAGGCACTGCAAGCAATAAAAGAACAAGTCCACCTGCAAGTGTTCGTCACACCTACCTGACCCTATTGCCCAGCCGCGGTGCGGCTTGCGCATATGGCAGCTTTTGTAAGTGGTGCAGTCACAGCGGACATGGTGGAAGCGACGGAATTTCCAGAGCTCTCCAATCGCTATCAAGTCTATGGTGTGCCTAAGACGGTCATCAATGAAGAAAAAAGCATGGAAGGTGCCGTGCCAGAAAAGAGGTTCCTTGAAAGCATTCTTCAGGCAATTGGCACTGCGTAATCAATTTTAACGGAAAGGAGTCGAAGGTCTTGAGTTGCCCAAGCATCCATGTTTCTGAACTGAAAAGCCATCTCTTCCGCCGCGACGCACAAATCATCGATGTGCGTGAGATTGATGAATACAGAGCGAGTCACATTGAAGGCTCAACTTTGATACCGCTCGCGGAATTACCTTTTCGACTCGATGAAATTGAACGCAACAAGGACATCATTGTCGTTTGTCGCTCTGGCAACCGCAGTGCACAAGCTTGTGAGCTTTTGCGTGAACGCGGCTATTTGCGGACACGGTCGCTTTCTGGCGGCCTAGCATCATGGAGCGCCTGATACACACTCTATCGATTAAGTAAGTAAAACCACCAAGTGAAGGGATGTTGAACCGTGTTACAATGGATGTCGATTGACGTAAAAGAGAATATGAAGAAAAACAAAGCCCTGCAAATTATTGACGTGAGGGAGCCGAGCGAGTTTTCATCAGGCCATATCCCAGGCGCCATCAACATCCCTTTAGGCCAACTCACATCGCGCTATAAAGAGATCGACCCGAACCGCGAAACCGCTGTTGTCTGCCTTAGCGGTGGTCGCAGCAGTCGGGCGTGTGAATTTTTACAAAGTGTAGGTTACAATCAATTGCACAACGTCATGGGTGGAATGTCAAGCTGGGATGGGCCTGTTGAACGCTAATTCTACACGGCTCGAATCGAGTAGGAGGGGGCGCCTAGCCCCCGACCTCTCACACCACCGTACATGCGGGTCCGCATACGGCG
>NZ_LSUQ01000077.1 GCF_001642725.1 Ferroacidibacillus organovorans
CTCATGCGCAGCACGCGCAGCACGTGGTGCGCATCCTCTCCAGCGACGCGAAACCGATCCGCCGCGATGCGCGCATCCGCCTCTAAAAAATAGCGTTGCATGCCAGTCACCCGCCGCTTTCTTCCGTAAAGGTAAAGACGAGTGCGCGCCAATCCGCATTCTCGTGAATCTCTATGATCTCAAGATGCTGTTCACGCGCCGCCTGCGCGACGGCCTCCACTTGATGATGGACAATGCCAGATACGCTGAGCGTTCCGTTTGGCGCCAACACGCGCTTGATGTCTGGCAGCAGGCGCAGCAACAAGTCTAAAAGCAGATTGGCGTAGACAAAGTCGTACGTTTGCCCTGACGGCAGATCGCGCGCGAGATCGGACACAACCATCTGAATCCGATCGGCCACACCGTTTTTCACCGCGTTGTCGCGGGCGACGGCAAGCGCATTCTCATCGACATCCACTGCTGTCACCGAGTGCGCGCCAAACTTTGCCGCAGCGAGCGCAAGCACCCCGGTGCCTGTCCCGAGATCAAGGACGCGCGCGTCGCGCACCGCGTGCCCTTCCATCACCGTGAGCATGAGTTGCGTCGTTTCATGCGTCCCAGTGCCAAACGCCATCCCCGGGTCAATCTCTAGCACCACGTCGTTAGCGCCGATCGTTCCCACCTGTGAAAGCCGATCCATCTCCCATGAAGGCGCGATGATGACACGCGGGCTCACGCGCAGTGTGTGAAAGTGCTCTTTATACGCGAGCAAATAAGCGGCTTCCGGGATTGCTTCCACCGACACCAAAAGACTGCCAACGTCAAGCCCGATCGCACGAATCCCATCCAACTTTTGCTCAATGACGCGCACCAGGCGCTTCACTTCTTCATCTGAAAAACGCGCCTGATCGACATAGAGATTGACCTTGGCGCCCGTACGATTTAAAAACGCCTCATCAATCCACTCACTCGCGCGCGCCTGTGCACTGCGCGCTTCCAGATCTGCTGAATCTTCAATATCTTGCCCGACGATCTCCGGCAAGTCCGTCACGACACAGACCGCTTCGACCGCCTCAGACGTCGTTTCAATCGTGATTCGATATAAATCCACACGCCGCACTCCTTTAGATCCATACCTTTTAGTGTACCATACGAGACACAGTCATGTCGTCCGACCGACACGTCGACACCTGATGTGCCATGCGTTGACGAACTGGGTACAATAGAGAGATAGACGGTAACATGGCGCTTTCGCGCCACCGTGTACGGGAAAAATATTCGGCTGCGCCGTTATTTCGAGATAGGCGTGCGGGAGATTCATCGCACGCACACAAATCTTAGATGGGTGATGAGGATGTCCGTGAGTGTACCCGCATTAAAAAAAGGAGCGCGCGTCGTGGTCGGCATGTCAGGCGGCGTCGACTCTTCCGTTTCAGCGTGGCTCCTCAAACAGCAAGGCTATGACGTTGTCGGCATTTTCATGAAGAACTGGGACGAGGTTGACGAAAACGGTCACTGCACGGCTGAAGATGACTTTGATGATGTGCGCCAAGTGTGCGAACACATCGGCATTCCTTACTACACCGTCAATTTTGAGCAAGAGTATCACGACCGCGTCTTCCAACACTTTCTCGATGAGTTTGCAAAAGGGAGAACGCCCAACCCTGATATTCTGTGCAATCGCGAGATCAAATTCAAAGAGCTTCTCGATCAGGCGATCACGCTTGGCGCCGACGCGCTCGCGACGGGTCACTACGCGCAGATCATCCATGAAGGTGGACACACGTTGCTGACGCGCGGAGCGGATGAGCAAAAGGACCAAACGTATTTTTTATATGCTGTAAACCAGAAAGCGTTGGCGCAGACCCTTTTTCCGATCGGCCATCTCACCAAGCGCGAGGTACGCGCATTGGCACACGAAGCAGGGCTCGCGACGGCGACAAAAAAAGACAGCACGGGCATCTGCTTCATTGGCGAGCGCAACTTCAAATCCTTCCTAAAGAATTATTTGCCGGCGCAGCCCGGGGAGATGCGCACGCTAGATGGGCGTATCATGGGACGGCACGACGGGCTCATGTATTACACCATTGGTCAGCGTCACGGCCTTGGCATCGGCGGTTCAGGCACTGGAGAACCTTGGTTTGTCGCCGACAAAGATCTCAATCAAAACATTCTCTATGTCGTTCAAGGATTCGGACACCCGCACCTCTATAAAAGCGTTCTTTATGCGTCCGATATGCACTGGATTGCGGGAGACCCGCCTGACAGTACGCTGCGTCTCACCGCAAAAATCCGCTATCGTCAACCGGACGTCCCGTGCACGCTGACGCGCATCGACACAGACGCTTGGCATGTGCAATTTGACACGCCACAGCGGGCGATCACACCGGGGCAATCGGTCGTCTTTTATCAGGGAGCGCAGTGTCTTGGCGGCGCCATCATTGATCGCGCGCAGGGCCAGACAGAGCCGTTCCCTGGGCGTGAAACACACCGCGCCACCGTGTGAGACAGCACAAAAAAATCACAGACGCCGCAGTTCATCGCGACGCCTGTGATTTTTTATGCCATTCTTTTCTCGCTTTAGATTGCGGGAATCAGATCCCGCGCAACGCGCTTTTCATCCGCTCAAAAAGGTTTTTCGACTGTTCATGCGTCTCCTCGCCAAGTTCGCGTCCGAGATCGCGCAAAAGTTCTCGTTGACGATCCGAGAGCTTCGTCGGTGTCTGCACGTTCACCCGCACGTGCTGATCCCCTTTGGCCACACCGTTTCCAAGGCGCGGCATCCCTTTTCCACGAAGCGTAAACACGCTCCCCGTCTGCGTACCCGCAGGAATGCGCACCGTCTCACGACCGTAAAGTGTTGGCACTGTAATCTCGTCGCCGAGCGCCGCCTGCACAAACGTAATCGGGACTTCACAGTGCACATCATTTCCTTCTCGTCGGAAGAAATCGTGCGTTTTCACACGAATCACGATATACAAATCGCCCGGAGGGGCGCCGTGATCCCCTGCCTCACCCGCATTTGAAATGCGCATGCGCGTTCCTGTGTCAACGCCTGCCGGAATGTTCACTTCAATTTTGCGGCGTTGGCGCACCGTGCCCGCTCCGCGACACGCTGTGCACGGCGTGACAATCCGCTTCCCCGTACCTTGACAGGTCGGACAGGCGCGACGATTGACCATTCTACCCAGCGGCGTATTTGTAACAAATTCTTGGACACCCGCGCCTTTACATGTAGCGCACGTCTCAACTTTCGTACCCGGTTTCGCCCCAGTGCCTTGACAGACGTCACACGTTTCAGTGCGCGGAATTTCGATTTCTTTTTTCAAACCGAACGCTGCATCCTTAAACTCGATCGTCATCGAATACTCAAGATCGGCGCCCCGCTGCGGTCCACGCTGACGACCACCGCCACCGCCAAAAAACATATCGAAGATATCGTTGATGCCGCCAAAATCTCCGCCCTGAAAACCACCAAAACCGCCGGCGCCGCCAAAGCCGCCAGCACCTTGCTCCTGATGGCCAAAACGGTCATACTGCGCGCGCTTTTCTGTGTCACTAAGCACTTCATACGCTTCATTTGCTTCTTTAAACTTTGTTTCTGCCTCAGGATCGTCCTTGTTCACATCAGGATGCAACTTGCGGGCGAGCGCGCGAAACGATTTTTTGATCTCATCCTGCGAAGCGTTTTTACTGACCCCGAGCACCTCATAATAGTCCCGTTTGCTCACGACTCCGTTTTTCACCCCTCTCATGAAAGCGAGAGGCCCATCGCGCCCCTCGCTCTCCCAGTCCCGTTATTTTTTCTCTTCGTCCACTACATTATAATCAGCGTCGACGACGTGATCACTCGCTGGCCCGGAATCGCCCGCCTGCGCCGCTTGCCCCGCCTGCTCGTAGAGCTTCACAGACAAAGCCTGCACTGCGCTGCTAAGTTCATCATGCGCTGTGCGAATCGCTTCGATATCCGTCCCCGCAAGCGCGTCCTGCAATTTCTTCTTTGCTTCTTCAGCTTTTTCTTTCTCGGCCGCATCCGCCTTGTCGCCGAGATCTTTGATCGTTTTGTCCGTCTGGTATACGAGACTGTCCGCTTGGTTGCGAAGCTCTGTCTCTTCGCGGCGTTTGCGATCTGCCTCTGCGTTTAGCTCCGCTTCTTTCACCATGCGCTCTACCTCATCCTTGTCGAGACCGCCGGACGAAGTGATCGTGATGTTCTGCATCTTTCCAGTTCCCAGATCCTTTGCCGACACGTTGACAATACCGTTTGCGTCGAGATCAAACGTAACCTCAATCTGCGGGATGCCGCGCGGCGCAGGCGGAATGTCATGCAATTGAAAACGCCCGAGCGTCTTATTGTCGCGCGCAAACTCGCGCTCCCCTTGAAGCACGTGAATGTCAACCGTCGTCTGATTGTCAGCCGCCGTTGAGAACACCTGCTTTTTCGATGTCGGAATCGTCGTATTCCGCTCGATCAATCGAGTCATCACGCCGCCGAGCGTCTCGATCCCTAAGGACAGCGGTGTGACGTCGAGCAGAACAACCCCGGTGACATCTCCTGTGAGAACACCCGCCTGAATCGCCGCGCCGAGCGCTACAACTTCGTCCGGATTGACACCCTTTGAAGGATCTTTTCCCGTCAGTTTCTTAATCGCATCAACAACTGCCGGAATGCGCGTCGAGCCACCAACCAGAATGACCTTCTCAATCTTGTCGACCGTAAGGTTCGCATCGCGAAGCGCCTGACGCGTCGGAGCGAGCGTCGCCTCAACCAAGTCGGCGGTTAACTCGTCAAATTTAGCGCGTGTAAGATTGATTTCGAGATGTTTCGGGCCGGATGCGTCCGCCGAGATGAAGGGAAGTGAGATCGCCGTCGACATGACGCCAGACAGCTCTTTCTTGGCTTTTTCTGCCGCGTCTTTCAGGCGCTGCATCGCCATCCGATCTTTGCCGAGATCGATGCCCTGCTCTTTTTTAAACGTCTCGATCAGATAGTTCATGATCCGCTCGTCGAAGTCGTCACCGCCGAGGCGATTGTTTCCGCTCGTGGCTTTCACCTCAAACACGCCGTCACCGAGCTCGAGGATCGACACGTCAAATGTTCCGCCGCCAAGATCATACACGAGAATGGTGTGGTCGTTTGACTTGTCAAGTCCATAGGCGAGCGCCGCCGCCGTCGGCTCGTTCACAATGCGCAAAACGTCGAGGCCGGCAATCTTTCCCGCATCTTTCGTTGCTTGCCGTTGGCTGTCATTAAAATAGGCAGGGACGGTAATCACGGCCTGAGTCACAGTTTCACCAAGATACGCTTCCGCGTCCGCCTTCAATTTTTGAAGGATCATCGCCGAAATCTCGGGAGGTGTGTAGCCTTTTCCATCGATCATCGTCTTATGTTCTGTACCCATGTGACGTTTGATCGAAATGACCGTCCCATCCGGGTTCGTCACCGCTTGCCGCTTCGCGACATCGCCAACCAAACGCTCCCCATTCTTTGCAAAGCCAACAACAGACGGCGTCGTGCGGTTTCCTTCAGCGTTTGGGATGACAACCGCTTCTCCGCCTTCCATAACCGCCACACAGGAATTGGTGGTTCCAAGGTCAATACCGATAACTTTAGCCATGTGCAATCTCCCTTTCTATCATCAAGATGCGATTTTTACCATCGCTGGCCTTATTACTCTGCCAGAGAGCGTATACCCGTCGCGCAGTACTTCAAGAATCGTACCAGACGCTGCGCCTTCTGTTGGTTCAGAAACCACTGCCTCGTGCAGATTAGGATCAAAGAGAGATCCGAGACACTCCATTTTTTCAACGCCAGACGTCGTGAGAACGCGCTGCAATTGCTCGTACACCATGGTGACACCTTTGACGAGTCCTTCAGATTCACCAGGCACGATCACCCGCATCGCAAGCGTAAAATTATCAAGTACCGGAAGGAGTTCCCCGATGAGTTTACTGTTTGCATACGCCGCCGTCTCTTCGCGCTCTTGGCGTGTTCGCCGACGAAAGTTGTCATAGTCAGCCTGAAGTCGAAGATAACGATTCTGTGACTCGTCATACTCCGCTTTCAATCGTTCAAACGCCTGAAGAAAGTCGGTGAGCGACTTTGCGTCATCGGCTTCTGTCCCATCTGAAGCAGAGTCAACATCCGCCTCCGTCGCCGAGCTCTCGCGTTCACGATCCAGCAAATCGTCGGCGTGCTCCGCTTCATTCGCCTTTTGTTCTTGCACAAACTTCACTCCTTTCAAATCGCATGAACCCATGTCGAAAATCGCTGCCTATCCTGATGAATGACCCGAATAAATGCGGCCGTACACATCGCTCAAACCGCTTGAGAGCGTACGCAAGAGCGCGATGACGCGACCATACTCCATGCGCGTCGGGCCTACCACACCGACGACGCCAATGGGAATTTGTCCAATGTGCAGGGACGTCGTGATAAGTGTACAATCCTGCAGCGACTCCACTTCATTCTCCGCGCCAATACGCACGCGCAGGTCGCCATGAAGCGCATTTGTCGCGAGGGACACTAACACCTCATCACGTTTTTCAAGCCAAGAAAGGACAGACTTTGCTTTGTGAATGTTTTGGAATTCCGGTTGCAACAACATGTTCGTCGCTTGTCCTAAAAAGACATTTGGCTCCTGCGGTTCCTCTGTCACTTGCAGAATCTGGTCGAGCAAACGGGATGCCTCTTCGTAATCCTCCATGTGCCGAGCCACTTCGCGCATCAGTTCTTCATACACGCGCGAACGAATTCGATACATCGGCGTGCCGCAAAGCGCACGGTTGATCATTTCCGTCAGTTGCATCACATCGTGCATCGGAACGCCATCCGGGATAGTCACTGTCTTATTTTGCACTTGTCCCGCCGAGTTGATCACGAGCACGACGGCCGACTGTCCCGAGAGCGGTACCAGTTGCAGGCTCTTTAGCGTCGTGTCATACACCTTTGCGCCGAGCACCACACCCGTGTATTGCGTGAGCGAACTGAGCACGTGCGCCACTTGTTGCGCCGCCTGCTCAAATGCCGAGACGCGCGTTGCAAAAAGCTGCTTGATCTCCTCGATATCCTTTGCGCGAAGCGCAACATCCTGACTTACAAGGTGATCAACATAGTAGCGATACCCCGCTTGAGAAGGGATACGGCCGGCGGATGTGTGAGGTTGTTCAAGATAGCCGAGCGCTTCGAGATCCGCCATTTCATTTCGAATGGTCGCCGCGGAGTACCCAAGTTCCACATGCTTTGAGAGCGTGCGCGAACCGACAGGTTCCGCAGAACGCACATAATCGTCTACAATCATTCGCAGAATGGACTTTTGGCGTTCTGTCAACATCGGAATTTCACCTCCAACGCATGCGATCCAGCTTGTTAGCACTCTCACTCATTGAGTGCTAACAACACCCAAAATGTATCAAACCAGCCTTCCCGCTGTCAACTGCTTCATACGTGTAAATGATCCCCTTACGTGTGGATTCCGACAAATTCAGCGTAAATTTCATTGGCTACTTCCACATGTTGCTCAGGAATGCGCCAAACTCCATCGCGGTGCGTCAGAACTCCTAACTTTAGCAGGCGTTCACACTCGGGTTTGAACACCTGTTCAATCGATGCCTGAAATCGCTCAAAGAACGAGCGATCAGAAACGCCTTCAGTCAGGCGCAACCCGAGCATCATCTCGTTTTCCATCGCTTCTTGCAAAGAGACCGGATACTCCTGTTCAATCGGCCTTGCGCCACTTTGACACGCGTGATGGTACGCGCTGAGCGAGCGCATGTTCTCATAACGCATCTCCCCAGTGTATCCGTGTGCGCCCGCACCTGCCGCAAAATAAGGGCGATTGCGCCAATACGTCAGATTGTGGCGAGATTCCTCACCAGGCTTTGCGTAGTTGCTCACCTCGTAGTGCAGAAACCCGGCGTCGATCAGGCGCTCACGCACGCGTTCATACATTGCCACCTGAAGCTCTTCATCCGGAAGATGCAGGAAGCCCTTTTTCTCCCAAGAAAAAAAGGGAGTGTTCTCCTCGACTTTGAGCCCATACGCGGAGACGTGAGAGACACCTGTCGCCAGCGCCTGGGACAGCGCATCCTCCACATCGACAAGCGTCTGATCCGGCAACCCTAACATCAAATCGAGGCTCACACGCTTTATTCCCGCCGCATATGCCCGTTCCACGCTGATGCGCGTTTGTTCCGGCGAGTGCAGTCGCCCGATCGACAGGAGCAGCGTCTCATTAAACGTCTGCGTCCCAATCGACACGCGATTGACGCCCATCTCCTTCATCGCACGCAATATGTCCGGCTCGGTCGTCCCCGGGTTTGCTTCGACCGTCCACTCAAGATCGCTCGCCAGTGCAAACTGCCCGTGAATCGCCTCTGCAATCCGCTCGAACTCACGCGCGCTGAGCATGGTTGGCGTCCCGCCGCCGACGTAGATCGTCTGTAGCGGTTCTACACTTCGCTCGGCGGAGTACCAGCGCTTGAGATTTTTCAGTTCGCCAATCAGATCGTCAACGTACTGCGCGCGCACCGCTTCACTCGCGACATACGAGTTGAAATCACAGTAAAAGCACTTGCTCGCACAAAAAGGAATATGAATGTACAGGCTTGTGATCGCCTCAGTCAAGGCGCAACACCGCCATGAATGCTTCCTGCGGGACTTCGACATTCCCGACCTGCTTCATACGTTTCTTGCCCTCTTTTTGTTTCTCCAGTAGTTTGCGTTTGCGCGTGATGTCGCCACCGTAACACTTTGCGAGAACATTTTTGCGCATCGCGCGGATCGATTCGCGCGCGATAACCTTGTTGCCAATCGCCGCCTGAATGGGCACTTCAAACATTTGTCGCGGAATCAGCTCTTTTAACTTTTCACACAAGATCTTGCCGCGCGAGTACGCCTTTTCTCGATGAACAATGAACGAGAGTGCGTCGACAATTTCGCCGTTTAGCAGAATGTCGAGCTTCACCAGATCCGACTCGCGATAGCCAATCAGTTCGTAGTCAAACGACGCGTATCCTTTAGTGCTTGATTTGAGACGATCAAAAAAGTCGTATACGATCTCCGTGAGCGGCACTTCATAGATGATTGTAACGCGCGTCTCATCAAGGTAGCGCATGTCGACAAACACACCGCGCTTTTCCTGACAGAGTTCCATGACGCTCCCCACAAAATCCTTTGGCACGATAATCGACGCCTTCACATACGGCTCCTCAACGCGTTCAATTTTACCTGCCTCAGGCAGCATGCTCGGATTGTCGATTTCGATCGTTTCACCCTTTGTGGTGTATACGTGATAGATGACGCTCGGCGCCGTCGTGATTAGGGTCAGCCCGTATTCACGCTCCAAGCGCTCCTGAATGATCTCCATGTGAAGGAGTCCAAGAAAACCGCAGCGAAAGCCAAACCCGAGGGCCGAGGACGTCTCTGGCTCATAGCGCAGTGCAGCGTCGTTTAGTTCCATTTTTTCAAGCGCGTCGCGCAGCAACGGATAATCGGACGATTCCACTGGGTACATTCCGCAAAAGACCATCGGATTGATCCGTCGATAACCGGGAAGCGGGGATGTGGCGCTACCTTCCACCGTCGTGACGGTGTCGCCGACGCGCGTATCGTGCACCGTTTTGATCGCCGCCGCACAGTAACCGACATCTCCGGCGCTAAGCACGTCCACATTGGTCATGCGCGGACGAAACGTGCCGACTTCGACGACTTCGTGTTCGGCACCTGTGGCCATCATGCGTACGCGCATGCCGGGGCGAATTGCA
>NZ_LSUQ01000078.1 GCF_001642725.1 Ferroacidibacillus organovorans
CCATCGAAGTGTATGGAGCGGCACAGAGGTCTGGTCTGCTTGAAGCGATCGCCTCAGGGTTGAATGTGGCGCACTCAAAAAGCGCATTGGTCGATGTGAGATATTCTTCAGGCAAACTGAGTGTATCGCGGGCGGGACAGGTGGTCGTTGTCTTTTCTCCGATAAGTCAACAGGAGATTGACTCACTCGCGCAGGCTGGCGCGAAACTCATCGACTTGACAGGGCAGATTGATCCAAATGCCGCTTTGCGCATTCCGCACGGTGTCATCCTGGCGCGGGGGATTCAGGCGGTTTATCACGTCATTGCGCAAAAGCAAAGCGCCTCTGGCACGATCTCGATTCCTGTGGGCTTGAGTGATGTGCTCATTTCGCAGGCGGGTCGTTATGGGGCTGCCGCGATTTCTCGCTATCGTCTACTCCTTGAACGGGGAACGTTGCAACCGACTGCGTATGCCTTAGCTTCGCCGACGGATGCGGCGCTCTCATCGTACGGATTGCCAGTGTTCGCCACAAAACTCCAAGCGATCAAGATTGCCAAAAAGAAAGCATAGATTGGATCTTCATCCGCGAGTTAGGAGGGAGGAACGACAGATGGAAGAATGGTACTTTGAGTATCATATTCATCACGATCGATTTGGATTGCTCGGCGACATTGCGTCGGTTTTGGGGATGCTCTCAATCAACATTGAGACGGTGAGCGGTGTCGCGGAGCGCAAGCGCGGCTTTTTGCTTCGCACCAATGAGCCTGAACGAATTGAGACGCTAAAAGGAATTCTTCGCCAGGTCGGCAACATCACGGTCACGGCGCTTCGCCCGCCAACGCTGCTCGATCGTCTGGCGTTGCGCCATGGTCGTTTGATTGAACATGACGATGAGCAGCGAAAGACATTTCGTTTTACGCGAGAAGATCTAGGAATTCTCGTTGACTTTATGGGTGAGCACTTGAAAACGCCAGGTCACCAAGTCATGGGCGTGCGCGGAATGCCGCGCGTGGGCAAGACGGAGTCGATTGTTGCGGCGAGCGTCTACGCAGGGAAGCGCTGGACGTTTGTCAGCTCAACGCTGCTGAAGCAGACGCTGCGAACCGATTTGGATGAAGATGAGTTAAGTCTAGAGGATCACGTGTATATCATTGACGGGATTGTGTCGACAATGAGAGGAAACGAGGATCATCTGCGTCTGGTGCGACGAATCTTGCGCTTGAATGCGCCAAAAATCATTGAGCATCCTGACTTTTTTGTCAATCGCACGGAGTTTCAATGGAATTTGTTCGATCGCATCATTGAGTTGCGCAATCACCCGGATGAGACGATCGACTATAAGGACATTCTGAATAAAGGCACGATGTGAGGAGGTGAACGCATGCCAAACGACGGAATTCGTAAACCGGAGGCACAGCACACGCGACTTCGCGAACTTGGCGACTATCTGAGAAGAACGCGTGAAGGCAAGCGGCTCTCAATTGAAGATGCGGTCGAGGCGACAAAGGTGCGCGGAAGGTATCTTCAAGCGATCGAAGATGCCGACTATGAGCGGTTGCCAGCGGATGTGTATACGCGCGGTTTTGTGCGAAGCTATGCTGACTATCTAGGTTTAAATGGTGCAGAACTCACCAATCTCTACCTTGGAAATGTGCGCGATGTCGTGACGCCTTCTGCGGAGGAGTCAGCGCGCGAACCGCGCACCGCAAGGGTGCAACAAAAACGTTTGCCAAACCCGGTGATTCAGCGAAAGACGGTTGTCTCGAGCGCGCCAAAAGAAAAGTCTCCAATGACAGTGAGTGGCATCTTGATGGGATTTCTCGCGGCGATCGTGATCGTCGGAGGTGGAATTTGGGCGCTTATTGGAATGCATCACGCCTCTTCTGCAGTCTCCAAATCTCCCGCGCCAAAAGTTACTCCGCACATTGGGAGTAAGCAACCGCACAGTAAAACAGGTCAAGGCACTGCCGCGCATCACGGAAATGTGCCGGGAATATCGACGTCGTCGGCCGCTCCTGTCTTTACGCTTGTTGGCCAGACCAATACACAGTCGACGTATCGAATCGCGACCACCAAACCTGTGACCTACACGGTTCAAGTACAAAGTACCTCATGTTGGATGCAGGTGACGGCAGGTGGACAGAACGTGTTTAGCGGTACGCTTTATGCCGGACAGTCAAAGCAGTTTACCATACAGGGACCGGTCTTTTTTTGGCTCGGGAAAAATCAAGTGGTCTCGATTGCGCTAAACCATCACGTGGTGCCGTCAAATTCTGCGGTGGGCGTCTATCACTACGCGTTTCAGGCGTAAGGGGGAAATGACAGATGGCAAAGGAGTCATCCTTTGATGTCGTATCAAAACCGGATATGCAAGAAGTCGCCAACGCGGTGAATCAGTCGGAAAAAGAGTTAGAGACGCGTTTCGACTTTAAGGGGAGCAAAAGCGCGATCGCACAGCGCGAGGCAGAGATTGTCATGACGAGTGACGATGAGTATAAGCTGTCGCTCGTGCTTGACATCATCAGGTCGAAACTGATTAAACGGGGGGTTTCTCTCAAGTTTTTAGAGTATGGGAAACTGGAGCCGGCTGCAGGTGGTATGGTTCGCCAAGTGGTCACGGTCAAGACCGGAATTGATTCGGATGTGACAAAGCAGATCGTGAAGGTGATCAAGGACAGCAAAATTAAGGTCACGCCATCGATCCAAGGCGATCAAGTGCGCGTTACTGGAAAAGATAAAGATGATTTGCAAGCAGTCATCTCTCTTTTGCGAAAACAAGATCTGTCTGTTGAATTACAGTTCACCAATTATCGCTAAGGTGTTCTGTGTTTTTTGACACAGACGCTCATCGTTTGGTATACTCCTTTACAGGTAAAGATGTGTAACGTCGGTGGCGGGCAACCGCTCCATTTTTTTGCCTTGCCGAAAGTGGGGAACGTTCTTGTCTCGTCGAATCGCGGTCGTAACGTTAGGTTGCGAAAAAAACTTGGTAGACTCTGAAGTGATGTCCGGGTTGATGTCCGAAAAAGGATATACATTGACGGCGGATGCAGAAGACGCAGACGTAATTGTCGTGAATACGTGTGCGTTTATCGATGCGGCGAAACAGGAATCTATCGACACCATTTTGCAAATGGCAAAATTGAAGGACGGCACGAAAAAGACGTTACTCGTTGCAGGTTGCATGGCTCAACGCTACGCAGATGAACTCTTGGCTGAAATTCCTGAGATCGATGGCGTGGTGGGCACGGGAGAGTTTACCCGGATTCACGAACTGACAGAGCTTGCACAGCGTGGTGAGCGACCAAAGTTTGTTGGTAACCCCGTGTATATCTACGATCAACATACACCTCGCGTTCGTCAAAAGTCTCAGGCTTCTGCGTATGTGAAAATCGCTGAAGGCTGTGACCACCAGTGTACGTTTTGCGTCATTCCGCAAATGCGTGGCGCGTTTCGCTCTCGCTCGATCGAGAGTATCGTTGCCGAAGTGGAACATCTCGTTGCAGATGGCGTGCGGGAAGTCAACTTGATTGCGCAGGATTCCACGCAATTTGGCATGGATTTGTACGGTAAGCGTAACCTTCCGGAGTTGCTGCGCGCACTTCAACAGGTTGAAGGTTTAGCGTGGATTCGTCTTCACTATGCGTACCCTGCCTTCTTTACCGATGAGTTGATTGAGGCTTTTCGCTCGCTTGACAAGGTCGTCAAGTATGTGGACATGCCGCTTCAACACGCGCAGGATCACATCTTGCGCTCCATGCAAAGGCCGGGCCGGCAGCGTCACATTCGCGAATTGGTTGCGAAGATGCGCGAGCGAATCCCAGGTGTCGTACTTCGCTCTTCCTTTATCGTCGGATTTCCCGGGGAAACGGAGACGGATTTTGAGGCGCTCAAGGCGTTTGTGCAGGAGCTTGCGTTTGACCATGTCGGCGTGTTTACCTACTCTGCCGAAGAGGGCGCAACGTCTTCAGAATTTCCGGATCAAGTGGATCAGGACGTCAAAGAGCGCCGCGCTAGTGAGCTGATGGAAGTTGCACGTATTGTCGCCGCAAAACGATTGGAGCGCTTTATCGGCTCGGTTGTTCCTGTTCTCATTGAGGGCGCCGATGATGCGGCAAACGCTTCGTTTATCGGACGAACATCCTTTGACGCGCGTGAAATCGACGGCGTTGTCTACGTCAAAGGTGATGGACTCACGGTCGGTTCGATTATTCCGGTCCGCATTACGCACGCATTTGACTTTGATCTCGTCGGGGAGGCTGTGTAGTTGAATCTGGCCAATCGCATTACGGTAGCCAGGGTTCTCCTCATGCCAGTTGTCATTTTTTTCATGCTCACTCCGATGCATTTTTTTCGCATTGCGATGGGGAGCACCGTGTTGTATGGAAATCAGTTGTTGGCGACCGTTTTGTTTGTTATCGCGACGATTTCAGACGGTATTGACGGGTACATTGCTCGCAACTACAATCAAATCACTAATTTCGGGAAGTTTCTCGATCCTCTCGCCGATAAAGTCCTCGTTAATGCTGTTCTGATTGCGCTCGCTGCGCAAGGGTCAGTCGCCGCGTGGGTTGTAATTGTCATCGTCAGTCGCGAGTTTGCGGTTACGGGTCTTCGCTTGATTGCAGTGGATGACGGTATCGTGATCGCCGCCGGTAGCCTTGGCAAATGGAAGACGCGCGTGCAAATGGTCGCGCTCGTCGCGCTTTTGTTAAACAACTTCCCCTTCTCACTCATTCATGTTCCGTTTGCAACCATTGCGATTGACCTTGCCGTAGTTCTAACCATTTTGAGCGGGGTCGACTACTTTGTGAAAAACTGGAACGTGATCAGGGTTTCACAGTGAGTGAACGTTTATAAGGGGTAAGGTAAAACTCGCGCAATGTGCAGATGGATGCTGCCCCTTTCGATCATTCTCAGTGGGTGTGACAGGAGGAACGGTGATGAGAGCCGAATTGATCGCGGTTGGTACGGAGATTCTTTTGGGTCAAATTGACAACTCGCACGCAAAATTTCTCTCTCAAGACCTCGCGGCAATCGGCATCTCTGTGTTCTATCACACGGCCGTCGGGGATAACGCTGAGCGATTGATTGCCCTCTTGAAAGAGGCGGCGAAGCGTTCGGACGTTATCCTATTGACGGGGGGGCTTGGTCCCACGGAGGATGACCTGACGCGTGAAGGTGTGGCGGGCGCGTTCGACTTGCCGCTTACGTTTGATGAAGAAGCGTTTGTAGCGCATGTCACACCGTATTTTGAGCGACTCGGGCGGACACCTACGGAGAATAACAAGAAACAGGCGTGGCGGGTTGGCACTGGGATTTTTTTGCCGAATCCGCGGGGAACAGCGCCTGGCCAGTATGTGCAGGCGGCTGGGAAGCACATTTTCCTTCTACCAGGGCCACCGCTTGAAATGCGACCGATGTATATGGAGTCAGTGCGACCGCGTCTTGTCAACCTTATGGGCGAATCGGCGATTGTCAGCCGCGTCTTGCGCCTCTATGGAATCGGCGAGTCATCTGCTGAACTCGAGGTAAAAGATTTGATGGCAGGCGTAAATCCCACGGTCGCGCCGCTCGCATCTGAAGGCGAGATGGTATTTCGCATCACGGCGAGTGCGCAGACGGCCGAACAGGCTCACCGCTTGATCGACCCCATACAGGCTGAGATGGAAAGACGCCTCGGCAAATACGTGTATGGCTATGATGACGATCATCTTGCTTCAGTTGCGCTTGCGCGGCTGGTTGAGAACAAAAAGACGGTGTCGTTTGCCGAGAGCTGTACAGGTGGACTTTTGACATCACTGCTGGTGGACTGCGCAGGTAGTTCGCGCGCGCTTCGCGGGTCGGTTGTCGCGTATGACAATGCCGTGAAGATGGAACTGCTCCAGGTTTCGAATGAAATGCTTCAGGCGCACGGCGCGGTCAGTGAAGAGGTGGCAGCCGCCATGGCAGAGGGTGTGCGCCTCGCCACAGGTTCAGATGTAGGGGTGTCGGTGACGGGCATTGCCGGGCCGGATGGCGGAACGAAAGAAAAACCGGTAGGACTCGTCTATATCGGTGTGACAGATGGTAAGACTACGAACGTAACGCGCCGACTCATTTCGGGGGATCGCACACAAGTGCGCATTCGCGCGGCAAAGCATGCGTTGTTTTTAGTGATTCAGGCAATGAAGAAGGAATGAAGGATCATGGGATCGGTAGATCGCATGAAATTGAAGGGATAAGGTGATCGAATGACTTCGTTTGTGGATTTTAATTTGAATAAAAAGGTACAAGAAGCGATTAGCGAGATGGGGTATGAAGAGCCGTCGCCGATTCAGACGGTGTGCATTCCGCTGATCATGGAAGGAAAAGATGTGATCGGTCAAGCGCAAACGGGTACAGGGAAAACAGCTGCGTTTGGCATACCGCTGGTTGACAGATCAGGGACAGGCCGTCACGTGCAGGCGATCATTCTCTTGCCAACGCGTGAATTGGCGATTCAAGTGGCTGGGGAACTGCGTCGCATTGCGAAATTCAAGCGTGTGCGCACGCTGCCAATCTATGGCGGTCAATCGATCGGCCATCAGATTCGCGCGCTTGAGCAAGGTGTGCACGTGGTGATTGGAACACCAGGACGCGTTCTCGATCATATTCGTCGCGGAACGCTCAAGCTTGACCAAGTGCAATCGGTCGTGCTTGACGAGGCGGATGAGATGCTTGACATGGGCTTCATCGATGACATTGAGTCCATCTTAAAAGAGACGCCGGCCAATCGCCAAACGCTTTTGTTCTCGGCGACGATGCCGACGGAAGTTCGCCGCTTGGCCAATCGCTATATGAACAATCCGGAACACGTACAGATGGCAAAAAATGAATTGACGGTTCCGCTGATTGACCAGTACTACTATAAAGTACTCGATCGAAACAAACTGGAGAGCGTCTGCCGCATCATCGACAGTGAAGACGTGACGCTTGGCATTATCTTCTGCCGCACCAAGCGCGGCGTGGATGAGCTTACGGAGGCGCTGATTTCGCGTGGCTATCTCGCGGACGGTTTGCACGGTGACTTGAGTCAGGCGCAGCGGGATCGCGTCATGAAGCGTTTTCGCACGGGGGATATTGAGCTTCTCGTCGCGACGGATGTGGCAGCTCGCGGAATTGACGTCGGCAACGTGACGCACGTCGTCAACTACGATATGCCGCAAGACACCGAGTCGTATGTTCACCGCATTGGCCGCACGGGGCGCGCGGGTAAGCGTGGGCTAGCGATTACGCTTGCCACACCGCGTGAGTTTAAACTGCTCAAGTCGATTCAACGTGATACAAAAGCGATCATCGAACCGCGCGAAGTGCCGTCGGTTGCAGACGTCGCAGAGCGGCAGGCTGAACTCTGGCGCGAGCGCCTTGAGCGCACGACCATTGAGGGTGGTCTCGCGCACTACCGCGCAATTCTCGGGAAGCTCGTTGATGAGTTTGATCCGATTGATTTGGCGGCAGCCGCGCTGAAACTGGCGAGTGCTGGTGAACTAGAGGCAGAGACAACCGATACGTACAGCTTCGGGGAGACTGGCGGCGGTTCCGGAATGGTGCGCTTCTTTATGAACATCGGTCGGAGTGCGCGCATGAGCCCTGGCGATTTGGTGCGCGCGGTTGCAGAGGAGTCTGGCGTGCCGACAACGGCGATTGGGAAAATCGACATCTTTGACAAGTTTACGTTTATCGAGATTGCGGAAGAATCGGCGCCGTTCGTTTATGAGTCGCTGCGACAATCGCGCATCAACGGTGCACGTGTCAATCTTGAGCCTGCCCGTCCGCGTTCGGGTGGCGGTGGCGGCGGCGGTGGAAGACGTCCTTATTGAACTTGTTGCACCCCTGGCTTGAATAGCGTTTCTCTGGGATCGGCCGACTGCGCAAGCGGTTGGTCTTCTTTTTTCGCAACGATGCACAATGCGCAGGGTCGATTCACAATGTACTGATGAGTTCTCTAGGATTTGCTCGTATTGGAGATACACGAACAGATGTTTGTATTTTTATGAAGTCGTAGTACAATACGTGTGAGATCAACTCGCAATCCTTGATAGTCTCTCTTCAAGATCAAGATAGGTTGTTTTGAACATGATCCACTAGAAATGGATTGTACGTGTTTTGAATTATTACCATCAGGGTGGGATACCATTGGCAGACCGCAGAGCGGCGCTTGATTTGGCGCTCAAGCAAATTGAAAAGCAGTTTGGTAAAGGTTCGATTATGAAACTCGGAGAAGCCAGTTCGACGATGAATGTCGAAGTGATGTCTTCTGGATCGCTCGCACTTGATATTGCGCTTGGCATCGGTGGATTTC
This sequence comes from Ferroacidibacillus organovorans, assembly GCF_001642725.1. Taxonomy (GTDB): domain Bacteria; phylum Bacillota; class Bacilli; order Alicyclobacillales; family SLC66; genus Ferroacidibacillus; species Ferroacidibacillus organovorans. The sequence goes on from NZ_LSUQ01000078.1 coordinate 8,305, forward strand.
CAAAGGGTCGCGTGATTGAAATTTATGGTCCAGAATCTTCCGGAAAAACGACTGTTGCACTGCACGCCATCGCAGAGGCACAGAGACTTGGTGGACAGGCTGCGTTTATCGATGCGGAGCACGCGCTGGATCCGCTGTACGCACAAAAACTCGGTGTGAATATCGATGAACTTTTGATTTCTCAGCCGGATACAGGAGAGCAGGCGCTTGAAATTGCCGAGGCGCTCGTTCGCAGTGGAGCGGTCGATGTGATTGTGATTGACTCGGTTGCCGCACTTGTCCCAAAGGCAGAGATTGAGGGGGATATGGGAGATTCACATGTGGGTCTTCACGCGCGTCTCATGTCTCAGGCGATGCGCAAATTGAGCGGTGCGATAAACAAATCGCGCACGATTGCCATCTTTATCAATCAGATTCGCGAAAAAGTGGGCGTGATGTTTGGCAATCCAGAAACGACGACAGGTGGTCGCGCGCTAAAGTTTTACGCGTCTGTCCGCTTGGAGGTGCGCAAAGCGGAAGTTTTGAAACAAGGAAATGACATGGTGGGGAATCGAACGAAAATCAAAGTTGTCAAGAATAAAGTGGCGCCACCGTTCAAGCAGGCGGAAGTGGATATCATGTTTGGGGAAGGCATCTCGCGGGAAGGAAGCCTTGTCGATCTCGGCGCAGAGCTCGAAGTCATCCAGAAGAGCGGCGCTTGGTACTCGTTTGCCGAAGAACGACTGGGACAAGGCAAAGAAAATGTGAAACAATTTCTAAAAGAGCATGCGGAGATTGCGAATCAGATTGAACGATTGATTCGCGAAAAAACGTTAACGAGCGTGGCGCAGCCAAAAGACGCACCGCAGGTTCAAACTGAAGATGACGACGATGATTTCGATTTCGAAGATTGATCCGTGGCGCGAATAATACGAATTGAAGATGATCCAAAGAGGCGTTCTCACCGCGTACTCATCCTTGAGAATGAAACGGTGTGCGGCCCCTATCATGCAATGTCTCTCCTTGAACTCAGCGTAAAACCGGGAACGGCTTATACGGATGCGTTGCACTGCGAACTGACAAAGCATGAAGAAGACCTCAACGCGTATGAACAGGGTTTGACGTATCTGGAGCGGGGCGCGCGCTCGAAGCGTGAACTCGTGCGCTATCTGAAACGAAAAGGATTCTCTGAAACAGCGTGTCAGGTTGCGGTGGGACGCTTGTCAGCGCTTGAACTCCTATCCGATGAGCTGCTTGCGCGTCGCCTCGTCGAACAAGCGTCGCGCCAAACGATCAGCAATCGAGGTGTCGCCGCTCGACTGGCGAAACGTGGGATTGATGGTCGCACGGCGCAGGATACACTGCGTGGTGC
>NZ_LSUQ01000079.1 GCF_001642725.1 Ferroacidibacillus organovorans
CCTGTGCGCGCTGTGGCCGAGCGCGACTTGGCGCGCGCTGTGGCGATGACGGCGGATGCGACGATCACACATCTCCTTGCGGCACATTTACCGATTGCAAAAGAGACGGTCGCGCTACGCAATAGGATCTGGAAGCGGATAGACGAAACTACGTAAAAGATTTACATTAAAGGCAGGGCATTTCTGCGCGTCGCATCTGGCAGTTTGCCAAGCGAGGCGTCTGAGAACTCGACTAGGAGGCTTGATGGATGCAGGATCAATGCATGGAATACGCTCAAGCGGCTGCAGAGGCGGCGGAGAATAAAAAGGCGAATGATGTGGTCTTACTTGATATCCGCGGAATTTCGGTCATCGCAGACTACTTCGTCATCTGTAGCGCAATGTCGCGTATCCAGGTACAGTCGATTGCTGATGCTGTCCGTGATCGGCTAGAAGTCCTTGGCGTCCGCTGTCGCGGCATGGAGGGGAAAGAGGAAGGCAAGTGGGTGCTCGTCGATTTTGGCGATGTGGTGGTACATGTTTTTAATGAAGACGAGCGTAAATTTTATGGTCTGGAAAGGCTCTGGGGTGATGCTCCTCGTTTAACGCTTCCGGTAGGCGGGGGAATGGCCTAGTGAGGTGAAGTATGTATCAAGGGTTTGCGACGGTCTACGATCGTTTGATGGGCGATATTCATGAAGATCGATTTGGTGCGGTGCTTGATGAATGTATCCGCGAGATCGGTCGGGCGCCTGGCTCCGTACTTGATCTTGGCTGTGGAACGGGGCGCATGTTTCCGCACCTCTTGCGTCACGCGAGACGAATTATCGGCATTGAACCTTCTGAGGAGATGCTCGCTCAGGCGGCAGTGCGCGCCGCGGCGGCGCGCAATCGCGTGCAATTGATTGCGGGGCGGGCAGAATCGTTTCGCGCTCCGCAAAAAACGGAGGCGTGCGTATCCTTTTGTGACGTGATGAGCTATCTTGAAAATAGGCAGGCGCTGATGGCTGCGTGTCAACATGTATACGATGCGCTAACGCCTGAAGGTTGGTTTCTTTTTGACATGCACACGCCTCATAAATTTCGCGAGGCGTTTCGCGAGCGCGTCTTTTTTGAAGATCAGGGCGACGTTTTTTCATTGATGAACACGCGTGTGGATGAAGAAACGCGCCGCGTCACATATGAATTGACGCTCTTTATTGAAGAAGAAGATGGGCGATTTCGCCGCGAGGATGAAGTTCACAGGCAGGTGGCGTTTACGCGTGCAGAGATTGTAGACGCGCTCATTGTGGCGGGATTTCACTCGATTCAGATCGGGGCTGACTTTGTGATGCCGTGGCAGGCTGAAAAGGTGCAGTGCAGGGATGGGGAAGGTGTGGGCGAAGGATTCGTTTCACCTTGCGTGGAGGACCGCATCGAGATGGCAGAACGGTGGTTTTTTTTAGCCAGGAAGTCGTCTCCTGCGTAAGCGTTACGTTTTTTGCTGACCCGCGCGATGGTTGGCAGTTACGTCGCGCGGTTACCGTCTTCTGTCTGATGGGGTTGCTCACCGTTTTCATCACTTCGGTATTTCGTGAATGCCTCAATGTACTGGGGATGCGTTTGAAACCAGGAAACGAGATTTTGCAGTTGTGTAACGGTTTGTGGGCTGACGTGGTGCTCAATTCCCTCGACGTCTCCGCGTAAGACTTCCTCAGAGATTCCGAGCATGCGCAGCAATTCTTCGAGCATGCCATGCCGCTGTTTCATGGAACGACCCATTCGCTCTCCGGTTTTGGTGAGTAAGATACCTCTATACTTCTCATAGGTCACATAGTGTTGTTCATCAAGCTTTTGCAGCATTTTCGTCACAGAAGAAGGTTGAACAGCGAGGGATGACGCAATATCTGACACGCGGGCGTATCCTTTATCTTTCATCAACTCGTAGATTTTTTCAAGGTAGTCTTCCATGCTCGGTGTCAGCATGTCATCATCTGCTTTCTTACATCATGATTTCTCCATTGTACTACAATTGCCGCGCACTGCCCAGTTTACGCAAGGCCATCAGGAAATGCTCTTCATTCTCTCTTTGGAGATATGCGGATTGTAAAAAGGAATGAGTGAGCTCGCGCAGAACAGCCTTTCATAAGGAGGGATCTTTATGAAATGGCATCGTGATCGGTTGACAGTCCTGCTCGGAGGATGTCTGATCGCCGGTTGGTCTTTGGTCTTATTTCAGCATCTAGGAGGAAGCACACAAGAACGTTCCGCGCTGTCCATCTCAACGCCAAGCGTAGCGCCAAACCTACCGGGTGAGTCTTTGCTCACGTCTCAGGTGACGGTCTCGTCGTCCGCGCGGGCGTCCTCTTCAAAGGGAGGAATGCTGTCCGTCATGGTCGATGTGATCGGCGCGGTGTCTTCGCCTGGGGTTTATCGGCTACCGCTCGATGCGCGCGTGCAGGATGCGATTCGGGCAGCTGGCGGTGTTCGTCGCGATGCTGATCTGGAGGCTGTGAATCTTGCCGCGATTGTGGAAGACGGTGCACAAGTGGTCATTCCCACTCAGACGTCCGTTGTAAGTGGCACGACAGTTTCTGCGGTCTCGGAGCCTCTACAGGTGCCCGCTCAACGGCGACGAGGGAGACACAGTTTGAAGCTTACACCTGGGGAGAGGGTTTCCTTGAACCGTTCTTCGGAGGCGGTGCTTATGGAGGTACCTGGCATTGGCAAAAAGCGCGCTGACGAGATCCTTCAATATCGTGCTACCCACGGATCGTTTACGTCACTCACGAAACTTCACCTTGTACATGGATTCTCGATCAATTTGCTACAAAGGGTGGTGCCCTTTCTGACACTTTAGAACGCGTTTGGTGAAAAAAAGCATTCACCGAAGTGAATGCTTTAAAGTCGCAGTTTTTCGAAGAAAAAATTAACCGATCTGGCGCGCGGTGACATATGAATTTGCCCAGTACGATTCACTGAGTGAATCAATTTTAATTTGGGAACCTGCTGCACTGATAAACTGGTCGTTTCCAATGTAAATGCCCACATGGGAAATACCGCTTGTATACGTACTAAAAAAAACGAGATCACCAGGCTTTAGGTGAGCTTCGGATACGTAAGCACCGTCATTGGTTTGTCCGGCAGCGGAGTGGGGGAGCGAGATTCCATATTGGGCGAACACATATTGTGTAAATCCGGAGCAATCAAAACCGTTGGGAGATGTTCCCCCCCAAGCGTATGGGTCACCTAAATACATTTTCGCGCGAACCGCAATGCGATCTCCGAGTGGCAAAACTGCGGTAGGATGAAATTTTTTAACTTTATGAGACGTGAATGAAGCCCTGTGTTTCGCGGGTTTTGAAACGGGGTGTGTATAGGATTTGCGAGATGCTCGCACAGGCGCAACAAGCACCTTCGTCATGAGTGACGCAGATTGCGACACAGATTTATCGACGATCGCGGAGCCCATTAAGGCGAGATCCGTCGTCGCGAGGATGGGGCCATGTGCTTGTTTGGCCGTTGCAGATGTCGAATGGTGATGTGCAACGTCGCTGCGTTGCGCAGCGTATGCAGCCGGCATAGAAGCCGAAGCAAACCATGTAGTGCCTGTAAGAAAAACAGACAGCGCGAGTTGAGAAGTGCGCAACAAAAAATAGGCCCCTTTCTAGTGCGCCTCCGAGGTTAGTTGACGGGTTAGGGCTGAAAGGTAGCCCCTCCAAAAAAATGGATTCACCCCAGGGTGTTGCGTCCCCCGTACCGACTAGAGCTTGTCGGATTCGGCGATTCTCGCTCTGAAATGGATTCTACCAGTTACGACAGTGTATGACAAGAGTTTCCGTGATTTAAAGTTTATTTGCAAAGAAGGGATGGTATGCGGTATCGACTGCTCTCACTCCTTTCGCTCTCGTTTTTATCAGGGATTCTCTTCGTGCAAACGGCTATAAAGGGCATTGGCGTCACGCTTTGCCTCAGCGCTTTAACCGTTTCGGCATTCATTCACATGATCGGAATGCTTCTGCGCAATCGACGAAACGTGCACTTTGAATTGCGCGCATTCGACAAACGCTGGCGGAAAAAAATAAATTTCATAGTAGGATTTTGTGCGCTCTCCGCCCTTTTGTGTCTTACCGGTATCCAATATGGGGGATTTCGCGCGGATCGAGAAGTGCAGCCGGCAGTCCGTCTACTCACAGTTGCGGGGGTTCACGCACAAGAGACGATGCTGGTAACAGGGCAAATCGTCAGTCCACTTGTTAAGCAACAAAACAGTGTGACGTGTAATTTTCAAATTCAGTCTGTCTACGTAGGATCGATCCTGCTGGGGAGATGGCCGACTGTTGCGCTGCGCATCGGACTTGGCAAGTCGCCGATGCGTTATTCTTCAACGATTTTGCGGTTTTACAGCACACTGGATGAACTGTCGCCCGGTGACCGTATTGCAGTGTACCTGCGTGTCAAAACAATTCCTCAGGGAAAAGCGCGTACTTCCTTTTTGCGCGATGGGATCACGCTGTATGGATCTGCGAGTATCTATGGTATTCATGTCATTGCGCGAAACCCTCAAGTACCATCTCTGCCGATTCTTAGTGCGCAATTTTTAACGTGGATTGAGTGGCGCTCCTGGCTCGCGTTTGGTCCGACGGCTGGCTATCTGCTCGCGTTTTCGGTGGGCGATCGTCACGAACTCTCTAAAGCTACGATTCAATCGTTTGTTGCAATCGGTCTCATTCACGCGCTTGTCGCGAGCGGCGCTACGCTTCGAATGTCTGTTTCGCCCGTTCTGACAGGAATTCGAAAAATGCGTAGCCCGCCATTTTTTCAAGACATTGCCGTACTGATTTTGACGGCGTTGCTGCTTTTGGCGTGCGGATTTGCGGCTCCGACACTGCGTGCTGCGGTCGTTTTTCTCTATGGGTACTATGCGCAAAGGTTCAATCGACATGCGGACTCACTTACGGGAAATTCCCTCGCTATGTTCGTGCTTTGTGTCATTCAACCGCATGACAGTGTGGATCCAGGCGTTTTGTTATCATTTGCCGCAGGGCTTACACTTGTGCATGCACCGCCGTGGGTGAACCAAATGCTTCCGCGGCGGATACCGCAAATATTTCGAGCGATTCTCGCGCGCGGACTGTCCGCAGAATTTGCATTGACACCGCTCATCGCATTCTTATTTCATCAATTCGCGACGCTCTCTCTCTTGATCAATCTATTTTTATATCCTGTTTTAGAAGGGTTGATTCCACTCTGCAGTGCACTATTGCTCACTGCTTGCATCGATCCGCCAGCGATTCATTTTCTTTCAGGGGATCTTGCGATCGCGCAAGCTGGATTGAGCGCAGGGATCGCCTACCTATCCATTCACGCTGGCGTGTGGATGATTCCGTCGTTTTCATGGGAAATTTTCATGGGCTATTACAGTTTGGGGTTCTTGTTTGTGACAGTGTGGAACATCCGGAATAAACGCAGACTTCTTCGCTCATACTGAACAATGAATGAATGTGTCTAGATTGCAATCGCGAAAGAAGGATCATTGTATGAACCAACCGTCACTCGACATGGAACTGGCATGTGAACGTTTATTGATCGAAGCGTTTTCTCTGCGCGATCATCCTGATGGCGAACACGCGGCGCGTGTGTTGCACGCGGTGGGCGATGTTTTGCAACACATCGCCGAGCGTGAGAAAATAGCATTGTGGGTAGAGCAACAAATGCTCTGCTTGTCAGACTTTCGCAGATGAGGTGCGCCATGCACGTTTCCTTTCAAGACGCTGTACGCGAATTAAAATCAGGGCCTCCGGCGGCGATTTATTTGCTGTATGATGTGTCGGATGGCTGGTTTTTGGATCGCCTGCTCACCTCTGTGACGGATGCGCTGTCACGTCTTGCCACGCCATACGCACTGTCGCGTGTACGTGCCGCACATGATCGTCTTGACGAGCTTGAAATCGCGCTTGGCGAAGGTTCCTTGTTTGGTGATCTCGCTGTTGTGTGTGCTTCGGAATTTGATTATGTGGGGACTGCCTATAAAGGGAAGACGCCTGACCAACTGGTGGCAATCTTAGAAGGGCAACTGAAAAGAAGCGAACAGGACACTCCTTTGTTGATATTGGTTACGACGCAAGAAAAACCGGATGAACGAAAAAAATGGGTCAAGTCACTCATTGCGAGTGTAGGTGCGCGCGTCATTCGCGCGGGAGGGTTGTCTCGGCAAGAAGTGGAGCTTTTTGCGCAGGAATTGTTGGTTGACTTCCCTGGTATCACACCTTCGCAAAAACGCTGGCTCATCGCACGCACAGGCGATCGCGTTGGTCAGCTTGCGCGGGAACTTCAAAAAATTGATACATTTCTTGCCGGTGAACAGACACTTTCACAGGCCGACTTGGAAGCGTTGGTGCCAGATTTTAGGGAGACTGATGTTTTTGAAGTCATCCGGCTGTCCGTATCCGGAAAAAATAATGATGCGTATGTAGCCTATCAGCGACTCGGGGAAGACCATTCCACGTTTGGCCTCCTCGCGCTTTTGACAAGGCAGTATCGATTGGTGCTCCGCGTGATCGAGGCAGAGCGCGATCGCATATCTGAAGCGACGCTTTGTACGTCCCTCGGGTTGCGGCCGTTCATGCTTAAACCGCTCAAAGAACAGGCGCGCGTTTTAACACGAGAGACGTGCAGCGCGCGTTTGCGGGAGCTTTCAGATTTGGAGTATCAAATCAAAGCGGGGCAACTCAAAGAACAGACTGCGATGGAACTCTACTTTGCGCGAAGAATGTGTCGCACAGAGGGGATTAGCGCTGTTTGATTTGAAATATACCATCACAAAAGGCGGTCTCCTTTGGAGGCCGCCTAAACATGATGCGTTTGGTAATCCCTTATTGGGCAACCGCTTTGTTCATCCGCTTCATCAGGCGGGATTTTTTTCTCGCCGCGTGATTGCGGTGAATGATGCCTTTGGTAACCGCCTTGTCGAGCGAGCGAGTCGCACCGCGCAGGGCAACTTGGGCAGATTCCATGTTCCGTTCTTTCAGGGCGCTCTCAAATCGCTTCAGAGATGTCCGCAGGGCAGACTTTGCAGAAGCATTCCGTACCGCTCTAACTCGGGTGACATGAACTCGCTTAATCGCAGATTTAATATTTGGCATTACGTCACCTCCTACGTGTTCGCACAAAACAGCAGGCTTTAGTTTAGCATGTGAAGCACGATTTCGCAATCTTTTCTGTGGATTGTTCAGGAATGTACTGTGGATTGACGGACGGCAAAGGTGGGGAAGCTAGAAACAGGAATGAGTGAAAGGGGAACGTCATGCGCGATACACAGAGGATCCTCAAAGCATTGCGGAAAATGCATAAAATGGACGCGACTGGGTGGACACAAAACGGTAAACGTATACCATCCCCTGACGAAATTATTTTTGATGAACGAAGCGTGCGCGTTGACCTTGCCGTTGAGGCGCATGAAATTGCGTCTGAAAATACGGATGGGATACCGGGTATTCATATGGATCAATCGCAAGAAGAGAACTTCAAGGTCAGCCGCATGGTCGTAGAGGATGAAAAAGGGGCGCGGATCATTGGCAAGCTACCAGGCCGCTATGTGACGATTGAAGTTCCAGAACTGCGCAAGAAAGACCCCGAACTGCAAGAACAGATTTCACTGCTCTTTGCCGAAGAGATGAAACCGTTTATGACCGTGCCAGACGACGCGCGGGTCCTTATCATCGGACTCGGAAACTGGAATGTCACGCCAGATGCGCTCGGTCCGATGGTTGCAGAAAGTGTCTTTGTCACGAGACACCTGTTTTCGTTGATGCCCGACTTGCTTGACGACGGGTTTCGGTCTGTCTCTGCAATCTCTCCAGGGGTGCTTGGCATCACAGGGATCGAGACCTCCGAGATCGTACTTGGCATCGTCGACCATATCAAGCCAGATCTGGTGATTGCCATTGATGCACTGGCCGCCCGTTCGCTCGATCGCGTGAATACGACCATTCAAATCGCCGACTCTGGCATTCAACCGGGGGCCGGCGTTGGCAACCCGCGTAAAGCGCTCAATCGCGAAACACTCGGTGTTGAAGTGGTTGCGATTGGAATCCCCACAGTTCTTGACGCCGCAACGATTGCGTCCGATGCGATGGAACTTGTGTTGTCTCACCTGGATCAGCGCGTCCCAGGAACCAAACAAGGAGATGTCATCGGGCGCATGACACCAGAAGAAAAGCGCGCGATGGTGGCAGAGGTGCTTCACCCTTTGGGTCACAATCTCATGGTGACCCCTAAAGAAATCGATGAATTTGTCGAGGACATCGCGCACGTGGTGGCGCTTGGACTCAATCTAGCAATTCACAAAGGACTCAGCATTGAGGATGCAAAGGCGCTAACCCACTGAAACCAACCCAATAAAGAATGAACTCTACGAATCGGTCTATTCGCGTCATTTGACTCATAGAGTAGATTCAAAACGCGCAGAGGAACGATCCATCATGAACCTTCGGTTGCGCATCGCAGAGCGACTGCTCGCGATGAGACAGATGCCGCGGATGTTAAAAAAAACGTGTGCCATTCTCGCTTTCTTGATCATCAGCTATTTGACGCTAAACGGTGGTGCGCTGCTGTTTGCATCCTTTTTCCACGTTGTCATCGTGCATGCGGACATTCCCCCCGCGAGTCAATACGCCGCCTATCAGGCGCCGGTCTCAAAGACGGCGGGCGTTGAGAAGGTCGTCGTCATTCCGCGGCCGACCCTTTCGCATACGCTCGATCAGGCGGTGGTGGCGATGCGCAGTCCGGCCAGCCCGCTGATTCAGGCGGACGCGGTTGATGCAGGCGCCTATCTATCCACGCTGCTTCACAGTTGGCTGACGGGGCTCATGCACAGCGCGACGCAAACGCCGAGTGTCAACCTGCCGCAAGGCGTCCCGCTCACGCAAGGGCAATAGTGGCGGGGAATCAATCCGTGATGAGACAGACGACACCGGGCTCCCTCGCACGTTGGCGTCGCGCCCCTTCGTTTGCTATTATGAAGGGTAACGATTCGAGTTTGATGGGGGCCTATTGTGAACGACGCTGTTGCGATTTCTAGGATCCGTAACTTTTGTATTATCGCGCATATTGATCACGGGAAGTCGACCTTGGCAGACCGGATTCTGGAATACACAGGCGCCCTTTCGAAGCGAGAAATGCAGGAACAAGTTCTCGATCAGATGGATCTTGAGCGGGAGCGAGGCATCACGATCAAACTGCAGGCGGTGCGTCTAAACTATCTTGCAGATGATGGCAACCTCTATACCCTCCACCTTATTGATACGCCCGGACATGTCGATTTTACGTATGAAGTCTCACGCAGCCTCGCCGCTTGTGAAGGCGCAGTATTGGTCGTTGATGCGGCGCAAGGCATTGAGGCGCAGACGCTTGCAAACGTCTATCTCGCGCTTGACAATGACTTGGAGATTCTCCCTGTCATCAACAAAATCGACTTGCCATCCGCGGAGCCTGAGCG
>NZ_LSUQ01000080.1 GCF_001642725.1 Ferroacidibacillus organovorans
ATTAAAAGCGCAACAAGACGCAATGAGCACAGCGCTTCAGGAAGCCGCAACGAAATACGGTGTGCGCGTCGAAGCGCTGTGGACTGACAGCTACCCGGCGCTTCATTTGCCAGAGTCCTCCTTTTTGCGAACGATGATCACAAATGCGATGGCAAAACTGGATCTCGCACCAATTTTTGGGCCGACAGGTGGCGGGAGTGACGCAAATGTCGTCGCGGGGAAAGGAATTCCTATCGCAAACTTAGCAGTTGGCTATCAACAGATTCACACATTAGAAGAGTGGATCGCACTACGCGATCTGACGCTGGCGTCTGAACTGGTCCTTGAACTTATTCGCGAAGGTGCAAACCATCACTCCCTCGTGTAAAAATTCATTCTCCCCGCATATGCGAAGGCAATCTTTGCCATGCTAGGTGCGGGGTGAGTGCATTGGCAAATTCTCGCGACAAATTCAATCTGCCACGCGGCTTGACTCCACCGGGGAATCAGCCGCGCGGCACAACTGAAAACCACGCTTCCATACTACATACTGGCAATGCGACCGGTGTAAGCGTGACGGGGCTTGTTCTTATTGGGATCGGAGGGATTGTCGGCGCAGGTTATTTTTTGGGTGTCGGAATGGCGGTTTCAGAAGCTGGGCCGTCCATTCTACTCGGATTCGTATTGGGCGCGCTGCTTATGTCACAGGTGGTCGGCGCGATTACCTCGCTGTCTGTGAATCATCCGGTCGAAGGATCGTTTCGAACCTACGCGCAAGAAATGCTTGGACCGTTTATCGGCTACATGCAAGGCTGGCTCTACTGGTTGTCAAGTGTCTTGACCATCGGCAGTGAGGCGATTGCTATGGCAGTTTTTGCTCGCATGTGGCTTCCCGGCATGCCTATCTGGAGTTTATCTCTACTCTTTATTGTGCTTGTTCTTTTACTGAATGCGTTTGGTGTCAACGTCTTCGCTAAACTAGAAAGCGCCCTTGCGGGAGTGAAGCTCGTCGCGCTCATTGCATTTATTGTCATCGCTATCTTTCTCTTGATGCAGCCAAACGCGTTCCACCTCTCCTTGACGCATCTCCTTTCGCGCGGATTTTTTCCGCACGGCGTCCTGGGTTTGTTTCAGTCGATGCTTATCGTGGTTTTCGCGTATGCTGGTATCGGCGTAGTGGCGACCGCCATTACCCAGTTGAATCACGCAGAAGATGCTGGGCGCGCAAGCGGACTCATCGTCTTTGGGCTGGCTATCCTCTACATTCTGTCTCTCCTCGCGCTCTTGCTTTTACTCCCGTGGTGGAAAATCAGCACACAAACAGGTCCCTTCACATTGGCACTAAACATCCATCATCTTTTTGGTATCGCCAATTTGATGAACGGTGTGGTACTCGTCGCGGCGTTTACTGTGATGGGAGGCGCGCTATTTTCCGCCGTTTTGATTTTATCGAGCATGGCAAATGCGCGACAGGCGCCGTATTTCATGAAAAAGACGCCAGGGCGGTTTGGTGGATTTCCGGCACTCTTGGTCTCTGTGGCGGGCGTTGTCCTGTCCATTCTCATCAGTTTCAAGCTTCCTGCCAGCGTCTACAATGATCTGATCAGCGCATCCTCTTTCTTTACGTTTTTTAACTGGGTGATCATCCTTCTCTCGTGGATGAGATACAAGCGTATTCATCGCGATGATGTTCACTATCAATCTGCCTTCCTGAGATTTGGTGGGGTAACGCTTTTTGCAACCATCGTCGTCATCGTGGCGCTCGCCGGGTTTGCCTTAACAAACGCAGATCAACGGATGGGGGCGATTGCGGCAGCCCTTTTGTTCTTGCTCGTCGCAGTTTTCTATCCGTGGATACGCAAAAGAAGTCATCCTCATATGGAGCGGAGTTGAAACGCATGTCAACCAAAATGCCCCTGGCAATTGAAGTCAATCAAGAACGTCTGATTGCGTTGTTTTTAGAATTGATTCAAATTGACAGTCCATCAGGCGCAGAGCGCGCAATCGCAGATGTGCTCAAAAAAAAGCTGGAAGAGCGTGGATTTCAGGTTCGTGAAGATGATGCGGCTGCCAAACTCGCGCAAGAATCTCCTGAGAAAAGACTGCCAAAAGGAACCGCAGGGAATCTGATCGCCACGCTAAAAGGGACGACGGAAGCACCGCATCTCTTATTTATGGCGCACATGGACACCGTTGTTTCCAACCGAGGTGTCCGTCCGATTCGTGAACAGGGTGTAATCAAGACGGATGAAAAAACAATTCTCGGCGCGGACGATAAGGCGGGAGTCGCAGGCATTCTTGAAGCTTTTTCTGTCGTAAAAGAAAAAAATCTCCCGCACGGAGATGTTACTGTCGTCTTTTCGATTTGTGAGGAGTTAGGACTCTATGGCGCAAAGTACCTTGATGTCGATTCGCTGCGCGTCGATTTTGGCTATGTTCTCGACAGCGGTGGACCGCCGGAAAAAGTGATTGGTGCGGCACCTTATGAAGTGGATTACCGAGTCACGGTACATGGTCGCGCGGCGCACAGTGGCGTGAACCCGGAAGATGGGATCAATGCGCTCGCAGCCGCGTGTTCTGCCGTTTCCCAATTCAAACAAGGGCGAATCGATAAGCACAGTACGCGTAACATCGGAATCTTTCGCGCAGGAGAGACCACCAATACGGTGTGTGATCGCGCACATCTGGAAGGTGAAGCGCGCAGTCTTGATAAAAAGCAGGTCGACGCGCTTGTTTCTGAAGTGCGGCAGGCGTTTGAGCATGTCTGCCCGACTTTTCACGCGACGTTTGATATGGATGTCGAAGAGGCGTATTCAGGTTTTCAACTCACAGAAAATGATGACGTCGTGCGCCACGCTTTCAAAGCACTAAAGCAAATCGGGCTCACACCTGTACTGGCCGAGCGTGGCGGCGGAAGCGACACAAACATTTTGAACGGGCGTGGCATTCCGGCCGTCAACCTCGGTGTAGGCGCGTCGCGCGATCACACTGTTTATGAGTCGGTACACGAGGCGCATCTCATTGCCGCAGCTCAGATGGTCTGCTCGATTTTAGCGAGTGTCCTTGACGAGAAATGAAATACAGTTCTTGCAAGGCATTCCGTCCTGTAACACATCGATCAGTCGGGCGTCACGGGAATTGGCGTGGGTGAGTTTTTCTATGATCTCCAACACATCGCGTGGCTTTCCTGAACAGATCCACTTATCTCTGTGATAAACTGCTTTCATGAGCATCCCTCCAACAAATGGCTATGCACAAAGAGGGAATATGATGATGGAGGAACAACCACGTGAGTGAATTTCACGAAGCACTCCTTCGCACAGAGCGTGTGTTTCACGGTAGAATGATCGCGCTTGATCAAGACTTCGTTCGTCTTCCAAACGGCAAGGAAACCACACGCGAAGTCGTCCGTCACCCTGGCGCTGTGTGCATCCTCCTGCAAGATGAGAGAGGGTGCCTGTGCCTGGTGCGTCAGTATCGTCACCCTGTTTTAAAAGAGTTGTATGAGTTGCCTGCCGGCAAACTCGAACGTTTCGAAGATCCGCAATCTGCCGCAGAGCGTGAGCTCTATGAAGAGACGGGGCGATCGACGACAGCGCTTCGTCACGCGATGACGTTCTATACGACACCGGGCTTCTCCGATGAAGTGATGCATCTGTATGTAGCGACGTGCAATGAAACAAGTGAATCGTTTGCTGGGCAGCATTTGGATGAAGACGAGTTTTTGGCAGTAACGTATCACACGCGGGATGAAGTGCAGTCGATGCTCACGCGCGGTGAGTTTGAGGATGCCAAAACGCTCATCGGCATACTGCTTTGGCTGGGAGGGAATGTGTAAATTGTCACATCAAGTACGCGAAGAACTCCCTAAGTCGTCATTCATTGTCGATTTTCATGTCCATATCGGCTTTGCAGATGGGAAACCGGTTAAAATCTCTGCCGGAAAGACGATGACGCTAGAAGCGGTGCTCGAAGGCGCGATACAAAAGGGGATTGACCTTGTTGGTATCACTGACGGCGTTACGGGTCCGGTCCGCACCGTATGGGAAAAACTCATTGCGCGCGGAGATCTCGCGCTGCTTGCAGGTGGGGGGTATCGCTATCGCGATGCGGTGACGATTGTTCCTGGTGCGGAGGTTGAACTGCGCGGTCCCCACGGCGGGGCGGCACACTTTGGACTCTTTGTAGGGAATTTGGACGCTGCGGCGTCGCTCTATGAGGAACTCGCGCATGATCAAACCAACCCGGATCTCAGCTCGCAGCGCCTGAATGTTAACTTTGAAACAATGGCCGATTGGCTCGACGAAAGAAACGGCATCGTCATTATCAATCACGCGTTCACGCCGCACAAAGGTTTGTACGGCTCCTGCGTGACGCACGCGAGTGAAATGATCGATCTCTCCCGAGCGGCTGCGCTTGAACTTGGGCTATCTGCGGATACGGATATGGCTGATCGCGTTTCGGAGCTCCGTGCGACGACGTTTGTCACTAACAGCGATGCGCACTCAACCCCCAAACTGGCGCGTGAATACCACGTGGCGAGAATGGATTTTCCCGACTTCGAAAATTATAAGCGGGTATTGCGGCGCGACGGAAGTTTTCAAATCACAGAGAATGTTGGAATGTGGCCGACGCTCGGGAAGTATCATCGCTCGTTTTGTCTCGCTTGTGGCGCGATTGCAACCATTGATCAAGCTGTCTGTTCATCGTGTGGCAACAAAAAGTTTACACGCGGCGTGTATGAGCGGCTCCATGAAGTGGCCGATCAAGAGATCTCGTCTTCCCCCGATTACCGCCCCCCTTATCGTCACCACATACCGCTTGACATGATTCCAGGTATTGGTAAAAAGACGCGTGATCGCTTGCTTTCTTGTTTTGCGCAGGAACTCTCGGTGATGCGCATGGCGACGATCGAAGAATTGACCGATTGCGTTGGACCTTTGCTCGCAAACCGAATTGATCTCGCGCGTCATGGACGTCTTGGCATGGGCGTCGGGGCGGGCGGGGTTTATGGCAAAGTTCTTGCAGAGTAGAAGGGGATGTTTAAAAATGGCATGGTGACATACCCTCATAAGGGGGGGATGGGCCGTGTCATTTAAACGCAAGAATAGCGGATTTCGACCGCGTATGGCGCTGCGGCCGATGATCCAGCGCGCGGCGCGCATTGCCTTGTTTTTCACCGTTCTCTATGCGGTGGGCATCGTTATAGGCGCAGTTCTTGGAGTGCTATACCCGAGTGTTGGGCAATCCATATCCTGGCTACCCCAGCGAAACATTTCCTATCGCTCACTCGTACTGCGAGATGCGCTGTTCGGTGAATCACTGATTCTGCTCCTATGGGCCATGGGGCAGAATGTGCTCGGTCCGCTGTTCGTCTGTCTTCTCCTATTTTTACGGAGCGTCTCCCTTGGATTGGCATTAACGCTCGCGGTGTCCATGTATGGCGGTCGCGGCGTTCGCATGGATTTGCTTGATGTCCTTCCATGGAATATACTTTCATGTGGTGCCTATGTCCTTTCCGGAACGGCTGCATATCTTCTATCTCGCTATGTTTTTTCGGCTAAAGCTGGTCGTATGCAGATGCGTATTTTTCTTTTGTACTGTATGGTTGACTTTTTTTCGGGAGGCGTCGTACTTACAGCCGCACTGCTCCAAGTTGTCCTTGATTTGCGCACAGGATAAGGAGTGGTGCTTCGCCGGTGCGTTCGCAAAGCCGCACAAGTTTCGTAGAGTCGTCACCTGAGGAGGTGTACTGTGCGAGAAAGCCGTCATTTCACGGTGATCAATGAACCGTTCACGTGCATCGTTTGTAATACACAGGTTGCGCCACTGCGGACAGGCTGCCGCAATCACTGTCCCGCGTGTTTGCACAGTGTGCATGTCGATCGCTTTCCAGGTGATCGCCAGTCCGAATGCGGAGGATTGCTCGTTCCTGAGGAGATTGTACAGGATAGCAAAAAAGGGTTTATGATTGTGCATCGCTGTAATACGTGTGGTGAACTGCGCACCAATAAAGCGGCGCTTGATGATCCAGCGCAACCTGATCACATGGATGCGATCTTGGATCTGATGAAAAACCGAGCGCTAACTAAGCGCGGTCGGCAGGTATAAAGGGGGAAATTCAGTGATTATCGGCGTTCCAAAAGAACTGAAGGATAACGAAAATCGCGTTGCCATGACACCGGGTGGCGCGCGCAGTTTTGTCGCGGCGGGACATCGCGTCATCGTTCAAACTGACGCAGGAAAAGGCAGCGGCTTCTCTGATGCAGACTACCAAAAAGCGGGCGCCTCCGTTTTCAGTGACGCGCGTGAAGTTTGGTCGCAAGCCGATATGGTGATGAAAGTCAAAGAGCCAATCGCCTCTGAATACACCTACTTTCGTGACGGCTTGATCCTTTTTACGTATTTACATCTCGCTCCTGAGCCCGAATTGACCAAAGCGTTACAGGCGTCTGGCGTCATCGCAATCGCCTATGAGACGATTCAACTCACGGATCGCTCGCTTCCGCTGTTGACCCCGATGAGTGAAGTGGCCGGACGGATGGCCATCCAAATCGGCGCACAATTCCTCGAGCGGCAAAACGGTGGAAAAGGTATCCTGCTCGGAGGAGTTCCGGGCGTTTTGCCGGGACATGTCGTGATTATCGGCGGCGGAATTGTAGGCACGAACGCAGCGAAGATGGCACTTGGCACGGGTGCTATCGTGACGATTGTCGATGTCAATCCTGACCGTTTGCGCGCTCTGGACGATCTTTTCGCAGGGCGTGTCCAGACGCTTATGTCGAATGAGTACAATATCGAGCAGGCGGTTTCACAAGCTGATCTTCTCGTTGGCGCAGTGTTGATTCCAGGATCGCGCGCACCGAAACTTGTGAAAGAAGAAATGGTGAAGAATATGACACCTGGAAGTGTCGTCGTTGACGTTGCGATTGATCAAGGTGGATCGATCGAGACGATCGACCGCGTGACGACACACAGCCATCCGACCTATGAGAAATACGGTGTGGTACACTACGCAGTCGCCAATATGCCAGGTGCAGTTCCTCGCACCTCAACTTTAGCGTTGACGAACGTCACGATGCCCTACGCGTTGCGCCTTGCCAATCACGGTTTCCATCAGGCGATTCTTGAGAGCGACGCGCTATCTAAAGGTGTGAATGTGTATGCCGGGCATGTGACTTATGAAGCGGTTGCGACAGGTCTTGGTATTCCGTATACACCGCTTGCATCTGCTCTCGCAAAATAAATCAAAACAGACGAATTTGATCCGTTGTGCTAGTCCCTCCTACGGTCACATACAGTGGGACTGAAGGAGGGACCTATGATGCAGATTCGTGCCATGGGTGCGATTACATTTGTGTTAATGACGTGGGGATTTTACCTTTTGTTTACACATGTCGATGCACAATTCATTCATGATGTCGCAGTTGTTTCGGGGGTATCACCGACCATTCGCCATTTGGCGGAATTGACGATTTCTGGCCCATAACGTGTAGGATCATCCGCCACTCGGCGGATTTTTTTCTTCACAAGGGTTTTTTGATGGATGTGTTGAACTAACTAGAATCGCAGTGTATTGTTCGACGATCAAGCTAGGCAAGGCGGAGATGGATTGGGTGGCGATGGATATGGATGCATGGCTCGATCAGTTTTTACAATATGTAGAAGTTGAGCGCGGTCTTTCTAAAAATACGCTTGACTCCTATCGTCGAGATCTTCTCACGTATCTCACGTTCTTGGAATCGCGCGGTTATACAGTAACGTCTCCTTACGAACATGGTTATATTCCCCAGTACGTGCAAGAACTGCGAGCCAAGGGGCGTGCGACGGCAACCGTCTCACGAAACCTTGCGAGCATTCGCTCCTTTTACAGTTTTCTCGTGCGCGAGCGAATCCTTCTATTCGATCCGTCACAACACATGGAGACGCCTCGCATGGAACGCAAACTTCCACGCGTACTCATCATGGAAGATGTGGATCGCTTGCTTGCCGTTCCGGACGCCGCGACCTCCAAAGGATTGCGTGATCGCGCCATGCTTGAACTGCTCTACGCCACGGGAATACGCGTCTCTGAACTGGTTTCGCTCAATGAACATGACGTGAATTTGACGGCATCCTTTTTACGCTGTATAGGAAAAGGATCAAAAGAGAGAATCATTCCGCTCGGGCACATGGCGCGTCAGGCAGTGCTCGATTATGTGACAAAAGCGCGCAGCAGTATGGTGCGCGATCCGCTTGACCCTTCACTCTTTGTCAATCATCTCGGCGTGCGCCTTTCTCGCCAAGGGTTTTGGAAGATTATAAAGAAGCACGCCAAAAAGGCGGGCATTGTGGCAGACATTACACCACACACCTTGCGACACTCTTTCGCGACACATCTTCTTGAGAATGGTGCAGACTTGCGCGCCGTACAGGAGATGCTAGGACATGCAGACATCTCGACAACGCAGGTGTACACCCACGTTACGAGAAGCCGTCTTCAGGATGTTTATCAAAAAGCTCACCCTCGCGCATAAAGGGGAGAAAGAGGAATGGCATTGAAAAAAAGAGTCATTTTAATCGTCCTTGATTCGGTTGGCATTGGACACGCACCGGACGCGGCACTGTACCACGATGAAGCAGCCAATACGCTTGCGAATGTGGCTGAAGCGATGGGGGGGCTTAACGTCCCACACCTTGCATCTCTCGGTTTAGGAGAGATTTTCCCCCTTCGCGGCGTTGTCGCAGATCATGTTATTGGCGCATTCGGGCACATGATTCCACAATCGGCGGGGAAAGACACGACAAACGGTCACATGGAGTTTGTCGGGGTCACGCTTTATGAACCGCTGCCCACCTATCCTGACGGCTTTCCTGCAGATATCGTGAATGAGTTTCAGATTAGAACGGGGCGGGAGATTCTCGGGAATAAGCCGGCGAGTGGGACAGAAATTCTAAAAGAATTAGGCGATTTGCATGTGCAAACGGGGAAGCCAATTGTCTACACTTCGGCAGATAGCGTGTTTCAAATTGCTGCTCACGAGTCCGTAATCCCACTTTCTGAACTCTACGCCATGTGTGAAGTTGCGCGTGCCATACTCACAGGACCGCATGCCGTCGGCCGCGTGATTGCACGACCGTTTACAGGTGAGTCCGGAAATTATACAAGAACTGCAAATCGACGGGATTTTTCCCGGGATTTTGGAGAAACACAACTTACAGACCTTGAAAAACATCGTATTCCGGTCTATGCGATCGGGAAAATCGAAGATATTTATGGTGGGCACGGAATCACCCAAGCTGTTCATACCAAGAACAATGAGGATGGTGTTGATCAAACACTTCGTATCATGCAGGGTGCAGCTTCACCATGTCTGATTTTTACAAACCTCGTCGATTTTGACATGCTATACGGTCACCGCAATGACCCACTCGGGT
>NZ_LSUQ01000081.1 GCF_001642725.1 Ferroacidibacillus organovorans
GAGCAATCGCACGCGCAACCATTTGTGCGCGGTCTTCGCCAGATGAAATCGAGAGTCCCGCCTTATGCGGAGGGATGGCCGCTGGTATAAACAATACGCGATCGAGTCCTACGGTCTCGCGCGCTACTTCTGCCATCACCAAATGGCCAATGTGCGGGGGATCAAACGTGCCGCCAAACATTCCGAGCCGCATCACGGTCATCTCGGCAACACAATCGTTTTGTGATCGACGGATTTGCGATATATCGTGATCGTCTTCCCGATCGTCTGCACGATCTCCGCTTTGGTCGAGCGAGCGATTTCTTCCGCCGCTTCCTTCACAGTCCACTCCGAATTTTTTAGCAGAGATAGTTTGATGAGTTCGCGCGCCTCAAGTGCAAGCCCAATCTGGTCGAGCATGTTCTCTGAGATGCCGCCTTTACCAATTTGGAAAATCGGCGTCAAATGGTGCGCCAGTCCGCGCAAATAGCGAGTCTGCGTTCCTGTAAGCATGTTGTTCCTCCTTTCATCGATTCATTCGTAGCGCTTCTTTCGCTGCAGCCATCATTCGATCGATGGGTGGCGTAACGCCAAACCATTGTTCGAACGCGAGCGCCCCCTGATACACGAGCATTCCGAGTCCCCCGTGGGTGTGCGCGCCGCGCATTTCTGCCTCAATCAGCAACACGGTCTGCGCAGGGCGATAGACGATATCGGATACCCAGTGGTGTGCGCGTATAAACTCAGGTGAAATCGGACTCTCGTTCCACTGTGCGCCTTCCATACCTACAGAGGTTGTATTGATTATCACATCTACCTCTTGCGCGCGCAGTTCATCAAGCGAACACGCCACAAGGTCGACCCGTTTCGCGAGATGCGCGAATGAAGCGCAAAGGCGCGCCGCCCGCTCACCGTTCCGATTGACCACAAAAACACGAGCACAAGTCGGTGTGTCTGTGAGCAGTGTATAGAGAATGGAGCGTGCCGCGCCGCCCGCGCCAAGGATAACCACGGTCTGTCCTGCGAGCGACGGCGCACCCGCGTCTTGATACGAGCGCAGCCAACCTTCACCATCCGTCGTATCCCCGACCAGACGCCCATCTCGCAGCGTAACCGTATTGACCGCGCCGACGGCGCGCGCGCGCGCGGTCAGATCATCGAGCAGCGGCAAAATCGCCTCTTTATGCGGTATGGTTACGTTACAGCCGGCAACCGAAAGGGCGCGCAACCCACGAACTGCATCGGGCAGATCACGCGCAGTGACTTTACACGCTCCGTACCAGGCACTTAGAGAAAGCGCCGCATAGGCGGAGCGGTGCATCACAGGCGAGAGACTGTGCGCGATGGGGTCACCGATGACCATGAACATCCGTTCGATCGCACTCACGCCTTTCACTCGAAGCTTCCGTTACGAGATGAGCGCATTGCGCACATTCACCGTGACACCTTTAGGCAGATGAATCACGCCTTTGATGGCTTGACCAGAGAGCCGCAAAAACCCGAGCCCAGGGATCGCGAGATCGACCGGTCGGCCCTCTGTAAACGAAACATTTTTAGGCACGAGCGTGCGTAATCCTTCATCGCACAAAGCGCACGGTGGCGTGAGCAACCCACCGAGATGACGCTCATAGAGACTGTCCGCCTGTTGCAATTTCGTGCGATGGACGCGCAGTTGATTGGCGACGTAGACCACGACACTCTGCGGTGGCCCCTCGACAAAATCGAAGCGCGCAAGGCCACCCAAAAAGAGGGTCTGCCCCTTTTGCAACTGATAGACGCGGGGGCGCAACCGCTCTGTCGGCATAATCTGCTTGAGCGACGCCTTGCACACGCGATCCTGGATGCGATGTTTCCCCATGAGTCCAGGTGTGTCAACAATGGTGAACCCCTGATCCCCGAGCTTTATAGCCATCGAGCCGAGAGTGGTTCCTGGAAAGGCGCTCGTAGTAAAGCGCGTCTGTTCAGGATCTAAGCGTGACAGCAGCGCATTTAACAAACTCGATTTACCGACGTTTGCCATTCCCATCACCACAATCTGTTTCTTGCGCGCGCGCGCTTCCAGCCGCTCCATGAGTTCATCCATGTGGTAACCCGATTTTGCACTGACCAAAACAGCGTCACTCGCTGGAATCTCCGCACGCCTGGCCTCTCTCAAGAGCCACGATTTCACATACTCATCTGCCGTCTGTTTCGGAAACAAATCAAACTTGTTGGCGACGATCATCACGTCATGCTGACGAAGCACCCCGGTAAGCCCTGGTACGACACTCCCGCTCACATCAAACAGATCCATCACATAGAGCACGAATGACGGACGGGCGAGCGCCCTCATGACCACTTGGCGGTAGGTCTCCTCTGGAATCGCCATCGGTTGAAACTGGCCATAGTGAATCAGCCGATAACAGCGCTGACAAACCGGCTGTTCCCGCATAAACGCCTCATTCGTGATGTAGCCAGGAGCATCCTCTGTATCCATTTGAAGCGGCGCACCGCAGCCTGTACAAATCAGGCTCATACTACTCATCCCGCAACACATCTTCCCTTCCCGAATCGTCCCACGTGTACTCTTGTTGCCTCGCCGGTTCTGGCAACCTGGCCAATACGAAGCGCTCTGCGATTCGATTGACCTTTGTGCCGAACCATTCTTTCGGGTGAATGGGCTGCACCAGAATCGTATAGAGCCCCGCCCGATTTCCCCCTAACACATCCGTAAACAGTTGATCGCCAATCATCGCAGTCTCGCCGGCAGAAACGTTCAGTTGCGCCAAGGCCTTGTGAAAATTCACCGTGCGCGGCTTGCGTGCTGGCGCAATGCAGGGAATCCCAAGCGGTTGCGCAAACGCCCGCACACGCGCCGTTTCATTGTTTGAGAGGATCATCACACGAAACCCTAAATCCTTGACATGCGAAAGCCAGGCTACCAGTTTTGGGGTAGCCTGGGGCGAATTCCACGCGACGAGCGTGTTGTCTAGATCTGTAAGGATTCCGCGAATGCCGCGATTCGCGAGCGCTTTTACGTCGATGTGGTATATGGATGTCACATACTCGTTCGGTTTTAAAGAAGACAGCAGACGCACCCCACCTGAACTCCGTTACGCTCTACTGTAACACAAGCGGGAAAGACTTCGCAAAAAACGCAATCCCTCCCACGCCAACCCGGCGATTCATAAAAGGATTTGACCCACGCGCGCGCTTCAACGAGCGTTTTCACGAAACTGTTCCTGCAACTTTTCAATCGCCCGCTTTTCAATCCGCGAAACATACGAGCGTGAGATCCCCATCGCTTTTGCAATCTCGCGCTGCGTCTTTTCCTCGCCATATGGAAGACCAAACCGCGCCCAAATGATCTCGCGTTCGCGCGGTTCAAGCACTTTAAGACCCGTGTAGATTGATTCGCGGTCGATGCGAAATGCGACGTCTTCAATCACCTCGTCGGCGTCTGATCCGAGAATGTCAATCAGCGAGACCTCATTGCCTTCTTTGTCCTGTCCAATCGGCTCTTGCAGGCTCATGTCGCGCCTTCTTTTTTTGCGGCTGCGCAGATGCATGAGAATCTCATTTTCAATGCACCGCGCTGCATAGGTGGCAAGGCGGACACCGCGCTCGACGCGAAACGATTCGATGCCCTTGATCAGTCCGATTGTGCCGATAGAGACGAGGTCATCCGTATCGGTCACCCCGTTGTCATACTTCTTGACAACATGTGCCACGAGCCGCAAATTGTGTTCAATCAGCGTGTTGCGCGCGTCTTTGTCTCCAGACGCGAAGCGCAACAGCGCCTCATGCTCCTCGCGCTTAGCGAGCGGCTGTGGAAACGTCTGATTTTTGACGTATGAAACCAGCACCGTAAATTCCCGCACCAAAAGGGATAAGGACAAAAGCAGACTCACCTGATGCACCTCCCTGCGCGCAAGCCATTCTATGCGAATGGGACATCTCGCATGTGTGGCCAGCGCTCAGGTTATCCGTGGCGCGCTGCGTTTTGCTGGCTTTTCACTTCATTGCGCAATTGCTGTGCGTACGTCGTCGAAAAGTAGTGACCGCCGCTTCCGTCATTTCTCGCGACATAAAAGTAGTAGTCCGTCTTCGCCGGGTGAAGCGCCGCTTGGATTGAGGCGAGTCCCGGATTGGCGATCGGTCCGGGCGGAAGTCCACCATACACATAGGTGTTATACGGATTGTTGATATAGAGGTCATTGTTGAGGCTTCCATGCCCATTTAACGCATAGAGAACCGTCGCATCAATCTGCAGTTTCATCGGCGGATGCAGATGGAGGCGATTATAGATCACACTCGCGACGAGCGGTCGCTCAACCTTAAGCTTTGCCTCCCGCTCAATCATCGAGGCAACAGTCATCACCTCTTGCACGGTCAGCCCCTCGCGCGCAATCTCACGCAGACGATACGGATCAAGCACCTGCTGCGTCATTTGCAGCATCGTTTGAATCACTGTGCGTGGAGATTCGCCACGCACGAAATCATACGTATTTGGAAACAAGAAACCTTCAAGCGGGTCGCGCACCGAAGATCTCCGATACGATGTCGCCAAAAATGCGTACGAGAAATGATCCGCTTTTACTGCGTGCATAAACGAGCGCGAACTGCACACGCCTGAACGCTGCAGTGTCGCCGCCATCTGCGTGACCGTATACCCTTCCGGAAACGTCACAGTAACGGTGTTATAGGCAACCGACCCGCGCGTCAGTTCGTTCACCACAGAAGGAACATTTTGTTTCGGCGAAAACGGATAGCGACCCGCTTGCAGTCGATCTGCTTGCCCCGAAAGAGAGAGATAAACACGAAACCAAAACGGGCTGCGTATCACCCTACTCCGATAAAGAAGGTCAGCAATTTGAGTCGATGTCGCTCCCGCCGGGATGTTGATCCAGGTCGTTTTTGCGACATTGCCCGGGAGATAAATCGCCTGGTAAGAAGAAATACCTCCCCAAAAAAGTGCGAAGGCGACCAGGAGCGACAGGCCCCCGCGCCTTCTCATTCGTGGCTTCATTCGCTTCGCTGCTTCCTTTCTCCTGCTTAACTTAGATCGTCCCACTCCACCATGAGTGTGTCAAACGCTTCTGCGACGCGCTCCCACTCCTCGTCATCTTCAATACCGCAAAGCGACGCGTCATCATCCTCGACGCTGCCTTCCACGCGCAGGATGAGCGGTTCCTCTTCCGGCTCAAGAAGCGACATTAACAGCACATAGTGCCGGTCTTCCATTTCAAGAACGCGAAGCACCTCATAGTCTTCATCGCGTCCCTCGTCGTCGGTCAGCGTCACATGACCCTGAAGCAACAAATCCATCACGGCGCATCCCTCCTCACACGGTCTAAATACGTTTGCAATATGAGCGTCGCCGCCACTTTATCGATCACTCCGCGGCGATTTTCGCGGCGCACATTTCCCTCGATCAAAAGCCGCTGCGCAGAAACGGTCGACAAGCGCTCGTCCATCCATTCCATTGGCACAGCAATCACTTCTTGCAGCCTATCCCTAAACGCCTGTGTCTTTTCTGCACGTGCACCGATCGTACCATTCATGTTGCGCGGAAATCCAAGTACCATTCGTTCCACATCGTGTAGCGCGACCAATTCCGCAATTCGTGCGATTGGGTCTTTCACCCGCCGACAATCG
The DNA here is from genome assembly GCF_001642725.1 of Ferroacidibacillus organovorans. Lineage (GTDB taxonomy): Bacteria > Bacillota > Bacilli > Alicyclobacillales > SLC66 > Ferroacidibacillus > Ferroacidibacillus organovorans. The sequence goes on from NZ_LSUQ01000081.1 coordinate 5,617, forward strand.
ATCACCTCAAGCGATTGCGCCGTTACCTGGAGAGCATCGCTCATTGCAATGCCGATCCGGACGTCACCATAATCAATTCCCATCACCCTCACGGCAAGCGCGCCGCGAGATACGCGCGCACGAGTTCTTCAATCAACTCATCGCGCTCCAGTCGGCGAATCGTGTCACGCGCGTCTTTATGGCTCGTGATGTAAGCTGGATCGCCCGAGATGAGGTATCCGGCCATCTGGTGAATCGGGTTATAACCTTTCTCACTGAGCGCCTCATAGGCGAGAAGCAAAGCGCGTTCGGCGCGACTCGGTTCATCAGGCCGAAGTCGAAACTGCATCGTTTCTTCAAAAGACGACATGAACACGTAACACCCCTCTCTCGCGATTCGTGTCCTCAAAAAACTATATTCGCGGACCGTTCGCCAAAATCCTCTTTCACAGAGCGTCTGACAAGAGTTGTGCGAGCAGTGTCTCTGCGTGTTCGAGCGCCTGGGTCAACTTTTCCGGGTTCCCTCCACCCGCCTGAGCAAGATCTGCTTTACCGCCGCCCGCTCCTAAAGCCCGATTTGCGATCTCTTTGACGAGCTTTCCAGCGTGCGCGCCGCGCACCTGGAGCGAAGGAGGTACAGCCACGACAAATGCTGCTTTCCCATCTTTCGTAGAACCAAGAACGATCAAGAGATCCGCGTGCTTTTGGCGCAAATAATCTGCCATCGCGCGCAAACCCTCGACATCTTGCTCACGCGCCGACGCCACGAGCGCACTTCCGTGTGCGTACTGTGTAATGCGCTCATCAAGCTGCCCCGCCTCCGCGCGATGCAAGCGATTCATGAGCGTTTCTACCTCTTTTTCAAGCGCTCTCACCTGATCGGTCACCGTCTCCACGCGCTTTGGCAAGAGTGCGGGCGTCGATTTGAGCTGGTCTGCCACGCGGAAGAGCAGCCGCTCTTCTGCTTTGACAAACTCGTATGCAAACGCGCCTGTGACAGCCTCGACACGACGAACGCCAGAACCAATTCCGCCCTCGCTGATCAAACGGAAGAGGTTGATCTGACCGTTATGCGAAACGTGACAGCCGCCGCACAATTCGATCGAGCGCGATCCGGCGCGCACGACGCGTACGCGTTCACCATACTTCTCACCAAACAGCGCCATGGCGCCAAGCGCTTTCGCGTCTGCCTGCGCCATTTCTTCAATTGTGACCGGTTCATCGTCCCAGATCGCCTGATTGACAAGCAGTTCAATGCGCTCTAGATCTTCTCGCGAAATCGCTCCCGTGTGCGAAAAATCAAAGCGCAGCCGATCCGGTTGAACGAGCGAACCCGCCTGTGCGACGTGATCTCCGAGCACTTCACGCAGCGCGTGATGTAGCAGATGCGTAGCCGTATGATTTTTCGTAATCGCAGAGCGGCGCAGCGAGTCTACCTCGGCGACCACGCGCTCTGCCGTGCGCACCGATCCCATCACCACCTCACAGAGGTGGACATGCTGACCGTTCGGCGCTTTCTTTACATCTTCGACGCGCAGTTCAAAATCGCGCCCGCGAATGACGCCAACGTCCGCCACTTGACCGCCGCTCTCCGCATAGAAAGGGGTTTGATCCAACACAACTAAGACGCGTTCGAGCGCACCCGCGTGCTCTACGGCCTCGCCGTTCAAAAAGAGCGCAACGATATGCGCATCCGACTTTAGCTTGTCGTAACCCACAAAGACGCTTGGCACAAGCAGATCCGCTAACTCTCCCGTTTGCACCTGCATGCTGTCTACCTGTTGCCGCGCGCTGCGCGCGCGTTGCCGCTGCGCTTCAAGCGCTTCTACAAATCCTTCGCGATCGATTTCCATGCCGCTCTCTTGCGCAATCTCTTCCGTCAAATCGATTGGAAAACCAAACGTGTCGTAGAGACGAAACGCTTCAGCGCCTGGCAGCACGGTCGACCCCATTTCGCGCAGCCGCGCGAGTGACTTTGCGAGCAGCGCCTCGCCGTCCGCAAGTGTCTCGTGAAACCGCTCTTCTTCAAGCTGCATGAGCTTCGCAGTATGTTTCGCGCGCGCCGTGATCTCTGGATACGCGTCACTCATCATTTCAGCGACGACAGGAACCAAGGAGTGTAAAAAGGGTTCGCCGAATCCGAGTTGTTTGCCGTAGCGCACCGCGCGCCGCAACAAGCGGCGAATCACGTAACCGCGCCCTTCATTCGACGGCGCGACACCGTCTGTGATCGAAAAAACCACCGCGCGCGCATGGTCAGCGATCACCTTGAGCGCTACGTCGACCGCCGCCTTCTCACCGTAGTGCACGTCCAACTTCTTTGCAGCCGCTTCAATAATCGGCATAAAAAGGTCTGTCTCGTAATTCGAAGGTTTATCTTGAAGGACAGACGCCGTTCGCTCTAGCCCCATCCCCGTGTCAATGTTCTTTTTGGGAAGCGGCGTATACGATCCGTCAGCGTTGTGATTATACTGGCTGAAAACGAGATTCCAGATTTCCAAGTGACGGTCACAGTCGCAACTCGCGTCACACGCGTCGCGACCACAGCCAACATCCGACCCGCGATCATAAAAAATTTCCGAATTTGGTCCACACGGCCCTTCGCCGATATCCCAGAAATTCTCCTCTAGACGAAGGATTTTTTCTTCCGGAAAACCGATCTCGCGATGCCAGATCAAAAACGCTTCGTCATCCTCCGGATGAACGGTAATCGAGAGACGCGACACGTCCATTTTTAATCGATCTGTCAAAAACTCGTACGCGTAGTGAATCGCCTCGCGCTTAAAGTAATCGCCGATCGAAAAATTGCCGAGCATCTCAAAAAACGTGTGGTGGCGAGCCGTTTTTCCTACGTTTTCAATGTCATTTGTGCGAATGCATTTTTGGCTGTTCGTAAGACGCGGATTGGTGGGAACAACGCGTCCGTCAAAGTATTTTTTCAGTGGCGCCATGCCGCTGTTGATCCAGAGAAGCGTTGGGTCATCATGGGGTACAAGGCTTGCGCTCGGCACAATCTCATGCCCCTTCTCCCGAAAAAACTCCGTATAAAGACGACGAATTTCTCTACCCTGCATGCCAAATTCCTCCTGAACGTAAAATAAGCCCACATCCCCAAGGGACGTGAGACTCACGCGGTACCACCCTCGTTATGCGGCAGGCGACCCGCATCACTTTGACCGCGCTAGCGGGCGGAACCCGTCTCCTATACTGACGCGCGAACGAGCTTCCCAATGCCCTCGCACATTTCCGCTTTCAGCCAAGGCGGAAACTCTCTGGATGCAGGCTTCTTGGTACTTCTGTCCGGATATGGAGCGATATGAAAGCCCCCGCACATGCGAGGGCATTGTCTGGCAACGTCCTACTCTCCCAGGACCCTGCGGT
>NZ_LSUQ01000082.1 GCF_001642725.1 Ferroacidibacillus organovorans
TTTGACGCCGAGTGGATTCTGCGGCGCGGGCGTCTCTGTGAACGCCGTCTCCATCTCCGGAAAAAAGCGCGCCTTTGGCATCGCGTAGTCCATAAAGGTACCGGTGAGTAACTGCCCCTCCTCGTCATAAACCGCACCTTCGTAGAGCGCCTGACCGATCCCTTGAACGATCCCGCCGTGAACCTGCCCTTCTGCGATCAGCGGATTGATCACACGTCCGCAATCGTCAACGGCAATATAGCGCAGGAGGGAAACCTCGCCTGTGTCAGGATCGATCTCAACGACACAGAGGTGTGTGCCAAATGGATATACGAAGTTGACCGGATCGTAAAAGGCATGCCCTTCAAGCCCTGGCTCGACCCCTTTGGGCAGATTCCAGGCGAGATACGCCTGGAGCGTCACCTCTTGAAAGGTCACGCTGCGCGCGGTACTTCCTTTGATTGAAAACTTCCCGTCTGAGAAGGCCACGTCCTCTTCCGAGGCCTCCAGCATGTGCGCGGCGATCTTACTCGCCTTCTCAATCACGCGATCGGTCGCCACCGCAAGCGCGTTGCCGCCAACCGGCGTTGTGCGCGAACCATACGTACCCCAGCCCATGGCAATCCGCGCGGTGTCTCCGTGGACAATCTCAATGTCTTCGACGGGCACGCCCAGTCGATCCGATACAATTTGCGCAAATGTCGTTTCTTCACCCTGACCGTGCGGGGATGCGCCTGTAAACGCCGTGATCTTTCCGGTCGGGTGCACGCGCACCGTCGAGCTCTCCCAGAGGCCGCCTTGAAACCCTACGGCGCCCGCGACCTGAGACGGTCCCAATCCGCAAATTTCAACATAGGTGGTGCAACCGATGCCAATGAGTCGCCCTTCTTTTCGCCACTGCTCCTGCTGTTGCCGCAGCTCTTGGTAAGATAGCATCTCTAAGGCGCGCTCGAGCGCCAAATGATACTGGCCACTGTCATACTCAAGACCAAGCGGTGTGGTGTACGGAAACTGATCGGCGCGAATCAGATTTTGGCGGCGCACTTCCACCGGGTCCTTTCCAAGTTCGTTTGCAAAAAGATCCACCATACGCTCAAGCACATACGTGGCCTCTGGGCGGCCCGCGCCGCGATACGCGTCCGTCGGCGTCGTGTTGGTAAACACGCCATACACATCCACCTCTGCGTGCGTAAACTGATACGCGCCAGGCACGATCAAACCAAACAGGATCGTCGGCACGCCAGGCCCTGCTGTCGAGAGGTACGCGCCCATGTTGGCGATGTTTTTCACGCGAATCGCAGTCATCGTGCCATCGCGCTTTCCTGCGAGCTCCACGTCAAGGATCATGTCGCGCCCATGCGTTGTCGCGAGAAAATGCTCGCGTCGATCTTCCATCCACTTGACGGGGCGGCCAAGCTCCATCGCCGCGAATCCAACGAGCGCCTCGTCGGGGTAACAGGCAATTTTGGCGCCAAATCCGCCGCCCACATCGACGGACACGATGCGCAACTTATGTTCAGGAATGCCGAGAATGAGCGAGAGCAAGAAGCGATGAATGTGCGGATTCTGCGACGTGAGATGGAGCGTCAGCTCTCCAGTACCCGCATTGTACGAGGCAGTCGTTGCGCGCGTCTCCATCGGGTTTGGAATCAGCCGCTGCTGGCGGAACTCGTGGCGCACAACCACTTCCGCCTCTTCAAACAAAACGTCGGGCGCATCGCCCGCCTTCCAGTGAAAGGCGATATTGTTCGGCGCATCCTCATGCACAAGCGGAGCGCCTTCCTGCATCGCCGCGCGCTGATCCACGACGACGCCGAGTGGTTCATACTCCACCTTGATCAAATCAAGCGCGTCACGCGCCGCGTAGCGGCTCTCTGCGACAACGAGCGCGACGCCATCTCCGACATAGCGCACAACGTCGTGCGCGAGCGCCGGATGAACCGTGGTCTTTATGTCGGAGTTTGGCGGCAGCCACGCCGTTGGTATGGCTCCCACTTTCCCGAGAATATCTTTTCCGGTGTACACCGCGACAACGCCTGACGCGTTCCTTGCACGCTCTACGTCAATCGAGCGAATGTTCGCATGCGCGTAGGGACTGCGCAGAATCATTGCGTAGAGCATGCCAGGCAGTGCGACATCATCCGAATATGTTCCTTTTCCCGTGATCAGGCGCGGATCTTCCCGCCGTTTGACCTTTGTGCCAAAGACTGTCGCCATCAGCCGCGCCCTCCTTCCGCCTCGGCCGCCACTTCTGGCGCGGCAACCTGTTGGTTCATTTGCTGGGCCGCGTATTGCACGGCGCGAACGATGTTTTGGTAGCCCGTACAGCGACAGAGAACGCCTTCGAGACCGTCGCGAATTTCCTCTTCCGTGGGATTTGGGTTGTGTGCGAGCAGATCGGTCGCCGCCATCATGACGCCTGGCGTACAAAACCCGCACTGCAGACCGTGTTTCTCCCAAAATCCTTGCTGAATCGGGTGGAGATTCTCGATCGTTCCGAGGCCTTCAACGGTCGTCACCTGCTCACCGTCTGCCTGAACGGCGAGAACCGTACATGATTTGACAGCGCTTCCATTTAGGAGAACCGTGCATGCGCCGCATTGGCTCGTATCACAGCCAATGTGCGTGCCAGTCATTTGCAATGTATCGCGAAGAAGGTGCACCAAGAGTGTGCGCGGTTCAACGTCAACCGTATGCGGTTTTCCGTTGATCGTCAGTGAAAGAGATATCGTCTCGCTCATCCTTTCCCTCCCGTGTCGCCCAGTTTAGGCAAGTCTGAATATTTCACCCATATCGTATCATGAACAAACTCTCGCGACAACGAGTCTATCGCTTTTTGAATATCAAATTCGAAATACGGGCGTATCACAAAGGTACTGCTGAGATCTTCGCTTTAAGAGAATGCGAAGATCTCCCATAAAGGTTCGCAGTAGAACTCCGCGTACCACTGCGTAACAGCTTCGAGTGATCGCGTGTCGCCCTCAGCGAGTCCCCCACTGTAGCGTTATTGCGCCGCGTGCAGTGCCTGGCGCAACGAATCCGCCGCCGCGTGCAGCGCTTCTTCCCGCTCAGGCAGTCCCCAGTCCGTGCTGAAATAGCCGTGAATCAGCCCCGATGCGCACTGAAATGAAACTGCGACACCCGCCGCGCGCAGATGTTCTGCGTACGCCTCTCCCTCCGAACGCAACGGATCGCACTCTGCCACGAGTACGAACGCAGGCGCGAGCCCCTCTGCCGACGCCTCGCGCGGACAAAGGTCGGGCAGCTTTCGCGCTGTGCCTTTTGGCGCGTACTGATCCCAAAACCAGATCAGCGCATCTCTGGTCAGATTGACATTGTCCGCGTATTCGCAATACGACGGCGAGTCAAATCGCTCCGGCTCAATCATCGGGTAGATCAGCATCTGATATCCAATCGAAAACTCCCCGCGATCGCGCGCGCGAATGGCCGTCGCCGCCGCCAGATTGCCACCCGCGCTATCCCCGCCGACCGCGATGCGCGCGGGATCGAATCCGAGCCTATGCCCGTTTTGCGCAACCCAGCGGGTCGCGTCGTACGCGTCATCAATCGCCGCCGGATACGGATGCTCCGGCGCAAGCCGATAATCCACTGACACCACTGCGATCTGCGCGTAATTGGCGAGCGCGCGACACGTGTCATCGACAGTCTCCACGCTGCCCACCACAAACCCGCCTCCGTGAAAATAGACGAGAACCGGAAGCCGTTCATCACGATTTGGGCGGTACATGCGCAGGGTGAGCGGCCCGCCCTTTCCCGCGATGTAAATCTCGCGCACCTCATAAACCGGGCGAAGATCCTTCTGCATCTGGCGCGCCACCTCTTCGCGCTGCGCGCGCGCCTCTAAGACATCTTGCTCATAGATCGGTTTTGCGCCGCTCGCCTTCATGGTCTCAAGCAACGCTTTCACAGCAGGTTTCAACGCCACGTGTCACACAACCCTTCACGAATTTAAAAATCGATCCATGCGCTCAAACGCCCGCTCAAGTTGAGCGAGTGACGTCGCGTAGGAACAGCGGACGAATCCTTCGCCAGACGGCCCAAACACGGCGCCTGGGACGACCGCGACACGCTCCACCTTTAAAAGCTGCTCCGCGAACGCCTCGGAAGAAAGCCCTGACGCGCGGATGTCGGGAAACGCGTAAAACGCGCCTTGCGGTTCATGGCAAGCGAGCCCGATCTCGCGCAGGCGCTTGACGACAAAGCGTCGCCGCTGATCGTACTGCTCCACCATCGCTTGCCGCTCGCGCTCGCCGTTTCGCAGTGCCTCAAGCGCCGCCATTTGCCCCATGATCGGCGCGCACAGCATCGTGTACTGATGAATCTTGACCATCGCCGCAAGCACGTCGCGCGGCGCCGTCGCGTAGCCGATGCGCCAGCCCGTCATCGCGTACGCCTTTGACATGCCACTGATCACAATCGTGCGCTCTTTCATGCCAGGCAGGCTTGCGATGCTTACGTGGCGCACCCCATAGGTGAGTTCCGCGTAGATCTCATCGCTGATGACCAACAGGTCGTGCGCAATCGCGACGCTTGCAATCTGCGCGAGTGCCGCGCGATCAAGAATCGCCCCCGTCGGATTGTTTGGAGCACACAGAATCAGCACCTTGCTGCGCTTTGTCAGCGCGGCGCGCAGGGCGTCTTCCGTCAAGCGAAACTGATCCATCGCGTGTGTCGCAATCTTTTTCACCGTCGCCCCGGCGAGAATCGCACAAGGTTCATACGAAACATACGCCGGCTCCGGGATCAAAACCTCATCCCCCGGCTGGATCACGGCGCGCAGCGCGAGATCGATCGCCTCACTCCCGCCAACCGTCACCAGCACCTCATCTTTTGGGTCATACGATAAGTCAAACGTTTCAAGGTATTGCGCAATCGCTTCGCGCAGCGCGGGCAATCCCGCATTCGCCGTGTAGGTTGTGTACCCGCGCTCGAGCGCGTAAAAGCACGCCTCGCGCACATGCCACGGCGTGACAAAATCAGGCTCGCCGACGCCAAGCGAGATGACGTCATCCATTTGGCTTGCCAAATCAAAAAAGCGGCGAATCCCGGATGGCGCAAGTTGTTCGACGAGAGGCGAGAGCTTTCCTTCAAACGCGCTCACGGTGCGACAACCAAGCGCTTCTCGTCTTCGCGATCATCAAAGATGACCCCATCCGCTTTATAGGTCTTCAGGAGAAAGTGCGTCGCCGTGCCTGTCACGTGCTCGATTGTCGCAAGGCGTTCCGAGACAAATGTCGCAACATCGCGCAGATGACTGCCCTCTACGACCACTTGCAGATCGTAGGCGCCCGACATCAGCGCGACTGACTTTACCTCGCTAAAGCGATAGATGCGGCGCGCAATCGCGTCAAACCCCACCTCGCGCTGCGGGGTCACCCGCACATCGATCACCGCCGTCACGCCATTGCCTTCCACCTTGTCCCAATTGACAATCGCCGAGTAGCCAAGGATCACGCGCGACTGCTCCGCTTCCGCAATCGCGGCGCGCACCTCAGCGGGTTCTTCATCAAGCAGAGTTGCCAACATTTCATCGGTATATTTCGCATTTTCATGAAGCAGGTGCAGCAGTTTTATCCGTTTCTCTGAATCCATCTCCACGCATCCATTTCTTTGTAAGATGTGCCACTCCAAACGTACCGAGAAAGCTGCGCTCCCGTCAAGTCAAACGGAGCGAACGACGCAAATCCATGTCGCAAAAGGGTTTGACCGCTCGTTTTGCAGAGCGGCTCAAGAAATTTTTTGGTGTAACGTTGCGCCATTGTGCAAAAGCTAGGTGCGTTCACAAAAAGGGGGAATGATCATGCCGGATCATCGGAGCAGCCTGCAAGCGCAAAGTCCCTTGGCGGATGCGCAAAACTCGGTCGAAAAGGCGGGGCGCGCCGCCAATCAGGCAAGCGCGAATCCGAGTCGCGAAACGTTCATGCAAGCTGAAAACGCGCTGTCTCACGCGACGCGCGCTGTCTCTCAGGCGGATGACGAGCATGGGCAGGCGCTACAGCAGGTGAATCAACAGCTGGCTGACGTGAATGCGAAACTCGAACACGCGAAACACGAAGACCCGTTTGATGAGCAGAACCATCTGCCTGTCTAACGCGCACAATACGACGCGCCGTTCGCACGCATCACGCGAGTGTCAACGGCGCGTCTCAAACCATGTAAAGACCTCCCGCGCGTGGTCACCGAGGCTTGTAAGCGACGCGTGAAACAGTTCGTGCAGATCACGCTGCCCGCGATGCTCAACCCGCGCTGTCGCCGGTGTGCCGTAATACGGATGAGGCATCACCCGCGGCGCGTCGGTGCGCGGTGTGGAGCGCGTGAGCACCTGCGCGAGATCAACCGCTTGCCGGTCGCGCTCTGTGAGGTAGGATAGGCCAAATCGCTCTGTCGCCGTATGCAGAATCGCCGTATGGTCGGCGGGCACTTCTTTTCCTGATGCGTCACGCGGTCGAAAGACGGTCCCTTGTTCAATGTAGGGAGAAATCAACACAGTACATACGCGGACACCCAAGCGGTCAAAGCGAAAATTGCACTGGCCAAGCGGTTTGTTCAAATCAGGCGGAACAGCGACAGGCGGTGGCACGTGATCATAGCATCCCCCGTGCTCGTCATACGTTACGATCAGCAGTGTTCGCTCAAAGCACGGACTCACGCGAAGCGCCTCATACACCTGAAACAAAAGCCACTCTCCGGGAAGCATGGACGACGGTGGGTGTTGGTCGTTTGCGTCCGGCCCGAGAAACTGCGGCTCAAGATACGCGTAACTCGGAAGTGTGCCACGCGCGCAATCCTCATAGAACTGATCGAGCGGTGAAAAATGGGTCCACGCATAAGGGAACAGTGCAGGCAAGTGAATCATAAGCGTCAGTGGAAGGATGTCTTTGACGCTGTAGTAGACGCGCCACGAAAGGTCTTCTCGCTTGGCGTCGGAGATTCGGTTAAAGAGCGTGGGTGCCGCGTTTTTCACCCACTCGGTATATGGCTCGTTGTTCACGAGCCCACGCGATGTCCCAGCGTGAAGAAACGCGCGGTTCGCCCATGTTTGGCTTGGCACGGAGGAAAAATAGCGATCACACACAGCGTAAGAGCGCGCGAGGCTGGATAATACGGGAAGCGATTCTGGCGTATAACACTGCATGATCTGCCGCAGTCCTTCTGTTGGAAGAGAACCGCCCGCGAGCGGCTGCCCCACTCCTTCTTGCAACACGCGCGCAAAATCCTTGACAAATCCATTCATTTTTATGTCGCGCTGTCCGTGAAACACAGGATACGTTCCATAGATCTGCCGGGCAACGTGCGCGAACGTCTCACCTGGATCAACCTGTGGAATGTCGAGCGATGTGGCAGGCCTGACGTATATCGCGTGTGCAGCGCTCGACCCAACCCCTGGAAGCGGATTGCTCAGCGTCTTGTCAGCCACCCCGTCAAACGGTTGTCCGCGCGCCGGGCGATCACTCTCCTTCGCGGAGTGAGGATCATACAGATACCCCGCCACTTGATCAAACGAACGATTTTCGAGCATAAGCACTACGATGTGGTCGAATCGATGCGTTTTCATGCTGCATCCTATGACGGAGGGACACGATTGGTTTCTGCACGCCGCGCACTCCCGCGCCGCACAGATCTTTTAGCGTTGGCGCAATCGATACTTTTGCAGCTTGCCGGTCGACGTCCGCGGGAGCGCATCGACAAACGCGTACTCTTTTGGCGTTTTAAAGTGCGCCAACCGTTCGCGACACCACACGTTTAGTTCATCAGACGAAACCGTAACCCCCGACTTCAACACGACAAACGCTTTCGGTACTTCTCCCCACTTCTCGTGAGGCACTGCGACGACACCCGCCTCAAGAATTGCCGGATGTTGATAGAGCACACCCTCCACCTCAACGGAAGATACGTTCTCACCACCCGAGATGATCACATCCTTTGCCCGATCGACAATTTGAATGTAGCCATTCGGATGCACCACCGCGAGATCACCTGTGTAAAAGTAGCCGCCGCGAATCACCTTCGCCGTTTCTTCCGGCTGTTTGTAGTAGCCCTCCATGACGGTGTTTCCGCGCGCGGCAATCTCGCCAATCTCGATGCCATCCCACGCCACATCGACGCCGTCACTGCGAAACACGCGCGTCTCACCGCTAAACACCATCTCCACACCCTGGCGCGCCTTGACATTCGCCGTCTCTTCCTCTGAAAGCTTGGCAAACGCGTCGACCCATTCACAGTACGTGATCAGGGGTGTCGTCTCCGTCAAGCCATACACGTGCGTGATGTCCATTTTCAGCAGCCGCTCTGCCTGCTCGATCACTGCAGCGGGTGGAGGCGATCCAGCCGTCGCGAAACGAATTGTCTTTGTCAGCTTGCGCTCTGGCAGTGACGCCGCGTTTAGCAGCATATTGATCACCGTTGGCGCGCCAAACGCGACGGTGATTCCCAGGTTTTCAAAAAGTGAGAGGATGACGTCTGGATCGACGCGGCGCAGACAGACGTGCGTTGCCCCTACGGCTGTGAACACCCAAACACTGCCCCAGCCATTGACGTGAAACATGGGCAGCGTATGGAGGTACACATCGTCGTGATGGACACGCATGTGAAAAAGCACATCCGCCGCGTTGATGTAATTGTTGCGATGTGTAAGCACGACACCTTTCGGGCGCGATGTTGTCCCGCTTGTATAATTGATCGTAAGCGGCAGATCCTCATCCAGTTCACACGCAAACGGAGTCGCATCTGCGTTTGCGAGGAGCAACTCATAAGGTACCCATCCCTGG
>NZ_LSUQ01000083.1 GCF_001642725.1 Ferroacidibacillus organovorans
AGCGAGGGACTCATGGTTGGATTCCGAGCGGCTTGGGGTTATGCGGCAGGGACGCTTGGGCTCACACTGCTTTTGTTCGCATGGCTCGCTATAAAAGTCCGTTTGAGACAGAGGGTATGAAGACTTAAACATCATTTCTTCTCGTACACAGAAAGGAAGTTGTCAGCCCTTTTCCCGCGGACACAGCATGATATTAAGTCAAGAAAGTAGACACGATAAACAGAGACGATTGATCATTTTAAATCCTTGGTTAGGTCGATCCACCTTCTGTGGTTTCGACACAGAATTCATTTTCTAAAATATCCTGATCCAGATGTCCAGGACAAGAACATCCCTTAACATTCTCACCACATTCTTCGTTAGAAAGTCCGCGCTTCGTACATCCTTTCATCGTGATGCGGTGATACATAGCCAATCGACGAATGGATTTTCTAACGATTGTAAAAAACTTCGATTGAGTGCCCGGAGTGGACATGGATCCAGAGTTTGGCCCTATCGGAATCTCTCGGACGGTGGTGAGGGAATGTTATTTGAATGGGTGAGGCAGTCGTGGCTCGGATTATCGATCTATCACGGAACTGCAATTATGAAGCCACTATGGATTGGGATCGCGTTTATCGCATTTGCCCTTGTGGCGGCGCGGTTTGACATTCGGGAACGGCGAATTCCAAACGTCCTGAACCTGTTTGGACTGGGGCTCTTTTTGGCGTTGCACTTCGGTGTTGGTTCGGGAGAAGAGGCGTTTTTCGCCTTCGTTTGCACCGGACTGCTGCTTCTCGTTCCGACGCTTCTTGGACTCTGGGGCCAGGGGAACTGGAAGATGGCCATGGTTTGCGGGCAGCACTCGGTGTGCTGCCCACGCTGTTCATATGGTGACTGGCGTTGCTCTTTGCCAAGGTCTATAGTACGGCGGTCAAAAAATACGTGGTTCGATGGCTACCAACCGACACCAAGAAGGGGACTGCCCATAGTGGTTTTTGTCCTCGTGTCGACGATCCTCTTCTGTGCAGTGATGTCTTTATTCTGAAAGTTAATAGCGCCCTGAAAGGGGGCCTCTTCATTCGATTGCATGATGCGTCCAACTGATATCTGACCCTCCAGGCGCAGGAGGGGTATTCGCCCTATACAGTAAAGGCGTACCGGGTGCAGCATCACCAGTTGATAAAAGACATCGGGGACACGATCACGTCGGAACAACTGCGGGAACATCTGCAGCAGCACATGCATTTGAAAGCGAGCAGTCTCGGGTATAATGTACGGGCCATCATGAGTTTGTTCAATTCAAGTGGTTGGTGGAAGAGGATCTCCTCGTGCGCAATCCGACCATGAAGTTGAAGGAACCGAAGCTTGGAAAACGTGTGCCAAAGGCACTCACCATCGATGAACTAGAAATGTTGCGGGATTCTTGCACCAGTGTCTTGGAGCATGCGCTCGTGGAATTTTTCTTCGCCACGGGATGTCGGGTGGGGGATATTCACAAACTCGACCGCAGTGCAATTGATTGGCAGCGTGGCTGTGTGAATGTGATAGGGAAAGGAAACAAAGAACGAGAGGTGTACTTCGGCTCGAAGGCCCGCATATGGCTTCAACGGTATTTGAATCATCGTGGTGATAAGGATGCGGCGCTGTTTGTAACCGAGAGGAAACCGCACCGGATATCGATTCATCAGATTGAGTATATTTTCAATCGGATCGCGAATCGATCCGACTTGCAAACCAAGATCAGCCCCCACAAGATTCGCCATACCCTCGCAACCGTATTGCTCAATCAGGGCGCACCCCTCGTTGCCGTGCAGTCTATTTTGGGCCATGAGAAACCGGAGACCACGCAGTTGTACGCATCCCTCAGTGGCACCGTACGCCAACAAGCATATCAGCGATATTTCGTGCAGTGATGAATGTCTGCAAAACCATTCGTCGCCGTGTATACTGAGGGAAACGATGCTAGGAGAGCGCGGGAAAACTGGCATTGAGCGATCCGCACACGGGGACTTTTATGCAGATATATTGCATGATCATGCGAACCGAGCGAGTCGGCTTACGCCGATTTCGGGCAGTTTAGTGCAGCACGGACAACGAAAATTTGGAGCGCAAACAGGATATATAAATAAAACGACGAATTCAATTAATGGAATACGCAATGTCAGGAGGGTTTATGTGCAAGTACCTTCGATTTTTGATGCGGTTGTTATCCTAGGGGGAAGTCTGCCCTTATTCGGGTATTCAATTGCATACAAAGATCAGGGAATCGTACAGCGTTCTGACTAGCTACGCCAGTTAAGGCGTGTTGAAATCGGAATACAAAGCACCTGATCACGTGGTCAGGTGCTTTTTTGCGTTGAAAAATGACCGAAGGGAAGATCATTCAATGAAATTCAATACAACAATCTTGAAAAACAGAAACTTCTTATCTTACTGGAGCGGTGGACTAATTTCAGAACTTGGAGATGCCATGTTTTTGCTGGCACTCAATTGGATGGTGGTTGAGAAAACAGGTTCGGGATTAATTTTAGGAACCATCATGGCGTGTATTTCACTGCCTCAAATTTTACTCGTCACGATTGGTGGTGTGGTTGCAGATCGCTTGAATCCGAAATGGGTCATGATTGCATCGGATGCTGTACGCGGACTGATAATGGCTTTTCTGCTGGTGATGAGCTTTCGCGGTGTGGTGCCGATTTGGACGTTGTTTGTGATGGCAATTGTGTATGGCTGCATGGATGCGGCATTTTTCCCTGCACAATCGGCATTTCAACAAAGACTTGTTTCTTCAGAGCAATACACGCAGTCCTTCGGACTCTTGATGATTGGTTTTCAGGCGGCAGCGATTGCAGGACCTGTTATTGGCGGTGCGTTGATTTCCAAATGGAGTTATCGACTTGTCATTGCAGCCAACGGACTTTCATTTATTTGTTCGATTCTGCTTCTGCTCTTGGTTAAACCGATTCCCATCGATTCCGATGACGAAGAAAAAGACAAATTATCATTTTCATCCGACATCCAAGTCGGAATTCGATATGTACTGAAGAATCATCTGATCTTAACGACATCCTTAAGTGCGTTCTTGGTCAATGCGTGCGTGCAAGCCACATTCATTGCAATGCCGTTCTTGGCAAAACAAGCTCACCTGGGTGCACAAGGATTTGGCTTGATGAATATGGGCATTGGAATCGGTGGTGCTCTCGCAGCTCTCTTTTTTGCTTTCATACGGATTCAAAAGCCAACACCAAAAATGACCTTGCTTGCTTGTTTCGTCGAAGGGTTTGCGTTTCTTGGACTCGTCGTTGCAAGGGACCTATGGTTGCTTATTGGTACGATGCTCGTCATTGGCATTATGGAAGCTGTCGTGAACACAATTGCTCCAAGTGTAAATCAAAAAATCATTCCGCCACAACTGATTGGGCGAGTCATTAGTTTTATGATTGTTTTAATGTCGGGATCGGAACCGCTGGCACGTGCATTTTCAGGATGGATGATTCAATGGTCAGGAGTAACGGTTTTGTTAATTTGTACGGGCATTCTTGAAATTGTCGTAGCTGTGATCGGCTATTTCATGCCTGTTGTCCGAAATTATGGCTTGGAACAGCCCCCGATCGAATCCTATGATTGATGAAAATCACAGCACAGGGGACATCCTTTGGGGTGTCCTGTTTTACTTTCTATGGTTTATATCCTCAAATGTCGAGTAGCAAATCTATTGCAGTATGGTGCGAAACTGCAGTAGCCGTCTCCGGTTGACGGGTGTATGATTATACAGGCACGCATGGAGACGCTTACTGCCGTTTCGAGCAATGTTCAATAGTGATTCACTGAACGTAATCGGTATATTTAGTTGAATTCGGAGGGGAAATGAATGTCTACAAAGGTAGCTATAATTACAGACATCCATGGCAACAGCCCCGCATTACAGGCTGTGTTGAAGGACATCGACAGTCAGTCTGACATTGAGCACATCTACTGCTTGGGAGATATGGTGGCAATCGGACCTGACACTGATGAGGTCTTGGTTGCATTGTTCGAGCGAGAAGATGTATCCATGATCACCGGAAACCATGAAGATGCGGTGTTGGCAATTTTTCGAGGTCAAGAACCAGCGTCCCGTGACGAGGAGCGAGCACACCACGAGTGGATTGTCGAGAACACCGATGAAGCCTTACTTCGAAGCCTGTTGGACTTGCCCCGTTCATTAAGAATTGAACACGAAGAGAAGAGCCTGTTATTGGTCCACTACCACTTAGATGCCGCTGACAACTTCCTGCCAATTGACCGAGACCCTTCAGCGGATGAGCTGGATACAATCTACAATGGAGACAAGGCTGACATAGTGTGCTTTGGACATCATCATCCCGTTCACTTCTTCAAGTCTGCCACAAGAACATATCTGAATCCTGGCTCATTAGGGTGTTGTGACCGCCCTGTAGCTCGATACGCCATTCTGGACATCGACTCGCAGGATATTGCAGTTGAAATGAAAGAAATCCCATACGATAATCGCCAGTTTCTTTTGTCGTATGAGCAATTAGGGGTACCTGCAAGGGATTTCCTGCTCATGGCGTTCCACGGCAATCAGCACATGGGTATCCATGAAGAAGAGTCATAATGCTTGGGTCGCCTCTTTGTGTATGAACATGCATGTGTGTTGAGGAAGTCCTTATGGCGATCTTGGGCAGGAAAGTTGAAGAACGAATCAAATTAAATCGGGTGATGAAAATGGGCATTAGCAGCAAGATAGAAGTGGCTCCGCCATTGACTCAAGATGATCAGGAATGGCTCAGGACCTTGTGGCTGAGTGAGTGGGGCGGAGAAACAATGGTATCCAAAGGTAAAACCCATTACTTTCAGGATTTAGACGCCGTGATTGCTTGGGCTGATGATGTTCGAGTTGGGGCGGCAACCTATAATCTTGAGAATGATGGATGCGAACTGATGAGTATAAATGCCATAGTGGAAGGTTTAGGCGCAGGGAGTGCCCTGATTTCGGCAGTCGAACAAGCGGTACATAAGGTTGGAGTAGGTCGCATTTGGCTTATCACTTCGAATGATAACTTGGATGCATTGAGATTTTATCAACGACGTGGATACCGAATAACTGCCGTATATCCCGACGCAATTGACGAGGCAAGGAAGCTCAAACCGACGATTCCACAAATCGGGTATTACGAAATCCCAATTCACGATGAGGTTGAACTTGAAAAATTTCTTTAAGTCTTCTTCAGGTAACGGGTGCACATCTGCAATAGCGGTGTGTCTCGGCTTGTGTATGAATATACAGAACCTATGCGTGACACCTTGCGGCAGATAAGAGCAGTAAGGATACAGAATATTACAAACGAATGGAGAGTGGTTTAAATGCTAGCTACTGAGCTTGCTATAATTAATTTTCGAGAGGTTCGTCGCAGAAGCATAATTGTATGGAGGAGTGTTCCTTCAGATTTCCTAAAATGGAAGCCTGACGACTCAGCTCTAACAATTGGTGAAGTCATCCGTCATGCATGGTCTACTCAGAAATATTACTACGAGTCGATTAAACTAGGACAATCTGCGCCAGTAACACATGACGAGTTCGATGACATTCCAGTAACGAGTATCGAAGAGGAAATTTCACTGTCAGTACCATACTTCGAGGATTTCCTAAACTACGTCCGGCAATTACCAAATAACGAATTGGAAAGTCGAATGATTGACCGTTCGGACGTTGGATATATACGACCATTAGGAGATTTTCTTTGTCGAATTGCGTACCACGAGTCCATTCACACTGGTCAGTTACTTCAATACCTTCGGTCTGCTGGTCTAGACCGTCCAGATATTTGGGACTAGACAGCTTCCCGCATTTTATCAGTTTCACTTGTGTCATTACGGTTGCAATAAGGCTGTTCACGTGGCTAGAAAAAAGGGAGGAGTCTATTGGATATCAAAATGTGAATTCTGGGAATCAAGATTTATCGATGGCTGACGATGTAGTTGACTCTATAGCTGATATCCCCATGGATTTTCTTGATTTACTGTGACCCTTAGCCCGAGTTGTTGTATGGAAGGAGGAACGCCTTTTGATTGTAGCTTTTTGGGATTTGGATGGAACTATTCAAGACAGCGAGCCATTAGCAAGAGAAGGAACTTGTTACGGATTTCAACAGATACTTGGTAGAGAACCAACAGAACAAGAATTTGCTCAACTTATCGGGCGTCCTGTACCCATTGTTTACAAAGAATGGTTCGATGATGAGTTAGCATTAAAAATTCTTGATACAGGAACACGTTTTTACCAAGAACACTCGATCAAATTCGTTGTTACCCTGGAATTCCAGATTTGCTCACTCTGATGAAACTGAGAGGTCATAAAATGGGAATTGTTTCGTCAAAGTGGCGATTCCATGTGATTAGTGAGCTGCAATCAAAGAAGCTGGATATGTTCTTTGACGTTGTCGTAGCCCAAGAGGACACATCACGACACAAGCCATACCCTGATCCACTTCTTCTTGCAGCGCGCAAATTGCAAGGAAATCCAGCAGATTGCGTATACATTGGCGATCAACCATCAGACGTTCAGTCAGCAAGAGCAGCAGGTATGATCAACATCGCTGCACTGTGGGGAGACGGGAAGTTTGAACGTATACAAACAGCGTCTCCAAATATCATGGTTCAAAATCCAGTGGAGGTTCTCAATTTCGTATCACAACTAAAGAGATAGATTTAACTGAGTTGCCATTGAATTAAAGATAAATGTAATAAACTTACCATAGGGAGAGCCCGATGATGGCAATTTACTCGACAATTTTATTTGATTTGGATGGAACGCTTACAGATCCTAAGGAGGGAATCACCAAATCAGCCCAATATGCCTTGTCTAGACTTGGGATCGATGAACCTGACCTCGAAGAGCTTACATCGTTTATCGGACCGCCTTTGCATGTCAGTTTTGAACAGTTCTATGGTCTCGGTCCCTCAGAAGTAGAACGAGCCGTGATGTATTATCGACAAAATTATAAGGAAAGCGGGATATATGAGAACGTAATTTATGACGGAATTCCAGAGTTACTTAAGTTTTTAAAGGATAAATCTAAGCAGTTAGTTATAGCCACTTCAAAGCTTACTGTATTTGCGGAGCAGATACTCGTTCATTTTGAAATTGATCAGTACTTCGACCATGTTGTTGGAAGTAATCTTGATGGGTCTCGGTCTAACAAGGCGGAGATAGTTGAGCATGCTATAAGAAAATTCAACGGTTCTCCGAAGTCTGATTTCATTATGGTCGGAGACCGTAAACATGACATTGTTGGGGCAAATGCGAATGGCATTGATTCAATTGGTGTTAAGTATGGGTATGGTTCACAGGAAGAGCTTGTTCAGGCAAACGCAACCCATTTGGTAGATACTGTCGATGAACTATTTAATCTCCTGTCGCCGTGAGATTCTTATACAGGTAACGGGCGCGAAAATCTCAGAAGGCCATAGGTTTGCAGTTGCATGAAGATGCGTTGTGGACCTCTTGGTTGAGGAAAAATGAAGGCAAACATTTAGTGTTCAAGAATGTAAAAAAATACTTGATCCTGACGCAATGTCAGGTTGTAGGATGAATTTGCCGGCAATATCAATGTGCACGAAATGAGGGGATGATGGCGGAAAAAGAACGATGGAAAGTGGGGGAATTGGCGAAGCTGACGGGCATTACGATTCGGGCGCTGCACCATTACGACCAGATCGGGTTGCTTGTTCCTTTTTTGCACTCTGGCGCTGGTCACAGACTGTATTCGGGAAAGGACATCGCTCGTCTGCAACAAATCATCTCCCTAAAGCAGTTGGGTTTTTCACTGGACGAAATCGGGGCTTTGCTCGATAACCCCAGTTTTCGTCCGGACAAAGCAATTCGAATGCAGTTGGATCGATTGGTTCAACAAATCCGAATTCAGGAAGACTTGCGGAGCCGACTGGAGCGTCTATATGAGTTGGTTCAAGCTCAACGAGAACTGACTGGAGAGGAATGGATCAAAATCATCGAGGTGATGAAAATGACGGAGAAGTATTTTACTCCAGAGCAGATGGAGAAACTCAAGAAACAAGGGGAACTTCTGGGAACCGAGAAAATCAAAGAGGTTGAGAACGAATGGCCAAGCCTGATTGCCAACGTACGCGTAGAACTGAAAAAGGGGACGCCTCCTGATAGTCCTGAGGTACAACTGTTGGCCAAGCGGTGGAAAGAACTCGTCAACCTCTTTACAGGCGGTGATTCTAGCATTACGCGATCCGCTGAACAATATTACGCGGAGAACCCGGACCGAGCAGCGGAATTCGGCATGGATAAGGAGTTGTGGCAGTACATCTCGAAGGCCATGGCCACCAGTTTAGTGACTGATGACCCCAAGTAAGATGTAGGATAATTCTACAACAGGCCCTTGGTTCTTCACTTCCCAGAACCAGGGGCTCCTTTTTATGCTGTTTCCCACATATCAAATACTTTCCGCCACCTGGGTGTATACTAACGGTAAATCCATCCAGAGAGGATGATTCACCCGTGAACTCCAACAACGGCGGCCATAAATTCACCAACCGCCTCATCCACGAGAAATCCCCATACCTGCTTCAGCACGCCCATAACCCGGTCGACTGGTACCCTTGGTGCGACGAGGCGTTCCGCATCGCTCGCAGGTTCAATCGTCCCATTCTTTTGTCCATCGGCTACTCGTAGCCCTGCGGGGCTACGAGTGGCAATATACGGTAATGGAGTAATATATGGACCTGTCACTG
>NZ_LSUQ01000084.1 GCF_001642725.1 Ferroacidibacillus organovorans
GGCCGTGCTCTGCCTCAATCAACACATCATGCGCAACCAAGCGCGGGTCGACCGATCCGTCCGTCAGGATGATCGCCTCACTCGGTCCTGCCGGAACACCCGGATCGATCGCACCCATCACAAGGCGTTTGGCGGCAGTTACGTACGGATTTCCAGGACCTAGAACCTTTGCGCACTTGGGCACCGTTTCTGTACCATAGGCGACTGCCGCAATCGCTTGGGCGCCGCCCACCTTGTAAATCTCGCGAATACCGAGCAAGTCGGCCGCAAAGAGAATCGCAGGATCCACCTTTCCCACCTCATTCGGCGGTGTCAAAACGATGATCCGCGCTACACCTGCGACAACTGCCGGCGTGCCAAGCATCAAGAGAACCGATGGGAAGCTCCCTTTCCCGCGCGGGACATAGAGCGCCACGTCCGGGATGGCGGTTACCTTTTCACCTGCCATGATCCCCTGATCCACTTCCATCATCCACATTGGTTCGGGCATTTGCGCCTCGTGAAAGCGCCGTATGTTTCTCGCCGCATAGCGCAGCGTTTCTGCAGTGCGTTCGTCGACCTGCGCAGTGGCCTCCCGAATTTCTTCTTCCGTAACGCGCATGCTTCCCGGATTTAGTCGCACACCGTCAAATGCCTCCGTGTAGGCATAAAGCGCTGTATCCCCCTCTCGCCTCACGGTGTCACAAATCTCGCGCGCCACTTCCATCTGTGCAGAAATGTCGCTTCCAGCGCGGCGCAAGATGCGATCTTGTTCGGATTGCGTCAATTCACTCATGCGGTAGCGTGCGATCACGAAACTCTCTCCTTCAATTCTGTTTGTTTCCACTTCCATATTCACTTTATTACTCTACTATACTAAAGTGAACCGAAAACGCCAACCCTTATACGCCATCTCTCTCTCTTTCAAACTGTGTCGCTTTGAGATGCTCGATAAAACGAAGTGCAATACCGTCTTGCACCTGTCGTTTTGACGTAACCAAATAGAGCGTTCGTGGTTCCTTAAACCGATGGTAGATGGCCAGATCCGCGCGCTGTGCCGCGCGCGCTGAGACCACCCCGAATCCGATGCCAGACGCAACCATCGCAACAAGCGTGCTCGTATCTTCCACATGAGCAATCACACGTTGGCACGTCGGGTCAATCCCTGCTTTGCGCAGCGTTGTTTCCAGTGACGTCTGCGTCCCCGATGTCCGCTCACGGCCAATCATCGGAAGCGCTTGAAGTCTTTGCTGATCAAGCCCATGGGCAAACAACGTTGAGAGATCCTCCCACTGATCGTTATAAAGCGTCTCTAGATTCAGGTGTGACACATCACGCGGGCTAATGAGGACGAGTTCATCCTTCCCTATCGGCGTCACAGACAGTTCCTCGTGACTCGGCTCCGAGCCTACGATCGCAAGGTCGACTGCACCTTGCAAAAGGCGCTGTACAATGTTCCCGGAGGAGGCCACCGTCACGTTCAACTCGACGTGTGGGTAGTTCATGCGAAATTCGCGGAGCGCAAGCGGCAAGAGATACGTTCCGGGAATCGTACTGGCACCTACGCGCAGTCTTCCGCGCACAACCTCTTGCATTCCCCTACAATAATCGACAAGTCCCTGGTACTCTTGAAGGAGACGCTTGCCCGTTTGGTACGCTCTGACACCCGCTTCTGTCAATTGAACACTCGCCGCGTCACGCAAAAAAAACGTGACACCGAGTTCGTCTTCAAGCGATTTGATCTGTTTGCTAATCGCAGGTTGCGTCAAACCCATCGCGTGTGCCGCGTCCGAAAAACTTCGCCGATCAGCCACTTCAATGAGTGCGTGAAAGCGCCGCAGGTTCATGGCCATCCCATCCATTCTTTTTGTCCCTATGCTATCATGACAAGATAGGAAAGTCAGGAAAGAACTGACACGTAAACGTGGGAGGAGACCCTGCACCATGAACAAACGCACCGCGCTGATCACTGGCGCAAGCTCAGGAATTGGCGCCGCAACCGCGCGGCAATTGGCAGAACTTGGATTCGACCTCATGCTTGGCGCACGCCGTGAAGCGCGCTTGGAAGAAATCGCGGCGGATGTGCAGTCGCGCGGCGCGCGCGTTTTTTCACGCGCGCTTGACGTCACTGTTGGAGCGAGCGTGACGTCATTTGTCAAAGAGGCGCAAAACGCGTTTGGGCGCATCGACGTCTTGGTGAATAACGCGGGTTTGGCGCGCGGTGTCACACGAATTGCCGATCAGACGAGCGATGATGAGTGGCAAGAGATGCTAGATACAAACGTCTTAGGGCTCCTGCGCGTCACGCGGCTCGTCGTGCCGATCATGATTGAACAAGGATTTGGCCACGTCGTCAATCTGGGCTCGACCGCAGGACACGACGCGTATGCTGGGGGCTCTGTCTACTGTGCGACAAAGTTTGGCGTGCGCGCCATCACAAGTGCGCTGCGCCAAGAACTCTTGGGGCATCCCATCCGTGTCACATCGGTCGATCCGGGCATGGTTGAGACCGACTTTAGCGTTGTTCGCTACTCTGGGGACAAGGATAAAGCGGATGCGGTGTACTCAGGTGTCACACCACTCACCGCCGAAGATGTGGCAGACGTGATCGCGTTTGCCGTCACGCGCAAAGCGCACGTTGACCTTGATACGATTGTCATGCGACCTGTTCAGCAAGGCCCTTATGGGCAACTCGCTCGCGCGTGAGTCATTAACTCGCGAGCCGGACATATAAAACGCGACGTGTGAAGGTCCCCTTCTCACGTCGCGTTTTTTTCATCCATACGCTTTTCTACGACTGCTGTAGCGCCATCCCCGCCCCAAACCCTTTTAGAAATTGCAAAAGTGTCCGCAGTCCGCTACTGATTTCAGGATCTTTGAGCGCCTTGAGAAGATCAAAGACACCGATTCCGCTCTTTGACTGTTCAGTCGCCTCAGCCGCTGCTTTCACACCGCGCGCAATCCCGCGCAAAAGCGCCGTGAGCGCTTCACTGTCGAATTGACTGAACCCTCCCGCGAGGGCAAACACGTTTTTGATGCCGCCCGTGTACTCCGGTTTGGCCACTTGGTTGACGATGACCGTCATCACAGGATCGAGTTGTTCAAAGAGCGCCGTGATCATCTGCAAAACTTCGCGCTCATTTAAGATTTGCAAAAGCGCGATGCCATGTTTCAAGGCGTCGCGATTGGCGTAAAGCAGTTCCGTCATCTCCCGCGTTGTCTGCTCTGTCGCGATTGCACCTGCATCCTGCGCCATGACACGCGTGCGAATGGCTTGTGCCACGTCGATTCCTCCTTTAGCGAGTTCTGAGATCGTCAGCGCGCGGCTCTTGCGCGATTTGTTCATAGTCTGCGCGTTGCCATTTCTCCAAAACCAACACGCCCGGTTGCGGGTTGGGGTGACCGAGCCGATAATTGCCGCGAACAATTGGCGACTCGCCTTCCTCTTCAAGAATCTCAAGCATCACCGACATCTCTTTGTACGCAGGCGTATGTGTGTACGTGTCGTGATAACTGCTGGTCAAATAATTGACCGCCTCTTCATCGTTTGGCGTATTCATCGGGAGATAGAGCTCGTTTAACGCCACCCGATCGGTTACGACAGCCTTTACCTTCACCTTTCCATAGGGCGACGTGAGCCGCACGAGCGAACCCGTTTTGACACCGCGCGCATTCGCCAACTCCGGCGACACCTCCACATACGTGTCAGGTACCTTCTCTTTTAATCCAGGTACGCGATACGTCATGTTGCCCTCGTGAAAATGTTCAAGCATGCGGCCATTGTTGAGATGCAGATCATACTTTTCATCGAGTTCCAGCGGCTTGGTCCATTCCACAGGGTAGAGGTGTGCCTTACCATCCGGTTTTGCAAAGCGTTCAAGATAGAGTACAGGCGTATCCGTTCCATCCTCTTGCACAGGCCATTGTAAACTTTTAAAGCCCGCTAAACGCTCATACGTCACACCCGCATAGAGTGGCATTAACGCGCTCGCTTCGCGCATGATCTCTTCCGGGTGACCATACGTCCATCCCGCTCCAAGGCGATTGGCGAGTTGCATCATGATTTTCCAATCAGGCTGTGAATCAGCGAGTGGTGGAAACACCTCATACAATCGCTGAATGCGCCGCTCCGTATTGGTAAACGTCCCTTCTTTTTCAAGGCTCGGCGAGGCCGGAAGAATCACGTCTGCAAACTCTGCTGTTTTCGAGAAGAACACATCCTGTACCACGAGAAACCGAAGTTTTGAAAATGCCGCTTGCACATGATTGGAATTTGCATCCACAAGCGCCATATCCTCGCCAAAAATGTACATCGCCTGGAGTTTTCCTTCGTGAATTTTTTCGACCATCTGGTGGTTGTCAAGCCCCGCTGACTGTGGAAGCGGCGTTCCCCACACCTTTTCAAAGCGCTCGCGAACCTCAGGATCACTCACGGATTGATAGCCTGGAAGAAGACCCGGCGCCGCCCCAAAATCCCCAGCGCCTTGCACATTGTTATGACCGCGCAGTGGGTATGCACCTGTCCCCGGACGACCGACATTACCGGTCACCGTCAACAGATTGCAAATCGCCGTACTCGTGTCGCTCCCGCCCATATGCTGGGTGACGCCCATCGCCCACAGGATGCACACGCGTTTAGCCTCGTTTATCATCGTCGCGACGGCAACGAGCGTCTCCCGCGACAAACCTGTTTTTTCAACCGCATCTTCCAGCGTAAACGCGGCGAGACTCTCGGCATACGCGACGAACCCGCTCGCGCGCGACTGAAGGAATGCATTGTCGTGCCATCCCTGATCAAGGATGTATTTTGTCACGGCAGACAGCCAGATCAGATCCGTGCCCGGTTGAGGATGAATGAAGAGGTCTGCGCGCGCTGCGAGATCGTGCCTCCGCAAATCGGCGACGAGCAACTTCAGAGTACCGCGTTTGTGCGCGCGCCGAATGCGCGTTGAAAGCACCGGATGCGATTCCGCCGGGTTGGCTCCGATGACGATGACTAGATCTGCATTCGCAATATCTTCCATGCTCCCCGTATCTCCACCGAGTCCAAACGTGCGTTTGAGCCCCTCTGTCGCCGGCGTTTGACAGTAGCGCGAACAGTTGTCGATGTTATTTGTCCCCATCACCGCGCGCGCCAGTTTCTGCATGAGATAGTTCTCTTCATTCGTACATTTCGAGGAGGAGATATAGCCGATCGAGTCAGGCCCGTGTCTCATCTTGATCTCCCGCATGCGCGTCGCGACAAGATCTAAGGCCTCGTCCCACTCCGCTTCATAAAAAGAATCCCCGCGCCGAATCAACGGTTTGCGCAAGCGTTCACGGTCATTGACAAAATCCCAGCCAAACTTGCCTTTGACACACGTGGAGATGCCATTCGCCGGCGCATCCGTATTCGGTTCAACTTTGAGAATCTGGCGATCTTTCGTCCAAATTTCAAAACTGCATCCTACACCACAATACGTGCAGACCGTTTTTGTACGCTTAATACGCGATTTGCGCATCGCCGCCTCTACCTCAGAAACGGCAAAGATAGGTCCGTAACCAGGTTCAGCCACTTTCGTAATCTCGATCATCGTCTCCAACAGCTCTGGGCGAATTCCCGTGAGAAAACCGGCTTCCCCAAGCATCGATTGCTCCATGAGCGCATTGCATGGACACACGGTGACACAGTGACCGCAAGAGACACACGACGAGTCATTAATCGGGACATCCTGGTCCCAGATGACCCGTGGTCGCTCGCGCGCCCAATCGATGGAGAGGACTTCACTCACTTGGAGATTTTGACATGCTTCGACGCAGCGGCCACAAAGGATACACTGATCCGGGTCGTAGCGATAAAATGGATTGGAGAAATCTTTCGCGTAGGGTTTTGTCGAGAAGGGGTATTTTTGGTGTTCAATCTGAAGGAGTTCCGCCGTGTTGTGAACGACACAATTTCCGTTGTTATTGTCGCACACCGTACAGTACAGTTCGTGATTGTGCAGGATGCGATCCATCGCCTCTTTGCGAGCCGCCTGTACCCGCTCTGAGTCATAGACGACCGCCACCCCTTCGCGAAGAGGCGTCGCGCACGCGCGCACAAGCGCGCCATCCACTTCCACAATGCACGTATCACACGTTTCGATCGATCCTAATGTCGGGTGAAAACAGACATGCGGAATTTCCATTCCGCGCAAAAGCGCGTCTGTGAGAATGGTTTTTTGCGTTTCAACACTTCCATTGGTACCGCGCGGTGCTGTTGAATCCGGCTCTAAAAGGGTCGCCATTCGTGTTCCTCCCACCGTTTCTACACCTACTCAGCGTAGTGTTTCAAAGCAGTGGAAGGGTTATCCGCGCGGTGCTATAAATAAGCTTACCAGGGAACGGATTGTCCATTAAAGACGAGCGTCCCGACAATCTCTGCGCGCAGTGAGTGCGCCACAGAACAATACTTATCCTGCGAAAGTTTGACCGCGCGCAACACTTTATTGACGTCTGCGTCCGGTGCGTCCACAACGTAGTTCATGACGATTTTTGTAAAGAATTCTGGCGGTTCTGCCGCGCGTTCTCCATCTGCCGTAATCTCAATGCGCAGTGGGGTAATGCGCATGCGTTCGAGAATCAAGCTCACGTCGATCCCAGTACACCCGCACAGTCCCATGAGCACAAGTTCCATCGGACGTGGTCCAACATCATCCCCGCCAGCATCTGGTTTCGCATCGATGACAACCGTCTGCCCATTGGACGCAACCGCTTCAAAACGGCGCTTTCCGCGCCACGATACGCTCGTTTTCATCTTTCGCGCCTCCCTGTCCCGTTCTAAAAAAGATCCATACTCAGATAACGCTCTCCCGTGTCTGGGCATAGCGCTGCGATGCGAGCGCCGGCACCCATTTCCTTTGCCACAAGCGATGCCGCATGCACCACGGCGCCACAGGAAACACCTAAGAGCAGCGCCTCTTCCCGCGCGAGGCGACGCGTCATCTCGATCGCATCCTCATCTGACGCCTGAAGAATACGATCATAGATCGACGTGTTTAAAATCGATGGAATAAATCCAGGACTGGTCCCAACAATTTTGTGCGGCCCCGGTTCACCACCTGAGAGTACAGGCGAGCCCTTTGGCTCAACGACGATCACACGGATGTGGGGCAGTGCCGCTTTTAGCGTTTCACCCACGCCTGTCACCGTTCCCCCCGTACCCGCAGAGCAGACAAATGCATCGATCCGCTGATCCATCTGCTCGAGCAGTTCAGGCGCGGTTGTCAAGCGATGCGCATGTGGGTTTGACGGATTGTCAAACTGTCGCAACACAATCGCGTCCGCACCGCGCTCCCGGCAGATTTCCTCCGCACGCGCCACGGCCCCGCCCATGCGCAAATGGCCAGGCGTGAGTTCTACCTCTGCGCCATACGCCTTCAAGATGGCGATGCGCTCACGTGTCATCGTGTCTGGCATCACAAGAATCGCTCGATACCCGTACGCTGCCGCAACCATCGCGATCCCGATGCCTGTATTGCCACTCGTCGGCTCAACGATAGTCATCCCCGGTCGCAGGCGCCCCTCGCGCTCTGCCGCGCGAATCATTTCAAGCGCTGGGCGGTCTTTTACGCTGCCGCCTGGGTTGTGTCGCTCAAGTTTGACAAACACCGTCCCGGAACCCTCGGGAATCACGTGACGAAGACGCACAAGCGGCGTATTTCCAATCAGTTCGGTGATCGAATCGACAACCTTCATGTTTATTCCCTCGCATTCCTTGTCTCTTCACGCGCCGATAAAAGCCGCGCGCGCTCCGCTTCAAATCCCGGCTTGCCGAGTAGCGCAAACATGTTTTTCTTGTACGCCTCCACCCCCGGCTGGTCAAATGGATTGACGCCAAGAAGGTATCCACTGATTGCACATGAAAGTTCAAAAAAATAAAACAGATAACCAAGACTCTGTTCACTCATGTCATCCATTTCAAAAAGCACCTGCGGGACGCGACCATCCTCATGTGCGAGCATCGTCGCGCGCAGCGCCGTGTCATTGACATGTTGAACGCTTTGTCCCGCCAGATAGTTCAGCCCGTCCGCGTCACTTGCGAGTTCGGGAATCGTAAGGGCGTGTCGCGGACTCTTGACGCGAACGACCGATTCAAAGAGAATGCGCGCACCCTCTTGGACATACTGCCCCATCGAGTGAAGATCTGTCGAAAAGTCAAGAGAAGTTGGAAATAAGCCGCGCCCGTCTTTTCCCTCACTCTCGCCAAAAAGCTGTTTCCACCACTCTGCGATATAGTGAATCCCTGGTTCATAGGATACGAACGCCTCGATCGCGCAACCTTTGCGCAAGAGAATGTTGCGAAGCGCCGCGTATGCATACGCGTCATTTTTCGAAACATCTGACTCAGAAAGCTCCTGTTTTGCGCGACGCGCGCCTGCCAGGAGTGCGTCAATATCAACGCCAGCTACGGCAAGAGGAAACAGCCCAACCGGTGTAAGAACCGAATAGCGCCCGCCAACGTCATCCGGAATGACAAACGTGGCGTACGCCGAGGCGCGCGCCATCGCTACGAGCGCGCCGTTTGCGCGATCCGTCGTTGCAACGATCCGCGTCGCGGCGTCCTCTTTGCCGTATCGTTTCTCCATGTATGCTTGTAAAAAGCGAAACGCCAGCGCCGGTTCGGTCGTCGTCCCCGATTTTGAGATCACATTGACCGCCACATCATAACGATCGAGATCCGCTAAGAGTTCCGAGAGATATGTCGCGCTCATGTTGTGGCCAGCATAGACC
>NZ_LSUQ01000085.1 GCF_001642725.1 Ferroacidibacillus organovorans
TCTTCGTGTCAGCCTCGCGGCGACAAGGAGTAATATATCACCCCTCGCGCATCATGTCAAACCTTTTATCTTCTTGCACGATAGTCTTTTTATTCAGGAATTATCCCGTCAATTCACCCATGTAGATTGACCCGTTTTATTATACAAGATTATGGTATAATCAATAAAATTTCATTATTTTTCAATCCGCATTGAAATCGCTTACGCACTTTTGAGGAGGCGTCACTCATGGGCACACCAGCCGACCATCTTGACACTTTATTGAAGGAGACCCGCTCGTTTGCACCCTCCAGCGAGTTTCAGGGGAACGCAAACTTTAACGACCCCAGCATCTATGAACGCGCACTCGAAGATCCGGAAGGATACTGGAGTGAGCAAGCGAAGCACCTTGACTGGTTTACACCGTATACAAAAATTTGCGAGTGGAACCCGCCTCACGCCGCATGGTTTTCTGACGGGACACTAAACGCCACATACAACGCGGTCGATCGCCACCGCGCAACCTACCGCAAAAATAAGGCGGCCATTCTGTGGGAGGGTGAACCGGGCGACCGGCGCGTGCTCACCTACGACATGCTCGGAAGAGAAGTTGATCGCGCAGCTCACATGCTTGCATCGCTTGGCGTCAAAAAGGGGGATCGCGTCGCGATTTACCTGCCGATGATCCCGGAACTCCCGATCACCATGCTCGCCTGCGCAAAAATTGGCGCGATCCACACGATCGTCTTTGCCGGATTCTCTTCCTCTTCACTGCGTGATCGCATCCTCGACGCTGACGCAAACGTACTCGTCACGGCAGACGCAGGCCATCGACGCGGAGGCATCATTCCGCTAAAAGCAAACGCAGACGATGCAGTCGATGGAACACATGTCAAAACGATGGTCGTGGTCAACCGCGTTGGAGCGCCGTCTGGCGCGACGATGACGGAAGGGCGCGATGTGGCGTGGGAAACGCTCATGGCCGAGATGCCGAATACCCCCTACCCGTGCGAACCGATGAACGCAGAAGATATTCTCTACATTCTCTACACCAGCGGCACAACAGGAAAGCCAAAAGGTATCGTCCACACGACAGGTGGTTACCTGGTTGGAGCAAACACGTCGATGCGCTCCGTGTTTGACTTAAAAGATGACGATGTCTACTTTTGTACCGCGGATATCGGATGGGTGACCGGTCACACGTACATTGTCTATGGACCACTAACGGCTGGCGCAACGGTCGTTATGTACGAAGGCGCACCCGATTTTCCAAATCGCGATCGCTTTTGGCAGATCATTGAGCGGTATGGCGTCACCATCTTCTATACTGCGCCCACCTCAATTCGGACGTTTATGAAATGGGGACAGCAGCACCCCGCAGCGTATGATTTGAGTAGTTTGCGCCTCATGGGCACCGTCGGCGAACCGATCAACCCGGAAGCGTGGATGTGGTATCACGAACACATCGGACACGGCAACTGTCCAATTGTCGACACGTGGTGGCAAACCGAGACGGGGTGCGCAATGATTGCGCCTCTGCCAGGACTCATCAACACGAAACCTGGTTCTGCGACGCGCCCCGTCCCCGGCATCTCTGTCGCAGTCTTTGACGAACACGGTCAGGCCGTCCAGCCGGGCAGCGGAGGCTATCTCGTGATCACAAAACCTTGGCCCTCCATGCTGCGCACCATTTGGCGTGATGACGAACGCTTCGCCAAAACCTACTTCGGACAATTCCAGGGGATCTATCTCCCTGGCGACGGCGCTCACCTCGATGAGGATCGTTACATCTGGATTCTTGGGCGAATCGATGACGTGATTAACGTTTCTGGGCATCGCATTGGAACGATGGAAGTGGAGAGCGCGCTTGTCGATCACAAATCTGTGGCAGAAGCAGCTGTCATCGGACGCGCCCACGAGATCAAAGGTCAAGCGATCACCGCATTTGTTACTTTAAAAGAAGGTGTCGTCGCCAGTCCTGAGTTGGTTGCAGAACTCAAGCAGCACGTCGTCATTCAGATTGGCGCGATGGCTCGTCCCGAAGAAATTCTGTTCACCGCAGAACTTCCAAAGACACGAAGTGCCAAGATCATGCGCCGTCTGCTTCGTGATATTGCAGAAGGAAGGGCGCTTGGCGACACGACAACGCTTGCCGATCCGAGTGTGATCGACGCGCTTAAGAGTCAATATCAAGATAAAGAATAAGGAAGAGCGACGATGAGAATTCAAGATCAGGTCATTGCATTAGCCCCGGCTCTTCACAATTTTTTCCCACACGCGCAGTTTGTCGTCACCGACTGCGCAGGGTACGTGTATTCGATTCCAGGACAGAATTTCTTTCTTGAAGTCTTCGACGCGGGCCATCTCTTTCTCGACGGAAGTATTGGGAAAGAAACCGTGCAAACCGGTGTTGTGGTCGCCCGCAGCGGAAACAAGGCGCTAACGGGCGGCGTCCCCTACCAAGGGATCGGCGTCCCGCTCACCGAAGACGGTCGCGTTGTTGGCGCAATGTGCATTTTTGCCGATACGATCACAAAAGAGACGTTGCAGCAAACGGCCAGCCAAATGACCGCAATGACAGAAGAACTCTCCGCGATGACGGATACGTTTGCGCAAGGGGCGCACGTGGTCCGCTCGGCGACAGAGGTGCTCGTCAAGCGCGCACAAGCGATCGAGTCTGAGCGAATGCAAACGATGCAGATGACTGGAGTGATCGGCGACGTTGCCGCACAAACGCATCTGCTCGGTTTAAACGCAGCGATTGAGGCGGCGCGCGCCGGGGAATCAGGAAAAGGGTTTAGCGTCGTTGCAGAGGAGATTCGTAAACTGTCGGAGCGCGCGCGCACCTCGACGCGCCTGATTGAAACGTCAATGAATCATTTGATTGCGGAGATAACCAGCATGAATCGCGAGATTGAGTCAATGCTTGAGCAGGTACAGCGACAGTCTTCTAGCGCCAGCGAACTCGCCGAAGCTGTTACAGAACTGACAAAAATCAGCGAAGGATTGACAGAACTCTCCATGCATCTGCGCGCGTGACGTGTGGTTACAAAAAATACACGTGTATTTTGACGACGGTAAGCCCTCGATCCTCTGTGGTCGAGGGCTTTGTTTTTCAAAATCACGCTACACTTCACCGCGCCGCGAAAGCTGCGCAAGATCTATCCCGCGATCGATGCACCACGCGCGCGCCTCTCCCCGAACAAGGAGTGGCACGCGCTGCATGTCGCGCAGGTGACGGGCTCCAAACAAGGTCATGAGCACGCGCAACTCATCGAGTTCGCCGTAGATCATTTCGATCAATCGCGCTGCCCCTCCCTCCTGCACCGCACGCAGCGCCTTGCCAGAGATCCCAACAACCGCCGCGCCGAGCGCATGCGCTTTGACTATGTCAAGCGCATGGCGAATTCCTCCCGAGGCCACACACACAAGGGACGCTTGCGCCGCCTGCCATTCCAGTAGCGATACGAGCGTACTCTGACCGTGATCACTCAGATACGCGTATCTTCCGTCGCCGCGCCGCTCCCGCTCGATCCACGCAAAATTGGTGCCACCGCGCCCGCCAACGTCGACGATGCGCACACCTGCGTCAACCAGTTGACGATACGTCTCACGCGCCATGCCAAAGCCCACTTCTTTTACGATGACCGGAACGGACAAGCGGGTCACCGCCTGCTCGATCGTTCGCAAATACCCGGAAAAGGAGCGATCCCCTTCTGGCATGATAAGTTCTTGCGGCACGTTCAGATGAATCTGGAGCGCATTCGCTTCAATCATCTCGACGGCGCGCGCCATATCATCCAGCGACACGTCAGCACCTACGTTTGCAAAAATCACACCGCGCGGATTCATCTCCCGCACAATGCGAAACGACGATTGCAGGCGTCCGTCCACAAGCGCCGCACGCTGTGATCCGACGGCCATCGCCGTTCCCGTTTCTGCAGCCGCTTGGGCCAGTTCGCGATTAATTTCACCCGTCTGCGCGGAGCCGCCTGTCATCGCGTTAATCAAAAGCGGATGGGAGAGCATAAGATCGCCAAGCGCTGTATCAAGCTTCACATCTTTTACCGCCGTCTCGGGCAGTGATCGATGAACAAGCCTCACTTCGTCAAAATCGGAAGTTTCCGGGCGCGCGTCTGCGCGGAGCGCCAATTCTACATGCTGCCATTTACGTTGTTCTCGCGTCATTTCACACTCCGCCTTTACCACGCCGATTGCCACTATCGACTCATTCTACCAATTCTCAAAGAGCAAGCGCTATTGCACAGCGCATATTTCCAGCCATTCTCACCGTTTTTCCTTTATCGATCCGCCAATACGAACATACGTTTGCTTTTTAGGCGTTCTCCGCTTATAATCAACTTATCGAACACACGTTCCCTTCGGAGGCGTCGAGATGGCAAAACCTACAGCTGCCGTACGCGAATACTTGCTCTGCCAAAAGCGCTCACCCAGCGAGGCGCGGCGCTTGCTCCATCTTCTTGAGATGCACAATCTGCGCATTCTCTCCACAGAAGAAGACGCGTGGAGCGTCACCGTCTGTTTTTCATACGCCAATCGGCAGACGCGGGCGATTTACATGAAAGCAATGCTCGACGCAGACCCCTGGATGGATACGCCTTCTTCTCTATGACGTTGATCTACGGGTTGGTGGATATGCAGAGTTTTTATGCTTCGTGTGAGGTTGCATCGCGCCGCGAGTTCACCGTCACCCGACGAATGGATCGAGATGACAGCGACCCAGCGCTTGTCGTAGCCGGAGACCCGGCGCGGCGCAGTGGGATTATTCTTGCCGCGACACCACCCGCCAAAGCGCGCGGGATCACCACCGCCATGCGTCTCGGCGAGGCGCTGCGTCTCGCGCCCGAACTCGTCGTCGTTGCGCCGCGCATGCGTCTCTACATCGAAACGAGCGCGCGTATCCAGCAGACGATCCGGGAGCATTTCCCACTTCAAGAACAGTTCAGCGTTGACGAGAGTTTTTTCGCCTTCCCCCACCCCTCCACGCTATTTTGCGATCCTGTCGCGGCGGCGCGCGGGCTACAACAAGCGATCTGGGATCAGTTTCGTATCCGCTGTCGGATCGGGCTCGCGCCAAACAAATGGATGGCTAAAGTGGCAAACAACGTCGCCAAAACGGTTGCTGGAGGCATCGTATGGTGGCCAGACGGAGATCTGCTCCCCCTGCACGAACTACACGTCTCAAAAATGTGGGGATTGCGCAAGCGGGCACACGTTCTTGAACTCGAATTTGGCGCAAAGACGATTGGCGATGTGTCACGCATCTCGCGCGGGGCGCTTCGGGATCGTTTCGGCACTTGGGGCGATGTGATTCACCGCTGGAGTCACGGCGAAGACCCTTCCCCCATCCACCCGGACGCGTATGACGCACCGCACAAAAGCTATTCACATCGCGTCACTCTACCGCGTGATTTTTACGCGCGCGACGAGGTGGCAACAGTGATTCTGGAATTGCTTGATGAGGTTTGCCGCCGACTGCGCCATGCGGGGCAGCGCGGAAAGCGCGTGGGACTCGGCGTTACCTACGCACGCTTTGAGGGTGGATTTTATCGGGCGCGCGCACTGACGTCAGCGCATGACGATGCGCGCGCCATCTACCCCACATTGCTTGCGCTACTCGACCAGCACTGGTCGGGCGATGGAATTCGCGCAGTCGGCGTCAGTGTCGATGATCTGAAGACGGCCGCTGATGACCAGTTATCCTTATTCGAAGACATTCCTAAGCGGGTTCAACTGAACCGCACCATCGATTTGATTCATGAACGCTATGGAAAAACGAGTCTCTATCGCGCTGCGAGCCTGACGGCGGCAGGACAGCTTCTTTCGCGCAGCAAAAAGATTGGCGGACACTGGAGTGGGACACCTTGAACATCACGAGTGGGAACATTTTTGCAGCGATGCGCCTCGTTTTGCCTGAGCATCGCAGTGCCATGGACACCATGGAGCGTTCACAGCGACGCACTCCTCTTCCACAATGGTCAGAAGATCGACTCGAAGAATTGCAGATCGAGATTTCTGAAGCAATCGCCAATGACGCGGTCGTTCGCATCACCTACTGGCGCGATCACGCCGTGTACGAAGCAACCGGGCGATGCAAGATCAGCTACGGTCGGTTGCTCCTTCTGGAGGCGCACCAAACGATTGAGCTTTTACCCCAGCACATTCTGCGCATTGACACACCGTGATAGCGAGTCGTTGCGATCCCATCAAGCGACGACGCTGTCACGTTGGCGATGGCTACGGTGTAGCCAATGAATGGATCGTGTATTGAACACGTCGACAAAACTATGGTATACTCACAAAGTTACGCCACACGGACATGGAGAGATGGCCGAGCGGTTGAAGGCACTCGTCTTGAAAACGAGCAACGGTGATGAGCCGTTCGTGGGTTCGAATCCCACTCTCTCCGCCAACGCATTCTCTGTTAGAAAACACCAAAATGACCTGTGTAAAAACAGGTCATTTTGTTCTATCTGCGTGAGTTATCATGAGTTATCAAAAAAAGAGAACCCTTCTATAGAAAACGCGAGAAAACGCGGAGAACGAGCGTACTAAAACCGTCATCACACAGCGCGGGCGAAACGAAATTCGTTGCTCCCGTGAGCGTCAGGAGGATCCGAATGACAATCATACTTGCGCTGCTCGGATTCCTTGTGATCGCATGCCTTGGTTTTATCACAAATCTGCTTACGCGAAAACCTGTGTACCGCGGCGTCCATTTACCAGAGGTCGCCTTGCTCATCGGCGCTGCTCAACTGCTTCTTCACACACCACTGCCCTACGCAGGCGTGCTTCTGAGTTCACTCAAACTGTGGCAGGATCCAACCATTCTGACGCTCGCTGCCAGTCTGATCATCTTTCACGGCGGGACGGAGATTCGCCCCTCCACCTTTCTCAAACTGAAAAAGGTTATCCTGAACCTCGCCACGCTTGGCGTACTTGTATCCGCCGCTTCTTTCACGCTGATCTTTTTACTCGTCACGCACGTTTCCTTTGAGACCGCTTGGCTCATCGGCGCCCTTTTTTGCGCCACAGATCCAGCCGTGCTCATCACGATCCTCGATCGCTTTCCGATTCGCGATGAGATGCAAGAAACACTCATCGCAGAGTCTGCACTAAACGACCCGATGAGCGCGATACTCGTATCCATCTCCATCGCGTTCGCAGCGCTGCAGACAGGGGCGCGACATACGGCCATCACCGCTTCAGCCATCATGCACCCGCTTCTCATAACGCTCTACTCAGAAATGCTCTCAATCCTCATCGGCGTTACTGTGGGGCTTCTCTCACGCAGGATACGGCAAAGAGCCTTTCACTCGTCAACCACAAAGCTTCTCGTCACATTCTTTCTGACATGGGGACTCTGTGAACTGACAGGCGCTTCCCCTTTCCTCGCCGCCTTTCTCGCAGGCGTCCTTCAACATCGCGAAGGCGAAGAAGAGACACCCGATCACGTTTCACGCGGAATGAACATTACCCTCACCCTTACGCGAAGCGTCGTCTTTGTCGGGCTCGGACTGGCGCTCGTCTTTCCTCACCAAACCGTTCTCTATATTGAAGGCGTCAGCGCAGCGTTCATCCTGGTGGCTTTCGCACGCCCGCTCTCCGTTCTCAGCGTCTATCTGTTGACAAAAAAACACGCCCCCCTAAGCGGGCGCGATTATGCCTTCCTTGCCGTCAACCGTCAGACCGGCGTCGTGCCGGCGCTGCTCGTGCTTCTCCTAAAGCCCCTGCACCTTGCCAGCATCTCGCTGATCGAGTTTAGCATCGTGTCGGCCATTCTCGTCACATCCGCATTGGCGACGCCTTTTTTTCCAGTCTTGGCGCGACGGTTTGGCGTCGCCATCCGCGATGCACACTGAGCGATGTCGGCGATTCAGGGTAACAAAAATATCGGAACGAGTGCGCCATCTGTCACATCCGCATCCGCATCAACGCGGGCGAGCGCGGTCACTGACGCGAACCCGGAAAAGGAGCCACTCGATTGCTCTGTGCCAAGATCAATCCACCACTCCGCGTCACGCTGCGTCAGCTGTCCACGAAAAAATCGAGAATGTTTGACACGCCGACGCAGCGTTGCGCCTGTGACCCGCGCAAAGAGCGCTGGAGCAGGATCCTTTTGTCCCGCCAACCGCCGCAAGACTGGAAGGCCGAGCACCACGGCGTTGACCAGCGCGGCAGAGGGACTACCCGAAAACGCGAGAATCACTTGCTTACCACGCATCCCCGCATAGACTGGTGTTCCCGGACGCATAAACACACCCCAAAACAGCCGCTCTACACCAATCGCTTCGAGCGCAGACGGCGTCAAATCAAAATCGCCGACCGACACGCCGCCTGTCGTCACGAGGACATCTACATCTTTAAGCGCATCTGAAAACACACGCTGCTGCAAGGAGAGATCATCTCCCACCGCAGGAATCACCTGGGCAATCCCGCCGACACGACGAATGAGTGCGCAAAGCATTGGACCATTGCTGTTATAAAGAGCGTGGGGGTGTGGGGCTTCGCCCGCTTCAAGCAATTCGCTCCCAGTGGCGACGACCGCGACACGCGGAGGTCGCACGACCGCAATCGAGCGATACCCGTGGGA
>NZ_LSUQ01000086.1 GCF_001642725.1 Ferroacidibacillus organovorans
CAGTGACAGGTCGATAAACTACTCCACTTTCAGCGTATACAGCTATTCGTAGCCCCGCAGGGCTACGAATAGCCAATGGAGAGGAATACTGCCTTCGATTCACGGGCGGCCTTTTGGAACGCCTCTGGTCCCCATGGGTACCAGTCAACTGGATTGTGCGCGTGTTGGAGCAGGTATGGAGATTTCTCGTGGATGAGACGGTTGGTGTGTTTGTGGTCGCCGTTGTTGGAGTTCACGGGTAGATCATCCTCTCTGGAGAGATTTACCGTTAGTATACACCCGAGCGGCGGATAGTATTGGTGATGGGTACGCAGGGCATGTACGTGCCAACATGGCCGCCTGAGACTCATATCCACCCGTAATGTCGGATAGTTATTCAGGATTCTTGCAGGTGCACTATGTCGGATTCGCCCCCGTTAATCCCATAACAGTTTCGTCGTTCATTCGGCTAAATAGGCAATGACTTCATGGATGTAATCACTAATGGGCTGAGAAGTGTCCACTCTGATGCATTTTACGCCAGACGGCTTTTTGCTGTTGTTTATCGTCTTCTTAAAGCCCTCTTCAGAAGTCACTTCGTCGATTTGGCTTGGCATTCTGATGCGATTCTTCAACCGGTCATTAATCTCGTTCACGTCGTCTAAAAAACACTCGACATATTTGTATTTCGCTCCGTGCTTTTCTGTTAAAGCGGTGCCTCTGTTAATCATTTCGTCGTAGAGACAGGGACTGTCATGAATGACATCATGCCCTTGAGATAAGTAGAAATCGACCAAAGACCATTCGATGTCGTAAGAAATACCTCCAACGCGCTTGGGGTTAAGGTCATTCTCGATGGATTCCAGTAGTGCTGTTTTTACAACATCATGGTCAATTACTATTGCTTTCGTGGACTTAGCAAGTAATCCAGATAAAGTAGATTTTCCTGACCCAGGGAAACCCGACATTTGTAAAAAGAACACAACGCATCCCTCTCTACTTGTACTCTTCTGCCCTGATGTGCAGTAACGTTAAATATTTCAAATCTAAATATTTATGCAATGATCGTTACAATGTCTTCTTCGAGATTAGCCCCCGTTTGTCCAACTAAACTTGCCTTTCAAGCTTGACAGTACACTCTGACTTTGAGGGAGTGTCATACTCCATATAATTCACCGAACCATTAAAACTCAAATAGGCTTCATAGCGTGTTCGAATTGCTGGCGCCGTAATTAAATCCAAAACATTTTCCTTTGGAACCCACCGACTATCGGTCGTTTCATCAGAGGTGTCCAACTGTCCGCCCACGGGTTTGCACACAAAATCAAACATCACTTTCGTTGGAACGTCGGTTACTTCGTCATACCACTTATGTATGCCTGTATTCGAAAAAATACCGATCAAATGGCTAACAGATACGTCTATTCCACTTTCTTCTGTGATTTCACGAATTAAACCGTCTACCAGATTTTCTCCAACTTCAATCTGCCCGCCTGGATACACCCAACCACCGTCTCGAGTCTTTACTAAAAGGATATTTCCGTTCCCATCCTCCACAATTCCGCCAACCGCTACGATGTGCGTCGGAAATGACATGTCACAACCTCCCTACAGTGTAAATAATCTCTACATTTATTCCATTTTTTTATTGTACATTCCTGCCAGAAACTGCACGCGCACATGAATAATCATACACCACCGGCTCTGCAATGACTATGGCAGTTTCGCCCCCTTATACGCAACAACGAGTTGGCAATTTTTCACCCTTTATTGAGGAAATATAGTTTGGGTTGGTTTAACAAGTCGAACGGATACTATTAGGCAGTCCCGTCTTCCATGTTGGATATTTTGGCTCCCAATCAAGTTCTTTTCTAGCCTTTGCATTAGACGCGCCCCGTTCCCAAGGCTCATGTTCTGTTTGAACAACAGGCAACGGGGCACCTAACGCTCCAGCATAAACAGGCACCCAGTCCATTCCGGCCGCTGGTTCATCATCCACAATATTAACAATACCCGTTGGCCAGTCCACGGCAAGGAATGCCGCGTTCACAGCGTCTTCGACATGTATAAACGAAGTGACGCCTGTAGTCGCGGCCACCTTTTGCTGACGAACCTGTTCAGCCATGAAACCATCCCCGGCATACCAGGTCCCAGGTCCATAGAACAATCCGTAACGCAAGATAACGTGTTCAGGCACTTCTGACGCAGCCTGTTCCAAGGCGACAATTCCGTCAACAAGCCTCTTCCGGGGGGCAGGCGCGTCGATGTCCAGTGGCACGTCTTCGGAGGCAGGATCATCCCCTGCTTCATATGCCCAAGCGACGCTTTGTACAATCATCTTTTTAACACCACTTTGAAGTGACGCGTCAACCAAATTTCGTGTGCCGTTCACTCTTATCCTAGTGTTTTCAGCAAAGTCACGGTCAGCGAGTGAAGTGAGTTGGTGGATGACAACATCTGGTCTGATATCGTCCAAAAGCGACCTGATACCCTCGCGATCAAAAGCATCCACTGTGACTGCATAGACGCCTGAATCTTCAATAATTGATTTCCGTTCTGCCGTTCGTGTCATTCCAATGACTTCATGACCGGCATGGAGCAGTTTGGGTATCAGCAAACGTCCGACCACACCAGTTGCACCTGCGACAAAAATTCTCATTTATTCTCCTCCTGTGAATTCACATACAGGTTCAAGCCGCCGCCCACCGGGAAAAGCCAGCCAGTTTGGGCTTAGTGGACGAGCATCATCCTACAAAAAATAGCCGTTCAATTCTTGATATGACATTTCGGATTGCGAGAAACTGTCATATGTTCCGGTTATGAATAACTCTGTGGCAACTTGTTTCACTGCCCCCATCGCAACCTTGAGTGCGGCGGGACCAATGCTGATTCTAGACACGCCGATTGCTTTAAACTGATTCACGGGGGGCATTCCACTTCCTGCCATGAAATTCACCGGACCATGGATTCCTCGCACCAGTTTCTGCATGATGCCACGATCCTTGACGCCAAAAACAAAAATACAGTCAGCGCCCGACTGTCGATACAGAGTCGCCCGACGAAGCGTGTCTTCAAGCAATTCATTGATCGTCTTTCCGCCATACTTGAAGGTGTCGATTCTGGCATTGATGAACAGAGGAATATGGCGCGTTTCGCATTTTTCG
Source organism: Ferroacidibacillus organovorans (assembly GCF_001642725.1). Taxonomy (GTDB): domain Bacteria; phylum Bacillota; class Bacilli; order Alicyclobacillales; family SLC66; genus Ferroacidibacillus; species Ferroacidibacillus organovorans. The sequence goes on from NZ_LSUQ01000086.1 coordinate 3,144, forward strand.
CGTATTGCAGCGAGCCTTTGTACTTGAAATTCTTCTGGGAAAAGGCCGTGGTCTCCTTTCCCAACTGAGTCCTCAATATTGATACCAACGATGCCGGTGTCGAGCAATCTGTTAACGTAATCAGCCGTTTCCTCCGGCGTCACTCCGTAACCCGATTCAATGTCTGCGGACACCGGTACTTGGACACTTTTGACGATGTTCTCCAGTGCGGTCGCTAGCATTTCAAAAGGCAAATAGCCACCGTCCGGATATCCAAGTGCCATTGCCATACCCGTGCTCGTTGTTCCGATGGCCGGAAATCCAACACCTTCAAAAATGCGTGCCGTGATGGCATCCCATGCATTCGGCAATACCAGGGGCTTCGACAAATAGTGTAAATCTCGAAATAACTGTGCCTTTGACGCTTGTTCGTTCATGAGCGTGATCCCCCATCCCCTCACGGGTATATTCCAGCGGCTTGGTGCAATCATAAATCGATATTGACTATGAAAAAAGGTTCAGATCATGATAAAATTATAGGGTCAGGAGGTGTTCCATTGTTTGATCTCGCTTTTCATGTCAGCAACGAAACAAAGCGCCCATATTATCGACAACTCTATTGGTTTATGCGCACTGAGATTGAGGCAGGCCGTATTGCAGTCGGTACAAAGCTTCCCTCGATTCGAGAACTCGCCGCTTCCCTGCAAACCAGTAAGACTACCGTGGAATCTGCATATCAACAACTTCTAGCAGAAGGGTATATAACGAGCAAGTCGCGAACGGGTTTCTTTTCGTTGGCTCCTGAGGAGACATTTATGGCACCTTCACGAAAACAAACCTTCACGGCGCAATCAAGCACCAATGAAACCGCTTGCAGGATCGAGATCGACTTTCATCCCGCCCACACGGATACTTCCCAATTTCCAACGACGACATGGAGAAAACTATTTAATGAAGTTTGGAACAAGATGGACAATGAGTTGCTGCTTTTCGGGGACCCCCTTGGGGAAGGGGGATTGCGCCAACAGATCGCAGAGTATCTACAGCAATCTCGAGGCGTCCGGTGTACACCCGATCAAATTGTTATCGGCAGTGGGCTACACTCCTCCATTCAACTGCTCTCTCAACTGTTAAACAATGACGAAAAAGTGTTGGCGATGGAAGATCCGGGGTACATAAAAGCGAGATCATGGTTCAATCGACTTTCAGTGCCGGTTATACCGATTGAACTCGAAGATGATGGACTCAGTATGGAGGGTTTGCAAAGGTCACAGGCGAATTTGGTCTATGTGACCCCTTCTCACCAATTTCCTAAAGGAATGGTCATGTCATATACGAAACGCAAACAACTACTGCAGTGGGCCTCTGCTCAGAATCGTATTATCATCGAGGACGATTACGACGGCGAATTTCGTTATACGGAAAAACCAATCCCTTCCTTACAGGGACTGGACATGAATGACACTGTAGTATACATTGGAACATTTTCTAAATCGTTGTCATCGGCATTACGTATGAATTACATGGTGTTGCCGATACAACTGCTAAACCGTTTGATGGACTTGCGCCTTCCGCTCGACCCCGCTGTATCGCGTAGCCTACAAGCGGTCATGGAACGCTTCATGAAATTGGGCCATTGGGAAACGCACCTACGCCGCATGCGGAGAGTATATCGAAGAAAGCATGAAGTGCTGGTCGAGTCGCTTCGGGCTGAGTTCGGGAGTTCAATAGTTCTCATTGGTTATGGGGCCGGCCTACATGTGTCGGTGACCCTGGTGGACCATCCATGGAGTGAGGTCGAACTCATTGAGAGTGCGGAGTCCGTCGGCGTCAGGGTATACAATTTTCCACCATCAAGAGAGCACGCCGATTCTCATTCTCCCACCTTGTACTTGGGATTTGGCGGGCTTACTCCCGAGCAAATTCATGACGGAGTACGCCGATTAAGGGAAGTGTGGTTACAACATTGAAATTTTGATAGTGTCGTTATTGAATTAGCCTGCCCGAAAGCGTCGCAACGTCCGAACGGGTTACTGCGAAAATTATACCATGCGCCGCTGGAAACGGCTGCTGAACATTCGCACCCGGGTAAGTCGGAGGCCTTACGGCCTCCTTCTCCCCTAAGAACTGCACGTAACAGTTTCCCGTTATGCAGCTCAAGCCATCCTGCAGTTGCTCGTCAAGCTCCTCTTGACTGTTTCCTGCCTTGCCAGACTACCTGTCCATCAACAATGCTTTCCTGATTGGAAAGGTAGCGTTCCGGACGGTCGGGCAGAGTGTCATAGTCGTTGATGGAGCGATACTTTTCGTAGCACCATCGGTGCGTGACGACCACATTTTCAATCGTGTTGTGCCCACCTAATCGTTCGGAAATCATCTGACTGAAAAGGATGTCGTTATCTCCGTTGACCTGCCAGCGACGGAAGTGTTCTACCGATATATTGCATCTGCATAGAGCACATTTGCCGCCCGTTTTACGTACCACTTTCTTCTGAAATCCATTCAATCGTTTGAGGAGCAGTTGCTCACGTCTGGCCTTAAAGTATTCATGGTCACTTGGTCGGTGGGGCGAACGTCGACCCTGTATCTTGATGTGCCGAATGATACGTATGTCGCTCATGGTGGCCAGCGTAAACGGCCCATCCGCGAATACCCAATTTCGGTTTCCACGCCGAATAAAGTATCGCTGGTAGACCCACCATGCAGCTTTTTTAGAGTGTCGGCGCTTAGCCCATTTCCGCAGCATTTGGATAATCTTATGGTCGCAGTAGGCAAAGACCTTTTTGCTGACCTGTGTACTGTAGTAGTTTCCCCATCCTCGAATAATTGGATTGAGTAACCGAATGACCATAGACTGTTTGGCAGACTTGTTCGCGTCCAGTATGCCCTTGATTTTCCGCAGAACAGTAAGTTTACTGTCCTTGGCGGGTTTAATCAGTAGCTGTCCTTTGTACTTGCGGACGTTGAATCCAAGGAAGTCGAATCCGTCGTTGATGTGTGTTATATGCGTTTTTTCCAGACTGAGTTCGACGCCTACGTTCTCCGCAAGCCACTGGGCGATGACTGGAACAAACTGCTCTGCTTGCTCCTTCGTTTTGCACGTGACAATGAAATCATCCGCATAAGAGACGATGTTGATGCCGGGGTTAGCACGGCTACTTCCGAATCTCATTTGGAATGCCTTTTGCCGCAAATCCTTCTCCATACCCTGCAGCGCGATGACCGCAATTAGCGGCGAAACCAGACCACCCTGCGGAGTGCCCCGCGTGCTTGCCAGCAGGCCTTCTTCGGGGTCGAGAACCGGGGCTTTCAACATACGCCGAACATATATGCGATCCTCCGGGGCCAATTTGGCCAAGAGCTTCGCATGGTCGACGTTGTCAAAATAGCCACGTATGTCCCCTTCGATGACCCACTGGGCAGAACCTGACTTACAGAGGTTCGCAAAGACTTGACTCATGGCATCCCATGTTGACCTTTGTGGACGGAATCCGTACGTATTGGGCGCAAACTGGATGTCCCATTCTGGTTCCATGGCCGCTTTATGAATGGCCTGACACACGCGATCATGAGTAGTGGGAATACCGAGCGGCCTGAGTTTTCCGTTTTTCTTGACGATATACACGCGCCGAACGGGTAGGGGACGACTTCCGAGATTGACGAGTCCCCGTAGCTCACGTCTCTTTTCTGACGTGGTGTACGTTTTTCCGTCCACTCCTGGTGTGCGGCGTCTCTGATTTTCTTGTGTTACGTGCCGAATGGCCAAAAGCTTAGTGTGATGGCTGGTGCGGATGAGCCACTTGAAGTGGCGCACAGCTTTACGATTGTTGTGTTCGACTGCGTGGGCCAGTTGTCGCTGTAACCTGAGAACGTGGCGTTCGATTCCCTTCCAGTCAATCCGCTCGTCTGCATACTCACTGGTATCCACTGTTTGAGCTTCCACCCATGTGCGCATGATTGCGTCTTCGTGGACTTCCCGGGGGTTCTTACGAATGTGGCCTGTTGACTCGTCTTGTGAGACGGCATTTCGGTTCATAACAGACCACTCCTTTCGTCTCATGCTGCAGGATTCCCGGCTGGATGACCTTGGGCAAGTCTGCACGCTTTCGCGTTGGGGTATCCCAGCATTTCTGCCGCCCCTATCTGTCCCATTACACGACAGCCTTCGCTTTTTGCCCGTTCCTCTACCCCCTAGGGGATTCGGCGTCACTTACGTTCCGCTTACTGTCCACGCAGGACAGACTCGATGGGGCTTACCTTGTTCCATCGATAACCCATCTCTGAAGTGTTCAGGTGCCCCGACTCCCGCGGTAGCGCACAGAACTGCGAACCAGTAAAACGGGAGTACTGGTCCCGGCTACTTGCCTTTTGGCACAAGCGTATGCCGGGTAGCTTGGGCGCCTTGCGGCGCCCTCGCCCCCTAAGAACCGTACGTGACAGTTTCCCGTCATACGGCTCAAGCCATCCAGCAGTCGTAGTTGTGTTTCCTTGAGCCTCTTTCCTCCGGTTAATCCACCCATCCGTCCAGTGCTTCGAGCGAAGGGGTGAGTTCCCCTTTGAGGGGGAGGGTGTCTTGGTCGGAGGTGCTCCGATATCGTTCATAGCACCACCGGTGCACAACGACGAGAGGGTCTGTCGTATCGCGGGCCATCCGGACAAACAGGAAGGGATTCTCCCGGTTGATTTGCCAACGCCGGAAATGCTCTGCAGAAATAGGATGACTGCAGAGGACACATCGTCCGTGGGTCTTCTGTACCGCGTTCTTCTGGGCATCACTCAGCCGTTTGAGCTGCAGTTGCTGTAGTCGTGCCTCAAAGTATTCCTGGTCGCTTGGGCGGTGGGGGGAGCGTTGTCCCTGAATCTTTACATGCCGGATGATGCGAATGTCGCTCATCGTGGCTAAAGTCCAAAGGCTATCCGCAAAGACCCCGTTGCGGGTTCCTTGTTGCGTAAAATACCTCTTGCGAACCCATTGTGCGCCTTTGTTCGGATGTCGACGCCTCGCCCATTTCCACAGCATCTGGTATATCCTGTAGTCGCAGTATGCGAATGTCGCTTTACTGACCACCGTGCTGTGGTAGTTGGCCCATCCTCGGATTACGGGATTGAGTAACCGAATGACCGTGGAT
>NZ_LSUQ01000087.1 GCF_001642725.1 Ferroacidibacillus organovorans
CGCAAGGGATGTGCCGGAGACCGGCGATGCACCGGTTGTCCCAGAGAGAGGGAATGATGATGCGCCCATGGATGGGAGTGTGGCGTTGGATTGTGCAACACCACTAGAGAATCCGGATACACCCTCTATGGCGGCTGCCAGGCTTGAGAGATTGGCGGTCGAGCCGGATTTTGCAGCGCTTGTTAGCAGGAGGCTGAGCAGTTGGCTTGACGACCCACCGAGCAGACTTCCGCTGAACGTGCCACTCACACCGCCGAGCAGGGAGGTAAGGGACGATGTGCCACTCACACCGCCGAGCAGGGAGGTAAGGGACGATGTGCCACTCACACCGCCGAGCAGAGATGAAAGCGACGAGCCGCTTGTCACGCTGGTTCCTGACAAACTGCCAGATTGAGAGAGCGCGGTCAAGCCGGAGAGTTCCGTATTTGCAATCGTCTGCAAAAGCGCAGATTGAAACGGTGTCAATCCGCTTGTCGGAAGTGTTTGGCGAGCGGTGTTGCCGCGTGTTTTTGTGCTCACTTCGCTTGGCGTAGCTGCGTTTGCCACGGAAGACGGGCGCATTGGATCAAGGTTCATCAGAAAAATCATACCTTTCTTTAGGCGCGGAGATTGACGTTGGTTGCAATGATTTTACCAAAAGATCGCAGAGCGGGTCTACGAGATCAGAGAGTGGACGGTCTTCATTTTCGAGCAATCTCATCAAAAGGACTTCGTGGATCGCTCCGAGCCAAGCATATGCCGTCAACGTACAGTCGATCGGTTCAATCGATCCGTCTTCCACTGCATGGGTTAGGTGCAAAGCAATAAATCGCGCGATCGCGCGATGTGCCGCGTAGACTTGTCGATCAAATGTTTTCCCGAGTCCGGATGCTTCTACAAACAATAGACGGGTCGCTTTTTCGTGGCGAGTCAGTGTAGACAGAACGACCGTAAGCGCCGCGCGAATTTTTTCCACTGCGCCGTGTCGAGTGTCAATGGCCTGGTTTGCGCCAGCGAGAAGGCGATCGATCAACGTGTCAAGCAGCACTTCGAAAATGGCCTTCTTGGATGGAAAATGAAAATAAAATGCGCCTTTTGACGTGGATGATTCACGCGTGATATCGTCCACGAGCGTGTCGTTATATCCTTTTTCAGAAAAGACATCCATGGCGGCTTGAAGAATTTTATTCCTCGTCTCTTGGCGGCCGCGCTCTTTTTTTTCGCTACCTTCCGTTTTCCCATTCGTCGCTGGTTCATCTAATTCCACGGAATGTAGTACACCTCCACCTCATCGCCCTGCGCAATCGGAGAAGTGAACTCGGCTTCTTCTCCGTTAATTTTCATGATCAGCCGTTCACGGCCGTGCACGCCTGCCCGAAGCGTTTCGGATAGGAGGAGTACCATTGTGCTCATCGTGGGCCCTGTTTCGAGACGGCCTTCCGTAGTGATGACGTCGCCTTGTTCAAGCGTGTCCTTCAGCTCACACGGTGCGCCGTTTCTTAGGATTCGCTCGATCATCGGAATTTCTCGCTTTATCCCGTTTACAAGCACTGTCATGCATTCCCCCGCGCGATATAAAGCGGCTTTTAGCGCGTCAATGACGGTAGGTGGTGCGGTTGCGGCGCCTTTTAGCGAGAAGGAGAGTCCCTCCACAATCGGCTCATCCCAGGAAAAAAAAGGTTCAATGAGCATGGTTTGCCACTGTAATTCAAGGGGTTTTTCATCGACGACAACAGCGATTCGCTCGACGACGTTGCGACCGATAATCGACTCGATCCACTCGCCAATCGTTGGCCATTGGGTCACGATGACGTCGCGGTCGCTGAGTTTACTGTGTAGTGTGGCAACACGATCATTCTTTAAGATTCGCGGCGACACGCGTTGGACGGTTCCATTCACCGTTATCGAGAGTGGTTTTACTGTCAACACGGACGCAATCGTTCCGATTGCGTCCTTTCCGTCTTCGCCGACGGCGACGCTAATCGTGTCACCTGCGTCAAGTGTGTCATCAAGCAGACACGGGAGTCCATTTTTTTGCACGACACCCTGCGTTCCAGTCGTCCCAGGAATGGAGCGAATCTCTTGATTCACTTCAACGACAAGCGCATTCCCTGTGCGCGCCCGCAAGCGTCGCAGATCGAGACCACACTCGGAAAGTGCGTCACCTACGGTCATGAGCCGCATGGCAAAGAGGCGGTGGCTGCGGCCGTCAAAGCGCACGGTGACGGGTGTAATCTCCGAGTTTTCAGCGGTGAGCGCGATACCGATGGGCGTGACGGATTCCGGCCCAAATAACGTTTCCACACAGCCTTTGGCCTGATGAATTGAGACGCGGTCGCGCACGCGGATGCGATCGAGTGGAAGTCCGAGTTTGTCGGATAGCTCTTTTTCGAGAAAAGGTGTTTTTGCGCCGCCGCCGATCAACATGAGTGCGTCAGGCGCTTTCTCGTTGAGGCGAACGATTTCATCGGCGATTTTTTGCGCAAGATCAGATACGGCAGGGCGCAGCGTCGCCAACAACTTTTTACAGGAGAGGTGACGCACTTGACCAAGGACGTCCTCCACGTCGATGGAATCCATATCGAGGGAGCGCTTGACGCGCTCTGCGACAGGAAAATCGAGCAAATACGCTTGTTCGAGTGCTTCGGTAATCTCGTCGCCGGCGACGGGGACCATTCCGAAAGAGCGCACAGAGCCGTCGCCTGTCAGCGCGATGTCGGACGTTCCAGCGCCGATGTCAATCAAAGCGATGTTCAAGTTTCTCATGCTTGAAGGCACCAGCGCGTAGAGCGCCGCGATCGGTTCTAACGTAAGGCCGCGCATCATGAGCCCGGCATGCGTCAACGCCGCATCGAGGGATTCAATAACGGCGCGCGGCAAAAACGTCGCAATGAGAGAGACATTCGCCTCGTGTCCGCTTTGTCCAACGAGGCTTGCCATCCGTTCGCCATCAAGCGTGTAATCGCGAACACTGTATCCTACACAGTGAAGGAGTCCAGACGGTTTGCGATTGGCGCGCGCCTCAAACCCCCATTTCGATTTGGCCGATTCGATGGCGACCATGTGGAGCTGGTGGATATCTTCTTCTGTACACGGCACAAGCAGCGGAATCGTCGCGTTGGCGGTCACCGTTTGCAGTGAGCGCCCCGCGGCCGCAACGGAGACTGCTTTGAGTGACACGCCAGAGGCATTTTCGAGCGCGCGCGTAACCTCTTGAATCACCGCAGAAACGGAGCGAACATCGTGAATCTGTCCGTCGCGCATCGCGCGGTCACGATGTTCCTGTGTCTCTACCGCGTGGATCTCAATCCCTTGCGCGGATTTAGAATACAGAAGCCCGGTCACGCCACGCGTCCCAATATCGAGCGCGTACGCCCACTCGCTCATCTTGTTCACCACCTTCCGTCATCTGACGTCACGTCGCGATTGAAATTTATTGGGTTTCATTTTATGAGATTGTAAAATGATAGCCGAGTCTACTCAATCGGTCGGACAGATCTTTGATTTGCGATAAATCCCGCGTTTCTACAGAGAGTTGCACTTCAACGTGTCCCAGTGTCATGGCGGATCCGAGCCGATGATGCTCAATCGAAACGATGTTGACACCCGTTTCGGCCACTGCGCGCAACAGCACCATGAGCGAGCCGGGGCGATCGGAAATCGTGGTGATATACCGCGCAAAGCGTCCCGCGGCACTCAAACCGTGTTCAATAATGCGTGATAAAAAACTGACGTCCACATTGCCGCCAGAGAGAATGACCGCGGTTTTGTCGGTGGTTTTTGGAAGTTTGTCTGTGATGACAGCCGCGACGGCAGCCGCGCTGGCACCTTCGCTAACCACTTTGCAACGTTCCAATAAGACGACCATGGCGCGCGCAATCTCCTCATCATCGACACAGACAACATCATCCACGTAGTTCCTGATCACTTCATAGGTGCGCACGCCTGGTCGCTTGACGGCGATGCCATCGGCGATCGTTGATACGCGATCAAGGGTTGTGACGCATCCGGCTGCGAGCGAAGCGGTGACACAGGCAGCTCCGCTTGCCTCGACGCCGTAAATTTTGATCGAAGGTTTCAATGCTTTCAGCGCAATCGCGATTCCGGAGATTAGCCCGCCACCGCCGATCGCTGCGACGACGGATTCCAAATCCGGTTGTTGCTCAAGAATTTCGAGTGCAACGGTGCCCTGTCCCGCGATGATATCGTCATCGTCAAACGCCGGAATGAACGTCATTCCCGTTTTTTTCTGCAGTGCGCAGGCGTGATCGAGCGCTGTGTCAAAATCTGCGCCATGCAGGGTGACGGTTGCGCCATAGCTGCGCGTCGCCTCTACTTTTGAAAGGGGGGCCCCGCTTGGCATGACGATGTGGCAGGGAATGTTCAGCGCGTTCGCCGCAAACGCGACGCCTTGCGCGTGATTTCCAGCAGACGCGGCGATCACGCCGACTTCTTGGGCTTCTTTTGATAAACGTTGAATCTTGTTATAGGCTCCACGAATTTTAAATGATCCCGTACGCTGTAAGTTTTCAAGTTTGAGATAAACCGGTCGATGAGCGAGTTCGCTGAGGCGATGTGAGAAGTCGAGCGGTGTCCGTTCACAGATTCCCGTGAGAAGTTTTTGCGCCTGTTTTATGTCTTCAATCGTGATGGCCAAATCAATCACCCCGCCCAAATCCTGAAAAAAACAGTATTTTTTCTTTTCGATCCTGTGAGTCTATGGTACATTGTATCAAAAACATGAGCCGGAAGGGAGGTTTTGCGATGCACACGGAGAAGGATCGGGTCGTAGATCGACTCTATCCGCGCGTTCGCGAGACGCTTCATCAAATACGTCCCTATGTTCCGGGGAGACCGGCTGCCGATGTGATGAGGGAGTTTGGCCTCGCAGACGTGGTTAAGCTTGCCTCAAACGAAAATCCATTTGGTACGTCGCCGCGGGCGAGAGAAGCCGTTTTTGAAGCGGCGCGAGAGATGCATCGTTACCCGGATGGCGCAACAACATCACTGCGCAAAGCGATTGCGGCGCACCTCGCTCTGAATTCAGATCAGGTGCTCGTCAGCAATGGCTCAGACGAGATGATCAAAATGGTTTCAGAGACGTTTTTACAACCTGGTGACGAGGTGGTGGCGCCTTTTCCTTCGTTTGCACAGTATGGGTTTGGCGCAAACGTGATGGGCGCAAAAATGGTGCACGCTCCTTTGACTCCTACCTTTTTTTACGACGTGGATGCGCTGCTTGCGTGCATCACGGAGCGAACTAAGATTGTGTATCTATGTTCGCCAAACAATCCGACGGGCACGTGGCTTACGCACGCGCAGGCGGAATCCTACATGGCGCGCGTTCCTGATCATGTGCTGACTGTCTTTGACGAGGCGTACGTCGAGTATGTCGACGCAATAGATCCGCTCGATACACTGAGGTGGGTTCGCGAAGGGCGGGCGGTGCTCTCGTTTCGCACCTTTTCAAAAATGTATGGCCTTGCAGGGCTGCGTCTCGGTTATGCGCTGGGGAATCCGGGCATCCTCTCTTTTATTGAAAAGGTGCGTGAGCCGTTCAATGCGAATGCGCTGGCACAGTGCGCGGCAGAGGCTGCACTTTTGGATACGGCGTTTGTGGAGATGGTGCGTCGTAAAACGAAGGAAGGCAGACGTCAACTCGAAGCGGGTGTGCAAGCATTGGGCTATCATACCGTGCCATCCCAAGGAAATTTTTCATTAGTGTATACAGGTAACGGGCGTGAGACATTTGAACGGTTGCAGCGTTTAGGGGTCATTGTGCGGGCTGGGTTCCCCGGTCTCGACGCGTATATTCGGGTATCGATTGGCACATTTGAAGAAAACGAGCGTTTTCTTCAAGCGCTGGCAACGCTGTCTTAAGTAAAGAGAAATGTGGAGCTAAGGGAGAAGATGGAGATGGCAGAAGACCGATTGAAAGATTTGCGTTCAGAATTGGACGTCATCAACCTTGAATTGTTGCAACTCTTGAGCAAGCGCGCAGATGTCGTACAGCGCATTGGTCACTTGAAACAGACGCGCGGTGTAGCGATTTTTGACCCGGAGCGCGAAAAACAGCAGTTGGATCGACTGGTTGAGGAAAATCCAGGTCCGTTCCCAGACAGCACGATTCGTCACTTGTTTAAGCAAATTTTTCAGGCTTCGCAAGGTCTTCAGGAAGAACAGCGCAAATTGCTCGTCAGTCGTCAACGCAATCACGAGGATACGGTGGTCACCGTCAGAGGGATCAAGATCGGCGGCGGCGTACCGATCGTCGTTGGCGGTCCGTGCTCTGTTGAAACGGATGACCAAATGGAGAAGATTGGTCAGGAGATGCAGGTTCAGGGTATTCAACTCGTGCGCGGAGGCGCCTTTAAACCGCGCACATCTCCGTATGATTTTCAAGGATTGGGCGAAAAAGGACTTCGCATGTTGCGCGACACGGCGCGGAAGTACGGATTTGCCACCGTATCTGAGATTGTCAACCCGGCCGATGTGGAAATGGCCATCCAGTATGTGGACATGATTCAGGTGGGCGCTCGAAACATGCAAAATTTTGAGCTTCTTAAAGCGGTCGGGAATACGCGGGTGCCTGTGCTCCTAAAACGTGGATTATCAGCGACCATTGAAGAGCTCATCTATGCGGCCGAATACATCGCTGCCCGCGGCAACGAGCAAATCGTTCTTTGTGAGCGCGGAATTCGCACCTATGAGAAAGCGACCCGCAATACGCTTGACATCTCTGCCGTTCCAATTTTGAAACAGGAGACGCACCTTCCTGTGCTGGTGGACGTCACCCATTCCACAGGTCGAAAAGATATCATGCTTCCTGTCGCAAAAGCGGCGCTTGCCGTTGGAGCGGATGGCATCATGGTTGAAGTTCACCCAGAACCGCAAGTTGCATTGTCTGACGCCAAACAGCAATTGAACTTCGCGGAGTTTGATCATTTTATGGAATCGCTTCGCAGCTCTGGCATGATTCCGGCACTCGTTACCACGCACGGCTAATGAAGCGCTTTAGTCGCGCCTGTGAATTTTAAGACATAGATCCATGCTGATCTGACGTTAAGATGCGATAAGGAAAGACGTCTCCTACGGAGGCGTTTTTTTCTTTACATTTTCTTTACGTTATAGCGATGTTTGCTTTACATAGGCTTGCTAGAATCATCCTATAGGCAACGGAAAGAACCATCAGGAGGGTTTCCAGTGAAAAAGAGTGTGATTACTTCTGCCGTTGCTGTCTGCGCGATCTTGATCGCCGGCATTAGTTTACAGTCTTTTGCGGCATCCGCGTCTGGTGTCTCGAGTTTGACGGGCGCTGGTTCAACCTTCGACTATCCCTTCTTTAATCGCGCCTTCTATCTCTATGCTGCACAAAACCATGTGAATGTAAACTATAGTGCAATTGGAAGTGGCGGCGGAATTCAGCAGTTCTCGGCGGGTACGGTAAACTTTGGCGCGTCGGATGTTCCAATGAATGCGGGAGAATTAAACGCCGCGCAAAAAAATGGCGGATCGGTCATCCAAATTCCCATCGCGCTCGGCGGAGAGGCGATTTCATACAATTTACCGAGCGTTCACGCAAAGCTCAAGTTCACACCACAGGTTATCGCACAAATCTATCTCGGACAACTCAAGACGTGGAACGATCCGCGCATCAAGGCGATCAACCCAGGCGTTAAACTCCCGAATCTTCCAATCATCGTGGTTCATCGCTCGGATGGGTCTGGCTCAACGTATATCTTTACCGATTTTCTGAGCACGATCAGTCCGCAGTGGGCGCGCATCGTCGGTCGAGGCAAAGCGGTCAACTGGCCTGTCGGCATCGGCGGTAAAGGCAATGAAGCAGTTGCACAAAGCGTGAAAAACACAGTCGGAGCCATTGGCTACGTGGAACTCGCGTATGTTCTGCAGTCCAAAATGCAATATGGTTATGTTAAAAATCGTGAAGGACAGTACGTGCTCCCAACGCCTTTAACCGTTTTGAAAGAGGCGGCGCAAAAACCGAGTGTCACGTCGAAAAACTTCTCTATCGTTTGGCTTTTGGGAAAAGACGCGTATCCAATCTCTGGCTATTCGTGGGCACTTCTTGATCGAAACCAGAAGAGTAGCGCGGTGAAAAACACGCTTGTCAGCCTGTTCACGTGGATGGAAGGACCCGGCCAAGCGCAGGCGGCCGCCGTCGACTATGTCCCACTGCCACAAAATATCCGCCAGCAAGCACTGCACCTGCTTGACACTGTGAAGTAAATCAGGCAGTATCTGCT
>NZ_LSUQ01000088.1 GCF_001642725.1 Ferroacidibacillus organovorans
GGTAGGTCTGTCGCCAACCCCCGTTCGGGACTTGCACCCTATAGATTCCGCCCATGCCGGGCGTACATAAAAAAGACTCCTGCCTTTCGGCGGAGTCCGCAAAGCAATGAGCTATGCCGCTTTGCGCAGCGTGCCTTCGCGCGCCGAGTGCCGTCTGCGCGCTCGTCTCGCCCCTACAGAAAGCGTCGGAAGTACAGCCGCAAAGAGAACAGCCCCCCACTGAGACAACGAAAGCGGCACCGTTTTAAAAATAGGTTGCAGCGCAGGAAGGTACATCACGATCCACAACATCATAAAGGAGATCGCCACCGCCGCGACGAGGTAGGGATTTCCAAAAATCCCGCGTTCGCGAATGCCGTGCGATACCGAGCGACAATCAAAGACGAGGATTAATTGGGCCATCACAAGCGTTGCAAACGCCATCGTCTGCGCCGTCTTTAGCGCGACGCTTAGATGCAGAGCGATGGCGAAGATGGAAAGCGTGACCACCCCGATGGCGATGCCGCGCGTGATGATCTGGCGACCCAGCCCTCGCGCAAAAATCCCTTCACGCATCGTTCGCGGCGGCCGCATCATCGTGCCCGGTTCTGGTGAATCGACGCCGAGGGCGATCGCGGGAAGTCCATCCGTGACAAGATTGACCCAGAGAATTTGAATCGGTAAAAGCGGCAGCGGCAATCCCATCATCATCGCGAAAAACATGGTCAGGATTTCCCCGACATTCGAGGTTAGCAAGTAGCGAATAAACTTGCGAATATTGTCGTAGATGTTTCTTCCTTCTTCAATCGCCGCGACGATCGTCGCAAAATTGTCATCGGCGAGCACCAGCGACGACGCGTCTTTCGCCACATCGGTTCCACTTTTTCCCATTGCGATGCCGATGTCTGCGCTCTTTATGGCCGGCGCGTCATTCACGCCATCTCCCGTCATCGCAACGACGTGTCCGCGGTTTTGCAGCGCCTTTACGATGCGTAGCTTATGCTGAGGTGTCACGCGCGCATACACATAGACTTGATCGACCACATCCTCAAGGGCGCGCTCCGACAACGGATCGAGTTCCGCGCCCGTCATCACGCGTCCGTTTTGCGGTAAGATTCCAAGGCGTAGTGCGACTGCCTCTGCAGTCAGGCGATGATCCCCTGTAATCATGACCGTCTTGATCCCTGCGCGCTTGCACTCAATGATCGCAGAGGCGACTTCTTCGCGCGGCGGATCCATCATCCCAACGAGTCCCACAAACGTGAGGTCCCGCTCCACCCGCTCCTGCGCGACCGAGTCATTCGGAGCATCGCGCGTGGCAAGCCCAATGGTTCTGAGCGCATCGCGCGCCATCTCTGCAAGCGCACTGTTGATCTTCTCGCGCAGCGCGGGCGTGAGCGGGCGTCGCTCACCGTTCACGAAGAGGTGTGTGCAAAGCGACAACAGCACATCCGGCGCGCCTTTGACATACGCGGTGACGCGCGCACCGTCTTTTGCGATGACACTCATCCGTTTGCGATCCGAGTCAAAAGGATACTCATTGACGCGTTGCGCACTCGATGTTCCGCCAATTTTTTCAGCGAGGACAAGCAGCGCCACTTCGGTAGGATCGCCTACCGTATGCACCTGCCCCTGCTCTTGCCGCCACGTCGCATTGTTACAGACACGTGCGACATCAGCGAGGCGCAGGAGTGCGTCTTGATCAACGCGCAAGCCGTCTGCGCGCAGAATCTGACCGCTTGGCTGATAGCCTTCACCCTCCACGTGATACGCGATCCCCTCAAGCCAAACGCGCTTTACGGTCATCTGATTCTGGGTGAGGGTGCCTGTCTTATCCGAACAGATCACCGTGGCGCACCCGAGTGTCTCAACGGATGGCAGCCTGCGCACAATCGCATTGCGGGCGATCATCCGCGACACGCCGAGCGCGAGCGCGATCGTAACAATCGCCGGAAGCCCCTCGGGAATCGCCGCAACCGCCAAGCTCACCCCTGCGAGAAACATCTCATAGAGCGCATGCCCGTGGAGAACACCCGCGATGACGACGATGATCGTGATCGCCAGACTCAGCCAAACCAAAATTCGACCGAGTTGGTTCAAGCGATGCTCAAGCGGAGTAAGCGTTGATTCACTCGTCTGAATCAGTTCAGCGATACGCCCCATCTCGGTTCCCATTCCAGTCTCGACAACCACCGCGCTCGCCTTGCCGCGCGTAACCATCGTGCCCATAAACACCATGCCAGCGCGATCTCCGAGCGGCGCTTGACTCGCCGAAATGGATCGCTCATCTTTTTGCACAGGCACGGACTCACCCGTCAGCGATGACTCTTCTGTCGCGAGTTCACGCACCGTAAGCAATCGACAATCTGCGGGAACGCGATCCCCTGCCTCAAGCAAAACGATATCCCCTGGAACAAGCGCAGTGGCAAGTACGTGCGATACGGCATGGTTGCGCATGACCCGCGCTTCCGGCGCAGTCAATTGCTTGAGTGATGCGAGCGATTTTTCTGCGCGCACCTGCTGAAAAAAACCGAGAATACCGTTTGCCAGAACGATGGCCATGATTGTAAGCGCGTCGGTGTATTCACCAAGCAGACCTGAGATGAGCGTTGCAATCAAAAGAACGATGACCATAAAATTGCGGAACTGATCAAAAAAGACACTGAGCAAAGAGACGCGACGACGCTCGAGCAACGCGTTCTCTCCAAAGATGGATCGCCTTTTTTCAATCTCTTGCTCGTCGAGCCCGTTCTGTGTTGCCTCGAGTGCGACGAGAACCTGATCACCGGTCAAGGTGTGCCACGCTGTACGTTCTTCTGTCAAGAGATACTCACCCTTTCACACACGCCCCCGCGAGCGCAAACCCCTGTTCACTTTCACAGCACCCTCTCACCGTACAAGCTATGCGCCACAAAGAAGGATCATGCAGGTGTCGCGCGCAAAAGCCACCCGGATGTGGGATAGTCTGGTATACTTGGATAAGCATCGCGCGCGAGTTCGCGTACGCGAAAGGAGCATTTCGTTGCAGAGATATGCCCTGATCACAGGGAGTGCCAAAGGCTTGGCCGTCGTGTTTGCGCACCACCTCGCAAAGCAACACTATGACCTGATCTTGAACTATCGTCAGTCGCGCGCAGCATGCGAAACGCTTGCAGAGACGCTTAGAAAGGCGTACGGCATCCACGTTTCCGTCATTCAGGCGGATATGACGCAACCGGCGGATATTGAAGGCATGCTCGATCACGTCTTGCGCGACACGCCGCGTCTCGACGCTGTCATTCACAGTGCGGGACCCTTTATTTTTTCACGAAAACGATTGACCGATTATGATCCGAGTGAGTGGCGGCAGATGATCGATGGAAACCTCACATCTGCCTTTCATGTGTTTCGCCGCGTGCTACCCCTCATGCGCAGGCAAGGCTATGGTCGCATCGTGACTGTAGGTTTTGACCGCGTCGAAGAGGCGCCAGGTTGGCCTTATCGGGCAGCGTACGCAGCCGCAAAAGTCGGTCTCGCCTCGCTTACACGCAGCATTGCGATGGAAGAGCGCGAGTGCGGAATCACCGCGAACATGATCTGCCCCGGTGACATTCGCGGGGCCGCCAAAGAGCAAGATGTCGACCTTGACGCGCTTGACGCGCCGGCAAACGCCCCGATTGCAGGTGATTTGGCTCAGATCATCGATCTGTTGCTCGATCCGCGCGCAAAGCTACTTACGGGAAACGTGGTCTCTCTCACGGGTGGCATCGATGTGATATCCAAGTTTGACAGCGGAAAAATCGATGTGAGGGACGCGATCGTCTACGAACCGGGAGGTGTGGTCTACGTCATTCCTTGGCAGCGCAACGCCACGATTCTAAGGCGCGACGATCACCCGAATCGGCGCAGCATCTACACCGTGCAGAGTGGAAATGAGCGCGGGGCATTCACGTACGAACAATTTCAAGGAGCGATTTCCGATGGCGTTTGACGGACTGGTGCTAGACGCCGTAATGAACGAACTGAAGCAAACCCTGATCGGCGGTCGCATTGATCGCGTCACGCAGCCATCTCCGCACGACATCGTTTTGCAGATTCGCGTGGAGCGCACCAATCACCGTCTCTTGCTCTCCGCCAATCGCTCCTATCCGCGGATGCACATGACGACGCGCTTTCAAGTCCCGAGTCCGGCGCTTCCGCCACTCTTTTGCACGATGATGCGAAAGCATTTGGAGGGTGGAAAAATCATCGCGTTCTCACAGGTGGGGCGCGAACGCATCGCGCACATCGATGTGGAGATTCGCGATGAATTGGGCAAAAAGGTCACGCGGCGGGTGGTCCTTGAGATCATGGGCAAGCACAGCAACCTGATTCTTCTTGAGCAACCGGACGGAGCAATTCTTGATGCGATCTCTCACCTTTCACACGCAGTCAACCGCTATCGCGAGGTATTGCCGGGACGTCCCTACGTTTCACCACCCGCACAAAACAAGGTCGATCCGCTGAAAGAGACGCGCAAAGGGTATCTCGCGCGACGTGAGCACACGATCGAGACATTCCCAAAACACCTTGTCGCAACGTATGAGGGAATCAGTCCGTTCTTTGCAAAAGAGGCGGCCTTCACCCCTGCGGTCGACGAAAAGTCGCCGACGATCGA
Source organism: Ferroacidibacillus organovorans (assembly GCF_001642725.1). Taxonomy (GTDB): domain Bacteria; phylum Bacillota; class Bacilli; order Alicyclobacillales; family SLC66; genus Ferroacidibacillus; species Ferroacidibacillus organovorans. The sequence continues at coordinate 4,616 of NZ_LSUQ01000088.1, forward strand.
CGAAGAATGGCTGCGCTTTGCCGATACGCTGCAAAAAACCGTGGATCCGGTGCCAACCATTGTGCGCGGCGGCCGGGACCGTGCTGACTCGTTTTATCTCTTCCCGATTCAGCACCTCGAAGGAGAGCGAGTAAGTTACTCGTCTGTCAATGACTGCCTTGACGCCTATTACGCTGAGCGCTCCATGAGCGACATCGCCCGGAGCAAAGCAACTCATCTGCTGCGCCTAGCAAAGCAAGAGCGCACACGCGCTGTAGCGCGCATTGCGACGTTTGAAGATGTCTTGTCGCGCAGTCACGAGGCAGACTTCTGGCGAATCGCCGGAGAACTTTTGACCGCATATCCGCACGCGGTCAAAAAAGGTGTGCAGGAAGTAACCCTGCCAAATTTTTATCAAGATGAAGAGCCGACAACGATCACACTCGATCCGGCGCGCTCGTCCCTCGACAATGCGAACGCATATTTTAAACGCTATCAGCGCTATAAAAAGGGCATCGATATCACGCGTGAGCAACTCGCACAAGCACGCGATGAGGTCATCTATCTCGATTCTGTGCTGCACGAGCTTGCGGTGTGCACTGTACAGGAGATCCCATCCATTGAAATGGAACTGCGAGAAGCCGGCTATCTTCGAATGCCTACCTCTAACAAACCGCAAAAGATGAAACCGCAAAAAGGGAAAACGAACAAGAAACAAGAGAAGCCGCAACTGGTGCCCGCCGTCTATCTCGCGTCAGATGGGACACCGATTTGGGTAGGGCGAAATAATCGTGAAAACGACATGATGACACATCGCCTCGCGCGCAAAACGGACATCTGGCTTCATGTGAAAAATGCGCCAGGGTCGCACGTCATCCTGCACGATGCGGAGCCGTCTGAACAGGCGTTGTTTGAGGCGGCGGTCCTCGCCGCGCATTTTAGCAGCCTACGAAGCGCACTGCGCGCCGACGTCGACTGGCTGCAAGTAAAGCACTTGCGCAAACCAAATAAATCAAGACCTGGATTTGTCGTCTTTGAAGGCCAAACGACACTCGCTATACGCTATACGCAGGAGCAAGTGGAGGAAGTGCTAAAGCGCGCGACCACCTTTCCCGGATCACCTTAGTGCGGAGCCGAGACCGTGAGTGGTGAACAGGGGTGTATCGATTTGCAGACGCTCTCGATGAAGAAAAAGGGATCCTCAAAATCAAACAACCGGGAAAGCGCTACGCGCTCGGCACCTGTCCAATCACTCTCACGCACATTGCACGCCGGCAATCGCGACAGGCACAATTTCACCACATCTTCGCGCTTCATGTAGCGCGCGAGCGCGGCGCAAAACAAGATCAGTTCGCTGCGCTCTGTGATGTCGCGCGCAGCTTCGACATCACAGAGCGCACAAAGCAGCGCCGTAAACGCGCTGCGCGGGGCGTCGAGGAGCGCCACGTTCACCATAGCCAACTGCGCCAGTAACGCGTTTCTCCTCACACGTTCGGCATACACAAAAAGGCCGGCCGAAACGCTGAGCGTGCGTAACTGAAAGAGTTTTACTGGTATCAAATCCTCCATCACATAAGAAAGACCTGCGCGATCGCGCGCGAGCACGTCAAGCCCGATTGCCTTCATGGCTGTGACGACCTCGCTGAGAAGATCCGCGCACGCCTCCCCTTTTTCGCAAGCGTTCGTCAAAGCGGTTGTCGAAATGCGAAATAGATTCTCTACAACTTCCTCCACATACGGGAGTTGATCCTGTCCGATCAAGCTTGAACGCGTCAATTGCCGCAGCGCCTCCACCACGCGCGGCGCATCCTCAAACCATCCCTCATCCTGGTGTCTCGTACCCATCTCTTGCAAAGCGTGAAGAACGGAGATGAGCATGCCACTCTCCCGCTCTTTTGCAGCGATCGAACCGATCTCGACAAATTGACGCGCGACGCTTTGGCGCATTTGGGGGTCTCCCATGCTCGCCATCAGCATCAACGTGCGCACCGTGGCCGTCCCGGTTGTCGAATCCATCTCCACCGCGGCTCGCTTCGCGATATCGCACACTTGTTCAACACGAATCAACGCCTCAGCCGTCTTTCTTTTATGCACCGCAGCACGAAACTCCAATTGGATATTGTCGATGATCTGTTCTGGTTTAAGCAATTTCATCACGGCATACATGTAGACGATCAGAATGACAAAACAAAACACGACCAAAATCATATCCGCGTTCATCTGTGGTTGCAGCATGGACGGCAGTGTCATATGAATCGGTTCGGTGATACGCGAGAGTAAAAACAGACTCTGAATGATCGTCACAAAATAGAAGAGAATCAGCGATGCATTAAACGGCATTTTTAAAAACATGTCGAGCACTCTGTGTGTATAGCGACTCGCAGTCAATTGAATCGCCACGAGTGCAATGGAGATACAGAGCGCAAAAATGGTCGAGAGACAGGATACAATCGTGCTCAGATAGTTGCGCGCCGTATCTGTATCCCCGACAAACGCTTTGGGCGAGAAAAAAAAGACGAGGCTGATGATCAAGAGCGATCCTAGTATATGAATGACAAGTTTTCGCAACGAAACAACACACCCTCAGATGGATCGATCCTTCCTCCCTAGGATTTCCAAGTCGTTCCATCCTTAGACACGATCATCAGTAACGCCCGGCGTTTCGCGAATACGGGAGCGAATCAAGTAAAAGAAGATAAGCGTTCCCGCGAGTCGCAAAACCGTCGATACCCACATCGCTGGATCCATGTGGATCTTGCCGAGCAGAAAAACACCGATCTGTGGCGCAACGATGCCCATGACCCCGATGACTACATTAAAATGTGCGATGAGTGCGGTGCGATCCTGTTTAGGAACCACTTCTAGCAAGTGATTAAACTGGAGCAGATTGATCCCTGAGACAAACAGGCCTGTGATTAAGTTAAGGCCTGTCAAATAAAACAGATTTCGTGAAACGACCGTCATGACGGGCGTCGCCGCCATGCCAAGACAGGCAAAAGCGAGCGCTAGCGTGTTTCCATACTTCTCAGAAATGCGCCCCCACAGCGTAAAGGTGAGAATTTGCGTGATTTGACTGGCGACATTAAACGCGCTGATCCAGATCGCCGTCGCGTGCGCGTACTGGATTTGATAAATGCTAAAAAGTGGCCACGCTAACTGCCACCCAAAGTTAAAAACCATAGAAGCGATCAGAAAGCGGCGATAAGGAGCGTGGTGAAACGGCTTCAACATCTCGCGCACGTGAAAATCGATACGCACGACATCAGGGCGGCGTTCCGTGTTCTCGCGGTGAAGGACCAGATAGTATACC
>NZ_LSUQ01000089.1 GCF_001642725.1 Ferroacidibacillus organovorans
CACCAAGATAAGTTGACATAACTCAATCTCTACCGAGGGGCGAATTTACACCACATCTCGGACTTGATCTCATTTTGCCGATGGAGTGGCAAGATGACCTTGGACTTCATATCGTAGCTTTTATGATTTCTGAAAGCGGAGAGATACTGGGTTATCAAACGAAAAACCAATATGACCCAGATGAAGACAAATTCGGGTATGTGCCTGGAACTCATCGTAGGGTGTTTGAGATAAAGGGAGTAACACTCGGAATTGTCATCTGTCATGAGGGATGGCGGTATCCTGAGACGGTACGATGGGCAGCTCGTCAAGGAGCGCGTATCGTGTTCCACCCTCAATTTACTAACGAAGTAACGAACCCGGAATTTTATCAAAATGCCATGATTTGTAGAAGCGGAGAAAATAACATTTTTTTCGCAAGCGTCAACTACGCTCTTGAATCCCAAAATGTCACGACAACCATAATTTCTCCATTCGGAGAACGACTGACGGTCGCTGCTCCAAGGCAGGAGCAATTATTGGTTTGGGATATCGATCCCAATCAAGCGAGCAGACGACTGGCTGACCGGTATAACCCTGGGCTGTTTTAAAGAAACACAGTGAAGCGTTTGGGAATCGGGCATCTATGCACCAAGAAGAATAGCCACTATTCCTCATTGGGCCATCATCGTAGACGAAAATGGCGTTAGATCGTCGGAAGAAATAGAAATCGCGTGTTCTCGAATGGCTAACACGGTTTACACAACGGTCAGGCTGTGCTTCCAATGTACTGGCGCTATCTTGATGATCGACATCAGACGAGTGATAGGGGCGGAAAATTACGACCTCAACGGGGGGCGAAAAAAGTGACAACTATGGGGTATAGCGGTCCAGACTTTTACGATCAATCTTCCGTTTATGATACCTACATGCAACGCAGAAGTAGGTCGCAAAACCCGAATGACACAATTGAAAAACCAATTTTTATGGAACTTGTCGGTGGTGTAAAAAATCAGGCAATACTCGATCTTGGCAGTGGAAACGCTGACTTCGGTCTTGAATCGATAAACAACGGCTGCCGTCGCTATGTTGGGGTGGAAGGTTCCAAAAACATGGTGAATGCAGGACGCAACACGCTACAGGGCACACAGGGGGAAATCATTTTCTCTTCGATTGAGGATTGGGATTATCCAGAAGAAACATTTGATCTCGTTGTCTCTCGATTGGCACTCCATTACATCAAGGATGTTGAGGCATGTTTTCAAAACGTATATAAAACACTCGTTCCCGGCGGACAATTCGTTTTTTCCGTTGAACATCCCGTGTTGACCTCTTGCGCGCGAAGTGCAGAAATCTCAACACGAAGAGCAGACTGGATCGTTGATCATTATTTTGAGACGGGTGAGCGCATTTCCCCTTGGTTGGGTAGTACCGTACTTAAATACCATCGTACCATTGATGATTATTTTTCTGCGGTTCAAAAAGCGGGATTGTCCATCACATCCCTTCGGGAGTCTCGACCATCACCGTCCAATCTGGATCAAGATGAATACATTCGCCGATTGAGAATCCCACTCTTTTTGTTCATTTCGTCTCATAAGGCGCAAGATCGCCTATGATTAAGCGTGATATTTGCCGAAGTCGATCCTAAAAAACTGTTTGCAACGATTTCTGTCTATAAGCGGAGCGTGAACGCCAGAAGATAAGAAGAGGGAGTGATTCGTATGACAGAGAGAATCAAGGTGTCGTCAGGTTCTGCATGGGAACCTGTTGTGGGATACAGTCGAGCGATTCGCGTTGGAGACCGTGTTGAAGTGGCAGGCACCACCGCTGTAAGAGATGGCAAAATCGTCGGTGTGGGTGACGCTTATGCACAAACGGTATGCGCCTTAGAAATCATAAAAGAATCCCTCGAAAAGGTTGGAGCAACACTGGATGATATTGTTCGGACAAGGATGTTCGTAACCGATATCTCAAAATGGGAGGAAATAGGAAAGGCACACGGAACGTTTTTTAGGGATATCCGTCCTGCCGCTACAATGGTTGAAGTGAAAGCGCTCATCGAGCCTGAGCTCATGGTCGAGATTGAAGCCATCGCAATCGTAAATGAGTAGTCGTGGTCCTTTCCTCATGTAAAAGAGCAATTTGGGTACGATCAAAGGATCGATTTTGCGAACAACACCACCCCAAGCGCCATGACAAGAAAAAAGATGTAGCGTTGAAATTTGTCTGTAGGGATTTTTCGATGAAGTAGAGTGCCTAACAGGATGGCTGCAGCCATGGATGGCAGAGAAAACAAATACAGAGTAAACACGTCGAAATTCCACATCTGGCTTATTCCCTGTCCGATAACGATGAGTGTACCCGAAATGAGAAAATAAGCTTGCATGGTACTTCGAAAAATTCTCGGCTGCCATCCTCGTATTGAACCGTAAACCGCAACCGGAACGCCGTTAAAATTATACGCACTGCCAAAGACACCTGAGGCAAAACCAAATAATACGCCCCATAACGGATGCTGCAATCGATCCTGCACGTCTGTGATAAGATAAATAGGTCGGGTTAATGAGTAAATCGCATAAGCAAAAAGTGCGACACCGAGTGATCCTGTCATGACATTTGTCGGAACATAAGTCACCATGATCAGCCCGATGGGGATTCCTGCGAGAGCGGAAAAAACCAATGGAACCAACGCTTTGCGATGGATATGCCGCCAACCCGTCGTTACAGCAACTATGGCTACCGTAAGTCCGACAAACCCCATTAAAGAAATAGAAGTATGCAAATTGAGTGGAAGCAGTGTCAATAGCGGCATACTCACTACGGCTTCTCCAAAGCCAAACGTAGTGCGCGTCAAAGCTCCCAAAAAAATCACCAAAACGACTCCAAGAATCAGCAGTATCGACATATTTGCTCCCGTATGAATGATCATTGCCTCTATTTTATTTGAAGATCACCGTGTTGGAAACGATGGATCGAGATGATGCCTACAAACCACTCGCTAGAACTTCTTCCCTTAAACATTGCAGGGCATGATAAAATCCAGCCTTCGCATGAAAAGGTCAGTCCGTGTAACCTCCCCACTTCATCTCTCGTCTTAACTGTAACCATTGACTTGAGAGGGTGGAGAACACATGGTATTCCCCTCATTCACCGCACGCGTGGCTCTCGTCGCGCTCTCTGCAGTCTCTCTTCTCTCCATTTTGTCACCCGCATCCATGGCTCCATCGTTTGCTCATTACACCGAAGCAACCCCACAGTTTCCGATAATTTCAAAAATGGATTCAGCGAGTGATAAAGAAATGCCCTATTCCGCATTAGGCGTTGTTGCTCAAATCGCGATGTTTCACTCTGGTTATGGATGGGCTGCATCAAGTCTAGGCGTGTTTCAAACAAGTGACAGCGGAACCCATTGGGTTAGAACGCTTCGCGGCGACGCCGCGATCAAATCAAACGGCCAGACTGACTTTTTAAACAAGAATACCGCTTACGCCATTTTACCGGCTAATAACACGCAAAGTTACCTCTATGTGACACATGACGGCGGTAGAAAATGGAATCGAAATTTGGTACCGATCGAAGCACAATCCGTCATACAGATCAGCTTTGCCAATTCGCGGGTGGGTTTAATGATGACTGCACCGCATGGAGCTGCCGGCCCACTTGAGCCGATTGCACTGTACAAAACTAAAGACGGAGGCGTAAAGTGGAACCCAACAAAGCCGCTTTTAACTAAATCTAGCGTTATCTACGATATACTTAACGCCACTCACATCTTTGCAAAAGTCGGTCAAACGCTTTATGAGAGCAAAAAAGTAGGCCAAAGTTGGTATGTTGCAGGAAATCATGCCCCGAGCGGCACCACCCTCATCTTTGTGAGTCCTTCAGATGGATACGCTGTAGGAACCACTCTATGGAAAACGGTAACGGGCGGAAAAACGTGGTCTAAAATTCGCTAGTTCTACGAACTTTTCAGGAGGTTACGTACGTGAAAAAACAATCCGCTGAACGCTATACGATCAAGGATCATGAATTGCACTGCCCAATCTGTTCTCATGATCATTTCTACACACGCCACACATTGATGGGCACTGCCGGAAAATCACTTTTTGATGTCAATTGGATGAATCCAGAAGCTGATAATTACATCTGTGAACAATGTGGGTATGTTCTGTGGTTTTTAGAACCATAAATCAATTGATCATGCCCAAACCGTTTCACTCGCCGAATCCTGATGGTGGTAATGATACTTCAAGAAACTATAATCAGAATGCTCTATTTAGAATCCTCTCCGCAGATGGGACTCCCCTTCCTATAAAAAATTCCCCCTACCCTCGCGAACCTACACTCATTCCCTGGACAGCGGGGCGTACTTTGCGCCCTGCTTTCATCTGGGGATTTTAGAAAACCCAATCGTTTGTGAAAAAAATCCTCACAGGGGTTTACTTGCGAGCAGATTCAACATATCGTTTAAGCGACAGAAAAGTTTCCCTAAGCTAATTTTATTTCCCTACAGAAAATATATTTCCATCAGGAAAAACACAACTCACCTGGGCACGAGGAGGCTTGTTGATCATGGGACTATCGTCTGTCTCGGTACCAATGAAAGAAGATCGCGCCACACAGGCATGCAGAAGTTCACTTTCCGGAAAACGCAAAGGCATTCGCGCACTACTGCCATTTATCGGCCCTGCCTTTATCGCATCTATTGCATACATGGACCCTGGAAATTTTGCAACCAATATCCAGGGCGGGGCGGAATTCGGATACAAACTCCTTTGGGTTGTGGTCATGGCAAGTGCCATGGCGACCCTCATTCAGTACATGTCCGCAAAACTGGGTATTGCTACGGGTCGAAATTTGCCTGAGCTTTGCCGACAACACTTTCCCAAATGGTTGTCGATCAGCCTCTGGATCATCTCGGAGTTCACCGCAATGGCGACAGACTTGGCTGAGTTTCTAGGGGCGACCCTTGGCTTGTACCTGCTGTTTCACATCCCGCTCATCATCGGCACCCTTTTGACGGGCATCACCACCTACTTGATTCTGATGCTTGAACGGTTCGGATTCAGGCCACTCGAACGATTTATTACAGCCCTAGTGTTGGTGATCGGTGCAGCGTACCTTGTTGAAACGGTTCTCTCACGACCATCCGCCAGTCAAATTCTATATCACAGCATCGTGCCATGGATGGGCAACAGCAACGCGCTGCTACTAGCCGTTGGTGTGGTCGGGGCGACAGTCATGCCGCATGTGGTGTATCTCCATTCAGGACTTACGCAAAATCGTGTGACTCCAAATGATGAACAGGAAAAACATCTCATAAATCGATTCAGCCGCATAGAGGTGCTGATTGCCCTGTCTCTGGCCGGAATCATCAACATGGCCATGATGTACATGGCAGCCTCTGTATTTTTTAATACGGGACATACAAACATTGCAAGTATTCCAACAGCGTATGAGACACTGAGACCCCTTCTGGGTTCAGCGGCTGCCGGCGTTTTCCTGGTTTCTCTTTTGGCTTCTGGCTTTTCGAGTTCGGCCGTCGGCACCATGGCGGGGCAGGTCATCATGCAAGGATTTGTAGGATTTAAGATCCCACTTTGGGTGCGCCGCGTCGTAACGATGTTGCCTACATTCATCATTGTATTACTCGGCGTAAACCCCACCGAGACACTGGTGATCAGTCAAGTTTTGCTCAGCATTGCCCTGCCCGCCCCGATTCTGACACTGATCTACTTTACACGCAGAAAAGACATCATGGGCAGCCTTGTGAACAAATCCGCAACGACCATCTTTTCAAGTGCGATTGCACTTACGATTCTCTTTTTAAACGTCGCCCTGATCTACTCCTCATTGGGCGGTTCAATCTAAAAAATCGCCAAGGGCAGGAAGTCAGCGCTTCCTGCCCGAAGATTTGAAATGCATTTCCTATCGTTTTTCCCGCGCTCTACGGCAGGTGCCGCGTCTTTTCAGATATTGGCGTGCGCATTTTGGGTGCGGGAATCTCGCTCGGATAACCGATGCCAAAAACACCCACCACGTCATACTTCTCCGCTGCACCAAGGATTTCCCTGTTTTTTGGCAAAGACCCAAGAGATGCCCAACGCGTGCCAACCCCCTCCGCATGCAAGAGAAGAAGAAAATTCTGCACAAAACACGCTGTCGCAACTAAATTCTCCTCGCGCTCTAGCTCGTTTTGTCCACGATTCGACAGTACAGCGAGAACGATTGGTGCTCCACCAAAATCTGCACCGTGGTTTAGCGCTGCGCGCGCTTTTGGACCTACGAAAACGACCTCCCAAGGTTCGGTCAGACGATGATTAGGCGCCATGGTTGCGGTTTGTAGTACAGCATTGACCATGGTCTCATCGACAGGATCCTGCCGGAACGTTTTGATATTTCGGCGTGTAGCGATTCGTTCTGCAAGTTTCATAATCGGTGTATCCTCTCTCCATGGCTTAGGTACATCCTTTACTCGCTTTCGCAACGAATCTTATCATACAAAACGCGATTTCAGATCACGTTCCAATAAACAACACCTATCTTACATTCGATTGCATAAAACGATTACCTTAGACAGAAATTAACAGATGATCTAATACGTCCGTGCTAAAACCATTTTGGAGGAGGTATCGTGAATGAACCGCCGTATGGATAGGATGACCATTGCCGCCACAGTCATCGCGATGACTGTCTTTGTATCAGGATGCGGTACTACAAATCAAGGGTCCGCGCCATCACAGACACAAAGCACAACCCATCCACCCCAAACTACGAATCATACGACGACACCCGGCAACCCATCCTCATTTCCTGCGAGCGTCGCAATGGTTCACTTCACCATTACGGGCAGTCAATTGAAGAGTATCCAATCTGCTGTAAAAATGATTCACGGAAATCCTCGCACACTGGGTTTTGGTAGCGGTCAAAAAATATATGTACCCGCAGCGTTGCCCAAAGGCCAAAAGTTTCTTAGTGCTTATTCCGGAATAAACTCGATATTTGGTACCAACGTAAATCTGGGCTTTAGTGGATTCAATTTGGATCTAAGCAATAAAACTCCAGATATTATTAAAAAAGTAAAAACCGTAACGCTCTCTCAGGGCCATACAGGAACGTGGTACATAAACAAACCAGGAACGGGTGGTACAACCTACTTTCTAATCTACACGATCGGTAAGACCAACCTCATTTATTACTCCAACCTTAAAACGCTATCCTTTTCTCAGATCGAGAAAACCGCGAGTCAGTGGATCGATTTAGGTAGTATGCATTGACGGAACAAATCAGTGCATCGACGCTTGTATGAATCTCATGTTAATCAACGTTTGATTCGTAGTTGTAGATCAAGTCCGAGATGTGGTGTAAATTCGCCCCTCGGTAGAGATTGAGTTATGTCAACTTATCTTGGTG
>NZ_LSUQ01000090.1 GCF_001642725.1 Ferroacidibacillus organovorans
CAGTGCGCTCGCGTGGCTGGTCTGCCCAACGATGGCGGTGGCGTCTGCAGCGATGAGAAGAAAGCGTATGTTTTCCCAATCCGGATGGTCATAGTATTGTTCAAGACGGTTTTGCCACGTGAGAAGCGTCCCTTGCCAACGCGGATTGCTCGCCATCACATGACCTGAACAAAGCGCGTAGCCTACCTCGCTTAAAAGTGCGGCCGTCACGCGCGTCAAGCGATCAACGTACGCGCGCGTCGCATCTGTCTCCGTATCCCTATCCGGCAATTCAAACACGAGCGCGTGATCCTGGTCAGAGAGAATCGACTGTTCTCCCCGCGCACCGCTTCCTAACATGAGAAACGTCATCTCACCAGGCGGTCTGCATAGCCCTTGTTCTTCGACATGACGCTGCGCGAGTGAAAACACATCGGCGTGAATTCGCTTATGTTCACGCGCCGCCTGCTCGAATGCCGCCTGCACGCCGCCTGTGCGACGCGCTTCAAAGACATGGATCAGTTCTTCACGCCGTTTTCGCAGCACTTCAAGCGCCTTGTCCACGATTTCGAATTCACCCCTTTGGCATCCGTCCTCGCTGGTCACCTGCCCGTCGCCTGCCCCTGTGCTCGCGCATACGCTAGATATCATAGTGTTCGAGGTGAGCCACGTGAAACTGGATACCTTTTTAAAAGCGAGCGCGCTTGCGCTTGACGTTTTTCACAATCAATCAACAAAACAACTGTCAGGCCTCGTGCGCAATGGCGTCAAACGACGGATGGATCGCTACGCCGGACCGCCGCAAGGCGATGCGACGCAACAACCAAGGCGCAGTGCGCCAACGGCGCAAACGATCCCGCACAAACCATCTGCGAACGTGCGGCAGAGTTCGTCTATGACACCCTTTAGGCAGCAGGCTCCGTATGTGCGACAACCTATGTTTGACCCGCGCGCCACTGAACATGTCAAAAAGGCGATGCGCTATGTCACACCAGAAAATGCGCAAAAGGTGGCGCAGTGGCACAGTATTTTCAAAAGTTTTCTAAGCAAAGATTAACGTGCGACGACTCCCGGCAATACACTGTCACCCGTTCCTTATTTGCCGAGACGTTCAATCACCGAATCGGCCGAAGGATCATCATCACGCGTAGGCGGCTTCTCTTCGTCATCGCGCTCTGGTCGAAACACCGACACCAGTTTCCCGCGGAACAAGAAACTGAAGCCGCCTAGCAAGACAACCGCCGCAAGCACACTGATGATCGCTGGGATGACACCGTGGCTGAACCCGACAAAAAATCCTCCCATCCAAATGTCAAACGGGATAATGCCAAGCGCCGTCGTCCATAAGAATGGAAAAAACCGCACATTGAGAAGACCTGCCGCGTAATTGAGCGCGTGATACGGAAAAGGTGTCAAGCGCAGCGCCAAGAGGCCAAACGTGCCCCGCTTCGCCATCCACTGGTCAACCTGCCGCTGACGCTCAGAAGGAATCAGGCGACGCACAAACCCTTGCCCAATCCACCGCGTCAGATACATGGCGACCACCGCGCCGACGACGCCGCCAATCCACGAATAGACGAGTCCCCAAAGCACTCCGTACACTTCCATATTGACGAGGATGAGCCCCTCTGACGGCACAGGAATGACGCAAAAAAAGGCCATCAAAAGGATGGCAACGACAATTCCGACCGTTCCCAGTGATTGAATCAAAAGCGTGATATGATGCCAAGAATGTCGATAGTGAAAAAACAACCACACAGCAAAAACGATGAGTATGAGCCCGATCGCGATGGGGAGCGGTTTGAGTTCTAAAGGACGCTCCGCTTGCTTGTCCACGCGCTTTAGGATCGAGTTCACCCCCTTCGGGTCGTTTGAAACGTCTCCTACTCTACCATATGGTACTCAAACTGCCAATGGACAGAACACGCGAAAGGGTGAATCAATCACCCCTTTTTCTGGCTTGTCTCACGGCGCATTTCTTCTTCACGGTAGAGGCGAATCGCTTTCGATGTAAAAAGAATTCCGTCTAAATGATCGATTTCGTGCTGAATCGCGCGCGCGCGAAAATCGGTCTCTTCAATTTCCACCTCTTGACCGGAGCGATCAAGCATCCGCACGCGAATGTACCGATAACGCATCGTATCCCCGAATAATCCGGGGATCGATAGACAGCCATCCGGCCCAATCACTTCGTCGCGCCCCTCCACGATGACCGGGTTGATCAGGTCAAGGCGCCCGCGCCCGTCTTCCACATCAACGACTGCCAGTCGTCTCAAAATGTTAACCTGTGGCGCTGCGAGGCCAATACCGTTTGCATATTTCATCGTCTCCGCAAGGTTGTCGAGCACCTTAAGCACGTTTGGCGTCACACTTTTCACAGGATTGGCCGGCGTGGTGAGGATAGGGTTGGGGAATTTTACAATGTCATAGATCGCCATAGAAACCTCCTTGCAGATAAGAACCGTCGTTGCGTCACGCAGATGGAATTTCTGCGCGATTCCATTTTATCGTGTTTTCCAAGATCACGGACACCGCCACGCCTACCAAAAGGCCACTGCTGACAAACGAGCGCACAGCGCTTGGAATCGTGAGAAAGGCAGAGGCGGGTGTCACATAGATGGCAATGCCAACAAGCGTAGGCAGAGCGATTCGATAGATCGTCTTGTGATTGAACGTCACACCTTCGATCACTTGAAGCGCCGAGCCAAAAAGCTGCAAATAGGCGACCAGGAGCACCGCATCCCCAACACTCACGGGGAGGGTGGATAAAAAAGAGCCGGCAAGCGGGATAAGTCCAAGCAACATGAAAAGAATGGCGCCGATTGCAAAAGGCCTTCTCGCAAAGATCTGTGTTGAGCGCAAGAAACCTAGCGACGAGGTGTATGGTGCATACGGAACCAATCCAATCAGGCCTGAGAGCACGGTGTTAAACCCGGTGACAAGAAACGACCGCACGTAATCGCGATTCGTCGATTTTTGCTGAAAAAGAAACTGCGCGTTTTCAATCGTCGTAACTGTGTTCGTCGTGTTGATAAGCCCAGTGATCAGCGCTGTGATCAAGATCCCCGCGTGAAACGAGGGCGAGCCCCACGCAAACGGCGTGAATAGCGATGCAAACGGCGCAGCATGCAGAGGTGCGGAAGGGTGAATCGCGATCCGGTAGACGACCCAACCACTGGCGATACCGATGAGAATCGCAAAGTTGCTAAGGAGTCTCGCGCCGCGCAGGCTGAGCGTCACAACCAAGATGATCAGGGCAATCGACAGTGCGGTAGTCTTCACATCGATATGCCGAGCGTGCGTCAACCCAACCATCCCTTGAAAAAAAATCGAGATCAACTGCACCGCCAGCAGGATTAAAAAAACGCTCATCGCCATCGGCGTGAAATACTTCCGCAGAAAACGGCCAAGCCCCATCACGCCAAAGATCATGATCAATATGCCTGACGCGAGAATCCCCATTTCAAGGCTGCCGCCCGCCTGTGAAAGCGGTTGTCCCGCTTCTGCCGCTCCCGTGAGCACGGTGAGGATAACCCCCCACCAAACACCCGATTGCCCCTCCATGAGTGGCAGTCTGTGCCCAAAGAGCAGTTGGAGAAGGCAGGCGAGGCCCGTGAATAAAAAGGAGCGTTGCATAAACCCAGATACGGCGACGGGGGATAAATGCAGCGCGGCCCCGACGGAGACTGGGATGACAACCGTGTTTGCAAACATGAACAAAAGCCACTGAATTCCAGCCACCGCGTCGCGGCCGAGCGATGGTGGATGAGTTGATTGCGCCACCGTAGTCCACCTTTCGCGCGCGAGCATACACCAAGCCAAATCTTAGCCTGTCCGACATTCACGCATCACACTTTCGATTCAACATCATACCACATCAGGCAATCGTTTCTGGAATGAATTCATCCGATCTCGAGGATGCTATGCGAAAGGAGGGATGTCCTATGCAAAAGAAAAACGAACAGAGCCTTGGCATCGATCCTAAAAACGTTCATCGCGCGAATGAACTCCCTGACGCACTGCGCACAGATCGCCTTGATGATGTGAATTTTGAAGCGATCCGCGACCGTCAAGCACAAGAATTCACGATCAATCCGAGTCGCCAAAAACGCTGATTAAACTACTCGTACCAACACCCTACAACGCGCAAGCGGGCAGACGTGAAACGCGCTCTGCCCAATGCGTTTACAACCCCTTCTCAAACTGCCATGCTGCGAGTAGAATAGTCACAGATAGGAACATGTATTAGGAGCTGATCATAATTTCACGGTATCACGTTGAGATCATTGGGACGGGCAGTCACGTCCCCGCCGGCATTGTCACAAACGCTGACATGGAAAAGCTTGTGGACACAAACGATGAATGGATTCGCACGCGCACAGGAATTCGTGAGCGGCGCAAACTTGCGCCCGATGAAACAGTGTCAGAAATGGCGACGGAGGCTGCCCGCAAGGCGCTTGAGAAAGCGTCCGTTCGCCCCGAGGAGATCGATTTGATCGTTGGCGCGACGATTACAGGTGATTTTGTTTTCCCGCCGATGGCGGCCATGGTGCAGGCGGGGATCGGCGCCACGAATGCGACCGCGTTTGATACAAACGGCGTATGCGCAGGATTTGTGTACGCATTGGTGCAGGGCAGTCAATTTCTGCAAAACGGCGCGTTTCGCACGGCGCTCATCGTCGCGGCAGAAGGCATCACTCGCTATCTCGACTATACGGATCGCAATTCCTGCATCCTGTTTGGCGACGGCGCAGGCGCTGTCGTGCTGCGCGCGACAGAAGCGATCGCAGACGAACCGGTGCGCGGACTGGTCGATTTTGACTTGCGCACGGACGGCAATCGCGCGGCGGTCGCGTTTACGCCGAGAAACGGTGTGCCGGAGCGGTTTATCCGCACATTTTCCGAGCGCGAAAGGATCACCCCTTATATCTGGCAAGACGGTCGCGCCATGTTTAAAGCGGCCGTCACTGGCATGTCCGAGAGTGTCAATCGCATCATCGCGCGTCAACATCTCTCACCAGACGAAATCAATCTCCTCGTCCCACACCAGGCAAATCTTCGCATCATCGAGGCCGTGGGCGAACGCGTATCCATCCCAGCGGAGCGCGTTGCACTCTGCATTGAAGAGTATGGAAACACATCCGCCGCCTCGATCCCCCTCGCCTTTGACAAGTGGAATCGCCTCGGTCGGGTAAAGCGCGGGGATCGCGTCATGTTCACCGCGTTTGCAGGCGGGCTGACGTGGGGTTCCGCGCTCTTTAAAATGTAATACCCAGCCCCGGTCAGGAACGCGATTGCACTTGAAACACTGAGAATTTGAGGTAATCGCTCTCTGGCATCCCGATTCGGCGGGGATGGTCTGCACCCGCGCTGCGGTCGTCGATCAGACGCAGAAGTTTATGCGCATCGACGGCCGCCTCTTCAATCACTGCGTGCCACGCCTCGCGCGTGATCGGCGAAGAACACGACGCTGTCACCAAAAATCCGCCGTCTGGTATCAGCTTGAGCGCGCGCAGATTGATCTCTTTGTAACCGCGTAAAGCGCCAGGAACTGCCGCGCGGTTTTTGGCAAACGCTGGCGGATCGAGGATCACCACGTCAAACGTCTTTTTATCTCGCTCATACTCGCGCAAAAGATCAAAAGCGTTTGCGACGAGGCGCGTCGAGCGATCCTCCAACTCATTTTTTTTGATATTGCGGGCAGCCGCTTCGATCGCTTTTTCTGACGCATCGACAGTCGTCACGTGCGCCGCGCCATAGTGAAGCGCGTGGACACTGAATCCACCTGTGTGTGAGAAACAGTCGAGCACCGTCGCGCCGCTTCGTGCGGCATGTGCCAACGCTGCACCCCCTTCGTGATACCGCAGGTCGGTGCGCGGCTTTTCTGCCGCCGCAAAGCGCACGAGCGAGGCGAGCGCCGCGCGATTTTCACGCTGATCAAAAAAGTGTCCCGTTTTTTGGCCTTCTGCGATATCGACGATGAATGAGAGTCCATTCTCCTTAATCTCCACCACATCTTCACATTCCCCGTAAAGCGGACCAACGGACTCCGCCAACCCTTCAAGCGCGCGCACAGGCGCGTCGCTCCGCTCATAAACACATGTCACAGAAAGCACATCGCGAACCGCGCGCACAATTGCATCCTTGCGCAATTCCATAGCGGCAGAGAGAACCTGGATGACAGCGACATCCCCGTATTTATCCACAATCAAACCCGGCAGGTAGTCTGCCTCCCCAAACGCCGCACGACAACTGGACGTCTGTGCGAGGAACCGTTTGCGATGGAGCCACGCCTTGGTCAGCGTGCGCTTTAGCCACGCGTCATTCAGCGTCTCGGTCGAATCATAGGAGGCGATGCGCACGCCGATCTGGGATTCTGCGTGATAGAACCCCGCCCCCAAGCCGTGCCCCTGATGATTGCGAATCACGACAGCGTCACCCGTCACAGGATCTCCTTTTACGCTCGCGATCTCATTTTGATAGATCCACGGATGACCTGCTTCGAGTCGCTTTCTGCGATCCTTTTTTAAGAAAACTTCTTTCACTAAAACCCCTCTTTTCTCACGGTAAAAGGACACGCTGTACTATCAGACGGGCCTGTCCGCATATAAACTTAATAAAGCATGTGAACAAAACAGCGTAGCGTGATAAAGCGCATGGGATCTGTCACATAAGGAGCGAAATCCTTGTTTTATACACGGATGATTCTGGAAGTCATTGCCGGATTGCTGGTGTTTATTACCGGACTGTTCACGCTTCGCAGCGGCATGGGGGAACTCAGCAATCGCGAATCCATGCAACTGATCGAACGACTTGTCAAAACACCATTTCGCGGACTCATCACTGGCATCGTTGCTACAGCCATGCTCCAGTCAGGCGCCGCCGTCACGATCTTGTCGATGGGGCTCGTGGCCGCAGGCACTTTGCGTTTTGCCGACACGATCGGCATCATCCTCGGCTCAAATATCGGCAGCACGCTCACCGTGGGACTGCTCTCGCTCAACCTCGACGCGTTTGGACCCTATCTCGTCGCGGCAGGCTCGCTTGCCTTTCTCGCTTCGTTTCTCACTCCGCACAGAAAGTCAAAGCGCACAAAACCAAAAACATCTGCGCAAAAACGAATGCGCGCGTGGGGGCTTTCGATCATCGGGTTTGGCACGCTCTTTGTAGGTTTTGGCCTGATGACCCACGCGACGATGCCGCTCGCGTCTTCACCCTGGGTGACCCACTTGCTGCTTCAGGCTGGTAGACACCCCCTGCTTGGCATAACCGCCG
>NZ_LSUQ01000091.1 GCF_001642725.1 Ferroacidibacillus organovorans
TCAATGTGTTGCGCTGTCCAGTTTTCGGGGAGCAAGTCGAGTGACAGTGAGGTTTCCTGCTCTACAGGCAAGGCTTCCTTGTTGTGTCCGACAAGCCGCGAAAAAATTGGGGGCGAAACGATGCATGAGATGATCGCGAGCAAAATCAGCCCGTTTGCCATATCGGCAGAGAGGACGCCCAGTTGTTGTCCAAGTTTACTGGCGAGAAGCATCAGACTCAGTTGTGAGCCGAGCAGGGCCCCGACGCCTATCCTTTGTTTCATCGGAATCATTCGCAGTAAAAAGGCGCTCGGCAAAAATTTTGTGATGTACATGGCAAGAAACAGGACCAAGAGGATCACCCAGAAATGCCACGAGTGTCGAGCCGTGCTGAATTGAAAGGTCAGGCCGACATTCACAAAAAAGAAAGGGAGAAAAAACCCGTAACCGATCGAGTTGATTTTCTGCGTGAAAACGGAGTGCTTTTTGACAAGCAGACTGACAACAACCCCGGCGAGAAACGCCCCGAGAACCACTTGTGTACCGAGGCCCTGGGCGAGCGCGACAAACAGCAGAATGAGTGCAAACGCGCCGCGCACGCTGAATTCTGTCTCCGATTTTTTTAGCAGCTGAACGAAGGCGTGATTTTGAAATCTCTGCACAAAGCGATAGATGAGCGCCATTGCGAGAAAGAGGAAAATGACGAGCAAGAGGCTGCGCGCTTGTCCACTGGCGCGAATCGACGTGTATCCTGCGAGATAGAGCAGTGGAAAGAAGTCGAGTGCGAGCGCGTTGCCAAGGATGCGCTGGCCGAGCGGATGAGACAGCCAGCGACTCTCTTTGAGCGCGGGTACGACGATGCCCATTGACGTCGTGCAAATCAACCCTAAAAAGAAGTAAGGGTGTGTCAAAACGTGTGCAGCGGCGAGTGGAAAGACGATGAGGGCGGTGGCTGCCGCTACGGCGAGAAAAAAGATGAGGCCATCGCGCCATAGGGGCGTTTCTCCTTTTGAAGAGCTGAGCACCATCTCAAAGTCGAGTTCCACGCCCGACAGAAACATCAGATACGTAAAGCCAAAGCCTGCGAGAAACGCGAGTGTTTGGTTGCTGTGGAGCCAATTCAATCCGCCTGGACCCACCAGAATGCCGAGCAGAATCTCGATGACGACAGTCGGCACGATACCGCGCGTCACACGTTGGGAGAGAAACGGCGCGAGAAACGCGATGCACGCGACAAACAAAATGGGGAGATACGCGTTGGTCATGACTCCACCTTCCTTCTCTGCATGATTTTGGATTAGTATATTTGCTCCACCTTATAACTCCCTTAAAGAGGGGCAGAACGCCTCTACGCATCGCGCGGGGCAGAACTCCTCTGCGCATCGCGGCGTCATCGCCAGCCCTGCTCCCTCACGTACCAAAGACGTACGCTCGGTGCGCAGTGCTGGCTAGCTTCCTTGCGCTGCTTGAGGCTTACCTGCCCCTCCATCGCCAGCCCTGCTCTGCGCGCGGTGTTCATCGTAGCATTCGAAGCGGTTGTCTCGTTTGTGCGCGTTTATCGCGCCTGATGAAATGGTCATCGCGCACACAAACGAGACAGAGTATCGGAATTTCGTGAATAATAAGCGTAATGAGGCGTTGCAGTCGCGGATGATCGTGATGCCAATTCCGTATAACCTTAAGGTATCAGAAGAAGTTAAGATTTACCAAAAACTTGTTCATCAGAGTGACTTGCGCGATGTGCACATCGCCCCGCACGGGCTTCACACTGCGGCGCTTTTTTCCATTTTGACACGTCTCAAGGAATCGAAAAAGCAAGGCATGGATCTACTCAAGAAACTGTACTTGTACGATGGCAAAAATGTGGAAGGATTCAAGGAAAAAGACGTTCAGGAATTGCGGGCGGAGTGGCCTGAAGAGGGCATGAATGGGATCGATCCGCGCTACGTGATCAATCGCATCTCAAGCGCGCTGATCCGGCGGGATACATCCTGCATCAATGCGCTCGACATCCTGCGCGCGATCAAGGAGGGGCTCGACCAACACGCGTCAATCACGAAAGAAGACCGCGAGCGAATGTTAAACTTCGTCGCGCTTGCCCGCAAAGAATATGATGAACTCGCGAAAAAAGAGGTTCAAAAGGCGTTTGTCTACTCGTATGAGGAATCTGCGAAGACGTTGCTTGACAATTACCTCGACAATGTCGAAGCGTATTGCAATTGGCAAAAGATGAAAGATCCAATCACTGGCGAGGAGCTTGACCCGGATGAGAAGTTGATGCGCTCGATTGAGGAGCAGATCGGCATCTCAGAAAATGCCAAAAAAGCGTTCCGCGAGGAGATCCTGATCCGTATCTCAACGTACGCGCGCCGCGGCAAGCGATTTGACTACAGTTCGCACGAGCGGTTGCGCGAGGCGATTGAGAAAAAACTGTTTGCAGATTTGAAGGATGTTGTAAAGATTACGACTTCGACCAAGACGCCTGACAGCAAGCAACTGAAAAAAGTGAACGAAGTCAGCAAACGACTCATGGAAGAGTACGGGTATTGCGCGGCCTGCGCGAATGAGCTGCTTCAATATACGGGGAGCCTACTCAATCGCTGACTTATTCTTCGAACGGGGCGTGCGTCACGGTGTGTGACCATGCCCCTTTTTGCAATCGAAAATCCCAAGGGGTGAGTGACATGACGCACAGCCAGTATACGTTGAGTCGCGATGATTGGTCTCTTCACCGCAAAGGGCAACAAGATCAGGCGCGCCACCAACAAAAGGTGAAAGAGGCCATTCGCCACAATCTCGCCGATCTCATCAGTGAAGAAAGCATCATCATGACGGATGGCAAACAGATTATGAAAATACCGATCCGATCGCTTGATGAGTATCACTTTCGCTTCAATTACGGAAAGAGCCAGCAGGCGGGGCAGGGGGACGGAGAATCGTCGATCGGTGATGTCATCGCGCGCGACAGTCAGCCTGCTCAAGGTGCGGGCAAGGGAGAAGGCGCGGGCGACCAACCGGGGGTTGACTATTACGAGGCGGAAGTCTCCGTGGATGAGATTCAACAGATTCTCTTTTCTGAGCTTGAGCTTCCGTATCTTGAACAGAAGGCTCCTGAAGACGTCGTCGTGACAGATGTCGAGTTTCGCGATGTGAGAAAGAAGGGGCTGCAAGGCAATATCGACAAGAAGCGCACGCTGCTTGAGGCGATTCGAAGAAATGCGCGCGCCGGATTGCCCGCCATGCACCACATTTCGAAGGAGGATCTCCGGTACAAAACCTGGGAGGATGTCGAGCATCCGCACTCACAGGCCGTCGTTCTCGCGATGATGGATACGTCCGGATCCCTGCGTGTGGGCAAAGGATGAAACGTGAATGAACGGCGCGTGTGCGTGAGGATTTTTTTGTGATCCTTCTTGACGACGAAAAAAACGCAGGGTACACTATACGCAAATAACATACTAAAACAATCGGAATGGTGGTTTTTGAATTGTCGATCCTTCTTGACCGTTCTTACGATGTCGCAATGTGGGCCAAAGCGTTTGAAGAGAGGGCGCCCGAAGAGATCCTTCGCCACGCGGTAAAGGAGATTGACAATTTGACGTTCGCCTGCAGTTTTGGCGCGGAAGATCAAGTGATTTTGCACATGGTCACGAAGATCAAGCCGAGTCTGCCAATCTTCTATTTAGATACGGACGTTCTCTTTGACGAGACGTACGCGTTGATCGAAGAGACGAAGCGGCGCTTTTCACCAAACTTGATTCGCGTCAGTCCAGAGTTTACGCTTGAGCAGCAAGCGCAGTCACATGGTGAGGCACTCTGGAAATCCCGTCCCGATCTCTGTTGTGACATTCGCAAGGTCAAGCCGCTTGCCGATCATCTGAAAGGATACGCCGGATGGATTACAGGCATTCGCCGCGACCAGGCGCCGACGCGCGCCGATGCGCAAGTGTTTGAAGTGGATGAGAAGTTTGGGCTTTTAAAGGTAAATCCACTCGCGCTCTGGACACACAAGCAGGTGTGGCAGTATCTTGTACAAAACGATGTCCCTTACAATCCAATGCATGATCGCGGTTTTCCGTCGATTGGCTGCTCTCACTGCACGAAAGCGGTAGCGCCTGGTGCCGATCCGCGCAGTGGTCGTTGGAGTGAGTTTGAGAAGACGGAGTGCGGTCTGCATCAATAAGATAGAGAATGGAGTTTTCGTCAAATGATCGTCAATCGCATAGTAGAAGAAGCAAAGCGCAGCACCCTTTTACGAGAAGCAGAATCAATGGTAAAGATCCCGCTGACAACATGGTCGCTCTCTGACCTTGAACTGATTGGGATTGGCGCGTTTTCACCGCTCACAGGGTTTTCGAATAAGGCGGATTATGAGCATGTCCTCGACCACATGCACCTGACATCAGGCGCGGTGTGGACGATTCCCGTCACTCTCCCCGTGTCAGAAACATTGGCGGGATCACTCAAGACTGGAGAGCGCGCGGCGCTTACCGATGAAAACGGCGTGATCTATGGGATTCTTACGATAGGCGACGTCTATCGCTATGACAAGGAGCGCGAGGCGCAAGCAGTCTATCGCACGACCGATGAGGCGCATCCCGGCGTGAATAAACTCTATGCGCGCGAACCGTTTTACGTCGGGGGTGATATCGAGTTGCTCCGTCGCTTTGAGCCGACGGAATTCGCATCCTTTTATGTCGATCCGACAAAGACGCGGGAGATCTTTAAAGAGCGTGGATGGAAAACAGTTGTTGGCTTTCAAACCCGCAACCCGGTTCATCGCGCACATGAGTATATCCAAAAGTGTGCGCTTGAGATCGTCGATGGCCTGTTTTTGAATCCACTCGTCGGCGAGACAAAGGCGGATGATATTCCGGCGGATGTGCGCATGAGAAGCTATCAAGTGCTGCTTGACAACTACTATCCGAAAGATCGCGTCTTTTTCGCCGCATACCCGGCTGCGATGCGCTATGCAGGTCCGCGCGAAGCGGTGTTTCACGCGCTGGTCCGCAGAAACTACGGATGCACCCATTTTGTCGTGGGACGCGATCACGCGGGCGTGGGGAGTTACTATGGAACGTATGATGCGCAGCATATCTTTTCTTCGTTCACAGTGGAGGAGTTAGGCATCCAACCACTCTTTTTTGAAAATAGCTTCTATTGCGAGCGCTGCGACGGTATGGCGTCTGACAAGACGTGCCCGCACGACGCAGAGCACCGCTATATCCTGTCCGGCACGAAGGTGCGCGCGATTCTCCGAAGTGGAGAGCGCCCATCCCCTAAATTCACACGTCCCGAGGTGGCGGATGTCCTCGTGGCGGGACTCGCGGAGGTAACTACATGAGTGTAGACCGGGAAACGGCTGTTTCGCATGTTGAGGTGATCAAGCGTGAAGGCAATCAATTGCGCGGGGAGATCGCCGAGGAATTGATCAACGAGACGTCGTTCTTCACGGAAGAAAGCATCCAGCAACTCAAATTTCACGGGGTGTATCAACAAGACGACCGTGATTTGCGCAAGCAACTGAAAAAAGAGGGTCGTGAAAAGCACTACCAGATGATGATCCGCGCCCGCATTCCAGGCGGCGTATTACCGGCTGCTGCGTATTTGCAGTTTGACAGACTGGCTGAAGAGTACGGGAACAAGACCATGCGCATCACGACGCGACAGACGTTTCAACTGCACGGCGTGTTGAAGGGCGATCTGAAAAAGACGATTGCCGGCATCAATGAGGTTTTGATCACGACGCTTGGCGGCTGTGGCGATCAGGTGCGCAACATTCTCATGTGTCCCGCGCCTCACCGCAGTCCGTTTCATCAAGCGCTGCGGCGAGACCTGTTGGCGCTGGTCGACGAACTGTCAGCGAAAACGAACGCGTATCACGAGATTTGGCTGGACGGAGAAAAGTGGCAACCGGACGATCGCGCAGCGGAAGAGCCGCTCTACGGAAAGACGTACTTGCCGCGCAAATTTAAGCTGGCGCTCGCGGTTGAGGGCGACAATTGCGTCGATGTCTACGCGAATGACCTCGGGATCGTGGCGCATCGCGACGGGGAAACGGTTGCCGGCTACTCCCTCCTGGTCGGCGGCGGAATGGGGCGCACGGCGGCGATTGCCGACACGTTTCCGCGAATGGCTGATCCACTCACCTTTGTCACGCCAGATCAGCTGATTGAGACATGTCGCGAGATCGTAAAGATTCAACGTGATTTTGGCAATCGCGCAGACCGCCGCTATTCGCGCTTCAAGTACCTGCTGCACGAGCGCGGCCTGGCGTGGTTTCGCGACGAACTGAGCGCGCGGCTCGGCCGTCCGCTGGTCGCGCCGCGGGAACTCACGTGGGAGCAGACGAGTGACCATCTGGGCTTTTACCCGGAAGAAAACGGTCGCTTTGCGCTCGGAATTTACGTGCAGAATGGGCGGATTCACGATACGGATCGGATGAAATTGCGCACGGTGCTTCGCGAGATTATGGAGACGTATGCGCCAGAGGTTCATCTGACGTGCGACCAAAACCTGATTCTCTCTGGGCTTACAGAAGAGCAAGGTGAGGCGATCAAAGCGCTGCTCTTAGATGCTGGTGTCCCGCTCGCTGAACAATTGAGCAACGTCGTGCGCTACGCGATGGCTTGCCCTGCGCTGCCCACCTGCGGTTTGGCGACGGCCGAGTCGGAGCGGATGCTGCCGGATGTGCTTAAGGAGATCGATCAACTGCTTGCCCAGCTTGGACTGCAAAACGAAGTGATGAGCGTTCGCATGACGGGATGTTCTAACGGATGCGCACGCCCCTATATTGGGGACATCGGGTTTGTGGGGCGCACCATCGGCAAATATGACCTCTTTTTGGGCGGGGATTTCAACGGTGCGCGGATGAACGCGCTCTACCAGGAACTGCTGCCGATCACGCAGGCGGTCGACACGTTGCGGCCACTTTTGCTCCACTATAAAGCCGGGCGCAAACCGGCGGAGCGCTTTGGCGACTATTGTCATCGGGTTGGATTCGAGGCGCTGCGCGCAGGCACTTTGGCGGAGGCAAAAGACGCGCAATGAAGGCGCTTTTGCTTGTCGGACACGGTACGCGCGATGATGTGGGAAATGATGAATTTGTGACGCTTACCGAGCGCGTCACAGCGCGCCTTGACACACGCGGTGGTGAGCTGCGTGTGTCTCGCTGTTTTTTAGAACTGCGTGCGCCGTGGAT
>NZ_LSUQ01000092.1 GCF_001642725.1 Ferroacidibacillus organovorans
CACCAAGATAAGTTGACATAACTCAATCTCTACCGAGGGGCGAATTTACACCACATCTCGGACTTGATCCGTTAATGCCCTTATGTGATACAGACATCTATGTTATGGAGTTCCACCTGCAACTTGAGCATCATCAAGAACTTTGAATAAAACAGAGGCAAAGCTCAGCCATTCAACGGTTTTCTGTGGGTCTGTTTGTTGTATCAACCGATGTGCTTTAGGATTTCTGATTCCCATTACGGCTCCCGAAAACATCCACATATACCCCATTTGTTCGTCAGAGTCGTCCGAAACAATGATTTTTGGTGATTTAGGTGAGAATACCTGCTGCATCAACGTAGATCCATCTAAGTCATATCGACCCGATTTGGCTTTTACTTGTTCCACCAGGGCAATGTAGGTGTCAAGAATTGCTTGTCTATAGTGCCCGTCCTGAAATAATTTCCCGGCCACTTCTTTTACACGAGAGTGTAAACCATTAAGCGTATCATCATTGGTTGTCCCCAAAGGTTCAGAGATCCTTAAGTTGTGGATTTTATCCAGAGCTTGCGTACGTATTGCGCCTAAAATGCCTGATACCGCAGTTACGGGAAAACGAAAACAATGAGGACGTACGCTGAATTTCTCTGCAATAAGTTCAAATCGCTTAAAATCCTGGATTTCTAAAAGTCCGTCTTTCTCAGAGTATGCTTGTAACTCTGGTAGCGAATCACGAATAGGATATTCCAAGAGAAATGCTAGTCGTGAATCTGCTACACCGATTGGACGATTATACGCATCATAGTATTGACCAATTACCGTGCGGTAGGCAGGGACTTTATCAGTCTCACGCAGTTCCGAATTCTCTTTTGTATATCCACCCAATTCAAGCTTTGTCCAATGTATTGCCTCTTCGTCACTGCATTGAATGGCAACCTCGAGAAGATAGTACAAGAGTTCATCGATGGTTTTTTGAGACAATGTTGCTAGGTTATTCGATGACACTGATCACACCTCCGATACTCGATATTTTGTAATGCCCGCTACTTCCAGTTATAGTTTGCAAGAATCGTCGAAATCCCCCACATCCACCTTATATGACCATATCGGTTGAATTGGGACCGCTTGTGGACATTTGCCTAGCCTCCATGTCTTGCACTTACACGTAGGTGTTAGAAAAAGTCGTTCGGCGGAAACAAGTTCCGTACTGCAGAGAATTAGACTGCCTCGTGGCTGGTTAAATGCAATCGGGATACACCCTAAGTGCACTCAAACCTCCACTGCGTGAGCGCAGAATGTCGTTCCCACAACAGACAGTTACGGTGTTCGCAAGGGTCTTATTAAATGACTTGACAATCATAGAGTAATCCCGGCTCGTGAAACTTTTGGCAGCAAATAGTTGATGAACGCAGAGCAGGCCACCAACATAAACTTCGCATCTTCAGATTCAATAGTTGGCGCCTCTGTGAGAGAATGTCGGATACCGTCCGCATCGCTGGTGTATCCGTACAGTTTTGAAAAGGCTTCCTTTAGAGCGGGATGTAGATTGACCATGGATGCCTTTTCAATTCTATTTAGTGCCTGTCCTAGTGTGGCTTTGGGATTTCCGTCGATTAAAACGCATATAGCTTCAATGGCACTTATCGATTCCTTAATCGAGTTCCGCCAATCTGGCATTTTTCGATCTGATAGTAATTCGAGCGCACGACGTACATGATTGTTCACCCCGGCTAAATTCGTAGTGTCCCTTAGAGCAAGATCAATTGCCTGTAGTTCCTCGTCACTGGTAATGTCAACGATGCAGTTGTTCACAAGTCGATAGCCTGACATTTCTTTTGCGAGTGCATTGTTACAACTCTCAATGAAGGGTTCAATATTGAGCCGAGCCATGAATTCGATGAAATCGTATGCTGCATACCACTGACACTCATAGAAATACTTGCGCAGATACCCGTATATAACTCGACATCTTGAATCAATGAGATCGGTTGAAAGCTTAAAGTAATCTGTCCAGATCCACTGTACAAGAATATAGTTATCCTCGTTTCGGTAGAGAAATTCTCTCGAACGTAACTCGGTGTCCCAAAAATAGCTACATAAGCAATTCCACAGCGCATTTCGCAAAGCATCGTCCATCGACTCAAGCTGTATTTTATCTTTAGTTGGCGTAAATCCCTTACGTTGAGAAAATCGCACCAAGAACCCACTCCCGATTGATACTTCAATAGTGGAAAAACGCCATATTATAACAACGGCAGGTGTATCATACGTACGTCCTGACGGCATCGCCGTTTGATCATTTGTCACATATGGCGTTTGAGGGATTTCTGCTGCCAATCGATATGGGGTTTTTCTACAGTCTTCTAGGACACTTCAACCACGCACATTCATTTTCATGCCCATATTATACCACGTGTCGAATCAGTGCTATTTAGATAATTCTTCTTTCTGTAAAAATACGGACCAGGATGCAGGCCCATATCACATCTTGCTATACAAGTGCAAGTCGCTGGTGGAGGTGACGCTCCTCGGTCCGAAATCCTTAAATACACGATTCAGGTTTGAAACAAGATAATTGAGGAGGTCTCGGTCTGTGAAGCCTTTGGACACGAGTATGTTGGATCTTGAACGATCAATCAAGCGTGCGGTGTTGGCCGCTCATAAACAGTCCACATCAGGAACATGGGCAAACGTACGCCAACGTCTGGAAAGTCCCACTACATTGTCCGTGTATTGCGATGGCAGCGTCATCGCAGGTCAATTTCATTTGGGTGTACTTCTTGAGCCATTTAAGCCATTCGGCATCGCTGGTGTAAAAAATATCTGCCTGAGTGTCCGAAGATTCTCGGCCTGTCGCATGCAAATTGAAAATTAGCTGATCGAGCCTCAATTCAGGATTTTATCGCCAGTATGCATCAAGCGCTCGTACAATTTTGTCGACACGTGAAGCGTCACTCATTGTAGTGCCTCCCTTTCAATACACCAGCTCTTGTCAGCTTCTTTTGGGTGCTTTCCGCAGCCTGTAAATGCGAAAAATCGTAGCGTTCTTTGGAGGTGAAGCGTAATCCCTCACCATAAGCCTCAACCTACTTCTGTTCTTGCAATATCCTGTTTTGCAAGTACATCAAGAAATTTGTTGCACATTCCAATATCCCCTCAAAAACCACTGCTAGAGGTTTCTCACCTATGCTGAAGTAGGCTGCTCCTCTTGCATAGGAATCTCCCTTCCTGTGACCGGCTCCGTTTCGCAAGTCCTGAAGGGATCGGAGAAACTTAATGTGCGGTTCAGCATCATGACACCCTTGTTCCTGTAACCACAATGATAGCTTCGAGATTCCTTTTGTATCTCTGGGAACTGCGCCTTGAATCTGTTCCTTTATCTCCTCTTCATTTAGAGAGTCCACAAGAACCTTTGTAAGTGACATTGACTGTTGATCAAATTCAGATTGGTCGTCAGAAACCGGTATTCTTAAAGTTTTGAAATTGTGTTGGTCCTCCTCAGACAGTGGTCTGAACAGCACCCACCCAAATTTCCCCTGCCATCTCTCTTGCAAGATGTTGAATTGATACTTGAAAACAAGGTCTGCCTTTTCGGGGTCTGTGAACTCGTCCAGAAGGCTGCGTTTCCAGTTTACATCGCTGATTTTACCATCAGGTGGTATATTGTAACTCTTCCAGTACACTCGTTCTGCGGCAGGCAAATCTCGCCCAAGATCCCCCAAATACACAATGACATGAGTTTGATGATTATTGTCCAGCCGAAGTCCCCATAGTCCGCCGCATCTGAGATAACCGTCGTCTACAGAGTAAATGTCAGGTTTAGAGTAATACTTTGTAAGAACATCTCGCCTAAAGAACACAGGGGTCAAATAATTGGGCGCATCGGGATTCGCCCCAAAGTAATTTGCCAATTCGTCCGGATCACACGTGTAAGATTGCGGATCACCATTTTCGTCCACATCGATTATAAAATTCTCAAATTCATCTTCATCCTCGTATGGCCAAATCCCACTCTTCTCCTTAGCCATCCCCGATATCAGCTTTTTCCCTTCTATCCTCGAAAACATAGGTTTGTCATCGGAAATGGAAAACTTCTGTTCCCCGACAAAATAGAAGTAGAGAATATTTCCCTCCCTCACAGTCCTACGCTCCTCCGTCAGGCCAAGTTCCGATAGTGTCCTATCGGAATGGCGGTCGATGGAAAAAAATATCGCAAGGTGCATATCCTTTATAGACAGAAATTGTTTCAACGGCTTTAGCTTGATTCGTACTCGGTCATCTTCAACTAGAATTACATCCTCCTCGGTGCCGCTCTCACTGATTTGGATGAACTTGCTATTTGCCTTATCGTAATAGAGGTTATGAAACAATCGAAACTCCTCTGAGACTTCTACGTAGTCTTTCCTCATACCATAGAAATCCCGACAGTGAATCAGAGGTTCAACCCCGTTATCATGACCAAATCGGTGATACTTCACCGTATCTGTTCCATCCAAGTCGTGATACTGCGTACATCCCGGTCTTCCTCTGTCAAAATGTAAGTCCCACGACTCGTTGTTTAGTGAATCCTCCACCATCAAGTTCGGAATCAGAGCGCAGAAGAAGTAAGTTGCTCCCCACTCCCCTCTGTTGCTCGAATAGACCGTAATCCATTGTTCCTGCCCCGCCTTATTATGGATGTAATCAATCCAATCTCGAAGCAGGATATCTCCCGGCTTGTCATTCTGCGCAAACATAGTCGTCACCCCCTCTTGTATAGGCATAAAATCTTTGTTCAACGTTCCAATTGGAATACTCCAAGCCGATTTAACGGATTATTTACTCTTCAGCCGCTGCAATTGCTCTGGCTGTTGATTGCATGCAACGAGAATACTTTGGGTTAACTTGGTAGACGATATATTAGCCCATGGAGCGATGAAAGCGTACGGAGTTATAATGCGTTCGGGTGACGTGATATCCATTTGCGATAATGTAACGACGGACACACATTGTTGTTTATCCGTTTCAAGCGCATCGTGGACATCTGTCTTCACCCCAAGAGCATTCGATATGAACGCACCAGTGTTGAAAGAGCCATCTACCATAATTATTTTCTGACCATCATAGTCTCGCACCTGCTTTATTTTTCGCTGAAGCGCATTACGAAGTGTGTTCGACATAGACATAAATCCGGATTGCCCTGCGTGGCCGATGGTCACGCAGGTGTTGCCGGGTACGGGGGTAATTCTGGCCGCAGGTAAACCTGGTGTGAGGCGGTCATGGGGGAAGCCATCGATACTTGACCATTTAATTTTTTCCTGTGGTCGATGGGTTTCAATGAAGTACCGGAACATTACAACAAATCTATCTATTTCTTCTTTATTCGTCAAATCTGGCATGACATTGCACGTTACGTGATATGAGCCCTTGATTTCCGAAAATCGATGATTAAAGTAATCCATTCCAAAAGAAGCTTCGTTGATCCCAGATTCATCATCAGCATTCCGAAGAGACGTACATTCGACAAAAACCGTCTCAACACCATCCGACAATTTGATGTCAAGGACATTTTTTGATCCTGGGTCGGTTGGTTCAATTGAATCCACGGGCAGCGCTGAACGCAAAAGAAGAAATATTACCATGGACTCGAATCTTTTGGACCAGAACGCCCCAGGCACGCCGATGCTGCCAATCCAATCCCTGTACGAAGAGGGGAAGGAGTCCGATATCAGTTGCAGCTCCTCCCCCAAAAGGGTTAATGCAGTCGTATATGATGGAAAACGGCTATACGTTATCCAGCGTCGAATCGGCGATGCGTCATACCACCATTTAGGTGGAAGTAGTGAACGTAACAAGGGCCAATGAGTTTCGAGTAGGCTATTACATTCGATTTCATTCAAATAGGTGTCCGTAAACTGCTTGACCAACGCTCGGCGTGTATTCACCATACAACCACCTTCCTGATACAATTGTCATACTCTTAATTTTTTATATCCCACCAATTCCCGTCATATTGTACCATGCATTTCCGGTGGTCTTTCATTTCTTCCTCGCAAAAAAATATGGACCAGAATCTTAACCCATATCACATCTTGCTATGAAGGTGCAAGTCCTTGTTGGAGTTGAGGATCCTCGGTCCGAAATCCTCATGTACATTCTGTATGTGTAACGGAGGATTGGAGACGTGAAACCCTATTCGTATCGTAGTTTCTCAGACCTTGAGCATTCAATCAAGCGTAAAGTGAAACAACCTCTTCAACAGCACAATCCACACTTATAAAGAGCGTGGTGCGTGACATTTGGCTTCAGCATTTTACTTCAACCATGGCTTTGGAAAACAGATATCCTTCTTTATATATCGTCCCCACTTGACGAGAAGTAGTTGATGCGGTCTATGACATCCGCCAGATCCATTTCGTCGACATTCAGCGGCTCGCAGACATTGCTTATAACCCCAGACTTATGAAGCTCTTCTGAGACCAATTGAACCCAGGTCTCCAATATGCGTGCTTTTGACCGTGGGGGAATGTTTTGAAAGTATCCATCCAAGCCATACCGGGACATAATATCACGATAGATGGATCGAACAATTGCAACAGAAAGCTTTTGGTCCATTGATAGCCACCATTCCTTTCATGTGCGACGATTTGTATGCGGGGGAAATATTCAGGACATTATCGAGTATCACTGTGCCGAATTGGAAGCAAACAAATAGGTCTTGTCATGCGCCAGTAGCGAAATATTCGCCGATTCGTATCTGGCGAAAATATTAATTCCATCCCACCCAGATGGCATATTTCTCGCTGTCGGAAGCAGTCGATTTTCTGAACTTGTGATGGTTGCGGTCCACAGATACTTATCTAGCACTTCAAAGATCGACTCTATAGAAACATTCCCCGCCATAGCCATATGTTCGCAAGTGTTGTTTATAAACTTTGTCTTCGGCACAATGTGTTCATATACCAATCCATCCGTGGAATTCATGTTTAGGATTTTTAATGCTTTTTCAGATATATAATCTGTGCCATATCGCCTATCCCTGGATCAAGTCCGAGATGTGGTGTAAATTCGCCCCTCGGTAGAGATTGAGTTATGTCAACTTATCTTGGTG
>NZ_LSUQ01000093.1 GCF_001642725.1 Ferroacidibacillus organovorans
GCGCTGATGATGTATTGACTGCCGTGATAACGCTGCTTAATATGGCGCTGCGTCGCGCGGCAGTTCACGCGCGCGACGTCATCGCGCTCGCCATTTGTTCGTCTCCTCGCTATGCGGTCGTATGGGAGCGCCGCTCTGGAACGCCGCTTGCGGTGTTGCGTCTTCCGATGGATGGGGATGGTGCGTTTCAGATGACACTGGAACGTATATCTGCAATCGCTTCATCCTATCCGCATCTACCGCTCGTCGCGGGTGGGTTTGATTCGTGGCTCATGTTTCACTTTTCTGGATTTGAAACGTGCGGCGTGATGCAAGATCACCTGCTCGCTTCGCGGTTTATCCTTTTAAAACAGCGGTTTCAGGATCGCTTGGACGTTCCTGTCGCCGCACAAAACTATCAACTTGAAGTAAAAAAATCACTTTACTTGGAAGGATTTCAAAACATCCCGTGTGTTACGGTCTCAGCGCTCACGGCCACACAGTTTGGTGTGATGCATAACGGGCAAATGGACGCTTTGCTTCTTGTTGAAAAAGAAGGGTACATTCGCTTTTTTTCAAACGCGTCAACACAGTCCGATCTTGATGAGATCCTTCCTGTTGTGCGTGGCTTTGAAAACGCCCAGCGTATGATCGATTGGCTCTTTGCGCATACGTCTACGCATCCATCGAGTGACGAAGTGGCCGCTGCTTTGCAAAAACCTTTCCCGAACGTTCGCTTGCAGATCGATGAGTCGGAACACGCTGCGGCGGGCACGTTATACGGAATTTCTCCTGATCTGACAGATGAACAGTTGCTCGCTTCAGGTTACGCTGCACTTTTGGCAACCATTTCAGATGGACTCAACGCGTGGGCGCATGCGGGTCAGCAGATTCTGACTACGGCAACGACGTATGCGCCTGTTTTCGTTTTGCGAGCGCTCGCAAAACGACTCAACGTCGATGTTGTCATGCATACGACGGATCAGCTCGGGAAATGTGTTGCACTTATCGCAGCGGCAGATGCGGGAGAACTTTCAAGACGCGAGGCGCAAGCGATTCTGCGGGATGAGACCGAAGTGTTCGTGCTGTCTCCAGACGCGTGACGCGAGTGACGTTGATGTTCAGCCGAATCTTGGTATAATCGGGGATGTACCAAATCTACCCTTGAAAGGCGGTCATGCTCATGGCAGGACTCGGACAACCCAAGGGCGCACCGGAAACCAAGACATTGAAAGTTGGCGATGCCGCGCCGGATTTTACGCTTAAGGCGCATGGCGGCCGCACCGTTACACTTTCAGAGTTTCGCGGGAAAAATGTGTTTATCGCATTTTATCCCCTCGATTGGACTCCGGTCTGAGGCGCTCAAATGCCTTCATACGAGGATGATCTCTCTCGTTTTGAAGAGTACAATACCCAGGTTCTGGGTATCAGTGTCGATAGCATTCCGAGCCACGAAGCGTGGCAGAAGTCCATTGGCGGCATTTCTTATCCGCTTTGTTCGGACTTTTATCCTCACGGGGCAGTCGCTGAAAAATTCGGCGTCCTTCGCTCTGAAGGGTTTAACGAACGTGCACTCTTTGTGATTGACAAAGAGGGAGTTGTTCGCTTTATCGATGTTCACCCGATCGATAAACAACCTGACAATGAAGTGATTTTTGATGTCCTTCGTCAGTTAAGAGACTGAGTCAAACCGTGCGGCCGATAAGCGAATGCTTAACGGCCGCACGGTTTTTGATTAACCAATGGCCGTGTGAAGCGTGTTGACAAGGCTTTGCCAGAGTGTCGGGCTTGATAACCCCAGATACCAAACCGCGCCGCCTGCCAAATGATCTTTTGGGATGAGATCCGCCAGAAGCATGAGTGAACGCTCGTCTTCCATCCAAATTTC
Source organism: Ferroacidibacillus organovorans (assembly GCF_001642725.1). Classification (GTDB taxonomy): domain Bacteria; phylum Bacillota; class Bacilli; order Alicyclobacillales; family SLC66; genus Ferroacidibacillus; species Ferroacidibacillus organovorans. The sequence continues at coordinate 1,868 of NZ_LSUQ01000093.1, forward strand.
GTGAATGGTTCCTTGCACGACATACCTCAGAACGTGAACGCCAAGCGCTGCGTCCCAGTGAGGAACTGCGTGAACTTGAGAGACGAGATTTTGCAACTGTTGAAGTGAGAGTGGCTGACTATTCAATACTGTGCCTTGTTTTGACAGCGTCCAATCCTGTGTGTAGAGTGGCATGCCAAGCACCAGCTTTTGTGAGGGAACCCCCGTTATAAGCATATCTTTGATCCCCGTAGACACCCACGGCAGTGACGCGGTCGGCCCTGCATAAGGATCGCCACCCCAGTGTTGATCATAGCCCATCAAAACGATCTTTGAGACGACTTTTGCCAATGCTGCGTGATTATAAGGTCCAGTGTTTTGCCCGTAAATGATGTCAGGCGGAAGGTCGACAGAGAGCGCGACGTGATGCGGGCGGAGCGCCGTTGCGAGTTGTTGAACAAAGTGTGTGTAATTAAAGCGGTCTGCGTTCGCTAATCCTTCGAAATCAAGGTTGAGCCCATCGAGATGGTATTGCTTTGCAAGGGTGACAAGATGGTGAATTAAAGCGGTCTGCCGATCGGCATAGGAAAGATACGCATGGGTCTCGGATGCAGAGAAACCATTGTCGACGACCGCCCAGACTTTGATTCCTCGCGCGTGGCACATTTGTACGACTTGCTCGTTGATCGTCCCACTGACCGCTCCATAAGGACCTGAGACATGCAACCATTTTGGCGCAAGCACGGTAAGCCCTGGAGACTGGGCAAGAAGGGTCGGCAGTGTCGCAGGAGTAACGCCGAGTGTCCAGCCGAGTGCGATCGGTGATGACACGACAGATGTAAGCGGTGAGGCGAGAGGCAAGGTAGTCGGGAGATGCGAATTAGGCTTTACGAGGTTGGCGGAATTTGAAGTTTTGTTTGCGCCAAGTCCGTAACCTGTGGCAGACGGCAGGGAGCCGGCCACTGAAGGTACGGTTTCAAGCGTAATCTCATCATTTGAGAGCGCGGCGAGTGAAACCAAAAAGTGCGTTGGATCGGGTGTCGCAAGCGGCTTTCCAAGAACTGAAAAGTCAAGGATAGCGCGCAGTGCTGTAGGAATCGACATGTACGATACGACCGCCGGATCGATCTTGCGGGCATACCAGGAAGTCATCATGAGGGATGTCGCTAGAAAAAGGATGGATGTTGCGATCAAAGAGATTCGTTTTGGGAGCATCGCTTGTTTAGACCTCCAAAGCGCGCACAATGTGCATGATTTTCTTGTACGTGCTATCGAATCTATGAAACAAAATCATAGAATAGACCGCTTTACTTCTAGGAAAGATAGGGGAATTGGAAGTGAAGTGATGAGGAGGGGATATACGTGATCTATGTTTTCCTTTTGTCGCTAGCAGCGCTTTTTCACGCCGCGACATACCATGTCACGCAGGAACTGTCTCTGGCGGCGGGTGTCTTCATACTGTCGTGGTTTGGCATCGTATGGGAAGAACCGTGGATCGCGCTGCAAAAAACCGTCGGTTCTTGGCTTCATCTCTTGAAATTGAGGCGAAAGCTTTCCGCGCTTGAGGAACTGCCGCCCGGATGTAAGCGCTGGATCGATGCGTACGCAAACCAGTACCCAGCGTATGTGCGGATGCCTCTAACGCTTGGCGAGGATGGTGTCATCCGCTTTGCTGCACTGCGCGACCTGCGGCAGCTTCCACTGCAGCCGGATCACTGGCCGCTCCCGCTTCTCGATCTCGCGGCTGTGTTGGAAACCCTTACTCCTGAATTTTCTGACGTACGACTCGTCACACTCTTTGTCAATCAGGCGATTTTTCGGAATGCGACACGGCGGTTCGTTGCGCGTCTCAGCGAAATCGGTCTCTCAAGCGCGTCATCGCTCGCTGCGCTGTTTGACAGTCTCGTGCGGTTTCAGGAAGAGGATCGGCGCTTGGGGGGCCCCGGCTTGCTCTTGCGCGAGGTGTTTTATACGTGGCTCTTCACGTGTGTACCTGAGGCGCAAGCCGCTTGTCCGCATGCGTCAAAACGCACGGTGTGGTTTCACGCAAACCTCTCAGAAGCGATGACACGTCTAACGCGCCGCCTGCGCGCACAAATGCTTGAGGAGTCGCTGGATCATCCGGAATGCGACACAACGCACGAGTTATCTCCATTGCGGTCGACACAGGTTGCTGCGAGTCATGAGGTGACGTTTGAGCGAGTCAAGGCGTGGGCAACGCAAGATATGGCGCGCGCTGTTCGCGTAATGCGCGACGTCTTTTTATCCAATCGCGAAGAGCGTGGAGGCATCCTACTTGAACGGAATGCTGACGCGTGGCGTGAGGGCTATTTTGTGGCGATCCATGAGGGAAGACGCGTGGTGATGATGATTGCGCTGGAACTGAGCGAAGGGGAGGGTGGGGTACTTGAGCGGGCGATGGTGGCGCGTACGAAAGAACGCGCGAGCGATGTGCTGCTCTTGCCTCTCGATCCGCTGTCTGAAGCGCTGATGCGCAGAGCCGACTCTCTCGAACTGCTCGTCTTGCCGTGTGAAGAGTTACAGCGCATCATCGATGTGTATCGACAGCAACTCTGGCACGCGGTCGCTTTCTCCCTGCGCGTATCACGCGAAGGGAGTGACGAATCTACAAAAATGAAATTCGTAGATTCTCAGTTGTCTCCTATAGAACTTGGGACCGCAACATAGTACAATACGACTATCATGTTAAGTTCGTGTAAACGTGAGGTGTCAACATTGGGGCAATTCAATGAAAGAGACGCGGGTTTACAGAAACAGCAAGCTGCAGAACTGTTGCGAAACGCGATACGCGGCAATGATGATCCGTTTGTCACGCTCTGTCAAGCGATGCGCAGCTCGTCAGGAAAACCTGTAGAGCGACGCATCCTTGAAGAAGAGGATGACGAGCGTTAGACGTTTCAAAGCCAATCCGCGCGCAGGCTTTGCCTGCAATTGTTTTGTAAGCGGTTTCTATCAAATCCCCGATTCCAATCAAGCACCTACATAACGCGTATAGAGAGACCTTGCCACCCCTGTATCGCTTGTCCCCTGAATGAGCGCCCTTCCATCGCGAAAAACCGTGAGCGTGTAAGCATCGACTGCAACCCGCACAAAAAAAGGCGTTTGAGTGACGTCGTTTGCTACGATACGCACTTCCTTTGCCAGTGTATCGAGCGAGAGATTGCGCGGAGCGTTTGGCGTGACTTGAATCGTGTCCCGACCACAGAGACTGACCGTCTCAGGAGCGCGATCAGAGTGTAGATACGTAAAGATGCGCTGTCCGCACGTTTTGCAGTTCTCTTGCTTCGCAGGGAGTTTCATGGTCGACTGGCGGCCCTCCCACACGTCAAGGTGGGTCAAGTGTTTCGCGACGGGCGCGCCGACCAAGTATTTCAGCGCGAGCGTCGATGCGAGACTCCCGATCACATCGGTGAGTGGTCCGATGACGCCGACTGTATCGCACGTTTCTGCGTGCGTCTGATTCGAATCATCTGGAAACAGGCAGTGAAAGCAGGCGCCATCCGGAAAAAAAGGAGCGATCATTCCGCGGCTTGCCACAGCGCCTGCATAAATCCATGGCAGTTTGTGGAGGACGGCCACATCGTTGATTAAAAAACGAGTCGCAAAATTATCAGTTCCATCCATGATCAGATCGACATCGCGTAAGAGACGCTCTGCGTTTGCGGCAGTGAGATCAGTGACCTCAGGTTCAATCTGTACTTGACTGTTGATCTGACGAAGTTTTGCGGCCGCCGCGAGCGCTTTTGGTTTTGCTTCTGCCGCATCCGCTTCATCATAGAGGGTTTGCCGCTGAAGATTGCTCCACTCGATGATATCGCGATCAATGATTCGAGTGAAGCCAACCCCCGCGCGCACCATGTGGTTGGCAATGACCGTGCCAAGTGCGCCTGCGCCGACGACCGCAACGCGGGCAGCGTTCAATTTTTGCTGGCCGGAGACCCCGATCGGCGTAAACAGGTGTTGCCGGCTGTACCGCGGATGTGTTTCAGGCAGATCAGGATGTTGCATGCGGATCACCTTCTTGATCTGACGTTGGATTCCACGGTCCGTCAGGGCCTACCCACTCAACTTGCCCATCTGAGAAAAATTCCTTTTTCCAGATGGGTACGGTTCTCTTGAGGGTGTCGATCGCAAATTGACCTGCGGCGAACGCGTCTTTGCGATGGGGGGTCGAAACGCCGATCAGGACGCTTGTCTCCGTCAAAGCGAGCCGTCCCACGCGATGCCATAGCGCGACATGCGCATCAGGCCAGCGGTCCACACACGCATTCTTTACGGCGCGCATTTTTTCAAGAGCCATTTCCTCGTACGCCTCATACTCCAGGTAGTCTGTTTGTCGCCCGCGCGTAAATTCGCGGACGGTACCGGAAAAAAGGACAACGGCACCTGCCGCCGCACGCAAGACGTGATCATACATCGCGTTGACCGATAATATGTCGCGCGTGATGAGCAAGTCGGGCCATGTAGTGTCACGGAGGCTCTGCGGTTGTGACCCACCACTCACTGGCGGGATGATCGCGATGCGGTCTTTTTCTTGGATGGTCACGTCGTGTGTGGCGTATTCTTCATTTACCGCAAACCATGCGCGGCGAAGAATTTCTTCGAGCATTGGATAGGCAGCCGCAATCGCATCGCGTACATCGGCGATGGTGTGAGGTGCTCTGTGCTCGATTGAAACTTCGATTTGCTCTTTTCCACACGCTTCTGCCGCTGCGGCAAAGAGTCGAACGTGTACATTCACGCGGATTCACCTGCCTAGGAAAGGATTCGTCACAACGTATTATACAGGAATCAAAATGTCCGGGCTGTGCTTGTGCGGAAGAAGATCGGTTTGCGTTATACTAAATGAAATGAAGAGAAACGGGGAGAAATACGTTGACGGATCAGGTTTCGGCGCGCGCGGTGGCAGCGCACCATCGATTGACTCATCTGGACGAGGCGGGCCACGCACGCATGGTGGATGTCAGTGCAAAAACGCCGTCGATCCGCGAAGCGATTGCGCAGGCGGATGTGCACATGTTGCCAGAAACGCTCACAGCGATTCGCGAGC
>NZ_LSUQ01000094.1 GCF_001642725.1 Ferroacidibacillus organovorans
GGACCGCAGGGTCCTGGGAGAGTAGGACGTTGCCAGACAAACGAGCGACACCTCACGGTGTCGCTTTTTTCATATGGATGCACCCAAGGATCTGGTTAGCCAGATAATTTGGAGGGATAGGGACGTGCGGATTTTAATTTATGCTGGGTTGCTTTCTGGGCGTGGCGGAACTGAAAATGTAATTTTACAAATGGCGAATGCATTACAGCGACGCGGGCATGAAATGTTATTTTTAACATCGGTCCGTGCAGAGGATTGGTCATGGACGAATGATTTGCCGCATGCGATGTTTGCTTCGGATTTGGTTCCGAATAAGCGCTCGGCGATTGAAGAGGAACCGCCATTTTTTTCAGTACTTTTGAACACTCAAGTAGCACTTCAGATGTTACCTAAACCGGACGTTATTTTGTCGATCTATGCGGGCGATAACGCGATTGTTGCTGCTTCACGCTGTCTGTATCAAGAGCCACCCGTTTTATTGAGTTGGATGCATAATAGCCTGCACGTGGCTGCTGACCGCTTTGCGCTTCGCTATGCAGACGGTCATCTCGCCATCAGCACAGGCATCAAACGCCAATTCTCAGCACTTGATCCTTCTAAGCCGGTTCGTGTCGTATACAATCCTATTCACCAAGTCGAGATTACTCCATTAGAATCGCTGTATGATCAAAATGTTGTGCAATTTGTTTATCTAGGACGATTTGACATGGTGCAAAAACGTCTGGACGTGATGTTTCAAGGTTTTGCCGCATTGAGAGGGCTGCCTTGGCATCTTGTGATGATGGGACAGCCTTTTGGGCAATATGATCAGAGCCAGGTTGATCAATTTTTGAAGCAATCAGGAATCTCAGATCAAGTGGAGTGGTGTGGCTGGCAAGAAGATCCGTGGAAATATATTACGAAGCGCTCCGTTCTTGTGCTGACTTCTGATTTTGAGGGATTTCCAATGGTTATACTTGAAGCATTGGCACGCGGTCATCTCGTCATTGCGAGTCGGTGTGATACAGGCCCTGAGGATATGCTTCGCAATGGGGTGAATGGCTGGTTATTTACCCCGGGGTCAATTCAAGAGTTTACACAGTGCGTTCGTGACATTTTGGATCGGATGGTTGCTATCCCTTCGATTGAGGCGTGTCAACGTTCAGTGGTGCCATTTCATGAAGAACAAATTACGGATCGATTTATTGAGAGCATCACCTCACTTGTAGAAGAACACCGTCTCCGCTGAAGAATTTTATTGAGATCAATCCTATTTTGACTAAAATAATGATTGGTTTGTCTTGACAATGCATCGTATTTTTGATATTCTACTCGTGTTCTCTTTTTTGAGTGCCCGTAGCTCAGCTGGATAGAGTACTTGACTACGAATCAAGGGGTCGGGAGTTCGAATCTCTCCGGGCACGCCAGATTTGCCGAAGTGGCGGAATTGGCAGACGCACGCGCCTCAAAAGCGCGCGGGTAACCCCCGTGCCGGTTCGAGTCCGGCCTTCGGCACCATCCCTTTTCGGATGATGCGGATTATATGCAATTGTTTTCTAGAGTCGGGGCTATAGCTCAGTTGGTAGAGCGCTTGAATCGCACTCAAGAGGTCAGCGGTTCGAATCCGCTTAGCTCCACCATTCCTCGATAGCTCAGTGGTAGAGCATCCGGCTGTTAACCGGAGGGTCGTAGGTTCAAATCCTACTCGAGGAGCCAATTTGGCCCCATGGTCAAGCGGTTAAGACACCGCCCTTTCACGGCGGGAACAGGGGTTCGAATCCCCTTGGGGTCACCATTCAGATCCTGTTTCTCTTTTTTGAGATGACAGGGGCGGTTAGCTCAGCGGGAGAGCACTCGCCTCACACGCGAGGGGTCGGCAGTTCGATCCTGCCACCGCCCACCAATTCTATAGGCCACTTCGACGCGGGGTGGAGCAGTTGGCAGCTCGTCGGGCTCATAACCCGAAGGTCGCAGGTTCGAGTCCTGCCCCCGCAACCATTCTTCCTGGGCCTATAGCTCAGCTGGCTAGAGCGCACGACTGATAATCGTGAGGTCAGAGGTTCAAGTCCTCTTAGGCCCACCACGAATTACCCTTTGCCAGATTCTGCGCAAAGGTTTTTTTGTGTTCTACGGGACAATCCGCGGGGCGTAGGCTCTTGTATAGCGCCGACAAGGAGGACTCCGATGGATGAGTTGTGGCAATTCCTCGCGGTCATGGCAGCCCTCTCGACAGGGTCTCAAGCGATTACACAACAAATGAAGAAGAGAATTGTTTTTTTACATTTGCAGGCAAAGGCCAAGCCGAATGACAGTAAGTGGGATGAATTGTATGAAGATGCTCTTCGCAAACTGAATGTACAGTTGCTGTCTGGTGTCAATGGCACAGCGCTTGCGGCGCTTGCGCAGGTCCATCCACTTCAGATTTTGAAGTTGACGCCGAGTTGGACGACGTGGGGGCCGCCTTGGCTTGGAAATACGTTTGACTATATTTCGGCTGGTGTGCTGGTTGCATACGGTGGTCCGTGGTTTCATGATCTCTTAGGAATTCTTCGCGAGTATAAGGTGCAATTGAGAAATCTTCCAATGGCCAAACAGGGCAAATAGCGGGACTGTAATGGTGTTTCATGCTCGACGATCGATCAACGAGAGGTTGCGCAAGATAAGGAATTGTGGTATATTATCTCTTGTCTTTCGTTGGAGAGATGTCCGAGTTGGTCGAAGGAGCACGATTGGAAATCGTGTAGGCGGTTTAAACCCGTCTCGTGGGTTCGAATCCCACTCTCTCCGCCAGTCGGCGGAGTAGCTCAGCTGGTTAGAGCATACGGTTCATACCCGTAGGGTCGGGGGTTCGAGTCCCTCCTCCGCTACCATGTTTTATGCCACTTTAGCTCAGTTGGTAGAGCGGCTCACTCGTAATGAGCAGGTAGCCGGTTCGAATCCGGCAAGTGGCTCCAAATGGCTAGTATTCATGGGTCTTCTCGCATGTTGTGAGAAGACCCATTTTTTTCGCTTTAACGTTTACTTCAGGAATAGACTGGATTGCGCGTGCAAGCCTCTAGGATCGCGTGGACAATCTGCATTCCCTTCTTTTTATGATCCAGTTCAGGGTTAAATCCTGCAATTTCAATACCTCGCAGGTTGCTATTTTCGGCAATGGCGCGCACCAATTCAATAACGGTGTGGCTTGGGAGCCCGTTTGAATTTGGAAAGTCCACAGCGGGCATATCTTGTGTATGGATTGCATCCACATCGAGATGAATGTATGTATCTGTCTTTAGTAGGGATGTTTCCATCCATTGCTTCAATTCATCTTGATGTACATGGCGAACACCGTGTTCGTTCATTGCGCGTTTCTCTGATGATTCCGTGAGCTGACCGCTGAGGAGCGTTACCTGTTTGCCTTCGATTATCCCTTTTCGTTGAGTTGTGTGACCTACGACACTGGCTAAAGCCATTCCGCCAAGGTAGCCTGTTGACGATGTTTTCTCGTTTAGAAAATCTGCGTGAGAGTCAATCCACAGCAGTTGGATGTGAGGATACACCTTTTTGATAGGTGCAACCGTGCCATAGGCGAGATCACATTCGCCGCCGAGGATGATGGTAAAGATATCGTCGCGAATCCACTCTTCAAGTGACGCGCGAATGGACTGCACTGCAAGCTCGACTTTTGCAAAAGAACTGGCCTGCGGCGGTAACTGAATTGAGATGTTACCTCTGTCCTGCCAATTGCTTATGAAGTCTGGCGCTTCTGATTGAAGGTACGCTCGAATAGCGTTTGGTGCGTTTTTTACCTGAAGAGTCCTCTTGGACAGGTCGGCGGGGTATTGAAGTGCCATAGGAATTCCGATGAGTTGAGTTTTATTCAACGGGTATACCTGCCTCTCTTTTTAATTAGAGTCTCCGCCCGATAGGATTCTATGTGCGGTTACGAATTGGAACTGTACTGGATCGACGCGCATGATTATTTTGGTATATGGAATACTTACGTGAGCGATATAGAAGGAAAGCTGGATACACATCGTTATCTAATCGTTAGGGAGGTAATTTCTTGAACCGAGGCATGATGTCATTTGGAGCGCATGAACTGATTGGGTTGAATGAGGCGCTCATGGCGAAATCTGCGAACATCGAACTCCTGTCTTTCCTGAGTCAACATGTGCAAGATCAGCGATTGAGAAACATGTTGGAACAGCACGCAGAATCCGTCCATCATCACTATATGCAGGGTGTTCAATTGTTACAGGGACAAGGGCAGGAGGTATATGCTAAACCAGGATTTGCTGAGTCGAACATGGAGTATTACGGCCAGCCTAAACTAGGCTTGCGCAATCCAAACATGCCCATGCCCCGTCTGAATGCGCAAGCACCTTCGGAGCGAACCATCTGTACGACAGCGCTTAGTTTATACAAATTTGGCGCAATCGGTTGGACAACGTTTGGTCTTGAATGCACGAATCCACAATTGCGCGAGTGGTTCATGCGCGGAACGGCAATGAGTGATAAAATGGCATACGAAATGTGGGGCTTTATGAATCAAAAAGGGTATTACCAAGTTATTACGCTCCCGAATGAAACCATCCAAGCGATGATGCATGCCTATACACCGTCACAAATGAGTTTGAACCAGGGTGTAAACGCCATGCCGTATCAATAATCCATTTTTAGATAGGGCTCTGACGAAAATAGAATTCGTCGGAGTCCTGTTTGCTGTCTCTAAAAGAGGTGCTATCTTTAAAAACATAAACAGATGCTTGTAAGAGAGTTGAGACGCTTAAATAATTTCGAAATAAATAATTGTATATACCTAATAGGGTATATGATATAATAACTTCAGGAAGATCATTCACATGAAACGGAAGGTGAAACGCGTGTTTCTTAAATATTTTTATGATGAGAAATTGGCTCAGGCATCCTATATGGTCGGGTGTCAGGCGACGGGTGAGGCGCTTGTGATTGATCCGTCGCGCGATGTAACGATGTATGAAGAAACGGCGCTGAAAGAAGGTTTTCGCATTGTTGCAGCAACGGAGACGCACATTCATGCAGATTTTGTCTCTGGTGCAAGAGAGTTGGCTGTAGGTGCGGGGGCAAAACTGTATTTGTCTGGCGAAGGTGACGCAATATGGCGTCAACAGTATACAGAAGGGATTTCTTTCCAATGGGTGCACGATGGGGATGCCTTCAAAATTGGCAATTTGACCTTTGATGTAATGCATACACCAGGACACACTCCTGAGAGTTTGTCGTTTTTAGTGCATGACGGAGGCGGCGGAATTCACAGGGAAGCTATGGGGATCTTTAGTGGAGATTTTGTGTTTGTAGGCGACATAGGACGGCCTGATCTTCTTGAGAAAGCTGTCGGCGTTAGCGGATCTTCCGAACAAGGCGCAAAACAAATGTACGAATCGATTCAGCGCTTTAAAAAGCTTCCGGATCATCTCCAAGTTTGGCCAGGGCATGGTGCGGGTAGTGCGTGTGGCAAAGCGCTTGGCGCAATTCCCTCTTCTACAGTCGGCTATGAAAAACTCTTTAATTGGGCAATGGCCGATCTCTCAGAGTCTGAGTTTATCCAAAAGTTACTCGAAGGACAGCCTGAGCCTCCCCTCTATTTTGCCCAAATGAAAAAGCTCAACGTTGAAGGACCAGCGTTGATCTCAGACCTTCCCCCGATTCCGTTGATTGACAGCGCAGCTGTTAAAACAGCGATCGTCGAGGGCAGGCAAATCGTTGATACGCGATCGGCTGCTGCGTTTCGCGCAGGTCACTTGCCAGGGACGATAAACATCCCTTATAACAAGTCTTTCATCACATGGGCCGGCTGGTTGCTTTCATACGAACAGCCGATCTATCTGCTCGCAGAGTCGAGTCAGCAATCTAGCATTGTTCGCGATTTGCGGTCGATTGGATTCGACAATGTGGCAGGTCGTGCTCCCCTCGATGTTGTTAACGTCTCAACCATGGATGGAGAGGCGCTTGAGACGTATCAGGAGATTACGCCTCAAGAGGCGCAGTCTCTTTTGAAACAGGGCGAAGTGGCGTGGATTGATGTGAGAAACGATGCGGAGTGGGCAGAAGGCTACATTGAAGGCGCCAAACATCTCATGCTCGGTAGAATTAAGGGGCGTTTGAGTGAGTTGCCAAAAGACAAAGATCACCCGATCGTTGTTCAGTGCCAATCAGGGGTGCGTTCCTCGATTGCGGCGAGTGTTCTTCAGCGAGAAGGATATAAAAATGTGATTAACATGGCCGGTGGTTTTGGACGCTGGGCAAATGAAGGGCTACCTGTAACGCAGAGTGAACGCGTAGGAGTTCACAACGCATAACGTAAAGCAAAGAAGGGGATGGGGTTGCGGCGGCACAGCGCAACCCTGTACACCCTTTTTACACAAAAAACCGCGCCGATGAATAGGCGCGGTTTTTTGTGTGTACGCCAGGCATGGGCGGAATCTATAGGGTGCAAGTCCCGAACGGGGGTTGGCGACAGACCTACCGTTAGCCAAGAGCAAGGGTGTCCACCGCGAGGTGGAATCTGAAGGAAGCTTTAGGCAAACCCTCGACCTGAGGT
>NZ_LSUQ01000095.1 GCF_001642725.1 Ferroacidibacillus organovorans
GTGCTATACCGCGCAAACGCACAGTCGCGCGCCGTAGAGGATGTGCTCCTGCAAGCGGCGATACCTTATCACGTTGTGGGTGGCATGACGTTTTATGATCGACGCGAAATCAAGGATGTGATGGCGTATCTCAGGGCGATTGCCAATCCGCAAGACGAGATTTCTCTCTTGCGGATCATCAATGTCCCCAAGCGTTCGATTGGCGAGGGGAGCATCCGCAAGCTGCTCGATTATGCGCATGATGAGGATTTGACGTTGATGGATGCGATCAAGCGGGCTAAGCTTGTCGATCAGCTTAAGTCGGCGGAGCAAGTTGCGCGTTTTGCTGAGATGATCGAGCACCTTCAAGAGCGCATGATTGGGGCGACCGTCACGGAATTTCTGCACGATGTACTGCGAACGAGCGGCTATCGCGAAATGTACGCGCAGAGTTCGAAGGAGGAAGATCGCACGCGTCTTGAAAACATTGATGAGTTAGATCGCATCACGCGATCGTTTGACCGCAGGCGACGCGGAACCGTACTTGATTTTCTCGCGGAGACGAGCTTGATGACCGATGTCGATCGCAATGAAAATGACGAGCGCGATGCTGTGCGCCTGATGACGGTTCACGCGTCAAAGGGGCTGGAATTTCCGGTAGTCTTTGTGCTCGGGGTTGAAGAGACTGTCTTTCCGCACAGCCGTTCGCTCGACACGATTGATGGGGTTGAGGAAGAGCGCAATCTTTTTTATGTCGCGGTAACGCGGGCTAAAGATAAACTGCATCTCTCTTACTGTCTTGAGCGCAGCACGTTCGGTCAGGTACACATGAATGATCCTTCGCGTTTTTTGCAGGAGATACCGGAAGAATACACGGAGCGCACAGGGGCCGATCCTGTACAAGAGGCACGCTTTGAGATCGGGATGACCGTGCGCCACCCGCAGTACGGAGTGGGCGTCGTCACGGATCTTTCGGGCGTTGGTGAAGAGCAGATGCTCACGATCACGTTTCGCTCAAAATATGGAACAAAAGAGATTGTGCCGCGTATCACCCGTCTGCGCGTTTTAGGGTAGGTTGCGTTTGGCGCAGCAGGTTCTATCGTAAAGGACTTGCATTCTGCAAAGAATCCCTATATAATTCAAGAGCGTTATGAAGCGTTCCTCGATAGCTCAGCGGTAGAGCATCCGGCTGTTAACCGGAGGGTCGTAGGTTCAAATCCTACTCGAGGAGCCAATGTTTTGGAGTGATGGCCGAGTTGGTCGAAGGCGCTCGCCTGCTAAGCGAGTATACGCTGTAAAGGCGTATCGAGGGTTCGAATCCCTCTCACTCCGCCACCAAAGCGAATGCCGACTAGGCATTCGCTTTTCTTGTGTTTTGATAAAAAACAGCGTATACTTCCAAAAAATCAGTGCTATTGCCACAGTGAGGGATCTCAGTAGCGACAAGGCGCGTTCAGAGAATTGGCGGATGTGCGAGCCAATCGCAAGCGGTCGTGAAACTCAATCCGGAGTGGTCAAGGTCGCCCCTTTATCGGCGTTGAGTGAGGGCTTTCGTCCTAAGCAGGGTGGTACCGCGGAGTGACTTCCGTCCCTGTGTGGGTGGGTCTTTTTTTATTTGAATATCCTCTTTATACGAATCGGTTTAGATGTGCGCATGAATGCGCAACAGGAGGCAGCGGCTATGGGATATGAACCGAACATCATTGAACCAAAATGGCGAAAAGTGTGGAACGAGGCTCACTTAAATGAAGCGCGCGATGACAGCGCGCGTCCGAAGTATTACTGTCTTGATATGTTTCCCTACCCGTCTGGGTCTGGTCTGCACGTCGGGCACTGGCGCGGCTATGTACTTTCGGATGTGTTTAGTCGCTATAAGCGATTGCGTGGCTACGAAGTGCTACATCCGATGGGGTGGGACGCGTTTGGGCTTCCTGCCGAGAATGATGCGATCAAAAAAGGCATCCATCCGTCGGTCGGAACTGCTCGCAATATCGCAAACTTTAAATTGCAGCTTGAACAGATGGGCGCGATGTTTGACTGGACGCGTGAAATCAACACCAGTTCTCCTGAATACTATAAATTCACACAGTGGATCTTTTTGCAGTTGTTTGACATGGGATTGGCATATCGCAAAGAGATGCCGATCAATTGGTGCCCGAGCTGTAAAACGGGACTCGCGAATGAAGAAGTGGTAGACGGCGCGTGTGAGCGTTGTGGCGCGGAAGTGACAAAAAAGAATCTGAATCAATGGATGCTTCGCATCACAGCGTATGCCGAGCGATTGCTCACCGATCTTGAAACCCTTGAGTGGCCCGACAAGGTTAAAAAAATGCAGGCGAATTGGATCGGAAAAAGCGAAGGCGCACGCATCCGCTTTGCAGTAAAAGGAGACACCGATCAACAGATTGAGGTGTTCACGACACGGCCCGACACGTTGTACGGCGCAACGTACATGGTGCTGGCGCCAGAGCATCCACTCGTTGAGGTGATCACGACAGTTGAGCAACACGCTTTCGTGCAAAAGTACGTGCGCGAAGCGCTCGCAAAAAGTGCGCTGACGCGGCAGATGCAGGATAAATCAAAAACGGGCCAGTTTACAGGTGCGTATGCGATCAATCCGATCAACGATGAGGCGTTGCCGATTTACATCGCGGACTATGTGCTTATGGACTATGGGACGGGCGCCATCATGGCCGTTCCAGGGCACGATGAGCGCGACTTTGCGTTTGCAGTTGCGTATCAATTGCCGATTCGCCGCGTGATTGCAGAAAAGGGCGTTGCCGCGAACGTTCCGCTCAAGGAGGCGTATACGGGGGAAGGGTTGCTCGTACACTCTGCTGCGTTTGACGGACTTAGTATCACAGAAGGAAAGCGGGCGATTCTCGCTCATCTGGAGGCGAGCGGTCGCGCAGAAGCTGTTGTCTCCTACAAGTTGCGGGATTGGGTGTTTGCGCGGCAGCGCTATTGGGGGGAACCGATTCCGCTGATTCACTGCGCGTCGTGCGGAACCGTGCCGGTTCCTGAGTCAGATCTTCCGGTGCTTCTCCCGGATGTTGAGCGCTATGAGCCGACGGGGACAGGCGAGTCGCCGCTCGCGGCGATGGAGTCGTTTGTACAGACCACGTGTCCGAAGTGTCAAGGTCCTGCGCGGCGCGAGACAGATACGATGCCACAGTGGGCAGGCTCATGTTGGTACTTTTTGCGGTTTGCTGATCCGCACAATCAAGAGCAGCTATTTTCCAAAGAAAAGGTGGATCACTGGCTGCCGGTTGATATGTATATTGGTGGGGTAGAGCACGCTGTGCTCCATCTCCTCTATGCGAGATTTTTTACAAAAGTGCTCTACGATCGCAAGGTAATCTCCTTTAATGAGCCATTTTTACGGCTGTTTAATCAAGGGATGTTGACGCTCAATGGCGCGAAAATGTCAAAATCAAAAGGCAATGTCGTTTCGCCTGATGAATTGGTTGAACGCTATGGCACTGATACGGTGCGACTCTACGAACTCTTCGTGGGTCCCCCGGAAGTGGACGCAGAGTGGAACCCGCGCGCGATTGACGGTATGGCGCGCTTTCTCTCTCGCGTCTATCGACTGATGGAAGAGCGCACCGTGCACGCCGTAGGTCGTCAACACGCGGAGCGCGCCGTATTGAAGGCGCGTCATCGCTTGATCAAACAAGTGACGGAGCGGATCGAATCATTCCGGTTTAATACAGTGGTTAGCGCGTTTATGGAGTTTGTTAGCGTCATGAACGATCAAAGCGGGGCGCTTGACCGGGAGACGCTTGAGGCGTTTGTCATCTGTATGAGTCCACTCGCGCCGCATTTGGCCGAGGAGTGCTGGCGAATGCTCGGCCACAAGACGTCTGTTTTCCTTGCGGAATGGCCTGTGTTTGATCCTTCTTATCTGCAAGAAGATGAGGTTGAGATCGTGATCCAGGTGAACGGAAAGATCAAGGACAGAGTGACGGTGGCGATGGATGCACCGCTTGACGCTTTGCTTGAACAGGTCAAAGCGCGCGAGCTGGTTGATCGCGCATTGGCTGGAAAAGCGATCGTCAAGCCGATCTATGTTCCAGGAAAGCTGTTGAATCTCGTCGTGCGTTAAATGGTGGGGTGTCTAAGCTTACGTTTCAAGAATCGGGAGGGGATGCCGGGATGCGCTTTACGAAAATGCACGGACTTGGTAACAACTACATTTATGTCGATCTCTGGCAGGAAGAGATTCCAGAAGATGCGCTCTCGCCCCTCGCAATCGCCGTGGCCGATGTGAATCGTGGTATCGGCTCGGATGGACTGATCACCATCGGTCCATCGACAGTCGCTGATGCACAGATGAGAATTTTTAATGCGGACGGCTCAGAGTCGCAAAACTGTGGAAACGGAATCCGCTGTGTCGGGAAGTATCTCTACGACCACGCTTTGACGAAAGCGACGGCGATTACGGTGGAGACGAAAGCGGGCATCATGAAACTTGATCTGCACATCGGTTCAAGCGACCTCGTCTCTGCGGTAACCGTTGATATGGGTCCGGCACGCTTGCGACGCGCCGATCTGCCAGTTCTCTCTGGTGCGCCTGATGAAACGGCGCTGCGCGATGAACTCACGGTGAATGGAGAAACGCTTCAGTTTACAGGTGTCTCGATGGGCAATCCGCACGCAATCTTTTTTGTTGACGATGCCAAAACGCACCCTGTTGAGGTATACGGTCCAAGGGTGGAGCGGCATGAGCTCTTTCCGGAGCGTGTGAACGTTGAGTTTGTCACGATGAAAAATCGCCGCGAGATTGACTTTCGCGTGTGGGAGCGCGGATCTGGAGTCACGCAGGCGTGTGGCACTGGCGCGTGCGCGGCGGTTGTCGCGGCATGCCTGCATCACGTGTGTGACCGCGAAGAGGATATCACGGTTCATCTGCTCGGAGGCGATCTTTTGATCCGGTATAATCACGATGGGCATGTCTATATGACAGGTCCCGCAGAAGAAATCTGCACTGGAAATTGGCCGCACGAACCGTGGCGCGCGTGAGTCAAATGCGCCTAGCGGTGATCGCGTTGCTCGTGGTCAGCGCGATCTGGGGCGCGCACGCGGTCATCGGCGCAAATGTCGAGCGTGTGATCGCTCCTCTGCCGCTCACCGTCGGACGTTTTACCGTCACCGCGCTTTGCTTTCTTCCCTCTACGTATCACGCGCGCAAAAGGTTTCGTCAGATGAGTATGCGCACGTGGCTCACGCTCGCTGCGGCAGGTCTTTCGGTAGCCGTTTTTTACCCGCTCTTTTATTATCAGTCCCTCTTGACGCTCTCGCCCGTCGAATCGCTGTTGATCATCAACGCGGCACCGATTCTCGCCGCATTTTTGGCGTTTGTGTTTTATCGGGAGCGCTTAACACGCAAACAACTGCTTGGCATGGGAATCGCTCTGTGTGGGGTCATCCTTATCGCGACGCAGGCCAGTGGGCGCGGACACGCCAGTTTAGCTGCGCTACTTGACGCCGTGATCGGTATGGCATCCTTCGCGTTTTACACGGTCATCTCGCGAAAGCTTTTTCAAGCGTTGCCGCGGTTTGATGTGCTCGGCATCACGTCGGTGTTCGGTGCAATCGTGCTGTGGTTTATCGCTTTTGTTCAGGGCAAAGTAAGCGTTGTCGTGCAGTCATACGCTCACTTCTCCCTCGCTTCCTGGTTAGGATTTTTCTTTATCGCGCTCTTTGTCAGTGTCATCGCCTATACGCTTTTTGGGTACGCGTTGCCGCGCGTGCCGACAGGGCTGTCTGCAAGCCTGACCTTTTATCCTCAGGCGCTGTTCGCCGCGCTCCTGCAGTGGCTCATCATCGGACAACTCCCGTCACAGCGCACGTTTCTCGGCGGTGGAATCCTTTTGATTGGCACGTTTTTGCTGCAAAACGCAAAGCGGAAGGCGGGCGCCGAAAGCCCGCTCGAAGAAACACTTAGCAAGGATCGTTCGTCCTCAACCTGACAGGGCGCCCTAGGCTCATGCACAGAACCTGAGGCATCTGCGTAGGATGGCATTCACCGCACACAGTTTGGCGGTGATCCTTATGCAGATAGGCGAGGGAATGGTGTGACGCGAATTGTGCTTTCAAGAAATGAGCGAAGTGGCCGCGCGTGGCCTGATGATGCGTATGAACGTGTAGAGGATGCTCGTGATTTGGTCAGACGACGCTCCGATCCCCGGGCTGTCAGCCAGAAACCACCTGTCGCGGATGTCGACAAGAATGCGCTCTTAGAACCCTTGCACCGCCTCATTGGATTGAGTGAAGTCAAGGCGATGATTGAAGAGTTGTACGCGTACGCGCTGATTCAAAATAAGCGTCGCGTGCATCAGCTGCGATCGGATAGCAGCGTCTGGCATATGGTTTTTACGGGAAAGCCAGGAACGGGCAAAACGACGGTTGCGCGTATCCTCGGACAAATGTTTGCAGCGCTTGGCGTGCTTTCCAAAGGACACTTGGTGGAAGCGGAGCGCGCTGATCTTGTCGGTGAATACATTGGCCACACCGCGCAAAAGACGCGCACCCTGC
>NZ_LSUQ01000096.1 GCF_001642725.1 Ferroacidibacillus organovorans
GTGCGGGCGCTCGTAAAGTTGCAGGCAAAAACGGCGCGCGTGATTCGCGACGGTCAAGAGATGGACATTCCCACAGAGCAGGTGGTGACAGGGGATGAGCTGCTCGTGCGGCCGGGGGAGAGCCTCCCGGTGGACGGGATCATCCTGTCGGGGCGGACGTCGATTGATGAATCGATGCTGACGGGAGAGAGCATGCCTGTGGCAAAAGAGGCGGGCAGTGCGGTGTTTGGCGCGACACTCAACAAGGAAGGCGCATTTCACATGCGGGCGACCAAGGTGGGGCGCGACACGGCGCTGGCGCAGATCATTCGCATGGTGGACGAGGCGCAGGGGTCGAAGGCGCCGATTCAACAGCTGGCAGACAAGGTGTCGGGGATCTTTGTGCCGATTGTGCTTGTTGTATCACTCGTGACGTTTATCGGGTGGTATTTTGCGGCCGGGTTCACGCACGCGCTGATCAATGCGGTGGCGGTTCTGGTCATCGCGTGCCCCTGTTCGCTTGGTCTTGCGACGCCGACGGCGATCATGGTGGGGACAGGAAAAGGCGCCGAGAATGGCATCCTGATCAAGGGCGGCGAAGCACTCGAACAGGCACATCGACTGACGGCGGTGATCCTTGACAAGACAGGGACGATTACGAGCGGTCGCCCGGAGGTGACAGACGTGGCTGCGCTGTCTGATCGCGTGTGGGAGCGGGATCTGCTCGCATTGGCAGCCTCTGTTGAGCGCGAGTCGGAGCATCCGCTGGGCGCGGCGATCGTTTCTCATGCGCAAGCGCAGGGTCTGATTTTGCCGACGGCGAAAGATACAACGGCCATTCCGGGTTATGGCGTGCGCGCAACGGTGGAGGGCATGCTCGTGTTGATTGGCAACCGTGCCTTCATGGAGCGCGAAGGCGTTGCACTGGAGGACGGGGCTGACAGACAGGCGATAGGCTTTGAAGCGATGGGCAAGACGGCGATGTGGGTGGCGCGCGATCGTGAGCTGCTCGGGATCATCGCGGTGGCGGATGGGGTCAGAGAGACGTCGCGGCAGGCGATCGCAGAGATGACTTCGCTCGGGCTTTCAGTGTACATGCTGACGGGAGATAACCACAAGACAGCACAGGCGATCGCCCAATCGGTGGGGATTGCGGCAGAGCGCGTTTTTGCGGAGGTGCTGCCTCAGCAAAAGGCGGAGATGGTCAAAAAGCTGCAAGGGGAAGGAAATGTGGTTGGCATGGTGGGCGACGGGATCAACGATGCCCCGGCGCTTGCCTCCGCAGAGATCGGTTTTGCCATCGGATCGGGTACGGACGTAGCGATTGAGACGGCGGACATCGCGCTTTTGCGCGGGGATCTGTTGAGCGTGGTCACCGCGATCCGTCTCTCGAACGCGACCATAAAAAAAATCCGGCAAAACCTCTTCTGGGCATTTGGCTACAATTCGCTCGGCGTTCCGCTGGCCGCACTCGGGTTCATCAGCCCGGTGATTGCCGGCGCCGCGATGGCGCTCAGTTCGGTGAGTGTTGTGAGCAACTCTCTGTTGTTGCGGCGTTTTCGCTCGACAGTGTGAGTTATGGCAGCGCGTTCGTAATGCGAATTCGGCGGCCAGCGTATTCTCGTGATACCATCGGGTGTGCGCACAGGAAAGCCATTTGAAGGGAGGTGAGGGAGATGGCGGTGGCAACGATTGAGGTGCAGGGGATGACCTGTCAGGGGTGTGTCAAATCGGTCACGAAGGCGCTGCAGGCGGTTGACGGGGTGACGTCGACGGACGTGAGTCTTGAGAAAAACCAGGCGACGGTGACCTATGAAGAAGGTAAAACAACGGTTTCGGATTTGAAGTTGGCGATTGAAGATGCCGGATATGATGTGGCGTAAGTGCAGTTTAAAACCGGAGTGGGCGTGCAGGTTCTCACGAATCTGTGCGCTCACGTTTTTTATGTCTGCCGATCCTGATTGTCTGATAAACTAGACGTAGTTTTACGATTGCGATGTGTGGCATGAAAAAGGGGCGGAGGAAAACGTATGAGCATTTTAAACCGGATTCGCACCATTTTGGCGGGCGAACGATATTGCTCTGATGAGCACTTGGAAGGTTATCACAGGATCGGGCAAGATGTGTACGTTCTTGAGATGGAGCTTTTGGACGCGACAGAGCCGCATGCAAAAGCCATTGCGCGCGCCGCGCGCTGTTTTCAAGTGATTGGGGATGCGCTTTTGCAGGATGCGCGGGAGGATGATCAGAAGCGCTCGGTGGCGAGCATCACGCATGAGCAGGCGGAGGTATTGTACGGAAGGATTCCTGATCTCATGGTTGCCGCCAGACAGGAGGCTGCGTTTGCGGGGAGTGCCCGCGTGAGTTTGCCGATTCGACTTGGGAAACGGGTAGAATCTGGCCATACTTGTCCGCTGGAGCCTTCATGCTAAGCCATCTTTCAATGACCTAGTTCAGGTAACTTGGTCAAATAACAGCATCCATCGCAGAAGATAGCCAAGTTAAAAATATTTATGCCAGATATCGATGTGGTTACTAATAAAGGCTTCCAAAGTTGTTCGTAGAACCAACACAGGTATGAAAGGTAGGTGTTTGTTTTCTCTGACCTTGTCAAACCAGTCCACAAAGCTCGAAATCGCCTTTCTATTCGTCACTAGGACGTAGTAATCAGGTTTATGAACCATCACTTTCAGCATTTCATCGTATATTTCCGTTCTCGTAATCTTAGTTTCTGGGTTCACTGAATACTTGCACTGCATGATGCATTTCATGGTAATTGACCTAGTCGGGAATATAGACAGCTTCGCTTCATACACGCCATCCCTGCCGCCGTCAGTTCCTTCCGGCAAAAAAATATGATTGCTAAAAAGGTCTAGGTTTTTCAAAACAACGTCGCGACAAAGTTCCTCGAAGGCTTGTCCTTGTGATGAATTGCCTGGTTGCATTTTTATCTTAGACCAGTCGATAACAATTTGTGGATGTTTCACCTGATTATATCGCGCTTCATCGATTGGCTGCTCGACGACCTGACTTGGATCGAATGTAAAATTAAGTCCGGTAGCCGAGGATCGTTGTAAGTTGTCGATGGTTACTTCGAAGAAGTTGTCACCCCTAATACATACGACAACAGACAAAGATTTAACATTTTCGGTTATAACCGGATCCTTGGAGCGTGAGTGAAAAACCATTAGGGTCGGCTTGATATTGGGCATAACCGCCTGCGCAGCAGGAGTACTAGCAGAAACTGATGGTGCTAAGGACTCGGCTCTGCAGGATGCGTAGTCGAGCACATCTCCATTTACGTCGTAGAGGACGCACGGGTTATTTCGAATCTCATCCAACAAGTCTGTCAAATCGAAACACCCCCAATTACATCATCTTCGGGGCGTGTGAGTGCGAACCAAAGGATCAACTGGTCTAGTTCATTGAAGTCAGGGTCATTCAGAGATGCATATACGTTGATAAGACAATCCACTACAATGCTTTCAATTCTCTCGATCACTCGGTCTGCAGAACCGTTTCCCCGTCCCTGCAATAATGAATCTCTGAGCCTAAGGTAGATGTCGAAGTCGTTTCGGAGCCAGACTCTTGCTTGCCCATAGGTGTATCCAGCTTCAGGAATATTCGGACCCGCCATTATAAGAGTTGCTCGGTCGAGCCATCCATATTTTCTAGAATCGTGTTCTTCCTTCAAAAGACTCTCAAGACATGTTAAATATCTTAAAAATCGCTGATCAGGAAACTCATAGCGTCGTGCGGATGCAAGTATGTCAAAAGCCCTCCTTACACGATTACTTATTGCTGAATCCATCACTGTGGTTTTCCTGAGATAGTCCCCCCATGGAGTCCCAACAGGAAATTTGTCACCAGTTAAGTCCACAGGAAATTTGACTGACCCACTCCCTATTCCATTGAAAAGGGTAGTTGCAGATGTTTTTGTATTCGCCGCATACGTGTGATGACCGAGATGATAGTCGTACAAACTACGATTGTCGATTAGGACTAAAATCGAATTGAGAGTTTCCTCGATTTTTCTCCGACCGTATGTCTTCGCACGCTCTGAATCGTTAGAATCAGCGAAAATCCGCTGTACAAATACCCACACCGGTTCATCCAACGGATTCCAGCCCACCTTGTCGACACCTGATATCTTCGAAAAATACTCAGTAACAATGTTGGGGCACTTATCAGAAGGCACGATTTTGACGTCGCCCAGATCGACTTCCGCATCCACTTGTAAGTTTTTTACTGGGGCGGCTAACAACCACTCGTCTAGCTTAATTGGAGTCTTGTAGTGGTTAGTCCACTGACTATTTCGTCCTGGCAACGACACTTCCATGAAATCGTGAAACGTCCGATTAAGATCTTTGGCTTCGCTAAAAAAACCAGCACTAAGGCGAAGCAGTGCATCGTGACCATACTTGTGAAGGAATGGACGTGGAGACTCCTGATCCGGAAGGTAACTATTGTCAACATCCGCATGTTGTACGACCTTTTCAACAAGAAGTAAAATATCGTTGAAAATCTCTTCAATAAAATCAGAAACATATTTTTGCAGTCCAATGAAATTCTCACGGACTACTAACTCTATAAGTTCTTGTATCTTTAATGGCGGGATTTTTATCGTATTTAAACGGTCTTTGACACCTGCTAGAAGCTTCTGGATAATTTTGTTCGATTCATCAAACCTTTTTCCCATTCGAGTATGATACACAACATCTCTGCAAACCGAGTCCACAATTTCCACGAGAACCTTGTGTACGAAGGGTTCTCCCCCTTCGGAAACAGCATGTTTCGCCGCTTGCGAAGCCAAATCATCACGGAGGAATTCATGGGACTTTTCAACCCAAGATTCGGCATATCTTGCACTCCATGTGTCACAGTATCCCGTACAGAGCAATCGATCCCTAACAGCTAAGATGGAATGAAACAACGTTCGACCGTAGAGTGTCCTTCGTTCCTTTGTGTGAGTTGACGTAAAGTTCAGCAAATTATACGAATCATGAGCATCAATTACTTGTTTTAAAGTTAGTGTCTGCTTCGGTTTAGTTTCCTCTTCTTCTATTTTCTGATCCTGCGACGCAGGGTTTTCATAACTCGTGGATAGATCTTTAAGAAAATAGGACAGATACGCTTCCAAGACTTGAACTGTTGTAGGAAAGTCGAAATCCTTAGTGTAGGATTTAATGACCGCTTCAACGCTTCCTTCAAATTTTCTACCAAATTTTTCATCCAGAATTTTCATCCAATGAAGTGTGTCGCTACTGAGGTGTCCGTTTGATAGGCTGATACTCCTGCGGATTAATTGCTGCGATACAGCCATATCAAAATCCCTCAAAAACATCGTGATAATGCGCAAGGTCTCTTCTGAGTAGTCCAAGCTTGCAAATTTCATCGTTTTTGTCCTTTTAAACATGACAATCCCCCATACTCGCCAAATATCCTTCACTGCTCACAACAGTGATTATAATGCTGCTCCTTCATGATATCCTCGCGTAGCAGTAAAGTCCGATTGCATGACCTTCCACTATCTTGGCACAATTTCGACTGCACTTTTTAGACAACGAGATATCACTGTATTGCGAACCCATACCGACGATAAAAGTCGACCGCATCGTGCTCCGTCTCAGCAGTTAATTCGGGGGGGATTCTCCAACTTCAAGAGTTTATCAATCATTCGTCGATCGATACCACAGTTACGCTTGTGCTCATCGACCGCAATGTGAAGAATTTCGGCAGAGACTCCTTCGCCTTTGAATCCAATGATACCTAACGCCAAGCCATTGTTATTCATGAAAACATACAGTTTCGCATTGTCTTGCGATTACACTTGCTCCAAAATATTGCTGAGCTTTTTATCCGTAGCGGAACTGACTGTATTCTACAACAACTGTTTTACCCGCTCAATGGGTGTGACGTTATTCCTGTGATTAACCAACGTCAAAAACAACACCCCTTTCCTTAGCAACCAAGTCTTTTCTGTCGCAAAACTGCCCGAAATCTGAACAATCCTATCACATTTTCACGATTTGTTTGAGCGTATAACGGCAGGTTCCAATCAGAATCTTACGGTGCCTCGTACCACTTGTCAGCGCTCATCCTCGACATTCAATCCCAATTCCTGTGCCAGTTTTTCTCGACCCATCGCCGTGACAACAATGGATCGTCGGACGGGACCTCTGCGGATCCAGTCTAGTTCCAACAGGCGTTTTGTCACCGCTAGCGCGATAGGTCCCGCCATGTGATGAACCCGTTCGGTCCAAT
>NZ_LSUQ01000097.1 GCF_001642725.1 Ferroacidibacillus organovorans
TCCCATCGTGCTCGGGTGAACACCCGCCGCGACGCTCCCCCTGATACGGGCAAGCGGCTTCAACCCAAGTTCACGCCCTCGCCGTTCCGAAACGAGGAGCAAGGCTGCAGCGCCATCATTAATTCCTGCGCTGTTCCCCGCAGTAACTGTTCCGTTGGATTTAAATGCCGGCCGCAGCGCCGCCAGCCCTTCCATTGTGGTTTCCGGGCGCGGGTGTTCGTCTCGATGAACCTGCACCGCATGCTTTCCCTGCAAAACGTCAAGTGGTGCGATTTCTTCTGCAAAAACCCCTGCATGCGCGGCCTGCGCCGCGCGCTGCTGGCTCATCAACGCAAATGCGTCTTGCTCAACGCGATCAATCTGGTACAACTGCGCGACATTCTCGGCCGTCTCTCCCATACTCTCGGTTGGGTATGGGAAAACAGGATTCGCCATGCGCCAACCAAGCGCCGTATCCCACAACGTCTGATTGCCGCGCGGGTTTCCCGCATCCGGTTTTTGCAAAACCCACGGCGCGCGCGTCATGCTCTCTACGCCACCTGCCACAACTACATCTGCATCTCCAATCATGATGGAACGCGCCCCTTGGTTCACCGCTTCAAGCCCCGACGCGCAGAGCCGATTCACAGTCACCGCCGGGATTTCAAAAGGAAGTCCCGCTAAAAGAACAGCCATCCGCGCGACATTGCGATTATCTTCTCCCGCTTGATTGACACACCCCATCACAACTTCATCAATACGCTGCGGATCAATCCCTGAGCGCTCGACCAACGCTTTGAGCACATGGGCGGCGAGATCGTCCGGTCGCACGCCTCTTAAGATACCGCCCTGGCGACCAATCGGCGTGCGCAGATAGTCCACAATCCACACGTTTTCCATCGCTCACGCCTCCCCCTCACTGTGGGCAAACGGCCACGCAGGAAGCATGGCGCGCAACGCAGCATCTTGGCGATAGCCAAGGGCGTATTCCGCCTGCATAATCGTGTGAATCTCACGCGTTCCCTCGTAGATGACAGGCGCTTTCGCATTTCTCAAGTATCGCTCAACCGGGTATTCACTGGAGTAGCCATATGCACCGTGCACCTGAATCGCGTCACTCGCCGCCTCAAACGCCGCGTCACAAGAAACCCATTTGGCGAGGGATGTCTCCCGCGTATTGCGCACTCCGCGGTTTTTCAGCCAGCCCACCTTGGCGACGAGCAGACGAGAGATTTCAAGATTTGCAGCCATTTTCGCGATCATCTGTTGAACCAGTTGGTGCTCCCCAATCTTTTTTCCAAACGTCTCGCGCTGCTCACAGTACGCCAGTGACGCTTCGAGACACGCCATGATCGTGCCACAGGCGCCAGCCGCCACGGTGAAGCGGCCGTTATCAAGCGCCGACATCGCGATCTTAAAGCCTTCTCCCTCTTCACCAATGCGATTTTCAACAGGCACACGGACATCGTCAAAAATCAATTCCCCTGTATTGCCTGCGCGAATGCCTAGTTTTCCGTGAATCGGGCGCGTCGAAAAACCGGGCATCCCGCGTTCCACGACAAATGCGCTGATTCCCTTATGCCGCAAGTTTCGATCCGTATAGGCAAACACCAAAAAATGATCAGCTACATCCGAGAGCGAAATCCAGATCTTACTCCCCGAGAGCACGTAGTGATCTCCCTTAAAAACAGCCATGGAGTTCATGCCTGCGACGTCAGACCCGGCGTCGGGCTCGGTGAGTCCAAACGCGCCAATCTTCTCTCCTTTAGCCTGGGGAACCAAAAATTTCTGTTTCTGAGCTTCACTCCCCCACTGGAGCATGGTCATCGAATTAAGCCCCGTGTGAACAGACACCGCCGTGCGAAACGCAGTGTCCCCTCGCTCAAGTTCCTCACAGACGATCGCCAGCGTGTTGTAGTCCATCCCCGCGCCGCCGTATGCCTCGGGGATGCATACCCCCATCATTCCGAGGTCTGCGAGCTTGTGAAGAATCCCCGTTTCAAAGTGATGCGCTTCATCCCACGCCCTGATGTTCGGCATGATCTCGCGATCAACGAATGCGCGAACCAGTGCACGAACGGAGCCGTGCTCTTGACTCGGACTGAAATCGTACACGATCATCGCCCTCCATTCACATAGAGAACCTGACCTGTCACATAGGATGATTCATCACTTGTCAAAAAGGAAATGACGTTTGCAATATCACTCGGGACGCCCACTCGCCGCATTGGAATAACCTCAACCGCGCGCCGAATGTTCTCTTCCGGATCAAGACCGATGCGCGCCGCGGTCTGGCGCGTCATGTCCGTGTCAATAAAACCGGGGGCAACCGCGTTTACATTGATGTTAAACGGCCCAAGCTCAATCGCGAGCGTCTTTGTAAATCCTTGCAAGCCCGCCTTCGCGGCTGCGTAATTCGCCTGTCCCCGATTGCCAAGTGCTGACGTGCTGCTGAGGTTGACGATCTTTCCATAGCGGTTTTGCACCATCTGTTTCTGCGCCTCGCGTGAACAGAGAAAGCTTCCGCGCAGATGAACACTCATGACGGCATCCCAATCCTCATCAGTCATCTTAAAGAGCAGATTGTCGCGCGTAAGCCCCGCATTATTCACCAGGATATCCAAGCTGCCAAACACGTTCACGACCTGTTCGACGGCCGCTTTGACACTTTCCGTTTGAGAGACATCACAACCAATCCCGATCGCTTGCCCGCCTGCCGCGCGAATCGCCTCCACCGTCTCTTGACAGCTCTCTTCGCGCAGATCAATGACGGCCACCGCCGCGCCGTCTGCCGCAAGGCGGATCGCCGTCGCCGCGCCAATCCCTCTTGCCGAACCTGTTACCATCGCAACACGTCCATCTTTTCTCGTCACGAATCATCACTCCAATCCTTCAAGATAGAACTACCACATCGCTCCGCGCGCAATATCGTGCGCACGCAGGATCATTCTTCGCGCGTGCTCGCCGAGTTCTGCAAAACGCGGATCAGACGTCTGCCCTTTTTGGTAACGCGCATAGATTTGTTGCGCGATCACAGCCGCTTTAAAAGATGCAAAAACCATGTAAAAATCCATATGCAAGAGATCTCTTCCCGTGCGCTTTGCGTACGCCTCAGCGATTTTGCGACGCGTCATAAAACCGTAGCGTTCACCAAGACTCGTCACGCCGCGCAGCCCTTGATGTTCATCATCTGCTTCTACCCAGTAACTAAGCGTAATGGCCAGATCCGATAAAGGATCGCCGAGCGTTGTCATCTCCCAGTCGAGAACGCCCGTCACCAAAGCAGCGTCGCTCGGCGAGAGGAGCATGTTGTTGAACTTCAAATCGTTGTGAATCAACGTGTTTCCCGAATGCTCCGGAATGTGACGAAGCAACCAATGCGCAACGCCCTCAGCCTCCGGAATCTCCACCGTTTGCGCCATTGAGAACCTCTGAATAACCCCCTCCGTCTGTCGACGCATGTATCCATCTGGCCTGCCGAGCTTTGCAATCGCTTCACCCTCAATCGATAAATTGTGAAGGCGTACCATCGTCGAGAGCAGCGCTTCG
The DNA here is from genome assembly GCF_001642725.1 of Ferroacidibacillus organovorans. Classification (GTDB taxonomy): domain Bacteria; phylum Bacillota; class Bacilli; order Alicyclobacillales; family SLC66; genus Ferroacidibacillus; species Ferroacidibacillus organovorans. The sequence continues at coordinate 3,529 of NZ_LSUQ01000097.1, forward strand.
GACATCTTTGCGCCCGTTTCCGCATTGCGCAGATAGGCCGTCGGCCACTGTCCGTCAACACACACACCCGTTTTTCGCTCCATCACATAAAAAGGAGCGCCAAGGATGGATGCATCGCTCACTACGAGATACGGCTTTGGCGCGAGTGGAAATACGTCACATATTAAGGAGAGAATGCGCGCTTCGCGAAGCATATCGTGGCTCTTCGGCGCAACAGGTCCGAGCGGTGGGCGCCGCAGCACGGCTTCCCAAGCGCCACATTTGATGAGATACGTGAGATTGGAGCGTCCCGCCGCATATTGACGGACGGACCACTCCCCCTCCGGGAGATCCAAAATCCCCTCTTTTAAAAGAGGAACAATCGAGGACAGATCCAATTCTTCCCCTTTTCGCACGTCAATGATTTCTGTGTTATCATCCACTCGCTCATGCTGTTCGCGACGCGCCATAACGTATCCTCCTCACCCCTAGACTTGCGAGGCAAATGCGTGAAAACTTCCCATGGAGAGCCTTTTGGTGACAGGCAACAGCGTGTTCACCACATCTTCTAGATCCTCATCGCGCAATTGGGAAGTAAACGCAATGCAGGCCATGACCAACAGCGGAACGTCATCCCCGCCAAAAATAGGGGCAGCGATCGCCGAGAGTCCTTCGCGCGACTCTCCATGCGAGACTGCATAACCGCGCTTTCGTGTCTCCAAAAGTCTCCTTCGCCACAAAAGGGGATCTGTCACGGTGCCTTCCGTATACTTCTGAAGTCCGCGAGCCGTGTATTTCTCCCATTCTTCCTCAGATTCAAATGCGAGAAAGCAGCGCCCAAACGCGGCAGCCGTCAGCGGAAATTGCTGACCAACGGAAACACTGATGCGAATCTCATCGCGCGGCGCCTCGGCTGTCGCAATGTACATCAAGCGATCATCGCGCATCCGTTGCACGAGCACTGTCGTCATGCCTGTCGCCGCGGCCACCTTACGCATTTCTTGCGTGGCGCACGCAACAGAGTTGATCAGTTCAGACGCTCGATTGCCAAGAGGTATCAAATAAGGACCTAGCCCGTACTTTTTTGTCGCCTCATCGTAGTGCACAAAATCTTCGTTCACAAGCGTGCGCATCACGCGCAGACATGTCGTTTTACTGACATGAAGCGCCTCCGACAGCTCTGTCAATGTGCAACTTCTATACTTGTAGCGTGCGAGAAGTTTAAGCGCTTGCGCGGCCATGCTGACTGATGGAACATGGTAATCGGTCATGAAACGTCCTGCGTCGCAACCATCAGCGTGGCTTCCCCCGCGATGACCACGCGCTCATCGCGGGTGCGCGCAAACACATCGCACACGACACGAGTCACGGCGCCTTCTTCAGCACGCTCTTTGACACGTCCACCACATGTGATCTCATCACCGGGAAACACCATGCCGCGAAAGCGGACCTGCCAGTGTCTCAGTGTTCCTTGCTCACCGAGTAGGTCTGTCAAGAGTTGCCCCACAAACGCCATCGTGAGCATCCCGTGCGCAATGACGCCTGGCAACCCCGACGCAATCGCCTCTTCGTCCACCGTGTGGATGGGGTTAAAATCACCAGAAGCTCCGGCATATTGTACGAGTTGAATGCGCGACACGGGAGGCTTAGTGAGTGTCGGCAGTTCTTCATGAAGAGCAAACGAGAACGCCATCACAAAGCCACCTCCTTGTCGCGAAAGATGATGACAGACGTAGACTCTTCAAGAAGATCCCCATCCGCGTTGCGCACCTCTTGACCGTAAACTAAAAAGATCATCGCACCGAGCGATCCCACGCGTTCATACACGTCGCGAAGCGTTGTACTACAAAAAACCGTCATACCTGAATAAAGTGGTTCGTAATACGTAAATGACTGTTCGCCGTGGATCAGCCCTTCGCGCGCAAACGTCAATCCCTCGATTGAACCGTACTCAAACGTTCGGCTAAACGTGGGGGGGGCAAGCAAACGTCCGTCGCTACGCCGCGAATCATCGTGGTAGCGCGGATTAAAATCCCCGATTGCCGCGGCGAATCTGCGAATCGCGCCCTTCTCGATCTCATTGCGCACAGGCCGCGAAGAATGTCCCATCGATCGTCGAAAATCTTCAAACGTCATCACGATATCCTCCTCGTCATCATCTGCGAGGCCGTCAGAACGGAAACACTGCGACTGCACATTGTGGATGAACGTCAAAGGTTGCATCCGTCATCTCATAAAGCGCCTCAAGTGATGTCGACGCTTGCCGCTCGACGAGTGTCATGCGCCCCTTGACAATGCGAAAGACCGCATGCTCTGTCACGACGGTGTCCACGCACTGCGGCGCCGTCAACGGGTAAGCGCAGCGCGCGACAAGCTTCGCTGAACCTTGCGGTGTCGTGTGAGTCATCGCTGCAATCACACGGCGTGCGCCCACCACGAGATCCATAGCTCCACCAACGCCGAGCAC
>NZ_LSUQ01000098.1 GCF_001642725.1 Ferroacidibacillus organovorans
GAGTAGCGTGGGCAGCGTAATAACACCACTGCCGCCCACGATCGAGTCAAAAAATCCTGCGACAAGGCCACTGCCGACCAATGCCGCGATTAAAAGAACACTGACGTGCAATCCATCGACTCCCTTACGGGTGTTCTATCTCGAAATAACGGCGCAGCCGATTATTTTTCCCGCAGACGGTGGCGCGAGAGCGCCATGGTACCGTCTATCTTCACGCTGTTGGCGAAGCATTGCTTGACTCACGATTTTTTTGAAGCAGACGCTGCTTGATCTCGTCAAGCTCCGCGAGACTCCCCTCAACCTTTTGTCGCTGTTCCTCAAGGGTTACGAGATTTTCGCGCAGGGTCGCCGCGCTCTTGTCGATCTCGTCGAGAAGATGGGACATTTCATCGGAGGAGACTGCCTCATCCCCTGCCAGAACTTTATACAAGCGCAGTCCGGAGAGCGCGGCACTCGTCACCATGTTGTTTGCGGCAAACGCGATGCCTGGCGCCGCTGCCCGCACACCTGCAGAACTGACCGTCGCCAACCAGTTCATCGCGCGACCAGCGGGCGTTCCGCGGCGGCGCAAAAAGGATTGCAAATCTTCATCCTTGATCAGATACTTGCCGCCTTGATCAACCGCCGGCAATAGTCCTGTGCGGATCCAGCGCCGCACCGTCTCTTCAGAAACGCCCAAACGGTATGCAACTTCGTACGTCGTGAATTCCATGTGTATTCCTCCTGAGTGTCATTTTCTCTATCATACGACACACACACGCACATGTCACGACAAATGCACGAGGGCAACTGTACCGCTCTCTTCGAGGATCAGCGGTTCACCCGCTTCGAGAACCCACGTCGGATAAGGGAGCGAACGAGGGGACGCTCCTTTGGGGTGAACATTTCCGCGAAGTGCCGTCACACACACGACACCCGGTTCGCGCGAAACGTGGAATGGGCTAACCCCGTCCACGGAGAGAAGTTCCAGAGAAAAATACGGATTTTGATCAAGCCATTCGCGTGCAATTCCCGCAGTGGCGGCATTGGCATTCCCGAAAAATGCCTCCCAGCGCGCAGAGGTCTGATCTCTTCGCAAGTCCCTGTCAGCCATTGTCGAAGCAAAGTCGATCACATCAAGCGCCTGCGCAAGGTGTAACTCCCGCTTCTTGCCAGACGGATCCACGCGATCATAGTCATAGATGCGAAACGTCGTATCCGAAGCTTGCTGCACCTCAAGCGCAACAATCCCTGCGCCGAGCGCGTGCACCGTGCCTGCCGGAAGCGGGATGTATTGTCCTGCCACAACCGTCTCATAGCGCAGCGCATCCTGCAGACGCCCCTGTGCGACTCGCTCTTCGAGCGCCGCACGCGAGTCGACGGTCAGACCGCGGCAGATCCGAGCACCCGGCTCCGCGTGAAGAATGAGCCACCCTTCCGTTTTCCCAAGGTCAAGAAGGGCGCTCGCCTGCTCATCATTTGGATGAACCTGAACAGAGAGATCTGTTTTCGCGTGTAAAATTTTGATCAGCACAGGAAACCAACTGCGCTGCGGAAAAAGATCGTGGAGGGTATTGCCACGCTCATCCACGGTTTGTCCCGCGGGGTGATCGGATGCGAGCCAGATTTCACCGACAGGGTGCGGCGTATCGAGATGAAACATCCGCTTGAGCAAATCCCCGCCCCAGATGCGTTCTTTATAGATGGGTTGTAAGGATCTCACGGCGCTTCTTCCCTCCCTATATCAAGCCATTGCAAGCGCCTAGAAGTACGCTTTTAGACGCTCGCGCACCGCCTTCTCAAGTTCGTCAAGTCGTGCTGTCGCCGTCTCTTCTGAGCTTTTGCATACACCGAGATACACCTTCAGTTTCGGCTCGGTTCCAGAAGGTCGAACAGCGACCCACGCGCCATCCTGATAGGAGAACTTCAACACATCGGCCTTCGGCAACTCGACCGTTTCCACCGCTCCACTCGCGCGTGTGCGCGTGCCGCGAAGGGTGTCTTCTGTAGCGTCCGGCACTTCTTCCCCGATCGCGAGGGGGTGCTCGCGCAGTTCGCTCATCAGCGTCTGCATACGCTGTGCCCCAGACATCCCGTCAAACTGAAAGCCGAGCAAACGGTCGCGGTAAAACCCGTACAGCGCAAACAGTCGCGCGCGTCTCTCGGGCAGCGTCTCCCCGACGCGTTTTGCATCTGCCATCATCTGCGCGATCAAAACGGACGCCTGTACGGCGTCTTTGTCGCGCACAAAAGGGAGCGCCAGATAGCCGACACTCTCTTCATAGCCAAACACGAACGTTTCCTTCTGCGCGCCCCCGCGCTCGTGCTCGTTGATCCACGCGCCGATGTATTTAAATCCGGTCAGCGTGCGCACCGTGCGACAGGAATACGCGCGCGCGATCGCCTCACCAAAATCGGACGTCACGTGCGTACATACAACAACACCGCGCGCCGGAAGCGCGCCTTGTTTCTCTACGTGGGAAAGATACGAGTCAAGAAGCATGCCACCGATTTCATTGCCTGAGAAAAAGTCATACGAGCCATCGCTTGCGCGCGCCATGACACCGACGCGATCCGTATCCGGGTCAGTCGCCATGATCAGATCGGCGCCGACTTCTTGCGCGCGTTTTAGCGCACCGCGATACGCGCTGCGATCCTCAGGATTGGGGCTGTCCACATGCGTAAACGCAGGGTCGAGCACCGCTTCCTGTTCCACCACATGTACCGCCGCGAACCCCGCCTGCAAAAGGGCACTCGGTACCATCGACCCGCCAACCCCGTGCAAAGGTGTGTACACGATAACCGGGTCATGCTCTGGGTGAGGACGCCTTCCTTTTGCAAGGGCATGCACTTCACGCAAATAGCGCTCATCCATCTCCTCGCCAAGCAAGATCAGCCGACCTGCCTCAAGCGCCGCCGCGCGCGTCAGTACAGGTACCGCGAGGAGTTCACCCACCGCCCGAATGGCCGCCTCAATCTCCGCCGCCGCTTCGCTCAGCACCTGGCACCCCGTCGCGTCATACACCTTGTACCCATTATACGCAGGCGGATTGTGACTCGCCGTAATCATGACGCCCGCTGCGCAAGCGTGCGCGCGCACGGCATATGAGAGCATTGGCGTCGGGCGGGGTGCCTCGTACAGAATCGCCGTCACGCCTTCTGCCGCCGCGACGCACGCAACCTCCTCTGCAAAACGCGCAGAGTTATACCGCCCATCATAGCCGATCGCGATCCGCCAGTTCTCCTTTGCGGCATGCTCCCTTACATAC